>NZ_CP034930.1:2400000-3000000 GCF_004014855.1 Apibacter raozihei
TAATAGACTATGCTATCAGAACAGGAGCTCCACTCGAAGTAGTCGAAAATCTTCAGGCAATAGAAGATGAAGGTGAAATTTATGATAGTATAGAAGAAATATGGGCTGATTATCCTACCGATGATGATTTTCTCTGGAACGAAGACGAATATTGAATACTAAGGCCCTAGCTCGATAGGGCTTTACTATTTAATTACCTAGGATAATACATTTTTTACTACATTTGTAAGCTTAAAATTAATCACATACAATGAACATTTTAAATTCTGTTCTCAAATTATTTATTGGGGATAAACATAAAAAAGATCTACAACTACTAAATAAATATTTGGATAAAATTAAAAAAGAAGAGGAAGGAATATCTTCATTATCCATAGATGAACTTAGACATAAAACTATTGAATTCAAAGAGCGCGTTTCTCAGGCTACTTTCGATTTAAATACGAAAATTAATGAGTTAAAAGATCAAGCTCAACAAACCGAAAACATAGACGAAAAAGAGTCTCTTTATACGGAAATTGAAAAACTTGAAAAAGAATCATATAAAGTAGAAGAAGAAGTTTTAGAGGAAATTTTACCTCAGGCTTTTGCGCTTATCAAAGAAACCGCAAGGCGTTTTACAGAGAATGAAAGCATAGAAGTGACTGCTACTGATTTTGACAGAGAATTGGCCGATAGCAAAGAATATGTATCACTATCAGGAGATAAGGCTGTTTGGAAAAATAGCTGGAATGCTGCTGGTAAAGAAGTGAAATGGGATATGATTCACTATGATGTTCAATATATAGGTGGAACTGTTTTGCATCAGGGAAAAATAGCTGAGATGGCAACAGGGGAAGGTAAAACCCTGGTAGGTACTCTTCCTATGTATTTAAATGCTTTGCCGGGTAGAGGAGTTCACGTAGTTACAGTAAATGATTATTTGGCTAAGCGGGACTCTGCATGGATGGCTCCAATTTTTGAATTTCACGGACTAAGAGTTGATTGTATCGATAATCACCAGCCTAATTCCTATTCCAGAAGACAAGCTTATCTGGCAGATATTACTTATGGAACCAATAACGAATTTGGATTTGATTATTTGCGTGACAATATGGCAAATTCGCCCACTGATTTAGTTCAAAGACAGCTCAATTATGCAATAGTGGATGAGGTGGACTCAGTATTAATTGATGACGCCAGAACTCCATTGATTATATCCGGTCCAATACCGCAGGGAGATAAACAAGAATACCAGGATTTAAAACCTGTGGTAGAAACTATTTATAATGCTCAAAAGAATGAAATATCAAAAATATTTCAGGAAGCTAAACAATTGTTGGGTACTGGCGATAAAAAAGAAGGAGGTCATAAACTGTATCAGGTATATAGAGGTATGCCTAAATATAAACCTTTAATTAAATTTTTATCTGAAGAAGGGAACAAAGCTATTTTATTAAAAGCGGAAGCTTACTTTATTTCTGATAACAATCGGATGATGCCGGAGGCAGACAAAGATTTGTATTTTTCAATCGATGAAAAAAATAACCAGGTAGAACTTACAGACAAAGGAATTGAGTTTTTATCTAAAGGAAATGAAGATCCAAACTTTTTTGTTTTAGAAGATTTTGGAACTGTTCTAGCTGAAATTGAAAATAAAAATCTTTCAAAAGAAGAAGAACATAAAGAAAAAGAGGAATTTTTAAGATACTTTGCTATAAAGTCAGAAAGAATTCATTCTTTAAGTCAGTTACTAAAAGCTTATACGGTATTTGAAAAAGACGTAGAGTATGTTGTGATAGATGGTCAGGTTAAGATTGTTGACGAACAGACCGGCCGTATTATGGATGGAAGAAGATATTCAGATGGTTTACATCAGGCATTAGAGGCTAAAGAAAATGTAAAAGTTGAAGCGGCTACACAAACGTTTGCTACTGTTACTCTTCAGAATTATTTCAGAATGTATAACAAACTTGCAGGGATGACAGGTACAGCTGAAACTGAGGCTGGTGAGTTCTGGGAGATATACAAACTAGATGTTGTAGCTATTCCTACAAATAAACCAATTATTCGGGATGATCGTCAGGATTTGGTTTACAAAACAAATCGTGAGAAGTTTAATGCTGTACTGGACGAAGTAATTCGTTTATCTAAAGAGGAACACAGACCGGTTCTTGTAGGTACAACTTCCGTTGAGATTTCAGAATTGCTAAGCAAAGCTTTGCAAATGAGAAAAATTCCTCACAATGTATTAAATGCAAAATTGCATAAAAAAGAAGCAGATATAGTTGCTGAAGCAGGTAAAGCAGGAGTTGTAACTATAGCAACCAATATGGCAGGTAGGGGTACAGATATTAAATTGACAGATGAAGTAAAAGCTGCAGGTGGTTTAGCTATCATAGGTACAGAAAGACATGATTCCAGGCGAGTTGACAGACAGTTAAGAGGACGTTCTGGTCGTCAGGGGGATCCAGGTTCTTCT
Source organism: Apibacter raozihei (assembly GCF_004014855.1). Classification (NCBI taxonomy): domain Bacteria; kingdom Pseudomonadati; phylum Bacteroidota; class Flavobacteriia; order Flavobacteriales; family Weeksellaceae; genus Apibacter; species Apibacter raozihei. The sequence goes on from NZ_CP034930.1 coordinate 2,402,462, forward strand.
CAATTTTATGTATCACTTGAAGATAATTTGATGCGTTTATTCGGTTCGGATAGAATAGCTAAAATGATGGATAGGCTAGGACATAAAGAAGGAGATGTTATTCAACATTCTATGATAACCAATTCTATTGAAAGAGCCCAGAAGAAGGTAGAAGAAAATAATTTTGGTATACGTAAGCGTTTGCTTGAATATGACGATGTCATGAACAAACAACGGGAGGTAATATACAAAAGAAGAAAAAATGCATTGTTTGGTGATAAATTGAGTATTGATATTGCTAATATGATTTATGATACGTCATCAGTAATTGTAAGAATTAATAAAGCAAACAGAGATTTCAAGAACTTTGAATTTGAATTGGCTACTATTTTTGCTATGGATACCCCTATAGATGAAAATGAATTTAGTCGATTAAATGAAAATGAATTAACTAACCAAATATTTGAACAAGCAGAAGCTAATTATAAAGAAAAGTTAGAAAATACATCTAAAACAGTATATCCTTTCGTTTCAGAAATATTTTTAAATCAGGGAGATAGATATAAAAATATCTCAGTTCCGTTTACTGATGGAACTAAGATTTTGAATGTAACAACTAATTTGGAAGAAGCATATAATTCGCAGGGAAGAGCTTTATTACAGGATTTTGAAAAGGGAATCACTCTTGCTCTTATTGACGAAAACTGGAAAGAGCATCTAAGAGAAATGGATGAATTAAGAAAGTCAGCTCAGTCAGCAGTATGGGAACAAAAAGATCCATTAGTAATTTACAAACAGGAATCATTTAAATTATTCAGTGAAATGCTGGATAAAACCAATAAAGAAATTATTTCATTTTTATTTAAAGGTGGTTTTCCAACAGAGCCAGAGGAAACCAAATTTGAACAAGCTAAAGAAGTGAAACAGAAAACTGTTGAAAGTAGAGATTTTGAAGAAAATAAAAATACAGATTCAGAAGATAAAGTTCCTTCAGAACCTTTACGAGTAAATAAAATTGGAAGGAATGAAATGGTTAATGTTAGAAATTTAAGAAGCGGAGAAGTGAAATCATTAAAATTTAAACAGGCTCAAAGTCTTTTAGATGAAGGAGGCTGGATAATAGAAGATCAGGATTAAGATATATAGTTTATATTAACTAATAAAATAACCGGAATAAAATAGTTTGTTCCGGTTATTTCTTTAATAAAAATTGTAAATTTAGTTTATGAAAACATTAGGACAGTTAAGAGAACAATTTTATAATCAGTTATCTCAAAAATATAATGCTAAAGAAATTGACATTATCTTCTATTCTCTAGCAGAAAATTATCTTCATAAGTCGCGTTCTGTTTTAAAATTGGGTTTAAACGAGCAAAGAGATGATTTGGATATTCAAAATATTTTATTTCAGACAGCATTGTACAGATTAATGGAAGATGAGCCTTATCAATATATTTTAGGAAATACAGAATTTTACGGTTGTGAAATTTTAGTAAATTCAGACGTTCTTATACCTCGTCCTGAAACTGAAGAACTGGTAGAGTGGATAGTTGATAGATATAAAAATAAGATCAATCTGAACATTATAGATTTATGTACAGGTAGTGGATGTATAGCTATTGCATTGGCTAAGAGCTTACAGAACTTCAGAGTATTTGGATTGGATATTAGTGAAAAAGCTTTAGAAACAGCCAATAAAAATAAAGATTTGAATAATGTAGAAGTTGATTTTTTTTCTTATGATTTATTAAATAGCAATCAACTCTCTAATAATGAACTTTTTGATATTATAGTTTCAAATCCACCTTATATAAGAAATTCTGAAAAAGTAGCTATGGATAAAAGAGTGTTGAACTTTGAACCTGCTCAAGCATTGTTCGTTACTGATTCTGAACCTTTAATTTTTTATCAAAAAATAATTGATTTTGCAAAAAATAACTTAAAGGACAATGGCGAAGTGTTTATAGAAATCAATCAGGAATTGGGAAGAGAAACTAAAGAATTATTTCTTGACTATTTTAGCTTTGTCGAATTAAAACAGGATATTTCTGGCAATTTCCGGATGATTAAAGCCCACGGTATACAAAAATAAATGCTATGTTTACTAATACATAAATTCAGATATTTCATTCGGTTATATAGTTTCGTATATAAAAGATTTAAAACTAAGCAGGAATTTATCTTTAGGATAATTTATAACTCATTTTTATCTATAATATAGAGTATAGGAGGTGCTTTAAAAAGTGAATAATTCATTTCTTCACCTGTAATATAAATTTGGTTTTCAGTCACAGCAATCCCTTCAATCTGACTGATAGCTGCAGTCAGTCCTAACAATACTTTTTTTGAATTTCCGGAAAAAAAATGATGATCGTTAAAGTTCATAAATTTCCATAAATAAGCTGCTCCTTCTTTAGTATATCCAACTAAATAAAGTTCTTTATTATAAATGTCTGCCCCTGTGATTACACATTCAGTATCAAATGATTCAATTTTTTTTGCTACCTGAACCGAATCGTTTATTTTGGGATTTAATATATAATGAACGGTTTTATTATCTCCCCATCTTTTTGAAAATAAGTGCAAAAGATTATTGTAATAAATCATAGCTTCACAATCGAAATTTGTTTTTAAATGACCATAATTTTTAAAATCCATTTGATCTTCGTAAACAAATTTTAATTTATTAATAATTGTAGTGGAAATATTTTCATTGGTGTTGTTTTGGGGTATTTTAATAGAATAAATGGTTAAATCTTTTCTTGTCCCTAAATTATTTCCGAAGTCGCCAATATATAAAGTATCATTATTTCTTGTAATTTCTTCCCAATCTATATTAATAGCTTCTTTTATATCAATAGTCTGGACAATTTTTCCATTTGAAGAATTTAGTTTATATAGTTCTGGTTTACCACCACTATCGTTAAATGTGTAAAGAAAATTATTATAAAATTCAACTCCGGAAGTTTCATTAATAATTTTAGACAATTCATACTTATTTTCATATTCTGATAAATCTAAAGTATCAACTTGATTCTGGCCCCAACTAACCAAAGGGATAAATAATAAAAATAATAAAGCTTTATTCATGCAGTTAATATACATAAAATTCAGCATGAGATTTTAAAAAAGAATTAAATTTATTTATTAGTGTGATAATAATAAATTAATATCTCAGTTTAAAAAATAGTTGTTATTCCTTAAGAGTAAACTATTAAAATTAAAAAATATTTAGAATATGGTTAACTGTAAAAAGTATTTAATTTTTTTTAAATTTTTATTTATTGTTTTTATTTATTCATTAGTAAATCAATGTAAAAGTATAGATAGTAACAAAGTAATTATATTGCAGCCATTTGAAAAATTTTCAGATGATGAACTCAATAAACTTTATAAGCAATTTACCGGCATATCTTCCAAAGTCTATATAAATCAGTCTATACCATTACCAAAAAATGCATATAATCAAAAACGAAATAGATATAGAGCAGATTCTCTTATAAAATTTCTTAGGGGAAGAGTAAAGAATGATACAGTCATTATTGGAATTACTAATAAAGATATTAGTACAAGCAAAGGTAAAATAAATGATTGGGGGGTCATGGGGTTGGGGTATAGACCCGGAAAATCTTGTATAGTATCTACCTATCGTTTAAATAAAAAGCAATTATCTGAGCAATTATATAAGGTTACAGCCCATGAATTTGGTCATACTCAAGGCTTAGATCATTGTCCGGATAAATCATGTATTATGAGGGATGCTGAAGGAAGAAATCCGTTAAATGAAGAAAATGAATTTTGTCCTAAGTGCAAATCTTATTTAATTAATAAAGGATTTTTTGCTGTAACTGAAAAAAAATAGTAATTGTATAAACTAAAATATTTCTTGATTCTTACAGATTATTCTTTTTTATTATTTAGTAAAATTTCTTCAATTAAACGTTGAAAATCTTCTTTAGGCATAGCTCCCTGCGCCATCTGAGGTTCACCTTCCATAGGAATAAATAAAATAGAAGGAATACTTCTGATTCCAAACATAGCGGCTAATTCACGTTCAGATTCGGTATCAACTTTATAAATATAAATTTCATCTTCATACTCTTTTGCAAGTTCTTCAAGCATAGGGGCTATCATTTTACACGGGCTACACCAATCAGCATAGAAATCAATAATAGCCGGTTTATCACCTAAATATTTCCATACCTCCGGATTACTTTTATAATCCATAATTTTTTTTGCAAAATCTTCAATTGTTAAAGGTATGGTTTTCATGGTTTTATAATTTGATTTTTTAGTTGATGCTGATTCAGTATATTTTGAATTAGATAATATCAATAAGATTACTAAAGTAAAGAGGCTATATATAAGTAACCGGGTATTTTTTAATTTCATTTTATAAAGTAATATTGATATTTAAATGATGTTATATTAATTAAGAAGCTAACTTATGATTATTTTTTTAGATCTCAAAATGATATATATATATGATAATAAATAAATCAATTAATTAAAGCTTGCTTTGCTGCATATTTTGCATGTAATTCTGCAGTTTTAAAAAGAGGTAATTGAATTTGATCTTGTTGTAGCAAAAGTTCAAGCTCTGTACATCCCAATATAACTCCTTGAATATTTTCCTGCTCAACGGCTTTGTTAATAATATTGATTAACATACTTTCCGATGAATGTAAAAACTTACCAAGACATAATTCATTGTAGATAATATCATTAACTAAGTCAATTTCCTCTTGCCAGGGAATTACAATATTAATTCCATTTTTTATGTACTCATCTTTATAAAAAGTCTGTTCCATAGTATATTTTGTACCTAACAATAAAAGTTTATTTAAATTTAATTCTTTTAGCTGAACTAACACCGGTTCAGTAATATGGATTAAAGGGATACTGACAGATTTTTGTATTTGTGAAAAGACTTTATGCATAGTGTTTGTGGCTATAACAATAAAATCAGCTCCCGCTCTTTCAAGATTTTGGGCTACCTGACAGAGAAAATTACCGGCCTCATCCCATTTGTTTTCAGACTGAAACTTTTCAATAACGTCGAAATCTACACTATATAAAACAATCTGAGCAGAATGAAAACCACCGGCCAGTTCTTTAATCTCCTGATTAATAATTTTATAATATTCTGCTGTGGATTCCCAACTCATTCCACCAATAAGACCAATGGTTTTCATTTTGTTATTATTTTATGCTAATATATTTAATTTAGAATAAATAAATTATTTTAGATAATTATTTTTCAAGTTTAGTGAAATGAGCATTTTGAGTTAATTGATTCTTATTAAATTCTTTTAAAGAATTTTTTAAATATTCAATATCATTGAGCTCTGTACTTGTACTAAAAATATAAACACATGCTCCACCTGTAGTACCACCGATTGCTAATTTTCCTATGTAACGAACTCTATGATTAATTTCCCAATATCCTATCTCAACCCAGTCTTTATATAAATCATCAGAAAACCATTTTTTATAAATAAATGCTGCCTTTACATTATTTTTTTTAATTTCACTAATAATGACAGGATTAATATTTTTAGATTTATTTTTTTTTGCTAAAGCTATTTGGGTATTGCCTAAACCATAAATGTCAACTATATGAGTATTATTAGATAAATATGAAGGATAGCCTATGTCATTTATTGCAACACTTTTATTAGGATAATATTTCTGAATAAATAGAGCAGTTTGATATTGTTGATTATATATTTCTTCAGCACCAATTATTATTTTTTCATGATTGATTAAACTTCTTTTAGTAAAATAATAAGTAGGATAAATCAACAAAATAAGCAAGAAATAATATAAAAGCTGATAGCTTAATGAAAGTCTTTTTGATGCATTGTAACTATTTTGCAAAGAATAAAATATTATACATAACAAGCTTGGAATTATATAAGCTTCATATCTAGCTAGCCATCCAAATTTTGAGTACATTATGTGCAAAAGGATACCTATTGATAATGCTATGATAATTTTTAATATATTTTTTTTCAGTTTAAATTGTACTAAAAAAGAATATATTATTACAAATATAAAACATATGAGTAATGGTCTAGCTGTATTATCTTTAATATAGCTACTTATGTTATCAAATGGAATTAGCTTTTGAATTAAATTTAAATTATTAAGACTAGTTTTTATTACAACAGAATATGGGAAAAAAGTACCTCCATTGTATATAAAATAAAATCCAAAAAGAGAAACTGATAATATAGAACATACTCCTCCAACAATCGAAATTTTAATTTTTTTTGATAAAAATAAGATTAAATTTCCTCCTATTATTATAAACAATCCTTCATATCTTGAAATTGGTAATAAAAAGCTTGTTAAATAATATAAATATATAATTTTATTTGATTGATTTTTATTAATTAAAATTTCACAAATTAAAAGTAAATACAGAAGTGTTAAAAAAATATGTAATGTGTGCTCCATTGCTATTATTGTGAGGTTTGGCAAAGGAGTCCATATTATTGTTAAAATCAATAATAAAATTAAAAGAGTATAAGATAGTTTGTTTTTAAAATAATACCAGATTAAATATATTATAGATAAAGAAAATAATATATTTATTAAAAGCGGTATATATGAGTTATTTCCAAAAATATATAAAATTAAAGATAAAATTACAGTGAATAAAGGTGAGGAAGAAGCTGAACTAAATTCATCAGAATTTATTCCCCAAACACCATGTTCCACTATATTCTTAGCTATAGCTAAATGAATGTATGAATCATCTAAAGGATAAGTAAAATTATTATTTACATATCCCAATATTGACTGATGTAAATTACATAATAGAAAAAAATAAAGAACTATAGATAAAATTAATATTGTACTTTTAATTATTTTAGAATTCATCTATAAATTTTTTAATTTAGTTTCTAAAATTTTAATTTTTTCTAAAGTATCGGATTGTTTTTTTCTTTCCATTTCAACTACTTTCTCAGGAGCACTTGTAACAAATTTTTCATTGTTAAGCTTGGCATTTACACTTTTTAAGAAACCTTGAAAATATTTAATTTCTTCTTTTAATTTTTCTTTTTCTGCTTCTAGATCCAGACTTTCGGCAAATGGAATCGAAAATTCGTCTTTTCCAACAAGAAAACTAAATACAGGAATTTCTAAAGTGTCATAAGTATGAATGGTAGAAATATTGGCCAATTTTTTTATTGAATTTGTATTTTGCAACTTATAACTTGTTTTTATATAAAGTTCAACTGAATCTTTAGGAGATATTCCTTTACCGGATCTGAAATTCCTGATAGAGGTTACTATTTCTTTTGTAGTCTCAAAATTTATTATGCAGGATATGTCAAAATCGGTGGCTACCGGATATTCTGATACTATTAAACTTTCCTGAGTTTTTCTTTCATTAAGATTCTGCCATATTTCTTCTGTCAAGAAAGGCATATAAGGATGTAGTAATTTTAATAAATCCTCTAAAATAGATACAGTTTGCTGATAAGTTTCTGCGTCAATTGATTCACCATAAGTTGGTTTTATTACTTCCAGATACCAGGAGCAGTAGTCATCCCATATAAGTTTATATATAGACATTAATGCATCTGAGATTCTATACTTATCAAAATCCTGGTTTATTTGATGAATAATTTGTGCTATCTTATTTTTAATCCAGGATATAGCTTCTAAACTTTCTGCAGGAGATTTTTTTGTATGGTCTACATCCCATGATTTTACCAACCGGAATGAGTTCCATATTTTGTTAGCAAAATTTCTACCTTGTGTGCATAAATCTTCATCAAACATTAAATCATTACCTGCTGAAGAACTTAATAAAACTCCCACACGTACTCCATCTGCACCATAGGTTTCGATTAAATCAAGAGGATCCGGCGAATTTCCTAGCTGTTTGGACATTTTTCTTCGTTGCTTATCTCTTACTATTCCTGTAAAATAAACATTGGAAAAAGGGCGTTCATTGCGAAATGCATATCCAGCCATAACCATTCGGGCAACCCAGAAAAATATAATATCCGGACCTGTCACTAAATCTTGTGTAGGATAATAATAATTAATTTCTTTATTTTCTGGTTCATTGATACCATTAAATACGGAAATAGGCCATAACCATGAGGAAAACCAGGTGTCTAAAACATCTTCCTCTTGCTTTAAATCTTCAAGTACAAGAGAAGGGATCTTTTGTTGGGCCAAGGTTAGAGCTGCCTCAATAGTTTCTGCAACTACATATTCATTTTCTCCTTTTCCATAATAATAAGCAGGTATTCTGTGTCCCCACCAAAGTTGTCTGGAAATGTTCCAGTCATGAATATCTTCCAGCCAGTGTTTGTATGTATTTTTAAATTTATCAGGGTATAATTTTAGTTCATCATCCAGTACAGTTTTTAAGGCAGGCTCAGCAAAATCTTTCATTTTCATAAACCACTGTATCGAAATTTTAGGCTCTATAACAGCTCCCGTTCTCTCTGAAGTACCCACTTTATTGATGTGTTCTTCTTCTTTTTCCAACAAGTCAAGATCTTTTAATTCTTTAACTATTTCTTTACGTACTGTGAAACGATCTTTACCCTTATAATTAAGCCCTAATTCATTTAAAGTGGCATCGTCATTAAATATATCTATGGTTTGAAGCTTATGTTTTTTTCCTAAGTTATAATCATTTACATCATGAGCAGGGGTTATTTTTAAAACTCCTGTACCAAATTCAATATCAACATATTCATCTTCAATAACTGGAATTTCTCTTCCGCATATGGGTATAATGACTTTTTTACCTTTAAGAAATGAATATCTCTCATCCTGAGGGTTTATACATATGGCAGAGTCTCCGAATATGGTCTCGGGGCGGGTAGTAGCAACTACAACATACTTGTTTTCTCCTGCAATTTTATATCTAAGAAAAAATAGCTTTCCATTCTGTTCTTTGTGAATAACTTCTTCATCAGAAATGTTGGTTTTAGCTTCAGGATCCCAATTAATCATTTTATGTCCCTTATAGATGTACCCACGATTATATAAATCAACAAAACATTTGATTACAGAATCATACAAATCATCATCTAATGTGAATTTTGTTCTTTCCCAATCACAGGAACATCCTAGCTTTTTTAATTGTTCCAGAATAATACCTCCATGTTTGTTGGTCCATTCCCAAGCATGTTCAAGAAATTTTTCTCTTCCTATGTCAAATTTACTAATACCTTCTTCTTTTAGCTTATTTACCACTTTGGCCTCTGTAGCAATGGAAGCATGGTCTGTGCCAGGTACCCAGCAGGCGTTATAACCTAACATCCGGGCTCTTCTGATGAGAACATCCTGAATTGTGTTGTTAAGCATATGCCCCATGTGAAGTACTCCTGTAACGTTAGGAGGAGGAATAACAATAGTATAGGGTTTTTTATCGTTGGGTTCCGAATGAAAAAAATTGTTTTCAATCCAGAATTTATACCAATGATTTTCTACTTCTTTAGGTGAATATTTTGCAGCTATTTCTGACATGGATTTATTTTATTTTTGAGAATAATGCAAAGATAATATTTTAGGTTGTTTTTGGAAGCATTTAAATTCCAAATACAACTAATTAGAAAGTATATATTATCTTTTCTTTTATAATAAGAAAGATTGAGTATTTATTAACTTAATTTTAAATTATTAAATTCCTAAAAAGACTTAAAACTTGATATTTATTCTGAACGCAAAGCTTCAATAGGTTTTACCTGTACAGCTTTTTGAGCAGGTATTAACCCGATAATTAGTCCTAAGGTAACCATCAGGCAAAGTGCTGCAAAAACATTCCATAAATTTACGGTTGGATTGTAAAAAGGAAACGCTTTTGGATCATCTACTAATGTTGTAACCAGCATTAAGCACAATACTCCTCCTATAAAGCCGATTACACCTGAGAAAACAGTTAAAAATACACTTTCAATAAGTATTTGTTCTTTAATTTCTCTGGGTTTAGCACCCAAGGCCCTACGGATACCTATTTCAAGAGTTCGTTCTTTTACGGTTATAAGTAATATGTTGGAAATAGCAATAACACCGGCTAAAATAGTTAGCCCGCCTACTATCCAGGTAAGTATTTGCATTCCGGAAAGAAAACCGGTAAGCTTACCATATTCTTCAGCAAAATTAAAGCCTCCGAAAGCTAATTCATCGGTTGGAGATACATTATTTCTTTCTTTTAAAATACTTTTTACTTTTTTTTCAACATCTTTTACATTATACTGAGGTTTGATGGAAATAATCATCCAACCTATTTTATCTCCCTGATTGTATAAACTTTGAAAAGTGTCAAAAGATATATATATAGTTGATTCGTTAGACATTGTAGCCGCTGAAATTTTATATACTCCGATAACCTGAAAGTAAATCCCGCTAATTTTAATATTTTTACCTATAGGATCTTCATTATTTTTAAATAATTGCTCTGCAACCTCTTTTCCTATAACAGCAACTTTTCTTTTCTGATTAATATCATCCTGATTAATGAATCTTCCTTTAATTAAATCTTTTTTTTCAACTTTAGAAACGATGGGATAGTCTCCATAAACAGTATAATCTTTAGTAATATTACCTCTGGAAACACTGCTGGGTTCTGTACCAAACATTCCACTTACATTTCTGGGGGCTATGAAATCAATTTCCGGTATTTCTTGTTTTAAAGCTTGAACATCTTTTAAGCGGATACTCATTTCCCGGCCTTTAGGATATCCTTTATAGGCTTCCCCAGTATTCGCCGCCCATATGAACATACTATTAGTAGCAAATCCTTCAAATATACGGTTGAAACCGTTTTCAACTCCTTTTGCAGCACCCAGTAAAAAAACGTAAAGAAACATACCCCAGGCAACTCCAATCATGGTAAGAATAGTTCGCAATTTATTTTTACTTAGAGAATAATATATCTCGCTCCAGGTTTCTTTCTCAAAAATTAACATTTTAATACATTTAAATAAGGTTAAAGCATATTATTCAGATCTTAATGCTTCTATAGGTTTAATTTTGGCTGCTTTCTTAGCGGGAATAAATCCTGCAATTGCACCAAAAAAAATAAGACAAATCGTAGCGGTAATAATAGTGCTCCAGTTTACAGAAGGATTTAATATAAAATATCTATCAAATTTATTCCCGATTAAGTTCAGTGTTAGTACACCCAGACCTACTCCGGCAAAACCAGAGATTATAGTTATAAATATAGATTCTTGTAATATTAATCCTACAATGCTGGATGGACGCGCACCTAAAGCTTTTCTTATACCTATTTCTTTAGTTCTTTCCTTAACAATAAACACCATAATATTACTTATACCTATGATACCAGCTATAATAGTTCCAAACCCAATGAAAAGTACCAGAACGGTAATTACGGTCAATATTGCAAAAGTGTTGCCCATTGCCTCAGCCGTGTTTCGTAAATATAAGCCGGATTTGTCAGTAGGTGAGATTTTTAATTTGGCTCTTAAGTCCCTGTCAATGTTTTTTCCTAATTCTATAGCCCTTTTTGGATCCATAGTAGGAGTATAAGAAATATCGATTTGTTTGATTGTATCAGAATTTTTATCATTTAACTGCATGGTGGTAAGGGGAGTATAAATAATCCTTTCTTCAGCATCACCTCCTTCATCAGTATAAGTTCCTATGACTCGATAATTTATTCCGGCAATAGATATATATTTTCCTAAAGCATTTTCTCTCTTAAACAAATCTCTTTCAACCAATCGACCGATAACTGCAAATTTATTTCTGCTGTCCATATCATTTTTCGTTATAAACCTGCCGGCAGTTAGGGTAACTTTTTCAATATATTGTTTGTCCGGGTATGTTCCCTGAACAGTATAGTAACCGGTTTCTTTACCAAAAACTATAGGAGTGTTTGGTTTTGAAAATTGTGAAGTTTTATATTCTAAATTTTTTCCGTGTTCTTTATCAATTAAATCTAAATCTTCGTTTTTAAGTGTAATGGTTCGATTTTCCTGTAAACCCAGAAAGGCTTCAGAAGCTTTACCCGGCTTAAAAGTGATTACATTGCTGGCCCTATTAATAAACTGCTCCATAAACCCATTTTGAAGACCGTTTCCCATGCCAAACAATATTATGAAAATAAATAAACCTAAGGTAATAGTAAAACCGGAAAGGAAAGTTCTGAGTTTATTTTGACTAATTGAATAAAATATTTCCTGCCAACGCTCTAAATCAAACATAATTCTTGTTTATTTTAAAACTTCTTGTTCAATGATTTCATCACTTTCAATAACTCCGTCTTTTAGGAAAACAATTCTTTTACATTGCTTTGCCACTTCAGGCTCATGTGTTACTATCAGGATAGTTTTGCCTTCATTATTAATTTGCTGAAAAAACTTCATTACATCGTAAGTAGTCTGGCTATCCAGAGCTCCGGTAGGTTCGTCAGCAAGAATTACTTTAGGGTGAGTAACAAGAGCCCTAGCTATAGCAACCCGTTGTTTTTGCCCACCTGAAAGCTCATTAGGCATATGATCTGCACGATCATTTAATCCTACCTGAGTAAGGTATTCCATTGCTATTTTATTTCTTTTAGATTTTTTAATTTTTTGGTAATATAAAGGTAAAGCAACGTTTTCAAGTGCATTTTTAAATCCTATCAGATTAAAAGACTGGAATACAAAGCCTAAAAACTTATTTCGATAATCGGCGGCTTTATTTTCACTGATAGTATTACCTATATTTACTCCGTCTAAAATATAGTCTCCGGAATCTGCATAATCAAGAATTCCTAATATATTAAGTAATGTTGATTTACCAGAACCTGAAGATCCCATTATTGCGACCATTTCACCTTCTGCTATTTCCAAATTTATTCCTTTGAGTACATGTAGTTTATTGTGGCCAATGTCGTAATATTTTTGGATATTTTTTAATGAAATCATGATCTTCTGTTAACTTGCTAATTGTATAAGTATTGATTAATTTATAATTGTTACATTTAAAAGATCTAAATTAGTCATTTTATAGTAAGGATTTATGAAAAATGATATTGAGGGAATAAATGATATCAAACAAATGGTTGATACTTTTTACAGTAAAATAAGAAAAGATGATTTGTTAAAAGATATTTTTGAAAATATAATCCAAGATAACTGGACATCTCATCTGGAGAAGATGTACCGATTTTGGCAGACAGTAATTTTGAAAGAACATACGTATTATGGTAGTCCGTTTGCTCCTCATAGTACTATGCCTGTAACAAAAATACATTTTGATCGCTGGATAGATATTTTTATAAAAAATATTGATGAACAATTTTCTGGTATTAATGCCGATGAGACTAAAAAGAGAGCTGTAAGTATGGCTAATTTATTTAATTCAAAATTGGAATATTACAGGCAGAACAATAACAAACCTATAATGTAGAAAAAATTCTCGTGATAATTTTTGATAAGAGAATATAAGAAAAAAAATCGGAAAAAATTCCGATTTTAATTTTTATGTATACGAAGTAATATTTAATTTGAAGAAAGTGAAGATACTTCTACAGACTCATCAATTTTTTTAATTAGTCCTTGTAATACTTTTCCAGGACCTGTTTCAATAAAAACAGAACAATCATCATCAATCATATTTTTAACTGTCTGAGTCCAATTTACAGGAGAAGTCAATTGTTTAATCAAATTTAGTCTTATTTCATCAATATTTTTTACAGCAGAGCTGGTTGCATTTTGATAAATAGGAACGCTGGGATGATTAAATTTTGTATTGTTTATAGCAGAAGCTAAGCGATCTTGTGCACTTTGCATAAGGGGAGAATGGAAGGCTCCACTTACAGGTAAAAGAAGAGCTCTTCTTGCTCCTTTTTCAGTAAGTATTTCACAAGCTTCTTTTACAGCCTCAGTATGTCCGGAAATAACCAGTTGTCCTGGACAGTTATAATTTGCTGGAACTACCAGATGATTTTCGGAAGAAATTTCTTTACATACAATTTCTACAATTTCATCAGATAAGCCTATTATAGCAGCCATAGAAGATGGATTTTCTTCACAGGCTTCCTGCATTGCCAACGCTCTTTCATATACCAATTTTAACCCATTGTCAAAAGAAAGTACACCATTACCTACCAAGGCAGAAAACTCTCCAAGAGAGTGTCCGGCTACCATTTCTGTCCGGGCATTTTCAATTACTTTAGCCGCTGCTATTGAATGAATGAATATGGCTGGCTGAGTAACTTTTGTTTGCATTAATTGCTCTTTAGTTCCATTAAACATAATATCCAGAATATTAAATCCTAAGATATCATTAGCAGAGTTCATCATTTCTTTAATGTCAGACCTGCTGTCATATAAATCTTTCCCCATTCCGGGAAATTGAGATCCCTGTCCGGGAAATATTAATGAATTCATTTAGTATTCGTATGTTTTATAATTTAGTTGTTATTTTAAAAGTTGTATAATTCTGGCACCCTGATTGGCCCAAGCTCCATTCTTTTTAACCCTTATAAAGGAATATTTGTTGCTAAGTTGTTTTCCTTCTGTTTTCATGGCAGAATTTGACAAACTTCCCTTAGAATCCATGCGGCTTATAATATCATAAGTCACATCAAAACCAGCAACAGCATATTTTCCTGGAATAGTACAGAATTTTTTCTTATAGATGTTAATTGTTTTTTGTTCATTAAAACCGTATTCGTTTACATAATTAGTATCAGAATATATAAGCCCTAAATCTAATAATTTATCCATATATTTTTTATCATCAAATAATGAAGAATAAAAAAGAGAAATTGGTTGAACCTGATCTCTGTCAAATTCAATCAAATGATCCAAATAGTTTTGAGTTAAGCTATTTTGATCGGAAACTAAGATTGTGTAAAACTTATTGTATTCATCTGTAACTAAATTTTGAACAGGTTTTATATCATCAACATTTTTAGTAAGAATAATCTCGGCTTTACTTTTTTTATTTAGAATATAGGATTTAAAAAATGCTGCTGTTTGATTATGATCATCATCATAAACGATATAGACTTTTTCGTTATCGTATTTTTTAAGCATTTCATTAACCAATTTTTCTGCAAGTATTTGTTCTTTTGTATCATACAGAATTAAATTATCGTAAGTATCTAAATCGTCACTGGAAGTAAAAGGAGAAACAATCGGTATTTTGTTCAAAACGTCTGCTGCCTGTTTTAAGCTAGATTTAAACAGTGGACCAATAATCAGGTGAGTATTGGAAAAGTCATAAGTAGAAAGACTATTTTGAAATTTGGTATCATTTCCACTATCAAGTATTTCAAGATTAATTTTTTTCCCTTTATGAGTTAGAGAGTCTAAAGCTAGCCTTACTCCAGAATAAAATTGGGTTGAGATTTCCTTTTCTTTTAAAAAACCTGTGGTATCCGGGTAAAAAGGTAAAAATAGCACAATGTTCAAAGCATCTTTTGTTATACCAGGTTTATTTTCATCAACCGTAGTATCAGGGACTGTGCTGCTGATAATTTCAGTTTCTGTAGTTTCCTGAATATCTTGTTTATTTTTTGTTTTGTTTTTTTCTTTATCTTTTTTAGTAGTAGATTTATCAGAGTCGGAATTACTACTAGCTATAGCCGGAACTTTTAAAATCTCACCAATTTTAGGACCTTTTTCATCCATATTCGGATTGAGCTTTCTCAGATTTTCAACCGTTGTACCGTATTTTTTACTTAATCTATATAAAGTTTCTTTAGGTTCAACTGTTATAAAAATATAATCAGAAGAATTCTCTTCAGTTTTGATGGCATTATTAGAAGTAATAACTTCTTTAACAGGTTTTGAAGGTTTGGTCGTTTCAATTATAGTGTTTTTATCCGGGATGATCAAAGTTTCTCCTATTTGAGGAACTCTGGTATTCAGCTGTGGGTTAGCTTTTCTAAGATCATCGATCGTTACATTATATTTTTTACTAAGACCATATAATGTTTCTTTAGGTTCAACTACATGTTTTTTTTGCTGAGCAATAAAAAATGAGCTAATAAAAAATGTTAACAATATTATAAAATACTTTTTCATTTTATTAGAATACTTTGATGCAAATGTAATTAAATATTTAATTATAAGGTAGATAAATTTATAACTGATTCATATTCAGATATTTCATTGTATAGAAGTTTAATAAAATCGTCTCCATATACGGCAAAATATTCTGAAAAATTAACTCTTCTTTCTTGCCAGTTCTCAGCAGGAAATAGTTCAGAATATAACTGTTCAAAATTTTTAATTAGATCATGATACTTTCGTCTTTCAGCTTTGTAAAAGCGTTTATTTATTTTATTTAATCCGTTTAATTGCTTTTTTTGTTGTGCAAGAATCATATTCTTCCATGAATCATCAGTTTTAGAAGATTCAAGAAGTAAATCGTTGAAAATAGTTGCTAATCGTTCTTCATATTTATTAAAATCAAATTTTTCTTTTGAATTTTGACACACAAGATTTTTGATTATTTTTTCTTTTGGTAAGAATAATTTTTCACTATCTAATTGATATTTATCTAATTTTTCTTTTTGATTTTCTGTTATTAAGAGAAATGAATTTCTGGGAATCAATATAGGGTAGGGCAGATCCTGATGATCAAAGTAATTTTTTAATTCCAGCCAATAGGCAATTTCGGCATTCCCTCCAACATAAGCCACATTTGGTAAAATAAGTTCTTGATAAACAGGGCGCAAAAGTGCATTAGGACTAAATCTTTCAGGGAAGTTTTCAAGTTCTTTTAAAATTTCCTCTTGTGTAAAATTTTTACAGGTACCTAATATATAATACTTTCCATTTGTTTCATCAATTCTATTACGTTGTTGATTTAAGTGATAAAAGAAGTTAATTTTTCTTGGGTTTACTTGTATTTTATAATCTGACTTGATATCCTGAATGGTTTCTGTAACTAGTTGGTAAGATTTTTTTTCAACAATATCATCCTTAACAAAAGATGAAAAAAGCGATTTCAGTGATTTATTATTACCATCAATAGATAACAAACCGTAGTTTTTAAATAATTCGTGCACAAGAACCCGGGTAGCATCAACTAGATTTTCTTCAGTAAAATATGATTTTTCAATAATTTCTCTTAACTCTTTTCCATTAGGAAAATATTTAAGTTCATTATAAAATTCTGTTAGTGTGTTTTTAAAGTTGGAATTATTAATTGAAATTTCACCTACAAAATCATTATAATCTCCATTCCACTCAATTTTTTTATTTTTAAAATAAAAATGATTTATTTCTTTAAAATCATGATCTTCAGTTGCCATCCAAAAAATGGGTACATAAAATAATTCAGATTGTTGCCTGTTCATACTTTCACAAAGCTTTATAACCTGTAATATTTTATAAATAAAATATAAGGGCCCTGTCATTAAATTAAGTTGATGACCAGTTGTAATTGTGACGGTATTTTCTAATGATAACTTATGAAGATTGTTTTTTTGTATCTCTGTTAAATCAATTTTTTTATATTGATTGAGAAGTTCTGTAACTAAAACTTTTCTGTGTTTATATTTTTCAACTTTTTCTTTACCTTGTAAAATTAAATTTTCAAAGCTTAGATTTTTATCATAAAGCGAAGAAACAGAGTTATTCCCTTGTAGGTAATCTTTGATTAATGGGGAAACTCCCGATATGTTAGTTAGATTAATTGACTTTCTCACAAAACAAATTTACATTAAAATCTCAGCGTTTTTTAAAATTTACATAGTTTTAAAATGATGAGTATTAAATAATATGATTAACTTTTTTTTTATTAACTTAAAACTAATGTCAAACCGTCATTGAAAAGAGTTTAGTTTGAGGAGCATTTTCCATCATTCGTAAATCAAAAGCCATACAAATATTTCTAATAAATGACCTTCCTTCTTCTTTGACAAAGATAGAATTATCAGTGATTTGTATAAGATGATCATCTTCAAATTCACGCAATCTATCAAATATTTCAGGAAAATCATTCAAAAATTTAGTATCGTAGTGTGTTTCAAGTAAACACATCAGATTAAGAATATGTCTTCTAATGAGTAAATCTTCATTCGTTAAAATATGACCTTTAAAAACAGGAAATTCATTAATTTCCAGTTTGGCATAATATTCTTCCAAAGTTTTTACATTTTGTGCAAAAGCATACCAGCTATCAGAAATAGATGAAACACCCAGACCTATCATCACTTGAGTAGAAGATGAGGTATAACCCATAAAATTCCTGTGAATTTTTTTATTAAGCATTGATTGATAAAGAGAATCGGTTTTTAAAGAAAAATGATCCATACCTATTTCCCAGTAACCTATTTTTTCTAATAATTCCTTTCCTTTTTCATACAGTTCACGTTTTTCTTCTCCACTAGGAAGATCTTCTTCTTTAAAACCTCTTTGTCCGACGCCTTTAATCCAGGGAACATGAGCATAGGAATAGAAAGCAATTCTATCAGGGTGTAAGCTTTCTGTAATTTTTATAGTATTTATAACTTTATCCAGGTTTTGAAAAGGTAATCCAAAAACAAGGTCATGACTGATGCTATCATAACCAATTTCACGAGCTATTTCCGTAACTTCCTTTACATTTTCTACTGGTTGCATTCGGTGTATCGCTTTTTGTACTTCTGGATCGTAATCCTGAACGCCGAAGCTTACCCTTCGAAAACCCAAATCATATAAAGTTTTTAAATGATCATAAGTAGTGTTGTTAGGATGACCTTCAAAACTAAATTCTTTATCTGGATGAACTATAGCTTCAGATAAAATATTTTCTAATAGAAAACGTAAATTATCTGGAGAAAAAAATGAAGGTGTTCCTCCTCCTAAGTGTATTTCTCGTATAATTGGTTTTTCTGGCAAAAGGTTAACATAAAGCATCCATTCTTTTAAAACAGCTTCTATGTAAGGGGTTTCAACGTTGTGTTGCTTTGTAATTCTTTTATTACAGGCACAAAATGTGCATAAGCTTTCGCAAAAAGGCAAATGAAGATATAAACTAATACCTTCTTTTGTATTACTTTCCAAAAAGGATTTTTGTAGAGAGCTAAGCCAACTTTCTATTGTAAAATTATTTTCGTTCCAGTATGGCACTGTCGGGTAACTCGTATATCGGGGCCCGGGAACATTATATTTTTGTATTAAATTCGTATCCGTCATAATTTATTTAAACCAAGGATCTCCAACCTCTTTTTTCAATATTACGAATGTTTGTGACATTCTTCAAAGATATCAGATAAGGTAATAAGTAAGTAAGTTCTTTATCAGTGCTTTCTCCGTTAAATTCTTTTATATAAACGGCATTCCCATAATTAACACGTACTTTTTCCGGAGTATCGTCTACAATGATAGTCTTTTCAAGATTATATTTTTTACTTTTAATTTTGTAGAGCCTTTTTTCATAGATATATCTGTCCATAAAGCTATCTCTTTTTGGAGAACATCTTGAGCGTCCCCATACAAATTCATAATTTAAAGATTCAGGTTTAATCTGATCTGCTATATGTGAAACATAATTGTCATCAGCTGAACTCCAGATTGCAATTTTGAAATGTTCTTTTATTTCATTTAGAAAATGGCTTAAATATGGCCTTTTGTATACATAATAAGGTTCAAAATAAAAATCAGGCTCTACATCAAGTTTTGTTTCAATAGAATGAATGAGTGTTTCATCTAAATCTAAAATTAATAAATTTGAATTCATACCGAACAATAAATAATCGTCATAAATTAAAAATTGCTAAGCAATTAATTATATGATAGCTTCTCGGATTTTTATTAACTTTTCCAATAGACTTTCAAGTAAATCTAATCTTAACATGTTGGCACCGTCGGAAAGGGCTTGGGCTGGATGGGGATGTGTTTCAATAAAAATACCGTCAGCACCTACAGCGATTCCTGCTTTAGCTATGGTTTCAATCATATCCGGACGTCCTCCTGTTACACCGGTTGTCTGGTTCGGTTGTTGCAAGGAATGCGTAACATCCAATATTACAGGAGCATAATTACGCATAGTAGGTATACCTCTGAAATCTACTATAAGGTCATGGTAACCAAAAGAAGATCCTCTATCAATAATTGCATAGTTATCATTTCCTGAATCTTTAATTTTTTGTGCAGCAAATTGCATAGATTCGGGAGAAAGAAACTGACCTTTTTTAAGAGTAATATATTTTCCAGTTTCGGCTGCTGCAACTAATAAATCGGTTTGTCGGATTAAAAATGCAGGTATTTGTAATACATCAACATATTTAGCCGCCAGAGATGCATGCTCATTTTCATGAATATCGGTTGTTGTGGGAATAGAAAAAGTATCACCCACTTTTTTAAGAATTTCTAAAGATTTTTGTTCTCCGATTGTAGTAAAACTATCAACTCTCGATCTATTTGCCTTTTTGAAGGAACCCTTAAAAATATAGGGTATTCCTAACTTATCCGTTATTTCAATAACTTTCCCGGCAATATCCATTGCCATTTGTTCTCCTTCTATTATACATGGACCAGCAATTAATGCAAAGTTATTTTTATCTGTATTTTTTATTTTAGGAATATTATATAAGCTGTTTTTCATATTACAATATTACAATGAATTACAAATTTATTGTTTTTAATTTAAAAATGTATTGATAAATAAAAAGTATTAATAATAAGCCAATCAGTAAAATTTATTCCTCTGATGTTCGCGTGTTGGTATAGATTCTCCATTTATCAAGAACCTGATTCATATCTTCAGGTAGTGCCGCTTCGAAATGCATCTCTTTTTTAGATGTAGGATGTATAAATCCTAAAGTTCTTGCATGCAATGCCTGTCTGGGAAGAAGTTGAAAACAATTTTCAACAAATTGTTTATATTTAGTAAAGGTAGTTCCCTTTAAAATTATATCACCACCATATCTTGCATCGTTGAAAAGAGTATGGCCAATAGATTTCATATGAGCACGTATTTGATGAGTCCTTCCTGTTTCCAGTTGACATTCCACCCACGTCACATATCGGAATCTTTCTATGACCTTGTAGTGAGTTACAGCATGTTTTCCTTGAGAACCATCTTTAAAAACAGCCATTTGCATACGATCTCTCAAATCTCTACCTATATGCCCAGTTATAGTACCTTCATCTTCCTCAAAATTCCCCCAAACCAATGCATTGTAAACTCTTTTAGTAGTCTTATTAAAAAACTGCTTGGCTAAATGATTCATTGAATACTCGTTTTTAGCAATAACTAAAAGTCCGGATGTATCTTTATCTATACGATGCACTAAGCCGGGGCGTTTGTCTAAATCTGTTTGAAAAAAGGGAAGCTGGCTGAAATGATAGGCCAGTGCATTGATCAGTGTCCCTTCAAAATTACCAAAACCGGGATGCACAACCATTCCTGGCTCTTTGTTTACCACCAGAAGATCTTCATCTTCATATATAATTGTAATAGGAATATTCTGTGGAATAATGGTAGTATCACGCGGAGGGTGTGCCAGAACAATAGAAACTTTATCGCTGGGTTTTACCTTATAATTAGATTTTACCGGTAGATTATTAACCAATATATTTCCTGCTTTAGCAGCCTGTTGTATTTTATTTCGGGTAGCGTTTTCAATAAAGTTGATTAAATATTTATCAATTCGTACCAGACTCTGACCTTTATCAACAATTAGTTTGAAATGTTCATACAATTCATCCGTTTCATTTTCCAATGAACCATTATCTAAATCTTTCATATAAATTTCTTGGTTATTCTACAATAACTCTGTTAGGTCTTCTACTTTCTTCTTTATTTACGGAATTTGGTTTAGTATGATTTTCCGTCGGCTTAGGAAATTTATTATTTGTACTTGAACCATTTGGCTGGCTACCAGAAGAGCCTGAAGGACTTGACGGTGGAGTGGCAGGGTGTTCCTGCGTAGTAAAATCAGGTTCATCAGGTATGCTTAATGAGTCTATAGGTTGTTCGACATAATTACGGTTAAAAGTAGCATCTAAATTTTGTATTTTAATTCTCAATTCCTCAATAGGTCTTGAACTTAAATATAAGTCTATAGGTTGCCCCTGATCGTATACAGAAGCAGCCGCAGGCACCTGGTAATATACTCGGGTGTTGGTCTTGTCTTCTGGATCATCGTAGATAATAGAGCCTACAGAGAATAAGTTTTCAGTAATAACTCTTTTTGCTCCTTCTTCATCCATACCAATAAAACTTGGTACAGATACATTTTTAGCTAGGCCTTTGGCAAGCACTACTGTTAATTGTGAAAATCGGGGAAGAGTTACACCCGGTTGAATCTCTTTTCCTTTGTATAAAAGTTTTATTACCGTATTCACTGCTAAACTAGGTTCATAGATAGTATCAGATACTTTAAGTCCTACCAGGTTAAGCTGGCTAAATGCAAGATATTTATATTTTCCAATGATATTAGGAACAGCTACAGGTTTCCATGTTTTGGCGTTAGCTCTTATAAATATCCTTCTTCCTTTTTTAACATTTGAGCCTATAAGGGGATAAATATCTAAAATTTCATAAGGTTTATATTTAGGATCGTATTTAGATGTGTCTATTTCGTATTCCAGTGAAACTTCATCCAGTTTAATTACAGCTTGATCCAAATTTAAATTTTTAATATTAGGAACTTCTACCTGAACTCCATGATTAGTATAGGCGTTCAACCATAAAAAAGTTCCTTGCATAAGGCCGAAAAATATTGCTACTGCAAGGATTAAACTAACCCAAAATTGCCAAGTGGCTAACAATTTGATGATTTTCATACATACTTTTTACAAAGCAAATATATAAATAATAAAAATAATATAGTTTATTCATGAAAATATGTTTTACTTTTGTAGTGTGGGCTGTTAAGCTGAATTCAGCCTCATGCAACGAAAGTAGTTAATTAGCAGTACAATATATGTTAACAGTAGGAATTGTAATGGGAGGTTACTCAGACGAAAGTGTTGTTTCCCTAAAAAGTGGTAATTATTTTTTTTCACAGATAAACAAGAATAAATATAAAGAGGTTTATCAGATACATATTTTAAAGAAAGGCTGGGAAGTAATTGTTGGGGAAAATCATTACCCTATAGATAAAGGAGATTTCAGTTTTAATTTAAATGGTAATAAAGTACGCTTTGATGTTTTGTTGAACACAATTCATGGTACCCCCGGAGAAGATGGCTTGCTTCAAGCGTATTGGCAATTACTTGATATTCCTTATTCAGGATGCTCATTTTACAATTCTGCCCTTACATTCAATAAAAGAGATACTTTATCTGTATTGAAAAAATTTGGTGTATCTATGGCTCAATCAGTTTATTTAAACCAAGGGGAATCCATACAAGCAGAACAAATAATCAGTCAGGTAGGACTTCCATGTTTTGTTAAGCCTAACCAATCAGGTTCCAGTTTGGGAGTTTCAAAGGTAAAAAATGTTGAAGAATTTTTTCCTGCTTTAGAATTAGCCTTTAAAGAAGATCGTTCTGTCTTAATTGAAAGTTTTTTAGACGGTAGAGAAGTTCAGGTTGGTGTAATGAAATATAAAGATCAGGTGACTGTAGTAAGTACCACTGAAATAATTTCGCAAAATGAATTTTTTGATTATGAAGCAAAATATATGGGTGCTTCAGAAGAAATAACTCCAGCAAATCTTTCTGATGTACAGAATGAAAAAATTAGAGAAGCGGCTGCATTTATTTATAAGTCCTTAGATATGACGGGTTTTTCAAGGCTGGATTTTATTCTTATAGAAAATGAACCGTATTTTCTTGAAATCAATACTAATCCGGGTTGTTCGCCGGCTAGTATATTTCCGCAACAAGTAAAAGAAGCAGGATATAATTTTTCAGATCTTTTAGATAACGAAATTTCTTTAGCTATAGAAAGAGCACAAAAAATAATAAAATTTAATTAAAATAATGAAAAGAGTTGCAGTATTTCCAGGCTCTTTTGATCCTATCACCCTCGGTCATTTCGATATTATAGAAAGAGCCGTACCCTTATTTGAGAAAATAATTGTAGCTATAGGTAATAATTCAACCAAAAGTTATATGTTTCCTCTTGAGAAGAGAATGGAATGGATCAGAGAAACTGTAAAGAATTATCCAAACGTGGAGGTAGATTCTTTTGAAGAATTAACCATTGATTACTGTCACAGAAAACAAGCACCTTACATCATAAGAGGGCTTAGAAATCCTGCCGATTTTGAATTTGAAAAGGCAATTGCTCATACCAATCGTACACTATCTAAAAAATCAATAGAAACCGTTTTTTTTCTGACTTCTTCCGGAAAATCCTTTATTAGTTCCAGTATTGTAAGAGAGATAATCAAGTACAAAGGGAATTATGAAGCTTTTGTTCCTGAATCAGTCAGATTATTGTAAAATAAATAAACAGATAATTACGTAGTAAATATTTCGAAGAAACATGGCATAAATATTGTGAATTTTAAGCTTTGCTTTAGTTAAACTTAATATAAACTTAACATAAACTATTGCTAGTTAAACTTTTTTGTATTTATTTTACGTAAATTTTTAAAAATCATTAAAAAATTAATTTAATATCAGATGGAAAAACAACAATTAACTCAATCAAACACACCAGCCAGAAAAGCAGGGGGATTAAATCCTTTTATTACAATTGTTATTTTACTTGTAATAGGAGAATTAATTTATCATCTAATTTTAGGAAATTCTTCAAATTTTGAAGGAGGTACCACTGATGGTAAACCTACTACCTTTATGGGGATTATTCACAAAGGAGGTATTATTGTACCATTCTTAATTTCTTTTGTACTAATGGTACTTGTGTTTTCAATTGAAAGATTTTTTATTATCGGGAAAGCAGAAGGAACCGGAAGCTTAACCAATTTTGTGAATCAAATCAGAAGTTTGTTAGACAAAAATCAAATCAATGAGGCAATCAGTCTATGTGACAAGCAAAAAGGCTCCATAGGAAATGTTGTTAAAGAAGGATTGATTTCATATAAGAATCTGGCAAACGATAATACTTTAGATAAAGAACAAAAACTAGCATCATTAAGTAAAACTTTGGAAGAAGCTACTACGTTAGAGATGCCTATGTTGGAAAAGAACATGACTATTCTTGCAACGATAGCTTCCGTTGGTACTTTAGTAGCTTTAATGGGAACAGTAATAGGTATGATTAAAGCATTCTTTGCTTTAGGTGATGGAGGAGGTTCTCCGGATGCAGCAGCTTTATCAGTAGGTATTTCTGAAGCATTGGTTAATACGGCTTTAGGTATTGGAGCTTCTGCTTTAGCAATTATAACTTATAACTTTTTTACTTCAAAAATCGATACTTTAACATTCAAGATTGACGAAGTTGGTTTAAGCATTCAGCAGTCTTTTGCAGCTCACCATTAATTATTTTTTTACTTTCTATTCTTATAATAGACTTAAAAAATTAATAATAAAATTATTTTAATAATTTAAAAACTAAAAATGGCAAGAGTTAAACCAAAAAGACATGGGATACACATAGACATGACGCCTATGAGTGATTTGGCTTGGTTACTTTTGACGTTCTTTATTTTGACTACTCAGTTCAAACCTAAAGAAACTGTCACAATTGACCCGCCTTCATCTGTATCTCAGATAAAATTAAAAGATCATGGAATGATGAAAATTTCCGTAACTCAGGATGGGAAATATTATTTTTCAATGGATGAAGATAAATATAAAATTCCATTATTAGAGGCTATGGGAGATAAATATAAAATTCAATTTTCTGATAAAGAAAAACAAGAATTTAAAAATATTTCTGATTTTGGAGTACCTGTTCAGCAGCTAAAGGAATATTTAGCACTGTCAGAAAGTCAACGAGAACGTGTTCAGATTCCGGGTATTCCGGGTGATAGTATAAATCCTCAAATAGTGGATTGGGTTTTTGAAGCCAGACAGGTAGTGAAAAAAGTAGGGGATTCAATAGATTTAGGTATAAAAGGGGATATGAAAACCCAGTATCCTATGTTTAAAAATCTTTTAGCTCGTTTACAGGAAAAGAGTATGAATAAGTTTCAGTTAATTACTTCATCCGAAAGTAAACCTGAATAATTTCGTTTATTTTAATTAAAAAAAGAGATATACAATATGTCAGCAGGTGTAGATACAAGCAGTAGCGGTGGAGATAAAGGAAAAGTACGTGCAAAAAAAATGAATCTAAATGTCGACATGGCTCCCATGTGTGATTTAGGTTTTTTGCTTATTACTTTCTTTATGTTTACTACTACGTTTACTAAGCCCAATATTATGCATTTGAATATGCCGCCTAAGGTGGATATACCACCAAGTGAAATTCCTGAGATTAAAATAAAAAACTCCCTGACACTGATTTTAGGTAAAGATGATAAAATTTATTGGCATCAATTAGAACAAAGTGACTTAAATGCTTCTAATCTTAATGTTACTGATTATTCTAAAGAAGGTATCAGAAAAGAGATTTTAACAGCACAAAAGCAGGCCGATAAAGATAAATTTACTATTATTATTAAACCAGCGGATGATTCAAATTATAAAAATCTGGTTGATATTTTAGATGAAATGGAGATAACTAATTCCACAAGATATGGTATTAAGGATTTATCATCTAAAGAAAAACAGGTTTATCAGGAAAAAATAAAGTAAAACAGAAAAATTAATAGAAATGGCACAAAATAAACTAAAGTCTTTAGATGATATAGTATTTGAGCAAAAGAACAAAAGCTATGGAGCCTATAGACTTAGACAAAATGAGAAGGGGTATCTTCTAAAAGCCTTTCTTATAGGAACGACTATTTTTGTTCTGTTTGTGCTGGTGTTATATTTTTATAACAGATGGCAGGCGGGCAAAAAAGAAAATGAAGTTTCAGTGGTTGCTAATCTTACGGAAATAGAAATTCCTAAAGAAGAAGAAGAAATTTTTGAACAAAATAATGAGCCACCACCTCCACCTAAAGTAGAACAGGAAGAAATTGCTTCTATAAAAGTAGTTGTTCCGGAACCTAAGAAAGTGGTTGTTAAAGAAGAAACAGTTCCTGAGGCAAAAGAAACAGAGAATAAGGTTATATCAACTGAAAACAAAGAGGGGAAAGCTACTAGCAGTCAAGCTGGAAATCCCGGTCCTAAGGTTGAAGCTCCCCCAGGACCACCACCACCAAAACCACCGGTTGATGATACTCAGGCGTTTGATAATGTGGAAGTAAATGCAGAGTTCACTAAAGGGAATGTAACTCAATATATTTCTCAGTTTATCGAATATTCAGATCGGGCACGTGATAACGGTACTCAAGGAAATATTCTTATTAAGTTTGTAGTTGAAAAGGATGGAACTATAACTAATGTACGGGTAGCAAGTAAAAAGTTGGGTGATGGCTTAGACGAGATTGCAATTAAAGCCGTTCAGAAAACCAACAAAATGTGGAAACCAGGTAAAATAGATGGAAAGCCTGTAAGAACAAACTTCCGTTTGCCTATTACTTTCCGTTTACCTCCAGAATAAAATTTTTTAAAATTTAAAAAAACTATCTCTTTTAAGAGATAGTTTTTTTTTACCTATTTGTTAATTCATATGAATTAACATTGCGATCAAAATCGAATGATTGATGTTTTAATTTTGATATAAAATTATTATATAAAATTTTATAAACATATATCAACATTTTTTATACTCTAAATTTAGCTAATCATAATAATTCCGAAGCTAATAAGTTAATGATAATATTTAATGCAATTAATTTGTTTCGGAATAAGAAAAATTTAAAAGTCTAAACAATCTTGGTTTAGCAAAAATTAAAAGTAGTATTGAGAGAAACATTGTAATCCTTTTTGAGTTAAAAAAAAGAAAAATTAAAGTTTGTTTTGTAGGAACAAATTAGAATATGCTTTGAAAAGTATTGCTACTGAATCCATTATAAAAATACCATAATATAAATTATGGTAAATTATTGTTATTGATTTAAATAGATCTCTAAAAATCTATTATCCTTTGTCTATATCCTTACCTATTTTTTATGATAAATAATATATATAAATTTTAAAGTATCTTAAAATAGGTTATTTTTGTGAGAACTATGAAAATTTAAAATTGATTATGAAAAATAAATGGTTATTCTATATCAAAAAGAGAATTGACATTGCAATGATTATTTTCTTACTAATCGTATTAGGATTGATATTTTTTTATTTAAAACCAGAAACTGAAAATCAAAAAAAAGTTTTTAAAGTGTATAAAGAATCCGATAATAAAAAAGTATCTGAAACATTGTTAGTTCCTGAGGCTAAAGAAACGGAGAATAAGATCATATCAAATGAAACCAAAGAAGGGAAAGCTACCACTAGTCAGGCAAGGAATCCTGGTTCTTCTCCAGTACCTTCGGTTAATGATGATAGAATATTTGATAAAGTTGAAGTAAATGCAGAGTTCACTAAAGGCAATGTAACTCAATATATTTCTCAGTTTATCGAATATACAGATCGGGCACGTGATAACGGTACTCAAGGAAATATTCTCATTAAATTTGTAGTTGAAAAGGATGGAACTATAACAAATGTACGGGTGGCAAGTAAAAAGTTGGGTGATGGTCTAGATGAAATGGTTGTTAAAGCAGTGTATAAAACCAATAAAATGTGGAAGCCTGCTAAAATGGATGGAAAGCCTGTAAGAACAAACTTCCGTTTGCCTATTACTTTCCGTTTACCCCCAGAATAAAATTTTTTAAAATTTATAAAAAACTATCTCTTTTAGCAGGTAGTTTTTTTACCTATTTGTTAATTCATATGAATTAAGATTACGATTAAAGACGAATGATTGATGTTCTAATTTTGATATCAATGAATAATTTTAAATCAATTATCTAAACTTAAAATAGTTCCCTAATAAATATTTAAATAAAATTATTAGAGACAATCGTAGAAACATAATATAATTATTTTTTTATACTCTAAATTTAACTAATCATAATAATTCTGAAGCTAATAAGTAAATGATAATATTAAATACAATTAATTTGTTTCAGAATAAGAAAAATTTTAAAGCCAAAAAAATCCTGGTTTAGCAAAAATTAAAAGTAGTATTGAGAGAAACATTGTAATCCTTTTTTGAGTTAAAAAAAGGAAGAGAAATTAAAGTTTGTTTTGTAGGAGCAAATTAGAATATGCTCTGAAGGGTATTTCTATTGAATCCATTAAAAAAATAATGTAATTTATTCTAATTGATTTGAATAGCTCTCTAAGAATCAATTATCCTTTGTCTATGTCCATACCTATTTTCATGATAAATAATATTTAAATATTAAGGTATCTTAAAATAGGTTATTTTTGTGAGAACTATGAAATATTAAAATTGGTTATGAAAAATAAATGGTTATTCTATATAAAAAAAAGAATTGAAATTGTCATGATTATTTTTTTATTAATCGTATTAGGATTGGTATTTTTATATTTAAAACCGGAAACTGAAAATAAAAAAAAAGTTTTTAATGTGTATAGAGAATCCGATAATAAAAAAGTATCTGAAACAATGATAATTCCTGAGCCCAAAAAAAAAGTTACATTATATAAAACTTCTGAGTCAAATGCCATATTTATTAAAGGAGACGTAACTCAATATATTTCTCAGTTTATAGAATATACTGATGAAGCAAGTTATAATGGTATCGAAGGAAGAATCTTAATTAAGTTTGCAATTGAAAAAGACGGAACAATCAGTAATGTTAGGGTTGTTGGTAAAAAGCTAGGTTATGGTTTAGATGAAATGGCTATTAAAGCAGTGTATAAAACCAATAAAATGTGGAAGCCCGGTAAAGTGGATGGTAAGCCTGTAAGAACGAACTTCCGTTTGCCTATTACTTTTCGTTTACCTCCAGAATAGAAATTACATAAAATTCATATGAATTATCATTTTTTGATAGTATCAACTTTATATTATTCATAACAAATACTATATATTTTTTTTAATAAATCTTACTTTTTTATAGATTTAGAATTTATACTTTTAATTATAACTGTTAAACCTAAAGTTACAATTAAAATATCTTAAATTTAATAAAGTCTAAATAAATCTAAAGACAAAAGATGAAACTCACCTATAGATAATTTACTTATATAAAACTAGCTGTCTGTCTTTAAATTGGTTTTTATGCAATCATGAGAAGAACATGTTTAAAACAATAATTAATTCATATTTTTAATGGCTTATAATTAATTACTACTTACTGGAAAATAGTTAAAGTAAGCGAATGATTAAATATAAATATTTAAATTATTTATAGAATATAATATATTTTTTTATAAATTTTGAATTTATATTAGTCCGGAATAACAAATTCTTTATTTAGATGGATTCTAAAAGAATAAAATGTGATATTTGTCATAGCATCCTCAGGGGTTCATTACTTAAATTTGTTATCCAAAATAAAACATTGAAATATTATGACAAGATTTTACTCTTCCTCGATTGGGAGAAAGTTTATGATGGCTTTGACAGGGTTCTTCCTTATGATTTTCTTACTAGTTCATTTAAGTGTTAATTTAACTTTATTTATAGGTAGAGAAACATTTAACGAAGCTTCTCATTTCATGGCTACTAACCCGTTGATTCAGGTTATGCAATATGTGCTGGCTTTTGGTTTTATCTACCACATTCTTTTAGGAATCGTGCTTACATTAAAAAATCAAAAAGCTAGAGGAAAAGAAAGGTATGCTGTAAATCAGTTTTCAGCAAACACCCCTTTTAATTCAAGAACGATGATTTATACAGGAGTGCTGATTCTTGTATTTCTATTATTGCATTTATATAATTATTTTGTACCCATCAAATTTGGTGAGGTTAAAGATGATTACTTATTAGTTACCGAATTATTTAAAAGTCCGGTATATACTCTGATATATGTAGTAGCATTCATCTTTTTAGGATTACATTTAAGTCACGGTTTTGCATCCTCATTCCAGTCAGTAGGGTTTAATCACAGAATTTATACTCCGGTTATAAAAATTCTTGGTAAAGCTTACTTTATATTTATAGCAATTGGTTTTGCCTCAATTGCCGTATATTTTTTCTTAAAAGGCAATGCTTTAGTTTAACTATAATTACTAATCTTAAGACAATACCCAATGAGTATAAAATTAGATTCAAGAATTCCAGAAGGAGATATCCATGAAAAATGGAAAAATCATAAAGATCATATGCGCTTGGTCGCACCCAATAATAGAGGTAAAATAGATGTTATAATAATTGGAACCGGCTTAGCTGGTGGAGCTGCAGCTGCTTCTTTAGCAGAAATGGGATATAATGTGAAAGCTTTTTGTTATCAGGACTCTCCGAGAAGAGCGCATTCCATTGCTGCCCAGGGAGGAATAAATGCTGCCAAAAATTATCAGAATGATGGAGATAGTGTTTACAGACTTTTTTACGATACTATTAAAGGAGGAGATTACAGAGCTCGTGAAGCAAATGTATATAGACTTGCTGAAGTTTCCGGATCAATTATAGACCAGTGTGTAGCTCAGGGAGTACCTTTTGCCAGAGAATATGGAGGGCTTTTGGATAATCGTTCTTTTGGTGGAACTCAGGTTCAGAGAACTTTTTATGCCGCAGGTCAAACCGGTCAACAGTTATTGTTAGGAGCTTATTCTGCAATGAACAGACAAATTGGAAAAGGACGTTTACAAATGTTTAACAGGCATGAAATGCTGGAGCTGGTTGTGGTTGACGGAAAAGCCAGAGGAATTATTGCAAGGGATTTGGTTACCGGAGAAATTCAAAGACATTCTGCGCATGCTGTAGTAATAGCGTCAGGAGGATATGGAAATGTTTTTTTCTTATCAACCAATGCTATGGGCTCTAACGGGACTTCAGTATGGAAAATTCATAAAAAAGGAGCTGCATTCGCTAATCCTTGTTTCACCCAAATACATCCGACTTGTATTCCGGTTCACGGAGATCAACAATCTAAACTTACATTGATGTCAGAATCTTTGAGAAACGATGGACGAATCTGGGTACCTAAGAAAAAAGAAGATGCAGAAGCTGTTAGAGCAGGTAAACTTAAACCTACCGATATTGCAGAGGAGGATAGAGATTACTATCTTGAAAGAAGATATCCGGCATTTGGTAATTTAGTTCCAAGAGACGTAGCTTCCCGTGCAGCTAAAGAAAGATGTGATGCTGGTTTTGGTATTGAGAATAATGCTACAGGTGAAGGTGTTTATCTTGACTTTTCAGCATCCTTTGTTAAATATGGAAAAGAAAAAGCAAACGAATTAGATATTCATAATCCTTCTCAGGAAGAAATCATAAAGTTAGGTAAAAAAGTAGTAGAAGAAAAATATGGAAATCTGTTTACCATGTATGAAAAAATTACAGGGGATAATCCGTATGAAACTCCGATGAAAATTTATCCGGCAGTTCACTACACTATGGGAGGCGTATGGGTAGACTATAATCTGATGAGCTCAATTCCGGGATGTTTTGTCACCGGAGAAGCTAACTTTTCGGATCATGGCGCTAACCGTTTAGGAGCATCTGCATTAATGCAGGGACTGGCTGACGGATACTTTGTATTGCCTTACACAATCGCAGACTATTTAGCAGATGATATCAGAACGGGTACTATTTCTACTGATACACCAGAATTTGAAGAAGCTGAAAAACAGGTTAATGAAAGAATACAGCATTTCTTAACAAACAAAGGTTCGAAAACCGTTGATTATTTCCACAAAAAATTAGGAAGAGTCATGTGGAATAAAGTAGGTATGGCCAGGGATGCTGAAGGATTAAAAGAAGCTATAAAAGAAATAGAAGAGATTAGAAAAGAGTTTTGGAGAGATGTGAAAGTTCCTGGATCTGACAAAACAATCAATATGGAACTTGAAAAAGCCGGAAGGGTTGCTGATTTTCTTGAATTAGGACAATTAATGGCTATAGATGCATTAAATAGGAATGAATCGTGTGGCGGACATTTCAGAACGGAATATCAGACAGAAGAAGGTGAAACTTTACGTGATGATGAACAATATTCTTACGTTGCGGCTTGGGAATATAATGGTGAAGATATAAATCAGGAAATTCTTCATAAAGAAGACCTGAATTACAAGTATATTAAAATAGCAGCAAGAAATTATAAATAACCTGTAAAAGATAAGAAAAATGGCAGGAAAATTATTAAACCTAACATTAAAAGTTTGGAGACAAGCGGGTAGTGGACAACAAGGAAAATTTGAAGAATATAAATTAGAAGGAGTATCAACTGAAAGTTCATTTTTGGAAATGCTGGACATGCTAAATGAACAGCTGGTTGAACAAGATAAAGAGCCGGTATCTTTTGACCATGATTGTCGTGAAGGTATTTGCGGAATGTGTTCTCTATTTATTAACGGGCGAGCACATGGTCCTGACCGAGGGATCACTACATGTCAGTTGCACATGAGAATGTTTAATGATGGAGATACAATTGTGATAGAACCTTGGAGATCTGCTGGTTTCCCGGTGATTAAAGACTTGATTGTGGACAGAACTGCATTTGACAGGATTCAGCATGCCGGAGGATTTGTTTCTGTTAATACTTCAGGAAATACCATTGATGCCAATGCAATACCTGTAGAAAAAGAAAAAGCGGATAAAGCATTTGCAGCTGCAGCTTGTATTGGGTGTGGAGCTTGTGTAGCAACTTGTAAAAATGGTTCTGCTATGCTGTTTGTATCAGCAAAAGTGTCACAATATGCCTTATTACCACAAGGAAGAGTGGAAGCTACCCGCAGGGTTCTTAATATGGTTCGGAAAATGGATGAAGAAGGTTTTGGTAACTGTACGAATACCGGAGCCTGTGAAGTGGAATGTCCAAAAGGTATCTCATTGGAAAATATAGCAAGAATGAACAGAGAGTTCTTATTTGCCAGCTTATCTAATGATATTAAAGCGGAATAATTGTCAAATATTTTAGTATAAAAAATGGCTCGAAAAATTTTTTTTTCGGGCTATTTTCTTTTCATTAATATATAAAAGGGTATGGAAATAATAAATGCTACTCAAGAACATTATTCAATAATTAAAGATATTGCATACAAAACCTGGCCTGATACTTTCGGCCAAATATTATCTAAAGATCAAATTGATTATATGCTGAGTATGATGTATAGCATCGAGGCAATGAAAAATCAAATCACTGAATTAAATCATAAATATTTTCTGATTGCAGAAAAAGGAATTTTTTTTGGTTATCTGTCATACCAAATCAATTACAAACCCCAGATAACTAAAATACATAAAATCTATGTATTACCAGATACTCAGGGTAAAGGTATTGGGAAAAAACTAATCCAAGAAGTTGAAAAACGAGCAATAAAAGAAAAAAATAAGTTATTAATTTTAAATGTAAATCGATTTAATAAAGCAGTATCATTTTATAAAAATATGGGTTTTTCCATTTCTGGGAGTGAAAATATAGATATTGGAAAAGGATTTTTAATGGAAGACTATATAATGGAAAAAGAAGTTTAAAATATTAATTATCATAAGTCCTTTTTCTTCCCCAAGTAATATTACGCTTTATTATTTTCCCGGGAATGCCTCCGATAATTACATTATTTTCAACAAATTGTTGCGTGACTAAACTTTTAATACCTACAATTGAATTTGAAGAAACTTTTGATCCTTTTAAAAATGTACTGTTTGCACCTGCCCAGACATGGTCACCAATAGATATATTTTTAGCATAATTGATCCGCTTATTTGTATTTATATCATAAATTGAATGAGAATCTCCGGTTCTGATTTCAATTCCATCAGAAAACATACAATCTTTACCTATTATAATTTCAGAATTAGGTTCTGTTGAAGCAATTAAAATATCTTCAAAAGTACTATGGGATCCAATTATGATTTTCCCATGATCATCTTCTATCCACAACGTTCCTTTTTCATTAAAATAAATATGTTCATCTAGTTCGATGATACAATTATTACCCCTTATATAAAAAGTAACATTATTAAGCTTGCAATTACCATTAATTACTACTTTATTATTATTTCCTTTAATATCAAAAGTTATATTAGAAAAAACACAATTTGGACTATAAAAAATCAGATTATTTTCACCAATTATGTCATTATTAATTTTAAAACGAAGTGCGCTTTTTTTTATAAAATAATAAAATTTATAAAAATATTTATTAATAAATTTATTTTTATTTATTAATCCTTTAATCATTATATTTCTTTATAATATGTTATTCTTCTTTTATGATTTACCGGATTATAATCTTTCCATAATAACTGAATACTTTTATTATCGTCAAGTTCAGGATTAGTTTCCAGATATTTAATTCCTTTAGAAGTAAATAATTCAAAAAATTCTTTAAGAACAATGGCAGTAATACCTTTTCTCTGATAATCCGGGTGTATACCTATTAAGTAGAAATTAGCCCATTCATTATTTTTAGAAGCACGTAAGAGATGAAACCATCCAAAAGGAAAAAGCTTACCATTAGCTTTTTGTAAAGCTTTGGAATAAGAAGGCATTGTTATTGCAAATCCGACCAGATTATTATTTTCATCTGCTATACATATAACGTAATCTTTATTAATAAAAGGAATATATTTTTTTTTGTAATAATCAATTTGTTTTTTTGAAAACGGAACATAGGTAGGTAATACTTTGTAGGTATCGTCAAGTAATTGAAAAATCTGATCGCTGTATTCCATTAACTCTTCTTTAGTCTTGAATTGAAGAGCTTTCAATTTATATTTTTCTTTCAAAAGTTTAGAAAAACGAATTACCTTTTCAGGAAGTTCAGATACTACTTCAATATAAAATTCAACCCATTCATTAGCCTTTAAAAAACCTAAATTTTTGAAATGTTCATGATAATAAGGAAAGTTGTAGATACCAATCATAGTAGCCAATTTGTCATATCCTTTGCTGAGCAGACCTGCTTTATCCAGATTGGTAAATCCTACGGGACCTTCAATTCGGCGAAACTGATTTTCATTTGCCATATCGTAAGCCATAGCTAATAGAGATTTTGTAACCTCAATATCATCTATAACATCAAACCATCCAAACCTCACCTTTTTTATTCCAAGATCTGTAACTTCTTTTTTGTTGATTATTACGGCAATGCGTCCGACAATGTTTCCGCTTTTATAAGCAAGATATTTTTTGCATATAGAAAACTCAAAAACAGGATTTGTATTTTCGTCAAAAATTGCCATCTCTTCTGAAATCAAAGCCGGAACATAATACGGATTGTTTTTATATAAATTATTCGGAAATTTTATAAACTTTTTTAAATCTGATGATGTTATAACCTCTCTAACTTCAATTGAGTTCATAGGCATGATTTTATTTTTACTGTCGATTTGTTATGTTAATGAAAAAAGGCATAATTTTAGCAAATATAGTTATGAATTATGAATATTAAAATTTAAGTACGAAAATTACATTTATTAAAATAATATTTAGAAATTATATAGTATGGCATATGATCCAATTTATTTATTAATAACTGGAGCTATCTTTGTGATAAGCTTTATAGTCCAAAACAGGTTAAAATCTAAATTTGATAAGTATTCAAAGACAAGATTATCCAATGGGATGAGCGGTAAAGAGATAGCTGAAAAAATGTTGATAGACAATGGAATTACAGATGTTGAAGTAATTTCCACTTCGGGAATGCTTACAGATCACTATAATCCGGCTAATAAAACAGTTAATTTATCTGAAGGAGTTTACAGTCAGCGATCTACAGCTGCAGCAGCTGTAGCAGCTCATGAGTGTGGACATGCAGTTCAGCATGCCGTAGGATATTCGATGCTTCAGTTACGTTCCAAATTAGTGCCTGTGGTTAGTATCAGTTCTAATCTTCTGCAATGGGTTTTGCTGGCAGGAATAGCAATAATGGCTTATTCAGGTAACACTATTGTTTTGGCTATAGGTATAGCACTATTTGCAGTCACTACTCTTTTTGCATTTGTAACCCTACCGGTAGAATATGATGCAAGTAATAGAGCATTAGCCTGGTTAGAAAACAATCAGATTGTACAGCCTAATGAATATGATGAATGTAAAGATGCTCTAAAGTGGGCAGCAAGAACTTATTTAGTAGCCGCTCTAGGGTCTTTAGCTCAATTACTTTATTTTGTTATGATTTTATTAGGAAACAGAAGAAGCGAATAATTATATATACCAAAAAATGAACGTTATTAATCCCATATATTACGCCGAGGAAGGAATTAAACAAATTAATCAGTTTATAAAAACTAATAATCCTACCAAAATAGTTTTTCTTGTTGATGAAAATACGCATGAATTTTGCCTGCCTCAAATTATATCAGAGATAGAATCAGAATCTGAAATTGAAATTCTGGAAATAGAATCCGGTGAGGTCAATAAAAATTTATACGTATGTATCAATCTTTGGGAAGCTTTGACTGAACTAAAAATTGATAGAAAAGGTCTTATTATAAATATAGGAGGGGGAGTGCTTACAGATATGGGAGCCTTTGTAGCCAACTGTTATAAAAGAGGTGTAAGTTTTATAAATGTACCGACCACCCTGTTATCTATGGTAGATGCTTCTATAGGGGGGAAAACCGGTGTGGACTTGGGCAGTCATAAAAATCAGATAGGAAATTTTGCTCTTCCTGAATTGGTTATGGTAGATCCAGGTTTTTTATCCACCTTATCAAAAGAACAAATTCTCAGTGGTTTTGCAGAAATTATAAAACACGGATTAATTGCAGACGAAAAATATTGGAAAGAAATAACTTCTCTTAACGGAATACATCTGGAAGATATGGATGACTTAATCAGAACTAGTATTGAAATTAAGAAAGAAGTAGTTTCTCAGGATTTTACAGAAACAGGATTAAGAAAAATATTAAATTTCGGACATACCATTGGACATGCTGTTGAAAGTTTCTTTCTGGAACAGGGTAATCCTATTTTACATGGGGAGGGTGTAGCTATGGGAATGATAGTGGAAAGTTACATATCCGTTAAAAAAGGATTATTATCAGAATTGGAGTATGAAGATATCAAAGAGTATATTTTGTCATTGTATAAAAAGATAGATATTAAAGAAGATTATTTTAAGGAGATATTTAACTTTATGCAGAATGATAAGAAAAATACAAATAATGAAATCAAATTTGTATTACTGGAAAGAATAGGAAAAGCCGTATTCGATGTTGCGGTAGATGAAGATATTGTAAAGCAGGCCTTACGTAATTATAATCAATTGTAAATATAGATAAATAAAAAGAGAGAATATATATTCTCTCTTTTTATTTTGAAATACTATGCTCTAGTTAATTTAATTTTGTAAAATCAATTAAACGCCCTATATTTGCCGTTCGAAAAAATAATAAAAAATTTGATTTATGAATCATTATGAAACTGTTTTCATATTAACTCCCGTTCTATCGGATTCTCAGGTAGAGGAAGCAGTTAAATCTTTTGAGAACCTTCTCAAAGAAAACAACGCAACTATTGTAAACCAGGAAAACTGGGGATTAAAAAAATTAGCTTATTCAATTCAGCTTAAAAGAAACGGATTCTATCATCTTATTGAGTTTCAAGCTCCCGGAGATATTGTGAATACTCTGGAATTAGCATTCAAAAGAGACGAAAGAATTTTAAGATTTCTTACCGTGAAATTAGATAAACACGGAGTAGAATGGGCTAGAAAAAGAGAAGAAAAAG
The DNA here is from genome assembly GCF_004014855.1 of Apibacter raozihei. NCBI lineage: Bacteria > Pseudomonadati > Bacteroidota > Flavobacteriia > Flavobacteriales > Weeksellaceae > Apibacter > Apibacter raozihei. Next base: position 2,441,091 of record NZ_CP034930.1, read on the forward strand.
TTAAATCTTTAAAAAAATAAGACATGGCAATAGATGATCTAGCAAAACAGGCAGCAGGAGGAAATGCCAGCGAAGTTAAGTTTTTAAGTCAGTTAGATATTGACACCAAAACAGAAAAAAAATATTGCCGTTTCAAAAAATACGGTATTAAATACGTTGATTATAAAGATCCTGATTTTTTATTAAAATTTGTAAACGAACAAGGTAAAATTCTTCCAAGAAGACTTACCGGAACTTCTTTAAAATTTCAAAGAAAAGTATCTCAAGCAATTAAAAGAGCAAGACATTTGGCATTATTACCATATGTAGGAGATCAGTTAAAACCTTAATTCAAAGAAAAAAGAAATCATGGAAGTAATTCTTAAAAAAGACGTAGAAAATTTAGGATTAGAGTTTGACGTGGTTAATGTTAAGCCAGGTTATGCTCGTAATTTTTTAATTCCTCAAGGATTAGCTTTACTAGCTACACCTAAAAATAAAGCAGCTTTAGAAGCTACTTTAGAGGAAAGAGCTGCAGAAGAAGCAGCATTAGTTAAAACAGCTAACGAAATTGTTGCCAAATTAAAAGAAGTTACCGTTACTATTCCTGCAAAAGTAGGTACAGGAGACAGACTCTTCGGTTCTGTAAACAATAACGATTTAGCAGAAGCTTTAGCTAAAGCAGGTGTTAAAATTGAAAAAAAATACATCAAAATTCCTGGAAATACAATCAAAAGATTAGGAAAATATACTGCTAAAGTTCGTTTACACAGAACTGTAGAATATGATTACTCATTTGATGTTGTTTCAGATGGAGTAACTGCTGAAGATTAATTTATCCGAGTTTAATCGGTAATAATATAAACGGCTGATAGATTTATCAGCCGTTTTTCTTTTTATTTATCTTGTTATTTAGATGGTCATATAATATATTTGAAAATAAAATAAAAGAAATGAAAGTAGCCGATATATCTAGCTTGTTAGAAAAAATAGCTCCGGTTTCCAATGCTGAATCATTTGATAATGTAGGTTTACTTGTAGGCAATCAATCCGATAATATTAAAGGAATCCTTATAACATTAGACTGCCTGGAAGAAGTAGTAGAAGAAGCGATTCATTGCGAATGCAATCTGATAGTAACGTTCCATCCTATAATTTTTTCAGGTTTGAAATCAATAACTGGTAAAAACTATGTTGAAAAAGCAGTGATTAAAGCAATTAGAAATAATATTAATATATATGCTATACATACGAATTTAGATATTGCCAAAGAAGGAGTAAATTACGAAATAGCAAAACGTTTAGGAGTACACAATTTAAAACCTCTAATTCCTAAAATTCAAGGAATAAAAAAAATACAAACCTATGTCCCTGTTTCACATGTAGAGAATGTTCAAAAAGCATTGTTTGAATCTGGAGCTGGTGAAATTGGAAATTATAAGAATTGTAGCTTTAAAATTGAGGGTAAAGGTTCATTCTTACCCACGGAAAATTCTCAGCCTTATATCGGAGAGATTAATAAACCGGAAGAAGTTGATGAAATACAGGTTAGTGTAATTTTTGAAGATTACAAACAATACAAGATATTGAATTCCCTGCGTGAATCGCACCCCTATGAAGAAATTGCATATGAAATATATACTCTGGAAAATGAAAATCAGGATTTAGGTATGGGTAGGATTGGAGAGCTTGAATATGAGATTTCCGAAACTGACTTTTTGCAAAAATTAAAATTATCATTACCTACAAAGTGCATTCGTCATACATCTTTTACAAGTAAAAAAGTGAAAAAAGTGGCACTGCTTGGAGGTTCAGGTAGTTTTGCTATAAAAAAAGCTATAGCAGCCGGAGCAGATGCGTTTGTAACTTCTGATATTAAGTATCATGAGTTTTTTCAGGCAGAAGGAAAAATTTTACTAGCAGATATAGGTCATTATGAAAGTGAACAGTTTACCAAAAATTTGCTCTTCAATTATTTAAAAAATTATATTTCTGAATCTTGTAAAATGGTAATTTCTGAAGTAAAAACTAATCCGGTAAAATATTTTTTATGAAATATAATAAATAGTAACATGAGTAGATGACATTAGTCAAATAAAGTTGCTAGTTACTAAGCGGAAATCTTTGATTAAATATCAAATATATCATAAAATTTAGTAATTTTGCAATCTTAAAGAAAGTTGAAAATAAATTCTAAAAATAATTATACCAACCCTATGGCTACAAATAAAAAAGCGGATACCACTACAGTAGAAGAAAAGCTGAGAGCATTATATGATTTACAAATCATAGATTCTCGTTTGGATGAGTTAAAAAATTTACGGGGTGAGTTACCTATAGAAGTTGAGGATTTGGAAAATGAAATTGCTGGTTTAGAAAAAAGAATTGGAAAAATTGAAGATGAAGTAGTAAACCTGACGAATGATATTAAAGTAAAAAACGAATTAAACAAAAATTCTGAAGCTCAGATTAAAAAATACAAATCTCAGCAAGATAATGTGAGAAATAACAGAGAGTTTGAAGCTTTAACAAAAGAAATTGAATATCAAGAGCTGGAGATTCAATTACAGAACAAGAAAATTAAAGAGCTTAATGCTAAAATCGAGTTCAAAAAGTCACAGATAGAAGAACAAAGAGTAAAATTTTCTAGTTTTGAAGATCACTTAAATCATAAAAAAGCGGAATTATCTAACTTAATAAAAGAAACTGAAAAAGAAGAAAATTTTCTTTTGGAAAAATCTCAGGAGTTTGCTTCTAAAATAGATGAAAGACTTCTTAATAGCTATTACAGAATCCGAAAAAGTTCTAAAAACGGTCTAGCTATAACCAGTTTAGATAGAGGTGCTGTAGTAGGTTCATTCTTTACTGTACCTCCTCAAAAACAAGTAGAAATTGCTTCGAGAAAAAAAATAATTTTAGATGAGCATAGCGGTAAAATTCTGGTAGATGAGTACTTAGCCAGAGAAGAACAAGAAAAAATGCAAGATTTATTGAAATAAATATTTCTTTAATAATAATAAATTATAAGCAATTCTATTTTAGAATTGCTTTTTTTTTTAACTTTAATTATAAATTTTAAGATTTTAATTCAACCAATTTAATGATTAAAAATTAGAATTAATAAAACCTGATTAATCTTAATTGACAAATAATGAAAAAATCATCAGACAATGATACTATTCCCTCAGATATAAATAAACGGATAAATGAATTTATTACTCAGTTTAGATCCAAGCCCATTTATTTACCTATTAATAAACAAGAGCTGGAAAATGTTGTTGAAAAATTATTCTCTCAAATGTTTCCAATTTGTGAAATTCCGGATAATAATCAATCAGAAGCAGAACTATTACTTATTTATAAAATTTTGCTTTCCAATTTTTCAAGACTTATGGAAGCTGATAAAGCTGAAAAGATAATTATTGATTTTTTCACTAAAATATCAGGTATTCAACAAAGACTTTATAACGATGCACAAACATTCTTAGCTCATGATCCGGCCGCAGAATCACTTGAAGAAATTGTATTGACCTATCCAGGATTTTTTGCATTATCAGTTCATCGTATTGCACATGAATTTTATAAAATGCAGGTGCCTATCATACCGCGTCTTTTTTCTGAATATGCTCATGCTAAAGTGGGTGTTGATATACATCCGGGAGCGAAAATAGGAGATAATTTCTTTTTAGACCATGGAACTGGGACAGTGATAGGAGAAACTACCATTATTGGTAATAATGTTAAAATTTATCAGGGAGTTACTTTGGGAGCTCTTTTTGTAACTAAAAATCTATCTAAGGTTAAAAGACATCCAACCGTTGAGGATAACGTAGTCATTTATGCAGGAGCGACTATTTTAGGAGGTGAAACAAGTATTGGTCATGATTCTGTTATAGGAGGAAATGTTTGGCTTACACATTCTGTAGAACCATATACTTTGGCTTATTATTCATCTGAAATGAAAATAAAAACGATCAAAGATTTTAAAGAACCTCTAAATTTTATAATATAAAAAGAAGAAGATAAAAGTAAATTTTGAGTAACCTAAAATATATTCAAAAGTAACAGCTAAAAAATAATTGAAGATTTTCCTGAAGGAGTAGATTTTTTGATAAAAGGGTTTGGTGAAGTGCTAAAAAAAGTCAATTCCGTTAAGCCTTCAGATTCTCCGATTATTTCGGGAGGAATTCCATGTTCTCATTCACAGCAAGGATTAGGTGCGTGTTTTATACCTCAAACATTAATTATATAGTATAGATCACTACCGATCCAAATACAAGGTAATAAGCCAAATGTATATTATTATATTGATACAAATAAATAAAATAAAACCCCAAACTATATACGATTTAATTTTTTCTATAGGACTATTATTAATTTTAAATATGATTATTAAAAAAATCTCAAATAGTAAATCAATCAGGTAAAAATACCATAAAAAGATAAGTAAATAGAATAATTAAATCCAAAGTGGATATATTAAGTGAAGATATAGATTAGTTTTTAAGCTTTAACATTACAAAAAAATTTAACAATTTGTATAACATATTTATGATTTAGTTTTATAGTTTACAAATCAGATTATACGAATAAAAAAATGTCTGATAAATTCAGACATTTTTTCTCGTAAAAAGAACTAACTTAAAAATTCTTTTATTTTGTGAATTTTATTTTGCGCTTTGGCTAATTGAGCATTAAATTCATTTTTAGATGATAGTGAATCCTGTACAGAAAAATAAAATTTAATTTTAGGTTCTGTTCCTGAAGGACGGCAAGCAAGTTTAGTACCTTTATCTGTATAGAAAATCAGCACATTAGATTTAGGAATATCAATAGATGTTTTTTCACCTGTAAGAAGGTTTAAAGATACGGAAGACTGATAATCATCCATTTTGGTTACTTTTTCACTTACTAATTCTTTAGGTGGGTTCATGCGGAATTCTTCCATCATTTTTGCAATTTGTTCTGCTCCATCTTTTCCTTTCTTTACGATAGAAACTAATTCTTCATAAAAATAACCTGTTTTTTCATAAATTTCAATAAGTTTCTCAAACAACGTTTTACCTTCATTTTTAGCCTCTTGTGCAGCTTCACAAGCAACTAGAATAGAAGATATAGAATCCTTATCTCTAACATAATCGCTAGGCATGAAACCAAAACTTTCTTCACCTCCGCAAATAAATTTTTCTTTACCTTCCGCTTTTCTAATTAAATCGGCAATCCATTTAAAACCGGTTAGCCCAACTTTACAATCTACATTATACAATTTAGCTAATGAAAAGAAAATATCGGATGTAACAATAGTAGAACCGATAAATTGTTTCCCATCAATTTTTCCATCGGCTTTCCATTTTTGCAATATATAATCAGTTAGTATAGTATTTGCCTGATTACCGTTTAATAAAACTAACTTACCATTTAAATCCCTAACAGCAATACCCAGCCTGTCTGCATCCGGATCCGTACCAAAAACAATATCGGCATTTTGTTCCTCTGCATATTTTAATGCAAGAGAAAGGGCCTCAGGTTCTTCAGGGTTAGGAGATTTAACCGTTGGAAAATCTCCGTCAGGATTTTTTTGTTCCGGAACTATAAATACATTTTCATAACCTGCTTTGCTTAAAGTTTCCGGAAGTATTGTAATTGAAGTTCCATGAAGTGAGGTGTAAACAATCTTTAAATCTTTCTTTCCTTTTAAATACAGATTATTTTCAATAGCTGCATCTATAAATTTTTCATCCTCTTTTGCACCTATATAAGTAATTTTTGTCTCATCTCCGTTAAATTTTATATCCTTAAAATTAACGTTTCTAACTTCTTGAATAATAGCAGTGTCGTGGGGAGGAACAATCTGTGCTCCGTCATTCCAATAGACTTTATAACCGTTATATTCAGGAGGATTATGCGATGCAGTTAAAACGATTCCTGCATTACAATTGAGATCACGTACTATATATGATAGTTCGGGAGTTGGTCTGAATTCATCAAATAAGTAAACAAAAATACCGTTAGCAGTAAGTACATCTGCCACCAGTTTGGCAAATGTGTCACTATTGTGACGAACATCAAAAGCAATAGCTACTTTTATCTTACCCTCAGGAAATTGCTGATGCAAATAATTTGCTAAACCCTGAGTTGCCTGCCCATATGTATATTTATTTAATCTATTGGTACCCACACCCATAATTCCACGCATTCCTCCAGTACCAAATTCCAGGTTTTTATAAAAGGAATCATCCAGTTCGGTAGGATTTGTATCAATTAAATTTTGTACAGCCTTTTGTGTTTCAGAATCAAAAGGTTCCTTTAACCAAGTTTTTGCAATTTCTAATGAATTCATTTTATGTAATTTTTGTTATTGCTTTTTCTTTATTTGAGCTAAATCTTTTTCTTTTAAATCTTTAGCTGGATTTCCCAGTAAAGTAAGTTGTGAATTGTCAGATATAGTTCCTGTAAGTTTGTTTTTAACATTAATTTCAGCAGTCGCTACATTATAAAGTAGTATTTGAGCGTCAGAAATTTCAAGATATGGAGCAGAAAAATCACTTTGGTCTTTTCCTGTAAGAATAATTTTATTAGCTGTGCCTTGTAAACTTATTTTAGAAGTATTGGACGCTTTTACAACTAATTCATCTGTAATTATATTATTTCCTAAAAATTTGGAGGTTTCAGAAAGAGTTAAATTTAATTTGGAAACTCTTAACTGAGAATTTATATCTACGTTTACAGAATTATGTAAATCAAATCGTTCAATTTCGGGATTATAAATATAAATGTTATAAAGATCCGTATCTTTAACTTTTCTGGATTCTGAAAGACTTAACTGCCCTCCGGCATTATTGATTTTAAGATTTTCAATCAGATTTTTATAAGTTTCAATAACCATTCGCGGATTTTTATTATCATATAAATAGATTACGCGATAGTTTCCTTCAGCTTTCAATTGTGAAATATTGTTCAACTTAATTTCCTTTGTAGTAACTTTACCTTCTCCTTTTACTGAAAAACTGCATGAAGATAATACTAAAAACAGAGCGGAAATAATTGTAAAATTCAATAAATATTTTTTCATTATTATAAATTTAAATAATTAGAAATTGTATAATCTTCTTTTTTACCTCTCTTTAACTGGACTATAAGTTCACCTAAAAAACCGGCAATGAACAACAGTACACCTAAAACCATCATGGTTAAGGCAATATAAAATAAAGGATCGGAAGTAATTAAACGGGCAGGAATATTATTCCATACTTTAACCAGTTTGTTTACACCCATCCAGGCAGAAGATATAAAACCGATGATAAACATCAGCGTACCTATAAAACCAAAAAAATGCATGGGTCTGGAACCAAATCTGGACATGAACCAAATAGTAATAAGATCTAAAAATCCTCTTACAAAACGATTAGCTCCAAATTTTGATTTGCCATATAACCGGGCTTGATGAGGAACTTCTCTTTCTCCTATTTTAGAAAAACCTTCGTTTTTTGCAAGCACAGGAATATATCTATGCATATCTCCGTAGACATCAATAGCCTTAACAACGCTTTTTTTATAAGCTTTGAGCCCACAATTAAAATCGTGCAGTTTTACTCCGGAAGTAGACTGAGCTGCCCAATTAAATAATTTGGAAGGAAGGTTTTTTGTTAATACGTTATCGTAACGCTTTTTCTTCCAGCCGGAAACTAAATCAAAATGATCTTCAAGAATCATCTTTCTTAATCCGGGAATTTCTTCTGGAAAATCTTGTAAATCAGCATCCATGGTTACTACTACTTCTCCCTGTACACATTTAAATGCTGCATTAAGAGCTTGCGATTTTCCATAGTTGCGGGCGAACCGGATTCCTTTGACTTGTGGATATTCCTGATTTAATTTGGAAATAACTTCCCAGGAACTATCCGTACTTCCGTCGTCAACAAAAACAACTTCGTAAGTATAATTTTCTTTTTCACATACTTTACGTATTCTTGTAAAGAGCTCATCAAGAGATTCAGCTTCGTTGAGCAGGGGTATTACTATGGATAATTGCATTTGGATTTCTTAGTCTAAAAAATATTGACAAAAATAAGGATATTGTTAGGTAAAATAAATATATAACGCCTAAAATAGCAAAAGAATTTTTAAAATTAAATAAAAGTTCATTTTTTGTAGTGTCAGAAGATAAACTTTTTACCAGCTCTTTATACAAGGCTGTTTCTTCTTTTGTTGGTTCTTTTAAAGAATTATAGTCACTATGAAGATTATTTAAGTTTTGTTCTATTCTTTGATGTTGTAATAAAATCTGTGCATCCGGATCTGCATAATTTAAAAATAATATTATTAAAAGTAAAGATAAAGTGCCTCCAATAAAAAGAGTAGTAAATGAAATTTTGAAACATTCTTTAAATGATAATCTGTATTTTGAGGTACGTTTATATAATAATACAACAGTAAATAATACATATATAGAAGGTAAAACAAATACATTTACCCTCAGACTTATTAAATAATAGTTAAAGCCCGAAAAGAAAAAGTAGACTGCAAAAAACAGGGCTAAAGTTAGAATTGCAAGTGAGATTCCGTAATGTAAAGGTGTATTTTTCATAATCAATAAACGCAAATTTACTGTTTTTTTATGGAATGGAAACTTACAGAAACATGGTTATAAATTAATAGAAAGCAAAATGAAAAAATCCTGTCATTAGACCGGATTTTTTCATTTATAATCTACAAAACTAATTATTTAAAAATCTGTTTTTATATTCCAGCGTGACATAGGAATCTATCCAAGAATAAAACTCCTGAAGTGCCTGTTCGTTGGGTTTACCTTTTTCATACCATTGAGTTAATATTTCTGATGATTTATCAAAAATTGAATTTTCAATAGAAATTAACTGAGGTGTTACTGAAAGTAGCAAAGGAACTTGAATATAATCATTTCCTTCTCCTCGTTCAATAGGAAAAAGTTTATTTTTGATTTGAGTTGCCCACTGGTCCATAGGTGTATTTTGTTTAGAGTCAGCAGTCAGTATTTTTGGAAAAGATTTTTTTCCGTTTATCCAGATTGGGATAGTTACTGACCCTAAGGTTGAACCCAGAACCGTCCAAGCCGTGGTAAGGGAAGGAGACTCTCCGGGCTTTACTCCCTGAAAAATTACGCTTGAAGCAGTATAATATCTTGGAATAAAATCCCTGAATGCAGCATACGTTTCTTTATATTGATTTAAATCAGTCTTAGTAAGTCCATGTACAAGGCTGCGTGAAATATTCTGCATAAAGTACTTAGGAGTTAAAGAATTTGAAAGAGAACCATTGTATATCAATTCTTGAGCCTGCAGATATCTGCTATATCCTTTTCCTTTGGAAACATCACCGGAAAATGAATAATTGGTACGAATAATATATCCGAAAGGAGCTGTCTGAGGATTATTGGCATCAAATTTCACAAAACCATTAATTCCGGTTTCGTAATAAGCAGCTCCTCCGTTTGCATCAATAACACCAAAATTAGAACTTAATTTTAATGGTTTAGGAAGAGAATTAAGCAGATTTTCAAAATCTTTTAACGTAGCACAAGTTTCAAGTGCAAGTCTCATTATTTCGCCGTCTTGTCTGTCATCTTCTTTTAATTCAACAGAGTTAATATTGTAACTATCGGAATTCATTATCGCAAATCCGGCACTATTATGACCATTAAGAACCTGCTTATTTTCAATATCATTAGGGTTAACCATTCCTATAAAAGTATATTTTCCCTTATCGGAATAAATTAAACGGCTATGTAAAGAGGGAGTATCTCTATTTTTGTATAGTAATGGTCTTCCATCCGGAGTTGCTTTTCCAGAGATAACAGCCGTAGTACAAGCAAAACTGTATACTCCAGATACGGCCATTATAAAAAGTGTAAAAACAACTAAAATATTTTTTTTCATGGTTTAGTGTATTAATTCATTAATTAAATTTATAAGTTCTGCTTCATCCAGTAATCCTGCACGTTCCCATTGTATGGACTTATCTTTATAAGCAATAAGTAATGGAAAGCCTCTCTCAATATAAGGTTTAGCTAAAACTTTGTTTTCATCGGCATTAATTTTTACAATAGTCAGACGGTCTTTATATTGTTCGGAAAGTCTTTTAAACATAGGCTCCATTTTTAAACAAGGACCACACCAAGGCGCATAAAAATCTATAAGGACAATTGCATCTGATGAAATTATTTTGTTGTATTCTTCGGAAGATATTTTATCTGGCTGTCCTCCTGTAGTTGGCATACTTAGTTGGTTCCAAGCTGTTATACCTCCTTTCAAATCATATAAATTTTTAAATCCCAGTGATTTTAAAGAATCTATTGCTGAAGCACTACGTATTCCGGTACGACAATAAACAAGATAAGTTTTATCCGGATCAAGCTTTTTAATCTGTTCCTTAAAATCTTCATTCCTGTAATCAACGTCAATAGCATTTTCAATATGACCGGTAACAAATTCTTTAGGAGTTCTGACATCTAAAATTACAATATTAGGATCATTGAATTTTTCTGCAAATTCTTTAGGATCCAATAATTGGTCGTTGGTTTGTCCAGACATGAAAATTCCCAATAAAGATACTAGTGTTAAAAAAATATATTTCATAGGTTTAATAATTTAAAAATCAAAATTTAAACGGGTAAAGATATAACGTCCGTTAAAGCCAAACTGACTTACATATCTGGAATATACGAACTGACCACTATTGCTGTTAGCCGCATTGTCTACTTTTTCAGGATAAGTATTAAATATATTATTTGCTCCGACTGTTAATTTAATTGCTTTATTTATTTGATAACTGGCTGATGCATCAGTGACCCATCTTGGATTATAATACTGCTGAAAAGCCAGAGTAGATGATGGTTCAGTGACACCTCCGAAATAATTATTTCTAACAAAGAAATTCCATTTTGTAATTGAATAAGTCACTGAAACATTAAACTTTTGATTAGGTATTACATTTTCAATATAAACTTTACTTGCGTTACTAAAATAAATATCCTCTTTACCTTTCAACAATTCAGATGTATTAATAGTACCCACTTGTTGAGTATAAGATATGGTACCGGCTAAATCAACGGATAATTTTCCTTTACCTAACGAAGAATGATATGATATAACAGCATCTAAACCTTTAGTTTCTGTATTAATAGCATTGGCAAAGAAACGAGCTTTTTGAGCCCCCGCTTTTTGCAAGATTTCATAAATTTCTTTATCTGTTTCCGATCCGTTTGGATCTCCACTAAATAAATCGGTATATATGATTCGATCAATTACACGTGTAAAATATCCATCTAAACTAAAATTGAACCTACCAGCTTTCGCAGTTAGTCCGGCACTTACACTCCTTGATTTTTCAGGTTTCAGGCTTGGAATTCCCAGAAGTTTAGCGACTTTACTATCATTAGTAAACGTTCCCACTTCATACATGTTACCATTTATATATAATGAACTGGTACTGGAATAATTTTTTTGTTGCAGAGAAGGAGCTCTGAATCCGGTACTTCCGGATCCTCTGAATGTTATTTGATCTGAAATTTTATATCTAAATGCTAGTTTTCCATTTACAGTGGAACCAAAATCATTAAAATACTCATATCTCCCTGCAAGATCAATCAAAAATGAAGGAGAAAAATTAATTTCTACATCTGCATATCCGGCTAGGGAATTTCTATTAGCATCAGTTTCATTTTGGGGAGAAAAACCGGCATTACCTTGTGCGCCTCCAGGCAAAGGAGTTTTTCCGTCAGGACCGAATTTAATAGGAATTGTTCCATTTATATCCGGAATTACAGAAACAGATCCATCTGGATTAACCACTTCACGACCTAATGCATAATTAGCATAAGATGTTTCTTCTCCTGCAATAATTTGGTATCTTTCATATCTGTATTCTCCTCCCCAGGCAATATTAACGTCGGAAAGCCAATCAAATTTTTTCGAAACATCCAGGTTAACGACATTTTGAGTAAATTGTAATTTTCCTCCCTGAAAACTGGTCGGAGAATTACTTCCCATCGAGGCATTTAATGAATGAATGGTTTTATTGTTAAATGTGTTTTGTCCAAAGGTATTACTTAACTCAACATTCCACGATGCAACAAGTCCTTTTATTCCTATTGCAGCAGACTTATCATATATACTTGCCTCAGCCTGAGGCCTGAATCCGGTTGGATATATTTCCTCAACATTGTTAACTGAATTGGGATATCGATAGAAAAGAGAAGCAATACTGTTTCTGTACCCGAAAATACCAAACGAATAAATTTCTATATTTGTATTTAATGGAAGGGAAGCATTATAGGATAATTGACCGTTTAAGGCTTTGGATTGTCCAACAATTAAGCTGTAATCTCTTCTATTTGTATTGGTAGATTCTAAAAATTCATCAGTTTTGTCTATGGCAGTACCACTTGAATAATCTTTGTAAATACTTCCGTTATATATTCCTCCTCTATCCGTAGGATTTCTTTGATCATAAGAAGCGGAAAAATTAATATATCCTCCATCGTTTCCCAGAGGGATACCATAATTTAGACCTACCTGAATATTTTCACCGTCATGGGATGTTTTTCCTTGTGCATCATTTTTACTTAGGTATTGACCGGCTGTAACACTAGCACTAAGTTTATTTATTGATTTTTTTAATACAATATTTATAACTCCGGCTACGGCATCACTTCCATATTGCGCAGCTGCTGCATCCCTGAGTATTTCAATTCTTTCTATTGCAGATACAGGAATGGAATTTAAATCGGTTCCCACGGTTCCTTTACCGAAAGTTCCGTTTACATTTAATAATGCAGAATTGTATCTTCTTTTGCCATTTACCAATACTAGCACCTGATCGGGACCTAGCCCTCTCAATGAAGCGGGGTCGGTCATATCTGTTCCTCCACCTAATGACTGTGGAGTAGAGGTAAATGATGGAGCAACATAGTTCAATATTTGATTAACGTTAACCTGTGCACCATTATCTGCAACCTTTTTTATGTCTATTATATCAACAGGAGTAGGAGAATCTAATAAAGTTCTGGGCTTGGATCTGGTTCCTATTACAATAATATTATCTATTTGATGAGTATTAATTATAAAATTAACATTTTTAGAAGGCTCATTATCAACGATGATTTTTTGCGAAGTTTCATCATTGTCAACTGTTATAGCAGTTAAAGTATAATTACCTTTAGGAAGTGTTAAATTATACTCTCCATTTTCGTCAGTATAGGTATCTAAGTTATCTATTCCCGATACGGATATACGAACCTCAGCTATACCTGATTGTTTTTCATCCTGAACTTTACCTTTAATAATAGTTTGAGCTGATATTAAACTGCTTATTGAACTAAATAGAATGATTCCGGCAGTTTTTACAGATAATAAATTTCTCTTCATACTTAAGTTACTAATTTTATATAGGTAATTCCTATCAATGTAGTAGGAATTTCATGCAAATATAATCTCTTTATTTTATATTTAGCTAAATTTTTATGATAAAAATCATGAAAAACTTATAATAATATTTTCAATAAAAAATGAGTATTGTTTAATTAATTATATTTATTAAACAATAATCGTAAAATAAAAAGGGGATATATGTCTATATCCCCTTTTTTATATTCAGTAAAACTATTTTGTTTTAACTAACTCAACTTTAAAGAGTAACCATGCATTAGGAGGTATTACTCCTCCACCGGCACCCTGTGCCCCATAGCCTAAAGCTGGAGGAATTAAAAATTCAGCTTTGTCACCTTCCTTTAATAAAGCAATTCCTTCTTCCCAACCCTGAATAACCATTCCTTTACCTAAAGGAAACTCAATAGGTTCATTACGGGCAAAAGATGAATCAAATACATTTCCATTGGTTAAAGATCCTTCATAATGAACAGATACTGTATCCCCTGCTTTAGCTTGCGAACCATTTCCATTTTCTGTTATTTTATAAAATAAACCTGATGGAGTTTGCGTCATACCTGATTTAAGTTCTTCAAGTTTAGTTGTAGCAAGTTTATCTTTCTCCTCCTGCCACTTTTTATTTCTTTCAGAAATTAAATCTTTGTTTTCAGCAAAAAAATGGGCAGCATCATAATTTTTATATTCATCACCTTTAGTAATAATGGATACTTTTTCCATTGATATTGTTTCAACAGGTTTATCTTGAGCACCCGTTTTTGAATTCGCAATTGTGTTGACAACTTCCAAACCTTTAATAACAGCACCGAAGATTGTATGACGTCCATCTAACCATGGAGTCGGAACTTCTGTGATAAAAAATTGGCTGCCATTAGTATTAGGTCCTGAATTAGCCATGGACAAAATTCCTGTTCCACTATGCTTTAAATCGTTTTTTTCATCCTCAAATCTATATCCGGGGCCTCCCATTCCAGTACCTTGAGGATCACCTGTTTGAATCATGAAGTCTTTAATTACACGGTGGAATATAATTCCATCATAAAAAGGAACACCTGCTTTTTTAGCATCGTTTGGAATTTTACCTTCAGCTAAACCTATAAAATTAGCAACTGTCACAGGAGATTCTTTATCATAGAATTTTACCAGCATATCTCCCTTATTTGTTTTAATGTTTGCGTAAAGTCCGTTTTCAAGACTATCGTACGTTTGTTTGTCTATTTCCAATGTTTTACAATTTATTAAAGTTAATATTAGGCATACGGCCATTATTTTTTTTAGCATGATACAGAGTATATCTAATAAAACTCAAAATTAGTAAAATTAAATGACACTATAAATAGAAGAGTAATCATTTGATTTACTAAATATTTTGCAAAGGTTCCTTTAATAAAAATATCATAATGAAGTGTTCTCAATCTAACAGCTTAGCTTATAGACACGATGCTTTTTTCTTTAAAGGAGTAAGAAATATAAACATAAATTTTTTTGTGGTATGATATTTGAAAATACAATAGAAACCGAAAATAATAAACTATTTCTTATAAACTTTGTATAATATATTTTATATAGCATGTTTATTTAATTTAAAACCTTTTAAAAAACCTTAAACCTCTAATATTGGAGGTTTTTTTATTTTATAGATTTAATGTAAATTATAAAAACTACTAATTAAAACTTTTTAATAAGAAAATAAAAATGTTAATTAATATATTTTTCTTTTCTTATTTTTGCATCATAATAATAGAGTAGCATTTATTCAATAGAAAGTAAAGAATATAAAATGATCGAAAATATTAAAAATTATTTGAAGGAAGTTGAAAGTTTTGTTTCGGCAAAACCAGAAGAGGTTGAACAATTTAGAATAAAATATTTAGGAAAAAAAGGGATTCTTAATGATCTTTTTTTAAAATTTAAAGAAGTTCCTAACGACGAAAAAAAAGAATTTGGTAAACAGGTAAACGATTTAAAACAACTGGTTACACAAAAAATCGAATCTCTTAAAGAATTGACAGCTGGCCAAAAAAATACAGACATTCAATTAGATTTATCCAGACCCGGAATACCTTTAAACTTAGGTAGCAGACATCCGATTAACATAGTTAAAAATAAAATTATAAATATTTTTAAAAAAATTGGTTTTACTGTAGCAGACGGACCCGAAATAGAAGATGACTGGCATAATTTTACAGCTCTAAATATGTCAGAATATCACCCTGCAAGAGATATGCAGGATACATTCTTTATTGAAAAAAATCCAGATACAGTTTTAAGAACTCACACCTCTTCGGTACAAATCAGATACATGGAAGAGAATGAACCTCCAATTCGTATTCTTTCTCCCGGAAGAGTTTATCGAAATGAAGATATTTCTTCACGTTCGCACTGTATGTTTCACCAGATTGAAGGATTATATATTGATACGAATGTTTCTTTTGCCGATCTAAAACAAACATTGCAATATTTTACAACTGAACTGTTCGGGAAATCCGAAATTAGGATGAGACCTTCTTATTTTCCATTTACTGAACCCAGTGCTGAGGTAGATGTTTATTGGGGATTGGAAACAGAAACAGATTACCGAATAACTAAAGGTACCGGATGGTTAGAGATTTTAGGATGTGGAATGGTTGATCCTAATGTTTTAAAAAATGTTAATATAGATCCGGAAAAATATAGTGGTTTTGCATTTGGTATGGGAATTGAAAGAATTGTAATGCTTATGTATCAAATTGGAGATATAAGAATGTTTACAGAAAATGACATAAGAATGTTGCAACAATTCAGCAATGAAATTTAATTAAAATAAAATAATTGAAAGCCCTGTTAAACGCAGGGCTTTTTTTGTTGTTTATTTATCTGTTTTTTTAAACGTATGGAATAAAATTTGAACTGTAGATCTAAAAATAATTAGCATGGCAAAAAAAGTAGCAGACCAGTTGGTCGAAATGTTAGTAGAGGCAGGTGTAAAAAGAGTATACGCTGTAACAGGAGATAGTTTGAATGAATTTAATGCAGCAATAAAAAGAAATGGGAATATTAAGTGGATTCATGTTAGAAATGAAGAAGTAGGCGCTTTCGCAGCAGCAGCAGAAGCTGAATTGGATGGAATTGCCTGCTGTGCCGGTAGTTCAGGTCCGGGACATGTTCATTTGATCAATGGTTTATATGAAGCAAATAGAGGGAATGTTCCGGTAATTGCAATAGCATCTACATGTGCAACCCAAGAATTTGGTACAGAATATTTTCAGGAAACCAATACAATAAAACTTTTTGATGATTGTAGTATTTATAATAGAATAGCAACAACGCAGGAACAGGCTCCCAGAATGTTACAGGCAGCATTACAGCATGCAATTTCAAGAAAAGGAGTAGCTGTTTTTGGTTTACCGGGAGATTTAGAATCTAAACCGGCGGTAGATATAGTAAGCTCAATTAAAACATTTAAAACCAGTCCTGTTCTTCATCCTTCTGAAGATGAATTATATGAATTAGCAAATATTTTAAATGATAATGATAAGGTTACAATTTATTGTGGGATAGGAGCGTCCAAAGGACATAGCCTTCTATTGCAGCTAGCTGAAAAATTAAAATCTCCAGTAGGATATTCTTTCAGGGGGAAAATGGGAACACAATATAATAATCCTTATGAGGTTGGAATGACAGGATTATTGGGGCTACCTTCAGCATTTCAAAGTATGCATGAAGCCGATGTCGTTTTGTTGTTAGGAACAGATTTTCCATATGCTAATTTTATGCCTGTTAATAAAAAAATCATTCAGATTGAAGAAAGACCGGAAAGATTAGGAAGAAGAGCCAAAATAGATTTAGGTCTGTGTGGAAAAGTTGAGGATACATTACATGTATTACTACCATTAATAAATACTAAAACAGAAGATTCGTTTTTACAAAAACAATTGAAAAAATATGAAGAAGTAAAAAGCGGATTGAATGTATATGTAAAAGATCCAGGTAAGGAAGATTTAATCCATCCAGAATACGTTGCTTCTGAAATAAATCGTCTGGCTGATAAAGATGCTATATTTACAGTTGATACGGGGATGTGTTGTGTTTGGGGGGCTCGTTATATTCATGCAACAGGAGAAAGAAAAATGTTAGGATCATTCAGTCATGGAACTATGGCTAATGCTATGCCGATGGCTATAGGAGCCGCACTAACATGTCCATCTAAGCAAGTTATAGCATTTTGCGGAGATGGTGGAATTTCTATGTTATTAGGAGATTTAGCGACTATACATCAATATCAGTTGCCCATAAAACTTTTTGTTTTTAACAACCGATCATTAGGTATGGTTAAATTAGAAATGGAAGTAGATGGTATTCCGGATAACGAAACAGATATGGTGAATCCTGATTTTGGCCTTATAGCTCAGGCAATGGGTTTTAAAGGGATAAATGTACATAAACCTGAAGAGGTTGAATCAGCTATTTTAGAATCATTTTCAACTCAGGGACCTGTACTGGTTAATATTATGACAAATCCTAATTCATTAGCATTACCACCAAAAATCGAATGGACTCAAATTAAAGGTATG
Source organism: Apibacter raozihei (assembly GCF_004014855.1). Taxonomy (NCBI): domain Bacteria; kingdom Pseudomonadati; phylum Bacteroidota; class Flavobacteriia; order Flavobacteriales; family Weeksellaceae; genus Apibacter; species Apibacter raozihei. The sequence goes on from NZ_CP034930.1 coordinate 2,459,044, forward strand.
GCTACTTCTATGGCTAAAATGATGTTGGGAGGAAATATTAGAGAAGTTGCTGATACAATAGAAAGCAACATTAAGCATATAAAAAGTATTTTATAAGTTTACTTGAACTAAAAAAACAGATTAAAAGTAATCTGTTTTTTTAGTTTTTTTAATTTATTTTTTAGAACCATCCTTTATGATTTAGCTGATAAGTGTCGTAAAATTTTTCATCGGATTTAGTTAAATAAATAATACCTTCTATTAAACCAATAATTCCCATTACACCTGAGGCAATACCACATGAAAGTACAGATACAAGTAACATGATAAGCCCTTCTTTAGTGTAACCTAGATAAAACTTATGAATGCCTAATGCTCCAAGTAATATAGCAAGTATTCCGCTGACAACTTTTTTGTTTTCCTGTTTAGGAGTTAAATTAAATTCGTTGGAAGTACTATCTTCCTGATAATATTTTTTTTGATCCATTTTGGTATGATAAAATTAGTAACAAAAATAAGACAATATTTTTTTACTTTGAATTTATAATAAACAATTTATAAAAATAATGTATTTTTGTCCTTAAAAATACTTGAGATAATGAATTATGATATTGTAGTTATCGGCAGCGGACCTGGAGGATATGTGGCAGCTATCAGAGCATCACAATTAGGGTTTAAAACAGCTGTTGTAGAACGTGAGAATCTTGGAGGAATTTGTTTAAATTGGGGGTGTATCCCTACAAAAGCGCTTCTTAAAAGTGCTCACGTTTATGAATATATTAAACATGCAGAAGAGTTTGGTTTGAATAAAACTGAAGCCTCTTTTGATTTTTCCAACATTGTTAAAAGAAGTCGGGGAGTAGCTGATAAGATGAATAAGGGAGTAGGCTTTCTCATGAAAAAGAATAAAATTGATGTTATTCAGGGAAATGCTAAAGTAAAATCTGGTAAAAAAATTGAAGTTACTGATAGTGAAGGAAAAGTTTCTGAATATTCTGCTTCACATATTATAATTTCAACCGGTGCCAGATCTCGGGTTCTACCTAATCTTCCTCAAGATGGGGTTCGTGTTATAGGATATAGAGAAGCATTAACTCTTCCTGCACAGCCAAAATCTATGATAGTTGTAGGTTCAGGAGCAATCGGAATTGAATTCGCATATTTTTACGCAACTATGGGTACAAAAGTAACCGTTGTAGAATTTTTACCTAATATTGTACCTGTAGAAGATAATGAAGTATCTAAATATCTTGAAAAATCACTCAAAAAACAAGGTATAGAAGTTATGACTAATTCATCAGTCGAAAAAATAGAGACTCATGGTGAAGGTGTTAAAGCATATGTAAAAACTACCGCTGGTGAAGTTACATTAGAAGCTGATGTAGTTCTATCAGCAGTAGGAATTGCTGCTAATATTGAAAATTTAGGATTAGAAGAAGTTGGAATCGCTACTGATAAGGGACGTATTCTGGTAGATGATTATTATAAAACAAACGTACCGGGATATTACGCAATAGGGGATGTTATTCCTGGACCAGCCTTAGCTCACGTAGCATCTGCAGAAGGTGTACTATGTGTTGAGAAAATTAAAGGCTTAGAAGTTGAACCAATTGATTATGGAAATATTCCAGGTTGTACTTACTGTTCTCCGGAAATAGCTTCTGTTGGAATGACTGAACAAAAAGCAAAAGATGCCGGATATGAACTGAAAGTTGGAAAGTTTCCTCTTGTAGCTTCTGGTAAAGCAACAGCTAACGGAGATACAGAAGGATTTATCAAAGTAATTTATGATGCTAAATATGGTGAACTTTTAGGATGTCATATGGTGGGAAATGGAGTTACAGATATGATTGCAGAAGCAGTCGCTGTAAGAAGACTGGAATCTACCGCTCATGAAATTTTGACAACGGTTCATCCACACCCAACTCTATCTGAAGCTTTTAAAGGTGCTACTGAAGATGCATACGGAGAAGCAATAGATTTATAAAAAAGTACTTTTAAATAAAAAAACCTTGCAATTTTATTGCAAGGTTTTTTTATTTAAATATTTATTATTGTAATCAAAGTTACATATATTAACTTATAGACAAGCTAAATAATTCACTATTTAATAGGTATAGAAATAAATTTCATAAAAATTTATACTTTCTGTTATTCAAAAGATCATAATTAAGAAATATAATGTATTTTAGCAAAAAGATAGAAAATAATTATTAAATTTTTAAATTATGAATAATAAGACTTTAGCACTTGTGTCGTATATTACACTTATTGGATGGCTTGTTTCTTTTTTTACATACAAAGGACAGCCTAAAGATTCACTAGTTTCCTATCATTTAAGACAATCATTTGGTCTAATGATAGTTGCAGTTGTTTATAATGTACTGACTAGTATTTTAATGCAAATCTCTAATGTTTTTTCCATATTAGGAATACTATCACTTGTTTTTTTAGTATTGATGATTATAGGGATATTAAATGCAAATAAAGGAGAAGAAAAACCTTTACCTGTTATAGGAAAAATGTTTGAAGGAAAATTTAATTTTATTCCTTAATTCAAATAATTTTAATAGATAGAAAAAGCCTTTTTTTAAGGCTTTTTTTATTAATAATATTTAATCTGATTTTTTGCAAAATTAAATAGTCTTTATAATTTAGCAAATTATATAACAACCTATGTATTATCAAATTGTATTAGCGTCTCAATCTCCGAGAAGAAAGGAATTATTAAAAAGTCTTGGATATGAATTTGATACCATTAGTTTAAATATAGATGAATCTTATCCTGGAAATTTGAAAGCCGGAGAAATAACCGAATATTTAGCATATAATAAGTCAAAGAGTTATGGGGAAATTCCGGAAAAGACAATACTGATTACAGCTGATACCATTGTATGGTACAACAATAAAGCATTAGAAAAACCCAATAATTCATTAGAGGCCGAAAATATGTTGAAAAGTCTATCAGGTCATTCTCATGAAGTTTTTACCTCTGTTGGATTTAGTACTAAAGATAACTACAAAGTTTTTACTGACTCTGCCAGGGTGCATTTTTTAAAACTTGATAAAGAAGAAATTAATTATTATGTTAATAACTTTAATCCAATGGACAAAGCTGGCTCTTATGGTATACAGGATTGGATAGGTTTATCAAAAATTGAAAAAATTGAAGGTTCATACTTTACCATTATGGGGTTTCCTACACATTTAGTTTATAATTACTTAAAATCTTTTGAATAAATTTTAGCAATGAAATTAATTGAAAATATTGGAGATGTATTTAATTGTAATTCAGCAAAACTCTCTGATAAAATTTTAATAAATTATATAAACCGATTATCAGAAATAGGTTTTTTTGCTATTGATTTAGGATCGTTTGTTTTAAATAATACAATGTTATTGAAAAAAACAGATGGTTTTATAAATTCAATAGATAAAGCCAAGACTAAAATATATATAAGAGTTTCGGATGAAAAAAACTTTTTTAAAGCTTTAGATATTGATAATATTGATTTTATAGAAATTTCTTCGAATTTGATTTATTTAGTTGAAAATTTAAATTCATTACATAAAGAAAAAATTGTAGTAAGAATAAATATTGATTTTTCAAACGGTGAGCTTATAATTTTAAATCAAATAGATACAGAAATAGATGTTCTGTATAATAACAAAATTTACGCTGTTAAATTTAGTAATGAAAATTCTTTATTAGATTTAGATATAGTAAAAAATGTTTTTGATTTCTGTGATAAAAATTTTCCTGGATTGTCTTCAGGAGGACATTTTTATCTAAACAATGACATGGTAATTAAAGAATTATTCATGCTCATGAATTCATCGAAGTGTAAATTCCTGGAGGTAAGTACTAATGGTCGAGTCAGCAACAATTTTGGTTTCTTACCCCCGACCGAAAAAATACTAACATTTTTAGCGGATAAAAATACTAATTTCAAGTTTAATATGTTAAGTTTTGAATCGTCATACAATGAAGCCAAAAAAATATTTTCAAGGTCTTAGGAGTTTCTCTATTTTTGTATAAAAATAATAATAAAATGAAAAAAATATTTTTTTCAATTTTTGTTTTATTGTATGGGATCTCAATGTATTCTCAAGCTGTTTTGATGAAAATCAACAGTGATACTATTTTTACAAAAGATTTTGAAATTCAACAACAAAAAAGTTTAAAATTAATAGGTGTTCAGCAAACCATTAATAATTACATTGATTTTAATTTACTTAAACAATATGCTTTATCATACAAAGTAGATAAATCAGAAATGTATGAAAGACTTTTAATAAAAGAAGGCGAAAAATTGAAAGATAGTCTTTATTACAGAAAAGATTTAATTGAACCTTTACTACAAGATTATTATCAAAAGATTATTAAAGACAGGAAAATTCAAATTCTGTTTTTTGAAGACAATTTTTTATCCTCACATGGAAAAAACCGAAAAAAGTTTGTTCAGGACTTAATAAAAAATATTAATAATAATACAACCAAATTTAGTGAAGCCGTTGAAAAGTATTCAATTTTGCTTAATTTTAAAATTCCAGCATATTATGACCTCTTTATATTAAATAAATCTTTGGTTAATGAAATTTATAAAGCTCCTTTAAACAAGGTGTATGAAGTAAATCAAGATCAAGGTAATTACTTGATTTTAGTTTCTGAAGAAAGAAATTATTTAGGTGAATTAGAATTAAAGGAATACAGAATAAAAAATAATTCACCTTCTAGCAAAAATATTGCTGATTTAATATACGATGATTTAAAAAATAATAAAAGTGTAGATAATATTCTGAAAAATAATGATTCAATTTTGTTTTTCCATGATATAAAACTAAAAGTTATTAATAACGATGATTTATACAATCAGGTTTTAAATAATAGTTCAGCAGTTTTAAAGCCTATTCGTACAGATAGTTGTTACTCTGTCTATGTGGTAAAAGACAGAATTCAATATGATCAATATTCTAAAGTCAGAAAAAGACTATACAACAGATTGTTACAATCTAATATGGTTGGAGATTTAAATTTGAATCTTATAAATGAATTAAAAAATAAAGTTTCTTTTAAAGAAGATGAAGATGAAATTAAACTTTTTAAACAAAATTTACCTAAAAATTATAATGATTTTAAAAATTTCACTCTTTCAGACACAAAAACTTTAGTTAATATTGGAAATGGTGAATATTTGTATACTAATCAAGACTTGCTTAATATACTTAAACAGAATATTACTGATAAAAATATTAATGAAGTAGAAAATTTAATCAATATTTATATTAATTCTTGGGAAAATACATATTTAGTTCAATATTACGATATTTTTTATTTTGAACTTGATAGATATAAAGAGGAATGGAAAAAATTGAATGATAAACTCTTGATCAATGCAGCCATATCAATAATCACAGATAAAGCTATAAATGATACAGAAGGTCAAAAAAAGTATTTGAAAGAAAATCAGCAACAGTTTATTTGGAAAGAAAGAATCAATGGTGACTTTTACTATTGTTTAAATAATGAAGTTAAAAATAAAGTTTTAGAATTACTAAACGATAAAAAATCTGTTGAAGAAATAAAATTATTGTATAAAGATAAGGTAAACGCTCAAAATGAACCTTTGCTGATAATTAATCAAGGGAAATTAACTAGAGAATCTTTGAATTTGCCTAATGATATCAAACTCGATAAAAAAGTTTACACAACAGACTATAAAACTAAAAAATTAGTTATTAATATTAAAGATATTAAAAATAATGATCCTATGGATTTGGAAGAATTTAGAACAAATTATATAGATTTATACATTGATTTTAAAATGGATCAGGAAATAAAAAAATTGAAAAGTAAAGCTAAAATTGAAATTGTACCTTCACAAGAAAAAGAATTGGAGTCTAAATACTCAAAATAAACAGGTAACAATATTTTAAGAACAGTAATAAAAATTAAATTATAGAAATAGAAAGACAGAAATGAATAAATTATTTATAACGCTCATGTTTTTTTCGTTCACATTATTGACTTTTGGTCAGGAGAAGAAAATTGACGGAATTGTAGCAGTAGTCGGTGATGAAATCATTACAGAATCAGACATTAATGATGCTGAAAATTATGCTCGTTCAGAAGGGCAAATAGTTTCAGACAAATGTAATTTTGTTGAAACCATGATGAAAGAAAAAATCATTCTTTATAAAGCGAAACAAGACACATTGGTAACAGTAGGTAAAGATGAAGTTTCCAGAGAAGCCGATTCTCGTTTAGATGGTTATAGGAATTATTTCGGATCCGATGAAAATGTTTTAAAGAATTTCAAGTTTAAAACCATGGGAGAATTAAGAAATGTTTTGGAAACCATGATAAAAAATCAAATGTATACTCAGAGAAAAATGATGAGTATTACTAAAAATGTGGATGTTTCACCCGAATATCTTAAGAAATTTTATAATTCACATGAATCTGAATTTCCTAACCTAAATGAAGAAATTGAATATGCACAAATTTTTTTATATCCTGAACTATCAGAAACGCATAAGCAGCAATTAATTGATCAGCTTAAAGGTATCAAGAAACAGATACAGGAAGGTGCCAGTTTTTCTGATATGGCTAAAAAATATTCTCAGGATCCGGGTTCAGCAGAAAGTGGTGGACTTATAACCAACGTTAAAAGAGGACAAATGGTTAAAGAATTTGATGCTGTAGCTTTTAGTCTGGATGAAGGACAGATTTCGGATCCGTTTGAAACAGAATATGGTTATCATATAGTGTATCTGGAAAAGAAAAAAGGGCAAGTACTTAACCTAAGACATATCTTGCTTATGGCAGTTCCTGATAAAGATGAAATCAGAGAGGCTACAAAGAAATTAGAACAGATTAAATCAGATATTAAAGCAGGTAAACTAACTTTTAGTGAAGCGGCTTTAAAGTACTCTAATGATAGATATACAAAATATAATGGAGGTGTATTGTCTAATCAACAGACGGGCGATAATAGATTTGAGAAAATTAAGTTACCTACTAAAATATTATATAATTTGTCAGGATTAGTTAAAGGGGATGTTTCTGAAGTATTTGAAGATACAGATAATAATAGAACAGTAGTTAAATTATTAAAAATTACAGACGTTATACCTCCTCATAAAATGAATTTGGATATAGATTATAATAGAATTAAAAACTTTGCTCAAAAGACCAAAGAAAATGAAATAGTAGAGAAATGGGTTGAAAATCAAATACCAACCACTTTTATAACTATTCAGGATCAATATAAAAAATGTAAATTTTCTTTAAATTGGTTGCAAACAAATAAAAAATAATATTAAATATACATTATTGTAGTTAAAAGTCTGTGTAATCACAGACTTTTTTTGTGTAAAAAATAATTTTGTATATTAATATGATATATAGCATTCGTTTAATTTTTATTTTATGAAATAAAATATATAATTTTGTATATTGAATTTTAAAATTAAACTATATGAAAAATTATTTTCTGTTTTTATTAGTGTTCTTAAACCTGTGGCAGGTAAAAGGACAAAATTCTTCAACAAAAGAAATTTTAAAATTAGAATTTCGAAGTGGTGACAGTAAATCCTATTACAACGGTATTAAAATTGGAGAATATTACTGGATGGATAACAATTTTTATGAACCTGTAAATACCGATTACGTAACGGATGAATTAATTCATAAACACATGGATCTTTGGGGGGTACCTTATAATGTTTCAGCAAAAGATTTCAATAGATACTTTGGACAATATTATGGAAATGGAGGATTACCAACCGGAGTAATGTATGAAAATGATAAAATTTCAACAGTTTGGGGATTACCACGAAGAGCTGATTTTTATCAATTGTTGGGAATGTGTGGTACGGGATCCTATACAGATATTAAAGAATATTTAGGAGCTAAAACCAACGATAATCCAGCAGCGGTTAATCTTATAGGAAGTGATGATTTAAACAATGGTTATTGGTTTGAACCCAACAAAAACGTGTATGGTTTCAATTTAATGCCAGGGGGAGGTCGTATGAATGGACCTTGGAACAACTTAATTACAGGAGATTTTTATGCTTTATATAAATACGCAACATTAAGAATTTATAAAGATAAGGAGGAATTGAATGAGCCAGCATTAGCTGCAACATTAGATAATTTAAATCAAAGTATTTCAGTAACATCTTCATGGCATTGGCTTAATGTTAGGTTTTCTAAGAAAATTTCGGACGAAGAATTAGGTTATAAGCTTTATATAAAAGAAAGTGATTTTAAAAAATATGAAAAATCGAATATAATCGCAGGTTTTGACATAGCTTCTGTTGATATTAAAAAATTAGCATTAGATGATAAGATTCCAAATGGTTTTGTTGAACTACCTAAGGGGTGGATTAGAGGGTTTTATGTTCAGAAATATGGTACAGATCCTGTAAAAAAATATCCAAAAATAACTTCTCATCTTCGGATAATAAAAGAGAATAATAAATATGTCTTTAAAGAGAAAGAACAAGTTATAATTTACTTAAGAACTGATGATTCGACTAATAATGACGTAAAGTTTGGATTATATAATCCTAAAGATGGTAATTTTCGAGGACCTTTAACTGTTCTTTCTAATGAAGGGTATCAGTATACTTGTCAGTTACCGGAAAATTATATTGGTAACTTCATGTTAATACCATATGTTGAAGATAAAAGTGTGAAGAAAGTATTAGAAAGAGAGACAGACAGCCCATGGATAGATAGATTACCTTTAACAATTGAATATAAAGCAAATCGCAGATATGTAGCAGATACAGAGTTTAAAACCACCAATTACATGCAATTAAACATCAAAGAAAACGGAGTTAGCTTTATAAATAAGCTATTCCAGACCGAAATGGAAAAAAACTTTATAGTTTCAATGCCTACCAGTAATCAGGAAAAAACTAAAATAGGATTATTTTACTCCAATGGGGATTTTTGTACAGATATAACTCTTTCTCGAAAGAATTCATTATATAATTGTAGTATTCCCAATTCAGTTCAGGGAGGAGATTATATCATCATGCCCTATGTCAATGATAATGAAATTAAAGTAATTGAAAGAAAAGAGGGAGGATATTATATGGATAGATTGCCTTTAACAGTTATTGAAGAAGATATTTGGGGAGATATAGATTGGAACAGTAGAACTCTAATGGTTCAGACTGAAGAAACTTTGAAACCTTATGTAAAAGATAATAACCTATATATAAAAGGGTTAAATATTCCTTCAGAAATCACTTTATATACTATGAGCGGAAATATTACCACCATTCAAAAAAATGTAACCCAACAACAAGCAATTCCGGTTCATAACCTTAAATCTGGAGTTTATATACTTCAAATAAAAAACGATCAGGGAAAAATATCAAAATTAAAATTTATCAAAGAATAAATAAACATAATTTTGTGACGAAAAGGTTATCCAACTTGGATAACCTTTTTTTATTAGTAATAATCTTAACACTTTTACCTATTTTTGCTACAGAAATACTAAATAATGAATTTAAATCAGGAGTCATTTATAATACAGGCAAAAACTTTTTTTGGACTTGAAGATATCCTTGTGCAGGAGCTAAAAGAATTAGGTGCATCTAAAATAATAAGTAAAAACAGGGCAGTAGAATTTTATGGAGATTTAGGATTTTTGTATAAAGCTAACTATTCTCTGAGAACAGCTTTGAAAATATTAGTACCTATTTATTCTTTTCAAGCAAAAGATGAAAAAATATTTGAAAGAGAACTTCAAAAATTTCAATGGGATAAATATTTGTATAATAATCAGACATTTGCAATAGATTCAACGGTATATTCAGAGTATTTTACGCACTCACAATATGCCTCATTAAAAATGAAAGATGCAATAGTAGACAGTTTTAGAAAAAAATTTGGAAAAAGACCAGATGTTGACACTAAAAATCCCGATATCAAGTTTCATTTACATATCAGTAATGATCAGGTAACAGTATCATTAGATAGTAGTGGAGATCCATTATTTAAAAGAGGTTACAGAAAAGCAAATTTTGAAGCTCCTATAAATGAGGTTCTTGCTTCCGGATTATTATCATTAGCTGGTTGGGATGGAAAAGGTAATTATTTAGATCCTATGTGTGGTTCAGGAACTTTGCTAATAGAAGCAGCTATGAGAGCTATGAATATACCCCCGCAGTTACATAGAACTAAATTTGGATTTATGAACTGGGCTAATTTTGATCTCGAATTATTTAATAAAATTAAAGAAACCAGACTTAATCGTATCAAACCATTTTCCGGGAAAATAGTAGGGTATGATATTTCTGAAAAAGCAATACAAACTGCTCAAACTAATATTGACGCTGCAGATTTAACAGAATTTATAGAAATAAAAAAACAGAATTTTTTTGATTCTAAAAAAGAACTCTTCCCGGTTTTATTAGTTTTTAATCCACCCTATGATGAAAGAATATCCATTGATGATAATGAATTTTATAAAAAAATAGGAGATACTTTAAAAAGTAATTATAAAAATACACTTTCCTGGTTTATAACAGCAGATTTGGAAGCTTTTAAAAAAGTAGGTTTAAGACCTTCCAGAAAGATAAAGTTATTTAATGGTAAACTGGAATGTAGATTTTTTCAATATGATATTTATGAAGGAACAAAAAAAGCAAATAAATTAATAAGTTAAAAAAAATACAAAAAATCTTTATACTATTTAATAAATCTTTAAAACATGTTATATTTGCAACTGTTATAATAATGCTTTTTATTAGTGCTTTATAAAAATTAGTAAATTTTAATTAATAATGAAAGTAACCTTAATCTCTTTAGATTATTATGGGTACGATAAATATATCGTTTCAGCAATGAAAGAGTTAGGTATTGATGCCTATCATATAGACATATATGAAAATCGATATAAATATCCAAACCTATGGGATAGGTTTAAAAATTTAATTAATAAGACTTTTTTTAAGTCTAATATCAAGAGGTATCACTTATATCAGTTCATTAAAAATGAATTGACTCATATAGGTAAACAGGATAAAATTATAATCATACATGCAGAATGGTTATCTCCTGAAACACTTTCATTATGTAAATCTAAAAGTAATCAAATGATAGCTTATCATTATGATGGAGTACAAAGAATGCCGGCGATTACTAACACCTTTAATTATTTTGATAAAATTTACACTTACGATAAAAGCGATGCAAAAAAATATAATTTAGAATTTATTCCTAACTATATTTACGAATTAAAGGAAAAAAAGATTAATCAGACTAGAAAAGCATTTAATATTTCATCATTAGATAATAGGACTCCAATTTTGGAAAAAATAGCTTCTGTTTTAGACGAAAAAAATTTTTCATATGAATTTTTAGTAGTTAATAGAAGGCAAGTTAATCTTTACAGACCGCATATTCGTACTAAAATTAAATATTTAAACCGCATGGTTTCCAGAGATACTGTTTTAGAAAAAATTGATACTTCAAGTATCATGATTGATATACAGCGACCTGAGCAAGTTGGTTTAACATTCAGAGTATTTGAATCTCTAGGTTACCACAAAAAGTTGATAACAACAAACAAAGATATTGTCAATTATGATTTTTATGATTCTAACAATATCTTACTTATAGATCCTGAAAATATTGTAATTCCCGATGAATTTCTAAATTCTGATTACAAAGATTTACCGGATGATATATTACAAAAATACAGTACTAAAAATTGGGTTAAGAAAATTTTAGACCTGGTTTAGTATTTTATCTACCATTTATTTTTTATATCTTCTCAAGACATCTTACATTTGCAAACTTAAAAGTAACTTATGCGTACTAAATCGGTTGGAAAAAAGAAAATCAATGTAATAACATTAGGTTGTTCAAAAAATGTATATGATTCAGAAGTCCTGATGAGTCAGCTTAAAGCTAATGGAAAAGAAGTAGTTCACGAAAAAAAAGGAGACATTGTAGTAATTAATACTTGCGGATTTATCGATAATGCAAAAGAAGAAAGTATATCCACTATTTTAGATTACGTTGAGCAAAAAGAACAAGGTAAAGTTGATAAAGTATTTGTTACCGGATGTTTATCCGAACGATATAAACCGGATTTAGAAAAAGAAATTCCTAATGTAGATCAGTACTTTGGAACCAGAGATTTACCACTTTTATTAAAAGCGTTAGGGGCTGATTATAAGCATGAGCTGGTGGGTGAACGTTTAGTTACCACTCCTAGACATTTTGCTTATCTGAAAATTTCAGAAGGATGCGACAGACCTTGTAGCTTTTGTGCAATTCCCTTAATGCGGGGCGGACATATTTCAACACCCATCGAAGAACTGGTAAAAGAAGCAAAATTGTTGGTTAAAGGCGGAACCCGTGAACTGATACTGATAGCTCAGGATTTAACTTATTATGGGTTAGATATTTATAAAAAAAGAGCTTTGGCTGATTTATTAAATGAATTGGTGAAAATTGATGGATTAGAATGGATAAGACTTCACTATGCTTTTCCTACAGGTTTTCCTCAGGATGTTCTTGATATCATGAAAGAACAGCCTAAAATTTGTAATTACTTAGATATTCCCCTTCAACATATTTCTGACGATATATTAAAATCAATGAAAAGAGGGACAACGAAAGAAAAAACGAATAGACTCATCAATGATTTTAGAGCTAAAGTTCCTGATATGGCCATTAGAACTACTTTAATAGTCGGATATCCGGGAGAGAGCAGAGAGCATTTTGAGGAATTAAAAGAATGGGTTGCACAGCAAAGATTTGACAGACTTGGTTGTTTTACTTATTCTCATGAAGAAAATACAACCGCTTTTAAATTAGATGATACAGTTTCTGAAGAAGAAAAGCAAGAAAGGGTTAATGAAATTATGGAAATACAATCCAAGATTTCCTGGGAATTAAATCAAGAAAAAATAGGAAATACTTACAAATGTATAATTGATAGAAAAGAAGGGGATTATTTTATAGGAAGAACTGAATATGATTCTCCTGACGTTGATAATGAAGTTTTGGTTCCTGCGGAATCTACCTATTTATCGATAGGTAGTTTCGTTAATGTTAAAATTGTTAGAGCTGAAGATTTTGATTTATACGGAGAAGTTATTTAATTTGAAATAAAGAATCTAAATATTATATATATGAAAAAACTCCGGAAATTTCCGGAGTTTTACATATAATATTACTTTTAATTTTTATAAAACTTCATAAGTTACATTTAACACACCAGCATTAAGACTAGTTAATTCAGCAAAAGCAGCTTTACTTAAATCAAAAACTCTTTTAGGAACAAAAGGTCCTCTATCTGTAATTCTAACAATTACCTCTTTACCGTTTTTAGGATTTCTTATTTTAACTTTAGTACCAAAAGGTAAAGTTTTATGTGCGGCAGTATATTCATTCATATCATATTTTTCACCGCTGGAAGTTTTTCTTCCATGAAATCTGTCCCCATACCAAGAAACTCTCCCTGATAAAGAAAGTTCTACAGCTTCTTCTTCAATACTTTTAATAATTTCTTTAGTTAAAGTATCATTTGTAATAGAGTCAAATTGTAAAGTATCTCCTTTTACTAAATTATGCTTAGAATGTTCGGTAATATGATCTGTTTCAGTATCATTAATTTGCATTGCTGTAAAAGAAAGAGACATTAATAAGACTACTGCTAATGTTACTCTTTTCATAAATTGTTTTTTTGTTTCATTTGCTGGGCAAAATTACAATTGGCAAAAATTAAAAAGTGTTAAAATATTTATTTAGACTTGAAATCACATATAAAAGACCGCCAATTATCAGTAGACAAAGGAAAATTCATGCATTGTTAAAAAAATGTTAAATAAACTTCAATATGTTAATTTTTTTAGCGTTTTAATATCATTATATTGTTAATATATTGTTATTCAGTGTTTTATATATATTGAGGTTTATGTGAAAAATTGTATTTTTGACTATTATAAAATGTTGACTATGAATAAAGTTTTAATCATTTTGCTTATACCTTTAATATTTATGAGTTGTATTCAGGTTGAGCAAAGAAAAAATATAAAAAAAACAGAAGAATATTACAAAGTATTTTCAGAAGGAAAGAATATAGAACAATTTCTGGATTTTTATTCAGATTCAGATCCTATATGGAACGATGCCGTTTCACAATCTTCATATAAAAATAAAGAAAACATAAAAAATAAGTGTCTTTCAATTTGGAATGATAAAGAGTACGAAGGTTCTAAAACAGTTTCTATAAATCAAATGCTTGCAAATGACAGTATTGTTGTTGTAAATGGGCACTACAATTCTTATTATTACAATAATAGTAAATATGATAAAGTTCAGTTTACCGCTTGGTTATATTTTGACAAAAAAAATAAAATAAAAAAGCAAGTTGAGTGGATTCAATATCCATTTGAGGATCTACAATCAATTATTATTTTTAATCAAAACACGCAAATACAATAATTTTATTCGGATGTAATACTAACAATCCTCTTAAATTTAGTACTTTTGTAAGCCAAAATTCAGTAGAGATATGACTTCACAGCAAATCAGACAAACATTTCTTGATTTTTTTGAATCTAAAAAGCATACGATAGTTCCGTCTGCACCCATAGTTTTAAAAGATGATCCCACACTTATGTTTTCCAATTCAGGAATGACCCAGTTTAAAGACTTTTTTCTTGGATATAAAGAACCTAAAAGTGTCAGGGTGGCTGATACCCAAAAGTGTCTTCGGGTTTCCGGAAAACATAATGATTTGGATGACGTAGGTAAAGATACTTACCACCATACCATGTTTGAAATGTTGGGTAACTGGAGTTTTGGAGATTATTTCAAAAAAGAAGCAATTGACTGGGCTTGGGAGCTTTTAACCGAAGTATACAAAATACCTAAGGATTGTTTATATGTAACTATTTTTGAAGGAGATGCTAAGGAAGGGTTGACAAGTGATATGGAAGCCTTTAACTACTGGAAGCAGCACATAGACGAAAATCGTATCTTATTAGGTAATAAAAAAGATAATTTTTGGGAAATGGGTGATACAGGACCTTGTGGTCCATGTTCTGAAATACATGTAGACATAAGATCGACCGATGAAAAAGCCAGTATTGATGGAAAAACATTGGTTAATCAGGATCACCCTCAGGTCATTGAAGTATGGAATCTTGTATTCATGGAATTTCTACGCAAAGCCGACGGAAGTTTAGAAAAATTACCTAAGCAAAATGTTGATACTGGAATGGGGTTTGAAAGACTGTGTATGGTATTGCAAAATAAAACATCAAACTACGATACAGATGTATTTACGCCTTTAATTAAGCGTGTAGAAGAACTTACAGGGTACAAATATGGAAATAATACAGCTACAGATATAGCTTTTAGAGTAGTTGTAGATCACGTAAGGGCAGTGGCATTTGCAATTGCAGATGGACAACTACCTTCCAATTCAGGAGCAGGTTATGTAATCAGACGTATTTTGCGAAGAGCTACAGGATATGCATATAGATTACTTAATAAAAAAGAACCAGTTTTGTTTGAATTAATTTCAGTTCTTAAAAGTCAGATGGGGAAATTTTTCCCCGAAATAGACCAACAGGAAGAATTGATTACTGAAGTTATAAAAGAAGAAGAAACAGGCTTTTTAAGAACTATAGAACAAGGATTGGTAAGATTAGGATCTTTCATTGATTCGAACCCTGATTTAAAAGTTATACCTGGTGATGTAGTTTTTGAATTATATGATACTTATGGATTTCCTTCTGATTTGTCAAGAATTATTGCAGAGGAAAAAGGTTTATCAGTAGATGAACTAGGTTTTGAAGAGCATATGATTAAGCAAAAAGAAAGATCTAAATCTGCAAGTACATTTAAAAATTATGACTGGGAAATATTAGAAGATGATTCTGAAGAAGAATTTGTAGGGTATGATTTTTTGGAAACACATGTTAAAATTACACGATTTAGAAAAGTTGAAAATAAAGACGGTGAGTTTTATCAGCTGGTTTTTCAGGTAACTCCTTTTTATGCTGAAAGTGGTGGACAGGTAGGAGATATAGGATATATAGAAAACCCAAATGAAAAGATTGAAATAATCAATACCCGAAAAGAAAATAATTTAATAGTTCATATTGTAAAAGAACTACCCAAATACCCTGAATTTCCTTTTAATGCAGTAGTTGATAAAAAAAGGAGAGAAGCTATAACAAAAAACCATTCAGCAACCCATTTATTGCATGAAGCTTTACGAGAAGTGCTGGGTACTCATGTTGAACAAAAAGGTTCGTATGTTGGACCTGAATATCTACGGTTTGATTTTTCTCATTTCAGTAAACTGACAAATGAAGAAATTTTTGAAGTTGAAAAAAAGGTGAACATGAAAATCTATGAAAGACTGGATTTGGATGAAAATCGTTCAGTACCTTTTAAAAAAGCTTTAGAAATGGGAGCAATGGCATTATTTGGTGAAAAATACGGAGATGTTGTCAGAGTTATCAAATTTGGAGAATCCGTAGAACTTTGCGGGGGTACTCATGTTAAAAATACTCAGGATATTATTTTCTTTAAAATTATGAGTGAATCTTCAAGTTCTGCAGGAGTAAGAAGAATAGAAGCTATAACAGGAGAAGTTGGGATAAATTTCCTTAAAGAGCAGACAACTCAATTTTATGAACTGCGAGCTTTATTAAAAAATACAGATGATCCGGTTAAATCAGTAGAGAAATTAATAAACGAAAACGAACAACTAAGAAAGCAGGCAGAGATATTATTAAAAGAAAAAGCATTAAATGAAAAATCTAATTGGTTAAACTCAATAGTTGAAATAAATGGAATAAATTACTTAGGTTTAATTACAGATTTAAACAATGCAGCAATCAAAGACTTAGTGTTCCAATTAAAAAATGAAAAAGAAAATTTATTTATTATCATTGGTACAAAAACAGATGATAAACCAACAATTTCAGTAGGCATATCTGATGATTTGGTTGATAAAGGATTACATGCTGGAAAAATAGTTAAAGAACTTGCCCGTGAAATTAACGGAGGAGGAGGAGGACAACCTTCTTATGCTACTGCCGGAGGTAGTAATACGTCAGGACTGGATAATGCCTTGCAAAAATCTAAGCAATGGCTTTCAAATTAATTTTAATAAATTTATCATAAATTACAAACCTTTTTAGATTAAACCTAAAAAGGTTTTTTTATTTACAGCTCCTATAAATTCTTATCCTAGGTTAATAATTTTTAAAGCTAAATCGTCGTAAATTTACTAAAACAAATAATGACGATATAAATATGGAGCTAGGAATAAGCATGTTTGGAGATATAAGAATAGATCCACATACAGGGAAAATTCAGCCGGCACAGCAACGAATAAATGAATTATTAGAAGAAATCAGGTTAATGGATGAAGTAGGTCTGGATTATTTTGGAATAGGAGAGCATCACAGAGCTGACTATGCAGTTTCAAGTCCTGAAATTATTCTTGCTGCAGCTGCAACAATGACAAAAAATATAAAACTAGGAAGTGCTGTTACAGTTTTAAGTTCAGCAGATCCAGTAAAAGTTTACCAAAATTTTGCCACCTTAGATTTGATATCCGATGGGAGAGCAGAGATTATGGCAGGGCGAGGAAGTTTTATTGAGTCATTTCCTTTATTCGGGTTCAATCTTGATGATTATAACGAGTTATTTGAAGAGAAATTAAATTTGCTTTTAGAAATAAATGAACAAAATAATATAACATGGAAAGGTAAATTTAGAGCCTCATTGAATAATCAGCAAGTATTACCCAGAGCAAAAAATGATCAATTAAATATATGGCTGGCAGCCGGAGGAACTCCGGGATCTGTTATCAGAGCTGCTAAACTGGGCTTACCTTTGATGATAGCAATTATTGGAGGTAATCCTGCAAATTTTAAACCCTTGTTTGATTTATATAAACAAGAATATATTAACAATGGTCATAGTATGGATAACTACCAGGTAGGTATTCATTCACATGCTTTATTTGGAGATACCAGCGAAGAAATAGCAGATAAATACTATCCATATTATTCGGCTCAAATGGATAGAATTGGAAGCTCAAGAGGCTGGCATAAATATAGCAAAAGTCAGTTTAATGCTGGAAGAAGTGCTAATGGAGCTATTTTTGTTGGAGATGTAAATCAAACAATAGATAAAATATTATATCAGCAAGAATTATTCGGATTAACCAGGTTTGCAGCTCATATGGATGTGGGAGCTCCGGAGCATAAAGACATTATGCATGCTATCGAACTATATGGAACAAAAATAGCTCCACAAGTAAAAAAATCACTGGATAAATAAGATTTTTATATAATTTTAATTAACAGTTAATTAAAAAAAGCAGTATTAATTTAATACTGCTTTTACTTTCAAAAAATTATCTCTCGAATTATTTTTTGTACATATCTTCAATTAATGATTTAAATTTTTCTAAAACAATTTTGCGTCGGACTTTTAATGTAGGAGTAATTTCCCCGGAATTCATATCAAAATCTGAAGGAAGTAATTGAAATTTTTTTATTTGTTCAAAACCTGCTAAATGCGCTTGCAATTGATTAATACGTTCATTATAAAAATCTTTAATACCTTTTATCGAAACAAGTTCATCAGTAGAATTAAATTTAATATTTAAATTTTTAGCAAACTTTTTAAGAGCTTCAAAATTAGGTACAATCAGTGCAGTAACGTAAGGCTGGTTATCACCAATAATCACAGCTTGCTGTATATAGTTATCATTAGTTAGCATGTTTTCAATAGGTTGTGGAGAAACATATTTTCCATTAGAAGTTTTAAGTAAATCCTTAATACGATCCACAATAATTAAATTTCCTTTCTCATCAAACTTACCAGCATCCCCAGTTTTAAACCATCCATCTTTTGTGAAAACCTTTTGGGTTTCTTCTTCTTTTTTATAATATCCTTTAAAAACTCCATATCCCTTAATAAGAACTTCATCCTCATCACCAATAGCCACCTGTACTCCCGTAACTGGTTTACCTGCAGTTCCATGTTCATAATGAGTAAAAGGAAACGCCGTAACAGTAGCCATCGTTTCAGTTAATCCATAACCAATGGTTAAATGAATACCAATAGCATCGAAAAAGCGTGTTATATCGGAAGTTATCGAAGCACCTCCCACAGGAATAAACCATAAACGTCCGCCTAGTTGTTCTTTTACTTTTTTGAAAGCAAGTTTATTGGCTAAATTATATTTTAATGCTAAAGATAACGGAATTTTTTCTTCTTTTCTTTTAAGCTCTGATACTTTAGCACCTACAGATATAGACCATTTGAAAAACTTCTGTGCAGCCTTTGAACTGTTTTCGATTTTTTCATTAATAGAATTATATATTTTCTGAAATAACCTAGGTACTGAGCACATAGTTGTCGGCTTCACTTCTAGCAAATACTGGGCAATTTCTTTAGGATATTCACAAAAACTCAACTCTCCACCACACGAAAGTACAAACGAGCTCCAGCAATTTTCAAAAACATGGCTTAGAGGTAGAAAGACAAGAGAATTTTCGTGAGAAGGATAAATATTAAAAAATTTGATATGAGCTTCACATACATTTATAAAACCTCCATGAGAAAGCATTACTCCCTTAGGTTCTCCGGTAGTTCCGGAAGTGTATATGATAGAAGCTATTTCATCGTCATCTTTTTCATAAACATCAAAATGAGCAGATTCATTTTCTATTAGTTTGTGGAAATGAGAAGAAAATTTACTCTTAATTTCAATAGTGTTTTTTGCAGCAATAATATGCTCAATAGAAGTACTTTTCGAGTATACTTCTAGTAAATTATCGTATTGTTTCTGATTACCTGCTAATACTATTTTAATATCAGCTTCCTCAATGATATATTTAGCCTGATCTGCAGTCAAAGTACCGTAAATTGGGACTGTAACGGCGCCTGTAGATAATATTGCAAAATTCATGATCATCCACTGGGGAATATTGTCAGCATAAATAGCTACATTATCATTAGGTTGTACACCCAGTTTTTTCAGAGAATGGGCCGTTTGCATAATCAAGTCGTGAAATTCTTTCCACGAATAACTTTTCCATTCGTTATCTTCCTTAAAATTTAAGGCTGTTTTAGTATCTAGTTTTTTATTATCTAATATTAACTGTGAAAAGTTCATTTTTTCTTTCTATAATTATACATACATCAGTTAGCTATGCTTTTACGCGAGGCAAAAGTATAAATATTATTTAACTAGTAACGTAATGTTAGTAACAAATCTTATATTATTAATAATGTTTTTGCATTAATAAATGATTATACGTAATTTTAACATTCAAAAAACTTTTAAATTATGGTGTCAGGTATCGTAAATACTTTTATACAATGGTATGTTAAAAAAAGAGTTAAACAAATGGAAGTATTTATTAACAATCCTATTGATACTCAAAATGCAATATTATCAACACTAATATATAAAGCTAAAGATACTGAATATGGAAAGAAATATAATTTTAAAGACATTTCTTCCTATCAAGATTTTAGAAAACAAGTACCTCTGGTTTCTTACGAAGAGTTTGAATCTTACATAACTCGTGCAAGAAAAGGAGAAAAAGATATTATATGGCCTGGCTCTATTCAATGGTATGCAAAATCATCCGGTACTACTAATGCTCAAAGTAAATTTATTCCGATTACTAACGATAGTTTAGAAGAATGTCATTATAAAGCAGGAAAAGATTTATTTTCAATGTACGCTTTTAACAATCCTGATACAAAAATATTTGAATGTAAAAATTTAAGGTTAGGAGGTACACGCGAAAATTATGATGGTTTTGATTCCAAATATGGCGATCTTTCTGCTGTACTTATTGATAACTTACCCTTTTGGGCTGAATGGAAAAGTACACCCGATAAAGAAGTTTCCTTATTAAAAGATTGGGAAATTAAAATGCCGGCAATAGTTGAGCAGGTTTTATCTCAGGATGTAGGTAGTTTCACCGGAGTTCCTTCTTGGATGATGGTCTTGTTGAGAAAAGTATTAGACACCACTGGAAAAAAATATATAGATGAAGTCTGGCCTAATATTGAGTGCTTTTTCCATGGGGGAATAAGCTTTACTCCCTATGCGGAACAATATAGCTCTATATTTTCAAGACCTATAAATTATTATGAAATTTATAATGCTTCAGAAGGATATTTTGCTATGCAGGATACTAATCAATCTAAGGATATGCTTCTCATGTTAGATTATGGCATATTTTATGAGTTTATACCTATGGATGAATTTTATAATGAGAATCCGACGATAGTATCTTTAGAAGAAGTTCAGTTAAATACTAATTACGCAATGATTATAAGTACAAATGGTGGTTTATGGCGTTATATAATTGGAGATACGGTTAAATTTGTTTCTCAGATACCTTATAGAATAAAAGTAACAGGCAGAACTAAATTTTATATTAATGCTTTTGGTGAAGAACTTATGGTTGAAAATGCCGAAAAAGCTCTTAAAATAGCTGAAGAAAAGACAAAAGCAATTATATCCGAATATACGGCAGGGCCTGTTTTTATGAATGGAAAAGAAAAGGGTGCGCATGAATGGGTAATTGAATTTACAAAAGAACCGGATTCATTAGATCATTTTACTCAAATACTGGATAAAGAGTTACAAAGACTTAATTCAGATTATGAAGCTAAAAGATACAATAATATGACACTTAATCTTCCGATAGTACATTCTGTACGTAAAAATCTTTTTTATGACTGGATGAAGCTAAGAGGTAAACTGGGAGGTCAGAACAAAGTTCCCAGACTTGCTAATGATCGTGAATATCTGGATTCAATATTAAGTATAAAATAAAGTCCTTTTTTTGAAAATAAAATTTAAATATAAATTTATGAAAAAATTAGGAATTTTAACAGGAGTTTTATGTATTTTATGCTCATGTTCACGTCCCGCCAATCAGACTTTGGTTGGTAATGACAGCGATAAACACGGATGTAAAGGTTCCGCAGGTTACCAGTGGTCTCAGTTAAAAAATGATTGTATCCGTACATTTGAAGATGGAGTTCAATTGTCTCCTGTAAGTGTTTCAACTTCAGCTGCTTACGTTTTAAAGGTTAAAGATAAGGTTGAAGTGTTTGAGGCTTCAGTTCCCGGATCTGTCGTTTTAATTAAGCAAAATGACAAAAGCTGGAAAAACGGAGTTTGGGAAGTTGATAATGTAAATGGTAAATATTTGCTTAAAAAAAATGGAAAAGTTATTTATCAAAACTAACATAAATTAAGTATTTCCATTGTTTAAAATCCAATTAATTATTTAAAAACATTTTAAAAACTTACTCTGTAAGCTTAATAATTTTAATAGAGTTATAATAATGTACTTTGATAATAAAATTGTTAATAACGATTTTATTATCAAAGTATTAAAAAATATATAATAAATTATTTTTGATACAATATGAATTGGTTGTACATTTATTTATTCATTTAATTCTACTTATAATATGAATCAACCCCCATTAGCCGAAAGGATGCGCCCTAAAACTTTAGATGAATACCAGTATCAGGAACATTTAATTGGTGAAGGAGCTCCTATCAGAAGAATGGTAGATAGTGGTAATATTGCATCTATGATTCTTTGGGGACCTCCGGGTACGGGTAAGACTACTTTAGCTGAAATAGTTGCATCCGAATCGAAAAGAGAATACTATACTCTGAGTGCAGTAAGTTCAGGAGTGAAAGAGGTTAGAGAGGTTATTGAACAAGCTAAGAAACAAAATCTTTTTAGCGGCAAAAGTCCCATTTTATTCATAGATGAAATACATAGATTTAATAAATCACAACAAGACAGTCTTTTACAAGCTGTAGAAAAAGGTTGGATTGTATTAATTGGTGCAACCACAGAAAATCCTAGTTTTGAAGTAGTATCCGCATTATTATCCCGTTGTCAGGTATATACCCTTTATTCTTTAGATAAAAAAGCATTGTCTAATTTACTCCACCGAGCTGTAACCGAAGATGTTTTTTTGTCTAAGAAAAAAATAAATCTGGAAGAAGAAGAAGCTCTCATGCAATTTTCAGGAGGAGATGCAAGAAAATTGTTAAACGGTCTAGATTTAGTTGTTCAGCAATTTAAGGATAATGAATCCATTGATATTACAAATGATGAAGTGAAGAAGGTTATACAGGAAAATATGGCCCTATATGACAAAGATGGAGAACAGCATTATGATATAATTTCAGCTTTTATTAAATCTATACGAGGATCTGATCCTAACGCAGCGGTATATTGGCTGGCTCGTATGTTAGAAGGAGGAGAAGATATAAAGTTTATAGCCCGTAGAATGGTAATTTCAGCCTCTGAAGATATTGGAATGGCCAATCCTACAGCATTGATTCTTGCAAATAATACATTTCAAGCAGTCAATGTCATTGGGAATCCTGAATCCAGAATATTATTGAGTCAATGTGCGATTTATCTTGCAACCTCTCCAAAATCCAATGCATCTTATTTATCAATTGATTCTGCAATTTCTTTTGTAAGAAAAACAGGTAATCTTCCAGTACCTTTACATCTTAGAAATGCACCTACTAAACTGATGAAAGATTTAAATTACGGTGTAGATTATAAATATTCGCATAACTACCCTGGTAATTTTGTATATCAGGATTTTCTTCCTGAAGAAGCATCTAATGAAACTTTTTATATTCCGGGAATTAACTCTAAAGAAAGTAAAATAAAAGAATATTTAAAAAGCTTATGGAAAGATAAGTATAACTATTAATTTTATTATTACTGAACTAACAAACAGACAATTAATAGTCTGCTTGTTAGTAAATATATATATTTTAATCTACAATTAATTTACCTCTCATCAGTACATGATGTCCTGGAAAAGTACATAGAAAATCATACGTTCCCTTCTCATTTATTGTAAAAGTAATTGTATCTGATTCACCACCCCCTAATAATTTTGTATGTGCAATTATTTTTGAAGTATCTGTAGGAATATAATCATTGGAAGCAAATTTTAAAGCTTCACGTCCAAAAGCATCTATATCGGTTCCTGATTTCAAAATTACTAGATTGTGGCCCATGTCAGCTTTGCTGGCTTTTCCTACATGAGTAAGTTTTAAAGTAATTGGTTTTCCAGCCTTTGCTTTTAACTCTGTAATATCGTATTGCATATTATCAGCACCTTCAATTTCCAGTACGTTTTCAGGTAAATTTGCACGCCTTTCTTCCTTAGATTTTTGTATGTCTTCAGCTGTTGTATTGGCTGCAATTGCTAGAGGATCCGATTTTCCTGAATTTTCACTATTTTTATTACAAGATATAATAGTCATTGAAAGTCCTAAAGCTAGTAAGCTTAATATTTTTGTTATTTTTTTCATGTTTAACTGATTTTTATTAAAAAATTTTAAATTAAATTTACTTATAATTTAGTTATTTGCAAAACTGATATTTATTAGTTTCGTATAGTTTTATTATTTTAGATCATATTCTTTTTCTGGATGTAAACATTATGCTAATTATAATGCCTGAGATTCCAAAAAGAAGAAATAGAGAAAACCAGGGAATCATTTGAAAATATATTAAAGATACCTTCCATGGTAAAAATAAAGATATCCCTTGTAAAAAAAGTAAAAATTCTGTACTTAAAAATCCTACGGTAAAAACTATAGCCCCTAAATAAAAAATTTGGGTATTGATTTTAAATGAGGAAAAAAATCCAATATAAATAAATAAGAATGTAGAGTACATACCTAACACAACTAGATGTATAAATCCAATATACAGATTTCTGATTAAGATTGAATATTCTGTTAATTCTGGAAGTATTAAAAGTAATTGTATGATTGATTTAAATGTATAGGCAATTAAAAAAACTATATAAATATAATAAATATAATGGCTTTTAAGTTTAAATGCTTTTTTTAATGTTGGATGAATATACCTAATAAAATATATAAGAGAAAACAATTGAAATATATTTCCCGTATTTTGCAACCAATAAAGGATATCTAATTTTAAATCCTTCATTAGAGGGAGTGCAAAACCCAATAATGTAGCAAGCAAACTTGATATATAAAACCAATTTATTTTTTTTGGAAACTCTTTAGTGTATTTATGGTATACATTAATAATAAAAGACAGTAAGCCAAATAAAAACCAGCCGTTTATTTGAAAATGTAAAAAAAACTGTACGGATATAGAGTAAAAAACAGAGTCTTTTCCAAGCTTAGCTATTGTCATCCCTAGTGTCCAGATACCCAATGTTGAAAGCAGCAGAAAAAATAAGGATGTTTTTAAAAAAAGCTGATCTGGTTTATTCCAACAAAGATAACGCCAGGTGACATAGCAAAATACATATGCGCATACAATGTATAAGGTAGAGAATAAAATTGAAAAAAAAGCATATCCTTGAAAGGGAAAGCTGACCAGCATCCCTAAAACACTTAGCTGGGTTAATTGAAAAAGTATGTTATAACTACGTTTTGTTTTTTGATTATCAGGTATGTATTGATCATAAATTATGGTATAATACATTAAAAACAACCATCCTAATAATGCTATATGAGAATGAGTATGTAAGAAATTATTATAGGGAATTTGAAGATTATAAAGCTGGGAAAATCTTAAAATTAATCCGGCTAATGCAGCAAGAAAAAAATAAAAAAGACTAATTATGACCCAGCTTTTTTTCATTGGTTTTTTACTAATTAAAAGACGCCTCCATTTTTATAGATTTAGGAAATAAGATATTATTTTCTAAATGGATGTGCTTGTGTAAATTTTGTTCGAATTCATCTAGCATTGAAAAGGAAACTTTGTAAGTATTACAAGCTCCTTCAGGAGGAGTATATCCATGAGATAATTCCGAAATTTTTCTGAACCTGTCTCCTTCAACTGAATGATCATCCATCATCATGGCTATTGGGTTTTCAATGCTTCCAAAATGCCCCGGTTGCATCGGTTGATTACTAGATTTTGCTTCAACCATTTTGCGTATAAAAGGAAATAGTATCATTTCTTCTTTCTTTAAATGTGTAAGCAAATCTTCGGAAGATTGTAAAAAAAGTTCAAGTATTTCTTTTAGTTCAGGATTTCTTTCTCCATGTACTTTATAGACTTTGGTTAAAAATTGTGTTAATGGTGGAACCTTTTCCCTGATGTATTCGTGATGAGTTTTAACTATATAATCTGCTAATAAATCTAAAGGCCAAGAATTAAAATCTACAGACTCGTTTTTAGAAGTTATTGATTCTTCAAGTTCTTTAACCAGTTCATCAGAATTAATAGATTTTTTTTCACAAACATGCTCAACAGTTTTATCGCCTCTACAGCAAAAATCAATTTTATATTTAGAAAAAACAGCAGCAGTTCTAAAGTCTTCAGCTACAATTTCACCAATGGTTTTATTAAAGATTGCATTCATAATTGTTATATTTAATAGGTATCAATTTTCAAAAAAGTAAGTCCGTGGTCTATTCCCAGCATCAAATCCTGTAAAGATGTTTTAGTAAGCATTTGTTTAAGCTCCTCACGGATATGTTTAAAGCGGTCATGGACAGGGCAAGGAGTCAATTCGGAACATTGCGGAAGTCCTAGTGCACATCCCCTGAATACCGAATCACCGTCAATAGCCGTAACTATATCGGAAAGTTTTATTTTTTCAAGAGATATTTCTTCAATATAAAAACCTCCGGTAGGGCCTTTAAATGATTTAATGATTTTATTTTTAGTAAGTATTTGTAATATTTTAGCTGTAAATGCGACAGGAGAATTTATTTCTTCTGCAATTTCCTTAATCCCTGATTTTTGATTTTTACAGGAATGATTGGCTATTAATAGAGTTGCCCGGATGGCATATTCACAACTTTTTGAAAACATAAATAATTTTTTTTCATTGCAAATATAATAAAAAATAATAGAGGACAAAAATGTCTTTTATGAAAAATAAATATTAATTTTACTTATGCAGAAATAATAAGGCTTTAAATATTTATAATAATATATAAATAAATATTATATTTGATATTTAAGTATAAAATTTAGTTTATGTCAGAATTAATAGCATTAAAAGCACAACAATTGGCTTCTGATTCAATATTAATGAAAAGTTATGAAGAGTTTTATAATGAAAAAGGCTTTTTTTTCACTAAAAACCCTAATCTTGCCGGAGCTAAAAGAAAACCTCCAAAATTCCCAATTAACTCTAAAGGTTTTTCTCAAAAATGGACAGAGCCTGAATGGTTTGTGAATTCACAAAAATTTTATCTTATGTATTTAGCTGGCATGGATAAAAATAAATATGTCAAGGATTCTGATTATGAAAGTCTGAAAAAAGCTTATGACAAATGGGATCAAAGATACTATGTAGTGTTCTATGGAGATTCAGCAAAGTGGACATGTAATTTGTTTGTCGGTGAAGCCTTGTATATGGCAGGCAAAAATAGTTTAACTTCTTCATCAAAATATTATTCAGCAAAACAAATCTGGAATGAGGAAGGCATATTTAAACAAATTAAAAAGAGCGAAGTACAAAGAGGTGATATTGTATCTTTTTACAGTGGATTGCATGTAGAGATAGTAAGTCAGGTAATGGAAGAAGGTTTGATTTTTAAAGATAAAGTAAGTTTTTGTTCCAGAGGAGCAGGAAGAGGCAGTAGTGATTTTGGTACAGAAAAATGCAATGATACTCAAAATAGTAGATTAATAAATAAAAAAGACATTAAATTTTTAAGAGTATTTTAATGAAAAAAAAATTATTATATTTTGTTTTATTTGTAGTATGGCAAAGCTGTACTAAAAATACAGAAGTTAAATCTGCCAAAATAGTACACAGTATTATGATAAAATATGAAGACTCTACTTTTAATAAACCGATTGATTCTTTATATATAAAAGAAACAGATACTGTTTTTTATAATAAAAAATTTTTATTGCAAGGATATTTTAAAATATTCGAAGCAGAAAAGCAATTATATTCTCAAGGAGAATTAGATAAAGGTCGTAAACTAGGTGAATGGTTAGCATTTCAGAAACAGTCAGAATCCGGACAATGGAAGCTAATTAGAAAATCAAGTTATAATAAACTGGGTTATTTACAAGGAAATCTCATTTACTATAATATAAATACAGACAAACCTGCCGAGATTCATAAATATGAACAGGATGAGGAAAAAGGAAAGCAACAAATATTTTATCCTTCAGGAAAGCTACACATTGAGTATGAAAAGGATGGATGGAATAATTTTATTAATACCTATATTGTATACACTGAACAGGGTAAAGAACTATACAAAGTGGATTTAGGTAATAATGGAAACGGTTATATTAAATTCTACAATGATACGAATAAACTTGAATGGGAGGGAGGATTTGTAAATAAAAAGAAAGAGGGGTGGCATAAAAAATATAGTTCGGACAATGATAAGTCTATATTGGTCGAAAGATTATTATATAAAAATGATGATTATACCTCACGAACAATAATATTTTTACCTAATGAGGAAATAGATGTACCTGGTCAAAAAGCCGATAGCGTTACTTATAAATCTTTTGCAAATAATATTTTTGAGGTTATTTATTATCATAATGGTAACGTAATTAAAAAGGAAAAAACTGAAGGGTAAAAAAGTACTGTTTTTTAATAAATAGTATTTTTGTATTACTGACATTAAAGTAAAAAATGGATTTAAATCTTATATTTTCTGAATTGCCCTTCAAAATAATCAGATATAAGTCTCTTTCAGGAGGAGATATTAACAATTCTTTTTGGGTTGAAACAGAAAATGGAAACTTTTTTATAAAGTTAAATAGGGCAAAACCCTATCCTCAAATGTTTAGAAAAGAAGCTAACGGATTATTATACTTGTCAGATTCCGGATTCGTTTCCGTACCAAAAGTAATAGCTACAGGAGAATCCAATAATATTCAATATCTAGTATTAGAATGGATTGAAGATAATAGAAGCAAAACAACTTCATGGGAGGATTTTGGTGTTTCCCTTGCTAAAATGCACCAAATAGTTCAGCCCTGTTTCGGTTTTAAAGAGGATAATTATATTGGAAGTATTAAGCAAATAAATACACCTTCTCATACATGGGAAGAGTTTTATTCAGAATGTAGAATATTAAAATTAGCTCATATACTATTTAATCAAAAAAAAATTGGCGCTCAGGAATTAAATCAAGGACAAAATGTATGTAAAAAATTGAATGAAATTTTTCCGGAGGAAAAACCCGCCTTACTGCATGGGGATTTATGGAGTGGAAATTATTTGGTCTCAAGCAATAACAAAATTGTTTTAATAGATCCGGCAGTATATTATGGACATAGAGAAATGGATTTAGGTATGACTCTTCTATTTGGGGGCTTTCCTTCTTGTTTTTATGAAGCATACTCAGAAGAGTATTCACTTGAAAAAAATTGGAAGCAAAGGTTACCTTTAACCCAATTGTATCCCCTAATGGTACATGCTATACTTTTTAATGGAAACTATCTACTTGAAGTTAAAAAAGTATTAAAAAAGTTTAGTTAAAATTTAAACCATTAAGATTTTAAAACTTCTTTATTATCTGATAAATTTCGTTTATATACTACGGCTGAAACTAAAATACTGGCTTCGTACAACATATATAGAGGAATAGAAGCAACCAGCATGGAAGGTATATCGCCGGGAGTAATAAAACCTGCTAAAATCAAAATAACAATTACAGCATGTCTTCTGTAAGTTTTTAAAAATTTTGGAGTCAGTATACCTACAGCAGTTAAAGCATATACAATTACAGGTAAAAGAAATACCAATCCCATACCCAAAACAGTTTGTAACAAAATACTAATGTAATTGGAAAGGTCTATCTGTATATTGATAGTGTCCGAAATATTGAAAAAATACCCGAAATGCATAGTTAGAGGAGTAATGAGAAAATATCCAAAACAACATCCGAAAAGAAATAAAAAATAAGTTGATAAAAAAAATGTCAAGGAATTTTTCCTTTCATTAGGTTTTAAACCAGGAGCTATGAATTTCCACATTTCATAAATCACATATGGAAAAACCAAGATAAAACCTCCGACAACAGCCACATAAAAAGCTGTATTTAACTGTTCAAATATTCTTCTTACTAAAATCGGAAAATGAGCTGGCATGCTAAAAACTTCTTTAGATCCAAACAAACCACTCACCGTGTTCATTATTCTGAATGTTATAAAATCATTTTGAACAGGACCAAAAATTATATGATCCATGACAAAATGCATTTTATATCCTACTAAAGCAGCTCCTGCACAAACAGCAACCAAACAGCGAAGTATATGCTTTCTTAAAACTCCTACATGGGCAAGAAATGGCATTTCGCCAGTATTGATTTTTTTCTTTTTACTCATCTGTTACTTTATAAAAGTTTACGAAGTTATAATTTTTTTATTATTTAAACCCTTCGTCTAACAAAGTATGTAAATCTATAATACCAATATATTTATCCCCTTCTAATACAACCAACTGACCAATCTGATTTTCACGCAGCTCTTCGAAAGCTTTACTAGCCAGTTCGTTTTTCTGGATGGTTTTAGGATTCAATGACATAATATCCTTAGCAGTTAATTCATTATAATCAATATCTTTGGACAAAGTTCTTCTTAAATCTCCATCAGTTATGACCCCTTTAACAACATCATTTTCTATAACGACGGTTATTCCATATGAAGAATAAGTCAGAGAGTTAATAATTTCTTTTAAATGGGCTGATAAATTTACTTCCGGTTTTCGATCCTGTTTAATCACTTGTTCTACTTTCAAAAGTAATTTTTTACCTAATGCTCCCCCCGGATGAAATTTAGCAAAATCAGAAGATGTAAAATCACGGGCTTGTAGTAAGGCAAGAGCTATAGCATCTCCCAAAGCAAGTTGTACCGTTGTAGATGTGGTAGGGGCTAAATTATTAGGATCTGCTTCTTTTTCTATATGAGTATCAAGAAATATATCGGCATATTCTGCTAAGATACTATTTTTGTTAGCAGTCATAGCTATTAACTTGGACGAATAATCTTTAAGAAAAGGGACTACCTCAACAATTTCAGAAGAAGTTCCACTGTTAGAAATACAGATAACAACATCATCTTTTGTAATTAATCCCAGATCTCCGTGCTTAGCTTCTGCGGCATGTAAAAATTGCGAAGGAGTTCCGGTAGAATTAAATGTAGCTACGAGTTTATTAGCAATATGAGCGCTTTTACCTACCCCGCAAAGAACTAATTTTCCTTTAGAATTCAGAATGCATTTTACAGCAGTTATAAAATCATTACCTAATCGGTTATATAAAGATTTCAGTTCTGTAATTTCAAACAAAATAGTTTCTTTTCCGGCTTTTAATATATTTTCATTTTCCAAACTAAATAATATTTTTTTGTATTTTGAAATTAAATTGTATTTTTAAACTTTAATAATGGCAAATTTAATTAAAAAACTAAAGTTAAAGAATGAAATCTTTAGAAAAAGACTTACCTAAGTCATTAAAAAAGTATTTTGGTTTTAATTCATTTAAAGAGCCGCAGGAACAGGTTATTTCCAGTTTATTGGAAGGGAACAATGTATTTGTTTTAATGCCAACAGGAGGAGGAAAATCTTTATGTTATCAGTTGCCGGCGTTAATATTGGAAGGAACAGCTATAGTAGTGTCTCCTTTAATAGCTTTAATGAAAAATCAAGTTGATGCTGTACGGGGCATTTCTTCTCAGGAAGGTATCGCCCATGTGTTGAATTCATCTTTAAATAAAACAGAAATTAAAAGAGTTAAAGATGATATTACTTCCGGAACAACCAAATTATTATATGTAGCTCCGGAATCTTTGACCAAAGAAGAATATATTGATTTTTTTAAAACTATAAAATTATCTTTTTTTGCAATAGATGAAGCACATTGTATCTCTGAATGGGGTCATGATTTCAGGCCAGAATATAGAAATCTGCGGACTATCATAGAAAAAATAGGGAAAACGCCTATTATTGCACTTACTGCTACCGCAACACCTAAAGTGCAGGACGACATACAGAAAACGTTAGGAATGACGGATGCCAAGGTCTTTAAATCTTCATTTAACAGACCTAATTTGTTTTATGAGGTAAGACCTAAAGTTAATCCTGAAAAACAAATCATTAAATATATAAAAGATAATCTGGGAAAATCAGGAATTATTTACTGTTTAAGCAGAAAAAAAGTTGAAGAGCTGGCGGAACTTCTCAGAGTTAACGGAATTAATGCATTACCTTATCATGCAGGATTAGATGCAAAATCCAGAGCTACACACCAGGATAAATTTCTGATGGAGGAAGTTGATGTAATTTGTGCAACTATTGCTTTCGGTATGGGTATTGATAAACCGGATGTTCGTTTTGTTTTTCACTATGACATTCCTAAAAGTTTAGAGAGTTATTATCAGGAAACAGGTAGGGCAGGAAGAGACGGAGGCGAAGGCCATTGTATAGCATTTTATGATTATAAGGATATTGAAAAACTTGAAAAATTTTTAGCCGCTAAACCTGTTTCGGAAAGAGAAGTAGGCTTACAGCTTCTTCAGGAAGTAGTAGGATATGCTGAAACCTCAATGTCCAGAAGAAAATATTTACTACATTATTTCGGTGAAGAATTTGATGAAATAAATGGTCTGGGAGCAAAAATGGATGATAACGCATTGCATCCTAAACCATTAATTGATGTATCTGAGCAGGTGTCACAAATTCTTTCTATAGTAGAAAAAACCAAAGAAAAATTAAAATTGAAAGATTTGGTTAATGTTGCTATGGGAAAAGAATCTGTAATAACTAAATCCTATAAATTAGGAACGGAAGATTATTTTGGTATAGGTAAAGATAAAACTGACAATTTCTGGAAATCTGTGATTAGGCAGGCTATTGTTCATGATTTTTTAATTAAAGATATAGAAACTTACGGAGTATTAAAACTTTCAGTTTCAGGAAAAGAATTTTTAAAAAATTCAAGAGAAATATTAATGGCAGAGGACATTGATTTTGAAAAGGAAATTGATGCACAGAATCAGATTGCTGTTCAGCCTACAGGAGGAGGGAATGCTCTTGATAAAAAGTTGTTTGATGATCTCAAGGATATTCGTAAAAAAGTTGCGAAAAAAAATAATATTCCTCCTTTTGCCGTATTTCAGGATCCCAGTCTTGAAGATATGGCTTTTCAATATCCTACCACATTACAGGAATTAGCTAATGTTTTTGGTGTTGGTGAGGGCAAAGCCAAGAAATTCGGAAAAGAATTTGTGGAGTATATTGCACAATATGTAGAAGAAAATGATATTGTACGTCCAGAAGATTTGGTAATAAAACATGTTGCAAATAAATCTTCACATAAAGTATTTATTATTCAAAGTACTGATAGAAAACTAGATTTGATAGATATAGCCAAAGCTAAAGATCTTTCCATGGATGATTTATTGAGTGAAATGGAAAGTATTGTTTATCAGGGAACTAAGTTAAATATTGATTATTATGTTGATGAATTGTTAGATGATGATCAACAGGAGGAAATCATAGACTTTTTAATGGAGTCAGAAAGTGATAAAATGTCCGTTTTGTTACAAGAGTTTGGTGATGATTATTCTGATGATGAATTACGAATTATGAGAATCAAGTTTATAAGTGATGTAGCTAATTAATAAATTACTTTAAAATTATATTTACAAATCTTTATCTTAAATTTCTATTTAGTAAAAATCGGAATGTAAGATGAAGTTTTGTTTTATCAGATATATTTTTATTATAAGTATATAAAAAATATTATAAAGCTTCTACCTTATTAGTTTTATATTAATCAAAAATGATAATAAACTATATCTACAAAAAAGTAACAATTTAACTCGCGTTATGCTAAAACAGGCCATGGATATTAGATTCCACCTGATCGATAATTAGTCCCAAATGTTCTTTATTGTCAACAAAATCTATTTGATCAACATCAACAATCAATAATTTTCCTTCTTTATAACCAGAAATCCATTCTTCATATTTTTCGTTAAGACGATTCAAATAATCTATGCTGATAGAGGATTCATATTCTCGCCCTCTCTTTTGTATCTGACTTACCAGTTTTGGGATCGAAGCTCTAAGATAGATAAGTAAATCCGGAGCCTGAATGTAATCTTTCATTAAATTAAAAAGATTAAGATAATTATTAAAATCCCGGGTCTGCATTAATCCCATCTCATGTAAATTTGCCGCAAAAATATATGCATCCTCATAAATAGTACGATCCTGAATAATGTTTTTTTTACTTTCTCTAATTTCTTTTATTTGATTAAAGCGAGAACTTAAAAAGTAAATTTGGAGATTAAAGGACCACTTTGCCATGTCAAAATAAAAATCATCCAGATAAGGATTGTCATCCGCATCTTCAAACTGAGCAATCCATTGGTAATTTTTGGCTAATAGTTGAGTCAAAGTAGTTTTTCCAGCTCCTATATTTCCGGTTATTGCAATATGCATGGGTTAAGATTTAAATTTCTGATTTCAGAGTGTAAAGATACATAACCTTAGATTTCCATAGAAATAATTGATCGTTTAATATGTAATAATTTTCAGCCTTTGCAGGGAGTTGAATCTTTTTAGGTTCATTTTCAAAATCATAGGAGTAAAAATAATTTTTATCAATCCATTCGAATTTGTTCTCATTCCAGAAATAATAATTTAAATCCGGAATATCAAAATATTGAACCTCACCATTCATATTATTTTGACGAATAATTCTAAAGTTGTTAAGGGAATCTTGTTTAGAAATCTTTTTAGCTAAAAGGTAACGGCTGTATTTCGTCGCATAAATGTCTTTTAATTGAAAATCTTTTAGAATTTTGCCGGTTAAAGAATTAGAAAATACAAGATTTTTATCATTCCTGTAATCATATTGTATAAAAGAACCGGAATTAAATTCATCAAAATAGGTCAGGTTTTTATTATCTTGAACATATAAAAGTTGTGAGTTAATTATCTGGTCAGGCAGTATTTTCACAGGATCCTGAGTAAGATTTAGTTTATCATCAAAAAATTCCAATGTTTTATTCACTTTGTCCCACATAACTACAAATAAGGAATTAACAATAAATAATTTTTTGGTAGGATTGAAATTTTCAAAAGTATATTTTTTAAAATCCTGGGTTATTTTTATGAGCGAATTATTTTGGTAAGAGGCAAAATATAAAGAATTAAAAGCATCTGATTGTAATAATATATAACTATCAGGAATATCGATCGTAATACTATCTTTTAAAGTAAAAATTTGTGCTTTTACTTGAAAGTTATAAGAAGAAACAAAGAATATCAATACTAAAATAAACTTCATAAATTATATTTATAATAGGTAAAGATAAACAAATACTTAATTATTACATGTTTTTATATTATTATATTTGCGGAAATTATTAATAAATAAATAATGAATACTTTTCTTTGGATATTTTCAGCATTAGTGGTTTTAGCTGCAATATTATTTTATTTTATAGCTAAAAATAAAAAGCGAGATGTTACAATAACCACAGATCTGGAAAAGAAAGAAGTATCCAGACCATTGCAAAGATTCATCACAGTTATTCAGGAATTCGAATTCAATGTAAAAGGGACTCAGGATAATGCACAAAGAACAAGCAGAAACCGTCAGATGCTTTTATTGGATATGGGAAGCTATGATGAAGTTATTCTTCAGCAGGATAGAGACAAATTTAACGGCGAGATTGTAGTTTTAAATGAACAAGGATATGATTTGGGATATCTGGGTGATGATGATAAAATGAAAATTTCTCCTTACATGAATAAAGATTTATATAAAATTGAATCTGGTGTTAAACGCTTTTACAGAGATGAAAAAGGTGAAAATCTGTCAATATATGTTACAATACTTGAATAACGAAATTGTTTCTATTATACGTAAATAGACTAAAATCATGCATTTAAATATCGTTTTTAATATAAAATTTCAAATATTTTAGTTTTTTTATACGTTATATTATAAATGAAAACACTGAAAAAAAATATGGTATAAAATATCTTTTTTAAAATTTTTTTGACATATTTGTTATATAATATGTTTTTTTTTATCAATTGAGGATTTCCTCATTTTTATTTGAAAATTTCTTCCGAATTTTGCTAATAAGTTGAAGATAATACTTCTTCTTATAGACAGGAAAGTAAGATTGATTATAGTAAGAGAATTTTGAATTTAAGTTAAAAGCTGGGCTCTAATGTAACATTAAAAACTTTATTATTTAATCGACTAAATTAAGAGTGCAATAAACGAAATAGTGTACTCTTTTGTTGATTTTCTTTTCAGGGATTCGGATGTTTTTTGATTTTTTAAATTAAATAGTAGTTCTGAGATTTTTCCATTTCTTGTTTTTAATTAAATTTGCGTTCGCAAATAATATATATGAAGTATATAGAATACCAATTTTCGGTAAAACCTCTGAATCCATGGAAAGATATTTTAATAGCTTATCTGGCTGAATTAGAATTCGAAAGTTTTGTTGATTCAGATACAGGTTTTATGGCTTATATTAAAGAATCTTCAGATGACGAACAACTTGTAAAAGAACTTCCTGTTTTATCCTCAGATCAAGTCGAAGTTACCTATCAAAGGCAAAAGTCACCTGATATTAACTGGAATGAAGAATGGGAAAAAAACTTTACACCTGTAAACATTGAAGATCAGGTTTATCTCCATGCAGATTTTCATCCTAAAAGAACTGATATTCCTTACCCTATCATTATTGAACCTAAAATGTCTTTTGGTACAGGTCATCATGAAACTACCTACAATATGATCCACGCTATGTTATCTATGAATTTTGAAGGCAAAGATGTATTGGATATGGGAAGTGGTACCGGAGTTCTGGGTATTTTTGCCAAAATGAAAGGAGCTAACTTTGTGGAAGCTATAGATATTGATGAGTGGTCGTATGGTAATGCAGTGGAAAACGCTACGAAAAATGGAATATCCATTCAAATCAAATTAGGGGATGCAAGCCTTTTAGGTCATCATAAATTTGATATAATTTTAGCTAATATAAATAAAAATATACTTTTACAGGATATAAATATATATGCGGAAAATTTAAATGCTTCCGGTCAATTATTGTTAAGTGGCATATATGAACATGATTTTGAAGATATTATCAATGAATGTGAAAAGTATGGCTTAAATTTTGTTCAGAAGTGGTCAAAAAATAACTGGATTTCAATATTATTAACCCATGATTTATAATAATCAGCCTAATTGGAAAGAACAGGAGAATGTAGATACATTAGTGGAAGAAGAAAATCCACATGTAATAGTTCTTCATAATGATGATGTTAATACATTTGACTTTGTAATCGATAGCCTGATTGAAGTATGTGGTCATAGTTTAGAGCAGGCCCAGCAGTGTACCTATTTGGTTCATTACAAAGGAAAATGTGAGGTTAAAACAGGCTCTCTTGAAGATCTCATTCCCATGAATAATGCTTTATTACGAAGAGGTCTGTCTTCAGAAGTCGTATAACTGTTGATATAATAATATAAAAAACCTTACTATTCGGTAAGGTTTTTTTGTTTTGATCAAAAAATTGAAAGGTTAATTTACTTAATTAAAGATGAAGGCTGTAGCAAATTTTTAAGTCTTACTGGTGCATCCGTCGTTATAAAATCTATTTTTTTATCAATTAACAGATGCATGTCATTATCTTCATTAACAGTCCATACATTAATTTTTAAACCCATTTCTTTTGCTTCCTGTAACCATTCAGGTTTAGAGATTAATAAAACTTTATAATAATAATCGATCCCTGTTAACCCTATTTCTTTGATTGTTTTCGGACTTACATCGCTTCCCAAATAATATATTTCAGAATTCGGATTTTTAGATTTTAGTTCTTTACAAATATTCATACTAAATGATATGAATTCAATTTGTTTTTCAAGATTATATTTTTTTACTAAAGCCAAAACTTCACGAACAGCTCTTTTTTCGTTTTCTTGTTTTTTATGAGGTTTAATTTCTAAAATTAATTGTAAATCCGCAAAAGATTTACCCAAAATGAGATATTGTTCCAGTGTAGGAAGAATTTCTCCGTTTGGAAGTTTTAAGTTACTTAGTTGGGAGTAGGGTGTATTCTCAATTACATGACCTTGTATGTCATCATCGTGATTTACAACAGGGATGCCATCTGAAGTTATTAAAACATCAAATTCAGAACCATAAACTTTTATTTCGTTTGCTTTGGATAAAGATACCAGAGAATTTTGTGCACTGCCCGCAGTATCCCAGTAACCTCTGTGTGCAATTACACGTGTTTGGGTATAAAACAAATTTATATTCATGAATAATAAAATTACAATTGCGTTTTTCATTGGATAATATTAATTGATTATGTTTTTAAAAATTATATCGAATACCTATCTGTATCTGATAAGGGTTACCGTTTCTAGAAGAAATACCGGCATTAGGATTAACCGTGTAAACGAACTCCTTTTTATCCGCATCAAAACTTTTTATAGAATAAATATACTGCTTACCCAGAAAATATCCAGCTCCCCAATCTTTATTCAATAAGTTCAAAAAATTAAATATGTCTACAGACAGCTCAATATTTTGAGTTAATATAGTTTTAAATTTTTTAGATATCCTGAGATCGAAAGTGCCGTAAAATCGATTAACACCACCATTTCTTTCAGCAATTTTACCATAACTTTTTTTGATGTAGTTTTTAAAACTTTGTTCAACTTTCGGGTTTGCTAGAATGGCATGTAATCCTTCTCTGATATGGGCAGGTGTTGTCAAATCATCAGGATTATAAATATATGCTAAATCATTGGTGGACACAAAATCACCATTTACATTTCCGTTTACAGCTAATGAATACCGGGTACCTCCGAAACCTGAAAATCTAAGTCCTATATTAATGCCCCAGAAAGAAGGAGAGGTTCCGTAAAAAATAATTTTATTGCGAAACTGATTATCAGAATAGGTCATATTCCTAAGATTGCGAGGATCTTCTTTAACCATTAAGGATAAGGTTGCAGAATTAGCTACATTTCCATTATAAGAAGTATTATCTTTAGAATCATTCCATGTATAGCTAAAAGAAAACTGTCCGTCTTGATGATATTTATAAGAAGTATCAAAAATAAAAGCAAATTGATTAATTTTTCCTTGACTAGTTAGTTCCAGAACACGGCCCACCTTGCTGGTTTTTCTTCCGGTTGTCCAGTCTGCAACACCATTCACAGGATTAATACCAGATACAGGAACATAGACAGCACGGTTTGCTTCAGAAGCAATTCTGAAAAAAGGTTCATCTACCATATTTCTATCGATATACATATAATTATGACGTGCCAGTGTAGTATAAAAGCTGAGTCCGATTTTAAACCTGCTGTTAAAAAAATGAGAGTAGGTAAAGTTTGCCTTGTAAACTGTAGGAACTTTTGAATTTTTTGCATTGGTATTTATAGTTGTCATACGAGGAATGCTGGGGTCTGACAAGAGATTTTTTCCCGGAGCCGATAAAGGATTTTCCCTGTAGCTTATAAAATCGGGTGTAGGTACAAAACTACCGACAAGGTCTACAGAAGACATACGGGATCCATCAAACACCATATTATTTATTAATGCATAATTATTTATGTCTGAACCGAAAATTCCCCCGCCCAAACGTAATATATCTTTATGCTGATTATCTATATCCCAGGTAAACTGTATTCTCGGTTGAAATTGTAATGTATTTAGCTTATTATTGGTTTTAATACCTAGTTCTTCAAAAACTAAAGAGTTAAATCTTCCTGTATTCATATAATCAGTATAATCAAGTCGAATGCCGGCTGTCATTTGAAACCCGTTGAATAATTGTGTCTGAAGTTGTCCATAAACTCCTGATGCAAGAATATTTTGTTTGACCCTTTCTTCATCCGAAGTATATATTTCTCTGGTATATCGATAGGGTTTCATGGTATCAAAATTATCCAAACCTGAAAAATAGAACCGACCATTAGCTTCGCTACCATAACGTGAATTCATATGGGTATACATCAAATCAATACCCAGAGTATATTTAAAACGATCAGTAGTGTAGTATATATTATCCACCAATTGTATCACATTGTTATAAAAATTTTCAGGTATATATCGTTGTCCTCCCAGCTGTATAGATGTATAAGCCATTTTTCCCTCAATTTCAGATTCAACTCTTTCTACAATAGCTCTGGGTATGTTTTGAGATGGTAATTGTTTGTTAGGAGATGTTTTTTCAGCTGTATATAAATGTTGTATTTTAAGCTCATTAGTCACTTGGGTTGAAAAGACAGAGCGGAGAGAAGCCATTAAACTATTGTCTACAGATTTAACATCTCCATATACCTCATATAAATTTATAGATGTGTTATCGCCGATTGCCTGATGATTACTATCGTTTATGTAATTATTACGAAGCGTAAACAAATTAGTATCATTAAGTTGCCAATCCAACTTAAAAAAAACTGCATCTGTACCTTGTTTTTTATTAAAAGCGCCAAATTGAGGAGAAGAAGCTACTCCGTATTTATTTCTGGCAATGGCGAGATATCTGTCTAAGGTTGTTTGTGAAACATTATATCTTTTTTCATCCTCTATACTATGAATATCTGCGATGTAAATCGGACGTTTATCATCCTGATGATCCCAGGCAATAAAAAAGTGAGCTTTATTTTTGATTATCGGACCGCCAAGGGAAAAGCCATATTGGTAAGTTGAGAAATCAGCCTTTCGTTTGTTTCCTCTTATATCGTATGGACTGGAAAGCCAATCAGCTCTACCAAAGGTAAACAAACTACCTTTAAGTGTATTCGTACCAGATTTTGTCACCGAACTTATGGTTCCGCCACCACTTCTTCCGTAGGTTACATCGTATTGATTGGTTACAATTTCAAATTCTCTTATAGCTTCCATCGATATAGCATAGGGACCTCCGTTACGATTAGTACTACCTCCGGAAGTTGGGTTTTTAGCAGTCATCCCATTTATTGTGAAATTTACGGAAGATCCTAACTGCCCTGATAAGTTGGAACCACTGCTTAAGGGAGATAAATCTGTTAGAGAAGTATAGTTTCTTCCATTAACAGGTAAACGAGCCAGATCGGTTGCCGTTACGGAAGTAACCGCGCCTATTTTAGCTATGGTCTTAGTTACAGGAGCTGCATTGATTATCACTTCTTCTAATTGAGAAAATTGATCTTGTAAATTAAAATCAACAGTAAGTTGATCTCCCTGATTAAGTATAAATCCCTTTTCTTCCCATTCTCCGCCGTTATCGTCTGTAACTTTTAAATTGTATGGCCCCCCCAGTGGAAGTTGCTGAAAATAATATTCACCTGTAGTATTAGTTTGTGTTCGTGTACTAAAGCCATTTGATTCGTTAACCAGTTCCACCCATATAGAGCTTAGGTTTTTATTATCATCTACCAATATTTTACCCTGTATACTACCATTAATTCCCTGAGAAAAGATTTCATGACAATAAAAAAGGCAAAAGACAAATATTATTCTTAAAAATATTTTCATAGCTGTTTTTTATGCTGTATTGTTATAGCAAATCTATTATTACTATATTACTATGAAGTTAATATTTTACTACAAAGTAACTAAGATTGATTTATAACATTAAAATCAATTCATATATCTTATTCAGTTTTATATAAAGGATAAATAGTACGTATAATTACATTAATACATGAGTACATATAAAAACTTATACATTAATATTTAGATAAATTATAAATAAAAAAAGCATTTCTTATGCACGCATAATATTTTTTATTATATTAGTCCTTAGAAAAAACATGAAAGATGAAAATACTAGTAGCTATAAGTAGTGTGCCAGATACTACATCGAAAATTAATTTTACCCAAGATAATACTCAATTTGATACTAATGGAATACAATATGTTATAAATCCGCAGGATGAGTTCTGTTTAAGTAAAGCAGTTTATCTTCAGGAGCAACAAGGAGCTGAGGTTACGGTTTTATCCGTAGGAGACAGTTCGGTAGAACCCGTACTGAGAAAATGCCTTGCAATCGGAGCAAAAGAGGCTATTCGTATTAATGCAAAACCGCTTGACAGTGAAATTGTAGCTAAAGAAATTGCAGCCGTAGCAGGAGAAGGAAATTATGATATAATTTTATTAGGAAAAGAATCGTTAGATTATAACGGAGGTTTAGTTCCGGGTTTGACTGCTGCGGAAATGGATTTATCTTTTGTTAATGCTGTTATAGGTCTTGAGGTAGAGGGTAACATAGCTAAGGTAACCCGTGAGCTGGATAACGGTAAAGAAGTTATTTCTCTTAATTTACCGGTGGTATTAGCAGGTCAGAAAGGTTTGGTACAGGAAAATGAATTAAAAATTCCTAATATGAGAGGTATTATGACTGCGAAAACTAAACCATTAACAGTTATCGAGCCCAAGTATTCCGGATCTAAAGTTTCAACTATAGCTTATGAAAAGCCCAAAACCCGTTCCAGTGTTGTTTTGGTAGATAAAGATAATCTTGATGAATTGGTTCGATTATTACATGAAGAGGCAAAAGTTATCTAAACATAATGATGGTTTAATTTAAAAAAGAAAAAATGATTTACGCATATACGGAAAATTCAAACGGAAAATATAAGAAATCTTCATTTGAAGTTGTTTCTTATGCAAAAACACTGGCAGACATGATTGGTGATACGGTAACAGTTATTACTATTAATTCAGACGATTCACCTGATGATTTATATAAATATGGTGCCACTAAAGTTTTAAATGTAAAAAATGAAGCTTTAAAAGTATTTGATCCTAAAGTTTTTGCTGGAGTTATTTCACAATTGGCCGATGGAAATTATATACTATTTTCTCATTCTAACGAAAGTGCTTCTATAGCTCCTTTTTTAGTAAAGGAAAAAGATGCTGCATACATTACTAATGTAATTTCTCTCCCTATA
Source organism: Apibacter raozihei (assembly GCF_004014855.1). Lineage (NCBI taxonomy): Bacteria > Pseudomonadati > Bacteroidota > Flavobacteriia > Flavobacteriales > Weeksellaceae > Apibacter > Apibacter raozihei. The sequence continues at coordinate 2,502,057 of NZ_CP034930.1, forward strand.
TCAGCCTCTCCTTTTCAAGTTAAGAGAAATGTATTTTCAGGAAAGGGAATAGCTACGGTAGAAACCACAGCATCTAAGTTAATTATTACTGTATCTGCTAACTCCGTTGGATGTAAAGAAAGCCCTGTGCAAGGGATTCAGGAAAATCCGCAGGTAAATTTACCTACAGATCCTGGTTATAAAGTTGAATCTTCAGAATTAAATACAGGAAAAATAGATTTAAAAGAGGCTGAAATTGTTGTAAGTGCAGGAAGAGGAATGAAAGGTCCGGAAAACTGGAAAATTATTGAAGATTTAGCCAATGTTTTAGGAGCAGCAACAGCTTGTTCCAAACCTGTTTCTGATGCAGGATGGAGACCTCATGCTGAACACGTAGGACAAACCGGAAAGGCTATCGCACCTAAATTATATATAGCTATTGGTATATCCGGTGCTATTCAGCATTTAGCCGGTATAAACAATAGTCAGACTATTGTTGTGATTAATAATGATCCTGAAGCACCGTTTTTTAAATCGGCTGATTATGGCGTAGTAGGTGATTTATTTGAAGTAGTACCTAAGCTTACTGAAAAATTGAAGGTTTTTAAAGGTTAATATATAGGCCTTTGACAGGGCTGGTTTGAGAGAGTATCTTTTTAGGTACTCTCTTGCTATTTGTAAATAAATAGTAAATTTTAATCTGATTTTTTAAAATGTGTATCATTTAAAATAGTTATTCTAAATAGCCAGTTTTAAAAAAAGACTTCTAAGCTCTCTTTTTATTTAGTAAAAAAAAGCATAGTTATGTGAAAAATTATAATTACTAATTAAATAAAACCGGTTAAACCTATTTAACTATGTACATAGATTTTTAATTTATATAGAAGATTATCCGTAAGAATATTATTCCTTTTTATCTGGGAAATAAGTTTCCCCTATTTTGGGATTTGAAGAAATAACTTTGTTCTCTTTTCTAGCTTTAAACGCAAGTATGTTTTTGTCAAACGTATTTAAAATCTGAAAATAATTTCCATGTTTATAATAAAATCTTACATCATGATTTAGGTAAGTATAAAGAATAAATTCATCAATTTGATTTTTTTCAAGTCCTAATCCCAAAAAATATTCATCCCCAAAATATTCATGAATAGTTTTAATTTCTTTAATCTGTTCCTCATAAGCAGAAAGTCTCTCTCTTCTTTTATTATCTCCTGAAAGAACATCAAATACAGCATCAATGCCAAATTTCATAGTACTTAGCTTAGCTGATTCCGTAGCAACATCAGTGCTTCCATCCATTTTCATGGTAGGATATAAGTTACCTAATTTCGCCATAAGTTCATTCGTTTTATTCATCATAGGAATCCTTTTTACATCTAATTCTATATTGCCGTAAGTTTTAAAATCAGTTATGTAGATGTTATCCAATTGCTTTTCTTTTACATCCAGCTGAATAGACATTATACCTTTCTCTTGCATAAGAAAAGTTACGATTACAGTTCTTTTTTCAATGTTGTAGGATTGAAAAACTATTGCGTCTCCTTTCTCGGCAGGTATGTAGAAATTTCCAATTAAATCCGTTATAGTTGTATAATCAGAATTAAGATTTTTAACATAAATACCCGAAACAGATTCACCCGTTTCATTTATATAGACCTTTCCCTTTAAAATTTTTTTTTGCTGAGAAAAAAGTAACAGACTTAAAAGGGTAAACAGGATCGTACAAATAAATTTCATATATTGCTTCTTAAGATGACAAAAGTACATTAAATACTTTTTATATAATAGATACTAATAACTGAGACTGTCTATAAAATAGTATACTTTGTCTATAATATTTACAAAAATTGTACAAATTATTTTTTTCCACTCAAAAAACTCTTAAGATTTGTAGAAAAAATTTCTTTAAACGGAAAAAATTTAAGCCACAAATTTATGATAAGAAAAATGATTATCACAACCAATGGCTTTAAAAGGAGGTTGATTAAGTTATTGGAGGTATCAGGTATCGACCATGCCAGAATTACTGCTGAAATTCCGGTTATCAGTATATATAAATATACTCGGGTAAAAGGCTGAATTTTAAATATTTTATAATTAAAAATTAGTTTAATAATGTTATATATAGTAAGAGATATTGCTGTAGCCATTGCAACACCTTCAATACCCAGATTAAAATATACAATAAAGATCCAGTTAGAGCTAATGGTTAATACAGCAAGTAGAAGCATTGCATAAATGTTAAACCGGTAATATCGAGAATAGGTTATAATTTGGCTGTTAAATCCAGTTGATATATCAAAAAGAGTAGCAATACCCAGAATATAAATAATAGATTTAGCCTCGCTGAGTTCGTGTCCGTTTTTCATTAATAAAAAAAGATAATCACATCCGGCAAATATACAGGATAGTAATACCGTTCCGAATAAAAATAAAAATTTGGATATTTTTTGGTAAAAGTCATTAAGTTCGGCATGTTGATTATTTTCAAGTTTTTCAACTATAATAGGACCTGAAATAGCAAAAACACCAGCCAGAGGTACTGAAAGAAATCCTACGATAGACATAAGTATTGAATATATTCCGTTTTGTTTATAACTGATCAATTCGGATATCATCAGGTTATCAATACGTAATGCCAGCTGATTTCCTATACTTCCTAAAACAGAAAAAATACAGAAATAAAATAATTCTTTACGAAAGTTTTTACTGGAAAGAATACTGAGACTACCACTAGGTTTATCTTTGTTCAGTCTGAGAAAATAAACAATAAGACCTGCCAGAGCGGCAAAAAAGAAAAATATAAAAATATATAAAGAATTAATTTCAGAAATACCCAGATAAACAAAGCAGATAAAAGCAACTAAAGATCCTAATTTTGGGAAGAAATTTTCAAATATTCCAGTTATGGCAACACGTTTAAAGTTTGAAATATATTTTGAAAATAACTGCGATAAAGCAAGTATAAGTATAACCGGAAGCACATATTGTTTCATTTTCCAGGAGTCTGAATTTCCAATTGAAGGAAAAAGACTGGCAAATAACCAATAAAGTAGACAAATGATAAGAAAACTAATTACAATAAATTTTATAGAAAAAACTAAAAAATCCAGATTTTGATTTTTAGCTTTAAATTGTTGGTAAAATTTAATATTAGCATAGCTGAGACCAAATACGACAAAAGGAAAAATAATTTCAGCTGAAGGCTGGATAAATCGTAATTGACCCAAAAAAGTGGTATCTGCCGGGTATATGAAAATTGTGGAAAATGTACCAAGTAAAAAACTTAAATAGCTGATGATACTGTATTTAATTCCTTGTCTAGCGACTACACCCATAGAATTAGTAAAATTATTTTGATAAAAATATGAAATTATTTATATATGTTGTCTTATTATGTAATTCAGATGTATTCTGATAAGTAGGTGTAGAAGAGGTGAACTCTTTCAGTTCAAGGGTTTCTCTGTCCAGATAAAAAGACAGATAACCAAGTTCCAATATAGGCTGTATAATATTCCATATATTTTGATTATGGTGTCTTTCTTCAACCTCTATTAATAGTGTCGGACGAAATTTTCTTAGTGTTTCTTTAGCTCCTTCAATCACCTTGATTTCAGCTCCTTCAACATCAATTTTTATAAATGAAATTTTTTCAATCTGATGATTTTTTATAAATCTGTCCAGAGTTTCGGTCTGTACTTCGTAAATCTTTGAAGAAGTTTCATTTTCTTCTTTATATTCAGTGTTTAAAGTACCGCGTCCGGTTGTTTCATGAGAATTGATAATAGGAACTTTAAAATTGAGAACTTCACAAGTATTACTCAAAGCAATATTAGAAGTATGTATTTTAGGAAATAAATGTTTAATTCTTTTATATAGTTCCGGATGTGGCTCAAATCCAACAATATTTTCAGGGTGTACCAGTTGTTCCGCATAGTAAATATAATATCCCATATTTACACCAATATCAAAAAAAACACTGTCTTTATCAAGAAAACGAGAGAGAATAAGAAATTCAAATTCTACATTTCTTTGTTTAATGTTTAAAGCATTTAACTGATTTATTTTTTTAAAAAATCTTTTTTTATATAGTGAAGGCCAATAAGAATAAGCCAAATCAATTGCCTTTTTACGTAATAAATTCATGATTGGGATAAAATAGTTAACATGTTAATAAGTTTTTCTTTTACCTTTTCTTTGTCATAATAAGGTAATTGAGCTTCAAGATTATTTTTTAGTTTATGATATTCCTGTATAGTAAGATTTTCCAGAATTGTTTTAAGGTTTTCAGCGGAATCATAATAAAGAGAATTCCAGTTACTCAACGGGTAATGTTGTGGAAATATTCCTATTTTGCCATAGGAAATACAATCAGCTTCATTTCCACTGGCTTTAGTTTGACCATATATTTCTTTTTGTAAATAAAATTGAGTTTCTTTATGTAAAGGACATAATACAAAATGAGATTCGTTCATGATCAAGTCAAATTCAGATTGAGGAATTCTTTTTCTAAAATACGAAATTTCAACAGAATTATTCCTGTTTTTTTTGAGAAGATGTAAGGATTGTAACATCGACTGGTCAGAAATTTTACCCAAAAAAGTGAATTTCATTATCTGTTTTGGAGATAAATATTTCAATAGTTTAAAAACTAATTGATAATTTCTCCTGCTTTGAGAAACTTCTCCCGGAATAACGATATTAATTTTATTCTGTTCACTAGGCTCTACGTTAAATTTATTGTATATAAGAGGCAAGGTTATATATTTTTTCTCATCAGTACTAAAATGTTGTTTTATATTTTCATTAAGAAACGCATATGCTTTCGCTTCACAAGTTATTTTTTTAGTAAAATATATATTTTCTTTAAAAATTAATTTAAGGTAATAATATTGAAGGTGTAAATTTTTTACTTTTAAAAACAATTTCCAATCCGGTTTTCGCGAATTGAAAAAAAAATTTCCGTTATGTACAAGTATTTGAGTGTTTTTTTCTTTAAATAAAAAATTAAATTTTTGAAAATTACGATGTAATGTGTTAAATATAATAAGGTCATTATCAGCTAAAAAATCAGAGAGTTGTGGGTAATCTTTAACTTCCAGTACAGTTTTTAGTGAATCCGGAATTTCTGGAATTAGACAGGAAATAGATGATGAAATATAAAAATGATAATCTATTCCTGAATTTTGCAATAAAGCATCCCATTGAAGTAATAAATGAGTATGGGTTTCAAACTCCAGAATGGCAATTTTCATATACCGAATTTATTTAAAACTTCTTTCCAGCGGTATTTTCTGATAAATGAAATTTCATCAGGTGTAATTTTTCTTTCTTCTTTATTTATGACCATAGATATATAGGATTGGTACGAAATGAAGAAATTAGATACAGAACGATCGTTCCATGCAGCTTTGGCACACGAAATAAACGAAAGAGCAGGATCTAAACCGATATTGTAAAAATACTTTCCTAGTTTAAGCGCTTTGGTATCATTATATACATGAGCCGTAGGCTTTAAAAGTTTTACCCAGACATTTTTTACAACTTTAACATCCCAACCCTTCATTCTAGATAATAATACGTCCAGATTGTCCCAGCCTAAGGTCTCTCGTAATCCGCCAATATCTTCAAAGCATTCTTTTCTGTAAGTTTTTACAGCTCCGCGAATATGATTTTTGCTTGCTATGGTTTCATGATTCCAGATGCCGTTTTTTTCAACGTAAACCAAACCGCCTACCATACCGATTTTTGGATTATTTTCAAGTTCCGTAATCATGGTTTCATAATAATCCGGAGGAAGTATTATGTCTGCATCTAATTTTGCAATTACGTCAAAATCTTTATAATTAACAGAATTCAAGCCTTTGTAAAAAGTACGTACAACTTTAGCACCCGGTTTGTGTTCTGATTTATGAGTCAGATTCACGAATAAAAATTCAGATTTATCCTGAATGAAATTTTGTATAATTTCCGGTGATTCATCGGTGGAAGCATCATTTACAATTATCCAGGTAATATTTTTATACGATTGACTTGCAAATGATTCCAAACATTCACGTAAAAATTTGGCTTCATTATATACCGGTACTACAACAACTAACTTCAATTTTAAATTTCTTTGGACAAATATAACTGATTTTTGTTCTTTTGTTCTTATATATTTTTAAATATATACATGAAGATTTATAGGGGTGTGTTAGTAATCTGACTATGAATTATAAGAGAATAGCTAAATAACTAATTAAGATTATGATAACTTACAATAAATACTTAGTTAGTTTATCAGCAATTTTACGATCATTAGATAAACGTGGGAGTTTATTTTGTCCTCCTAGCTTTCCTATTTCCTTCATATAATCATTGAAGCCGTTTTTTCTGATTAGCGAAATTTTTAGAGGCTGTAAAATTTTACCTGTAATTAAATCATTGTAATAAGTGTTCCTACACCTAAGTGCAGAGTCCAGTTTTTTAGCAAATAAATTTATATCATCCGGCATTTTTTCAAACTCTATAAACCACTCATGATAGGGCAGACCTTCTTTCGGAGTAACCTGAGGTGCTAAGGTAAATTCCTGAACCACGGTTTGAGTATTTTCTACCGCTTCTTTTATAGCATCTTCCACTTCATACGATATAACATGTTCTCCAAAAGCAGACGTAAAATGCTTAGTTCTTCCGGAAACCAGTATTTTGTAAGGGTTTTTACTAACAAAACGCACGAGATCACCTATTTCATAGGCCCACAATCCTGCATTGGTAGTAAGAATGATAGCATAATCCTTATTCAATTCCACCTCATTTAAAGTGAGTCGTATCGGATTTTTTTTGCCTATTTCCTCAGCGGGAATAAACTCGTAAAAAATCCCATGATTTACCATTAATAAAAGATCATCGCTATCAACATTATCCTGAAACGCAATAAAACCCTCAGATGCAGGGTAAGTTTGTATAATGTCCAGTTTTTTTCCGATTAATTCTTCAATTTTTTCTTCATAGGGTTTATAATTTACCCCACCGGTGACTAATAACTGTAGATTAGGAAATAAACTGCTAACTGATTTTCCCGTTTTTTCAACCAGTTTTTCAAAATACATAACCAGCCAGGGAGGTATTCCACTGATTAAAGACATGTTTTGATGAACAGTCTCGTCAATAATTTGATCAATTTTTGTTTCCCAGTCTTCTATACAATTAGTTTCCCAGGAAGGAAGACGGTTTTTTTGCAGGTACTGGGGTACAAAATGAGCAGAGATTCCGGAAAGTCTTCCAACTTTAATGCCATTGACTTCTTCAAGTTCAGGGCTCCCCTGAATAAAGATCATTTTGCCATTTACAAAATCTGCATTTTTTCGTTTATGAATATAGTGTAGCAAAGCACTTTTTGCACCGTCAATATGAAAGGGTACCGAATCTTTAGTGATAGGTATATATTTGGTACCAGAAGTAGTTCCCGAAGTTTTGGCTAAATAAAGAGGTTTGCCCGGCCAAAGCACATTTTCTTCTCCTTTTTTTACTGATTCCAGATAGGGTTTTAAATTTTCATAATCGGAAATTGAAACCAGATCTTGAAAATCTTTTATAGAATTGATTGCTGAAAAAGAATGATCTTTACCAAACTGAGTTTTACAACCTTTTAAAATAAGCTCAGAAAACCATTTGTTTTGAGATTCTATGGGGTTTTGTATCCATTGGTTCTCCTTAGTATCATGTACAGACGACCAAAACAAAGCCAGTTTCTTTTTAAAAAATCCCATACGATTAGCTCTATCAAAATTTTTATGGTTCAAATATCGGAATTTAATTTTATTTCTATTCTTCAGATGAAAAAAAGTATTTGTATTTTAATATAAAAGGTAAATACAGGTAATTTTATAATAACTATCTTTGTCATTGATACATAAATTAATCAACTAACAATATAAATCTCTTTTTTATGAAAAAAAAACTAACTCTTTTGTTATTGCTTTCTTTTTTTATTGGAAACTCACAAATTAAACTGGGAGTAAAAGCAGGAATCAATATATCTTCTCTGTATGGTGACATGTCTACAAATAATGCAAAAGCCGGTGTCTATGGAGGCGTCTATGCAAGAGTACAAGTAGCAGAAAGATTTTCAATTCAGCCCGAAGTTTTATTCTCCATGCAGGGAGCAGAATCAGACGATACATGGGGTTGGAATTATTGGCATACCGATTCTTATTACGATGAAAAGTATGTATTAAATTACATTACTATTCCATTGATGTTTCAATACCGTATCATTAAAGGATTAAGAGCAGAAGTGGGACCTCAGGTAAATTTTGCCCTATATAAAAAACATAAAATAAGAAATAATTACATGTATCCGGAATCTGTCAGAAATCAAAGAGATAAAAACCTAAGGAATTTTGATGTGGGCATAAATGCCGGAGCAAATTATGAATTGAAAAACGGTTTAAATTTTACTTTACGATATAATCTGGGGTTTATAAATGTTAATAAATCCAAAAGTGACTATTATTACAATTATGAAATCCGGAATCAGGTTTTGTCTATGGGAGTAGGGTATAGCTTTTAATTTTTATAAATTAACCGTGGCGGAACTAACAGAGTTTTAACTTTTTTAACTTTATTCAGTTCCACACAAAATTAATATTATTACTATATTCGCAAATTATATATAAAGGCACAATGAATTCAAGCTATAAGAAAGTAAATAATCTTACCGGTTGGGCTGTTTTCCTCATAGCAGCAATCACTTATCTGTTAACCATTGAACCAAATTTCAGTTTTTGGGACTGTGGAGAATATATCTCATCAGCAGTAAAACTTGAAGTTACTCACTCTCCCGGAGCTGTTTTTTTTCAGATTTTAGGAGCTGTTTGGGCAATGCTGGCTTTTGGAGATGGTACTAAATATTCTGTAGTGATAAATGCTATGTCGGCCATTATGAGTGCCTTTGCAATTTTATTTTTGTTTTGGACGATTACCCATATAGCAAGAAAAGTACTTTTCGTGGATACGGAGCCCGAAAATTTTACCCGGTTTCAAAAGATCATGCTCATGTTGAGTGGAGCTGTAGGAGCTTTAACATTTACTTTTACGGATACCTTCTGGTTTTCTGCGGTTGAAGGAGAAGTTTACGCGGCAGCATCCTGTTTTACAGCATTATTATTATGGTTAATGTGCAAATGGGAAAATGATTTTTATTCTCCCAGAGCCGATCGCTGGTTAATTTTAATTTCACTTCTTATAGGACTATCAGTAGGAGTACACTTAATGGTTATATTAGTTGTTCCTACATTAGGATATATTTATTATGTTAAAAAATACAAGTTTACTTGGAAAAGTTTTATAATCGCAAACATAGTAGTAGGGTTCGTATTTTTATTAGTATTTAAAATCATATTTCCACTTACCATGGCTTTCTTTGGTAAGTCTGAAATATTTTTTGTGAATAATCTTCAAATGCCGTTCAACACAGGTTCTGTATTTGCTTTTCTGGTAATACTTCTGGTATTTTATTTTTCATTAAAATACACGGTAAAAAAACAATATGTTACTGCCAATACCATCATATTATCCATATGGTTTATGCTGATAGGATTTTCGAGCTGGATAGTTTTACCGATACGCGCCAATGCTAATCCTCCGATCAATCTTAATGATCCGGATAACGCCATAGGAATGCTTGACTATTATAACCGAGCTCAGTACGGTGACTGGCCTGTATTTTATGGAGCGAACTATACGGCATATTTGGATCCGGAGGGAATAACCGGGGTTGAAGATAATGGCCCGGTATATGAAAAAGATGAAAAAACAGGAAGATATTTGGAAACCAGCAGAAGATGGTCTTATAAATTTAATCCGGAACATGTAAGTATACTACCAAGGATGTACAATCCGGATTCAGGAGTAATGGAAAATTACGGACTCATGGAAGGCTACCCTGATTTTACGGCTAATCCTGATTATGTCAAAAGCACTACAGAGAGTTATATTGAAGATTATATTCAAAGTAATAATTTAAGTAATCTGCCGCAGGAACAAATGCAGGGATTATATGATCAATTATATAATCAGATTCAGCCTAAAGTAGCAGCTGAACAGCAAAAAGTGGTTGATTCCTTAAAATATTTAAAATCTCACGATCAAATAGATATAGCTGCATATAATAAGTTTAGCAGCCTGATCAAGGTGAAGAAACCTCAAGTATCTCAAAATCTGGATTTCATGATGACTTATCAGATGGGATATATGTTTATACGATATTTTCTTTGGAATTTTGCAGGAAGGCAAAATGATTATCAGGGATATTATGAAAATACCAAAGGCAATTGGATTACCGGTATCAGTTTTTTTGATAACTGGCATCTCGGAGATCAAAGTAAATTACCAGCTATATATAAAAACAAAGCGACCAACACTTATTTTTTCCTTCCGCTTATATTAGGATTGATTGGGTTTTTCTTTCAATTAAATCGGGATCCGGGTAGAAATTTTGCATTAGTAGCCTTGTTTCTTTTATCCAGTGCAGGAATTATCCTTTATACAAGTATCAAGGCCTTTGAGCCCAGGGAAAGGGATTATGCTTTAGTAACCTCTTTTTATACGTTTGCTATTTGGATAGGTTTAGGAGTCACTGCCATAATGTATGGACTAAGTTTACTGAAAAAAGAAAAAGTAGCTCTAACATTAGGCTTTATAACTTTAGGAGTGCCTGTTTTAGTAGGTTTTCAAAACTGGGATGATCATGACAGAAGTAAGAGATATACTGCATATGATTTCTCAAAAAGTTATTTGCAAGGGTTGGATAAAAATAATCCTATTCTTTTCGTATATGGAGACAACGATACATATCCTCTATGGGCATTACAGGAAACAGAAGAATTCCGTTCGGATGCAAAAGTGGTGAATTATACCTTATTAGGTACTGCCTGGTATATAGATCAGGTACTTCGAAAAACGTATGAAGCTCCGGCATTGCCATCATCAATGAGCCATGAAGAATATAGAGATGGAGTAAACGATCAGGTTATTCTTTTGTCTCATAATACCTGGAAGCAATTATTTGCTTCTTTTCCTAATGATAGCATACCTGCTGAATTTGCTCCATTTAAAAAATATGCGGTTCAGGACAGTATGTCAGCCAAAGATGCTATTGCTTTTCTTAAAGATAAAAAAATTCAAAAAGCGGTAAAAAGTTTATATGCAAAGGATTTTGGAGGTAGAGATTACGGATTTTTACCTTTAAATAAAATTTATATTCCGGTAAACAAAGCCAATGCGTTAAAATATGGAATTGTAAAACCGGAAGATAAGAATCTCATGGTTGACAATGTGGTCCTAACCTTAAATAAATCAAGAATAAATAAGGATGCTTTGGCGGTATTAAATCTGTTTGCCAATTATAATTGGGACCGATCTATATATTTCAGTTCAGGAGGCACCTATTCACAGTCCAATATAATGTATTCACAAAATTATCTTGAATATCAGGGACTGGTTTCCAAATTAGTTCCGATTTATACAAAAGATGATGGAGTAACTCAAGGGAGAATCAATCCGAATACACTTTATCATTTGGTTATGAATTATAAGTTTGGTAATCTGAAAGATCCCAAAGCTTATTTTGATGAAACTTGTAGAAGTAATATCCTCAATTACCGAATGTCTTGCGGAGCAGCAGCGATTGCCTTAGCAAAAGCCGGTGATAAAAAAAGAGCCAATGATGTTTTAGAATTAATAAATACAGAAATACCACTGGATTTATATCCGGCAAGTCCTTCATTTAATTCAATTATAAGTGCCTATTTTTATATAGGAAAAGAAAAAGAAGGATTGGCATTAGCAGACAAATACAAAAAACAAGTATTGGAAGAGTTAAACTACTATTTGGCTTTACCACTTAAATCGCAAACTTTCGTAACAGACGATATGTATAAATTATCTTCTTATTACAGACTTATAGTTAGTAATATGGTGGAGACTTATATAGATTTGGGTGAAAAGGAAAAAGCGGTGAATTATATAGCTGAATCTTTTAAACCATTAGATGAAAGACTAAAGAAATTTGAAATGTTGGGAAAAACTAATGCGAAAAACGATTATGTTTCTTTGCAGAACCTGGATTATACATACAAAATGATATTTCAGGTATTGTATCCTATTGATTCAGTGTACGTACAGGAAAAAGCTGAAGAAATTTCAAATATTTTTATGAAGTTAGAGTAAATTATTACTAATATTGCAAAACTAAAAAGGAGGCTGCGTAGTTCAACTGGATAGAATATCAGATTTCGGCTCTGAGGGTTGGGGGTTCGAATCCCTCCGCGGTCACTAAGTAACAGACAACGATTAAATTCGGATTCTGAAATTAAATTTAAAAGCATCTATAAATCATGGATAAAGTGGTTTATAGATGCTTTTTTTGTTCATATACGTTAAAGGAAGAACAGGTATTTTACAATTTAATGACACCATCCGTGATCCCCGTTTACGTGTTGGTGTCGCCAAAAAATTATATACTATGATTTATAAAAGATTTAGCTTAAGAAGTAATCCTGATAAAAGTGGTTTGCCTATGATATATTTAAAAATAACGCATAAGAAAAGTAGAGTAAGAATTTCTTTAAATCTAAAAGTTCCGGAAAAAAATTTAATGCAGTTAAACTTTTCTATAGCCTGTTGCTTCGTAAAGTTATTTTTTAACTGATGGCTGAAGATATACCGGAGCTGCTCCAGTAATTTTTCTTCAGATTCTGTTAACTTAACGCTTTCATCCAAGTAAGAAGCTTTCATCTTATGCAGACTCAAGTCCTGGTGAAATTTAACTATCAGATTCTTCATAGTACAAAAATGGAAAGAGAAGAAAGAATAAAAAAGGAAAAAAGAAAGCCGCATTATATTATAAAGCGGCTTTCGTCCAATTAATGATTTTTTTTATTTAAAGTCTTTATTTAATATATTCTTGTTTATAATTATTTCATCAACAGTAATAGTCTGAAAGTCTATTGAATCTCCAACTTTAATTTTGCTATAATGAATTAAATCATCAAATTTTTTAAAATCCGAAAAAATAGTTGTTGTAAATGAATCTTTCTCTGCATTTTTAATCTTATCAGATCGTAAAGTAAGAAAAGTTTCCTTGTCAAAATATAATATTTTAACTAAACCATTTATTAATGAAGCTTTAATTTTATAGCAACTTCTAGAGTCTACGTTTCCGTCTCCAATTAATTCTAATTTCCATGAATCTGAATTTAAATAATCAAGTTCATTAAATATATTTTCTTTATACGGTTTATCTTTAAACTTAGCCGGATCTGCTTTTACTTTTTCTCCACGAACAAACTCATAGCCATTTTTTCCATCATAAAAATTTTTATAAACTATTCTCCCTTCATATTTAATTTCAAATGAACCTTTATTTGGAATCATTTCCCTTACTATCCAATTTACTTTTCTACCTTCCATTTCAGTACTCATGTCAGTATAAAGGGTTTTTATACTTTTTAAATATTTTTCACCCCCCATAGCATCAATAGATTTTGTTACAATCTCTTGAGCAGTAATGTTATTGTTTTCCTGAGCATTAACTAATGAAATAGATATTATTAATGACAAGCAACATAATAATAGTTTTTTAATTATTTTCATAAAACTAGTTTTAATTCTAAGCCAAATATAATAATATTTAACTTAAATAATAAGATTAGTAATAGCCTCGGTATCAGGTATCATCTGACAGTAAGGAATAAAAAAGGAGAGAAAAATTACCTTTTCAATTAAGGAAATAGTATCTTTTTTTATTAGGTCTTTATTTCTAAATTGATTAATATTTAGTCGATTCCCGTATTTTCTCTATACTCCTTCCAATTATCAGTTAAACCATTCCGTACATCCCCATTAAACTGTCTTATGTCATTGTTTATTTAATTTAATTCAGCAATAATAATTTCAGCAATAATTTCTCTTTGTTTTAACACATCATTTAACCAATAAGATTTTCTATCGTTTCACCTTTAAAAAGTATTTCGGCTCCTTCTTTGAGTCCCAGATAGGTGAGATTGATATCAAGAGCATTATGAGGGCTCACTCCGCGGTCATTAAACTATATAAAGAGAATAATATCACTTGGTGTTAAATAATTTAAAAGCATTGAAATATCAGGGATAAAATCAAAAAAATTGTACTATTAAAGATATACATATTTTGATAGCTTCATGATATAAACATTCGTGCTGTGATAACCATTAAAATAGCTTTATTTTTTCTGTCCCAGTCATGGTTAGCCGATTAAAAACAGAAAGATATAAATGGTTATTTTTTAATAAATATAAAAAATATCATGAATAAGATTTCAGTAAGGTTAAAACCTGATATTATTACTATAATTCATTATATTATTAAAAAATAATTATTATATTAAAATAATTGATAAATTTACCTTATATTTATTTTTTGTAATATTTTTAATTTTAATAATTAGTTATATAGCTTATGAAACCATTCTCATCCGATGAAGACAAATCCTTCAAATTATTCAGTCAACAAGAAATAGAAGAACTTAACAAGCGTAGTGGAAGTATAGCCCGATACGGTGGAAATAAAGAAAACCTGTACGGAGACTCTCATATTGTTAATGTAGGAGTACAAATCAATGGAACCCCGTTTTTTTCAAATACCTGCATACAATTAAAATTAACCCAGAAACTCAATGCGGATCACGAATTCATTCTGACCGCTGATCCGGATGAGTTTGGAGAGTCTGATTCTTATATATTACAGAATTCTAGGCAGTATCTGGGCAGCCGCATTAGCTTTACCTTTCGCCAGTGGGGGAAGGCAGCATCTGTTTGGACAGGTGTTATTACTTCTGTCTCCAGCCAAAAGAAAGACGGGGTAAAAAAAATTATCATTAAAGGAAAATCCCCTGCTTACCTTATGGACAACGGGCTTCACTGTCGCAGTTTCGAAGATAAAACCTTTGAAGAGATTATAAAAGAAGTAACTCAAGAATATCCGCAGAATTTAGTCTCTTTTGATGTTAATCCGAATTTTAAAGATAAATTAAAATATATAGCCCAATATAATCAGACAGACCTCCAGTTTCTTAAAAATTTAGCTCAAAGATATGGGGAGTATTTATTTTATACTGGAGAAATATTCAGCTTTTCAGCTTGGGGTAGCCGCATAGTAGAACTTACCGAAGGAGAAGATATCTACGATTTTGAACTGAAAATGGAAACCGGACCCCAAAAATTTTCTTACACAGCTTACGACCCTAAACAAGCTTCCGATTATACCATACATTCAGAAAGTCAGGCAGTGCAGCAATCAGAAAATCCTTTTCAACAGTCAGCGGTTAACTCCAGTGAAACTTTATTTACAGCAATTCCTACTGCACATTATGATAAGAGTCTGCTGCATAAAAATCAGGTGGATATAGAAGAGTCTGTGCTCAGACAAAGAAAGAAGCAGCAAAACCTGGTTTTTATAGAAGCAACCACCAATAATCCTGAAGTAAGAATCGGAGATATTGCTAAAATGAATGCCTACATGCCGGGCAATACAACTTTTAAAACAGGCAAAATTCCTATAGAATCCTACCGTATCACAGAAATCGTTCACGAATTTTCGGATGGCGAAGGCTATACCAATACCTTTGTAGGAGTTCCAAAAGATTTAACGGTTCCCACGTATTATAATGAGCAGGATACACCTAAAGCCCAGATACAACATGCTACCGTGACCGATAACAAAGATCCTTTACGAATGGGAAGAGTCCGTGTGCAATTTATCTGGCAAAAACCGAACAATCAGCAAACTCCGTGGATACAGATCATACAGCCCCACAGCGGAACCGATAAGGGAACCTATTTTAATCCGGAGATTGGCGAAACTGTGGTATGTGCTTTTCAGGGAGGAAATGTGGAAGCGCCAATAGTTTTGGGAACTGCCTATAATGGAGGAGAGATAGCTGCTTATTACACCGAAGGAAATGACATTAAAGTATTACAAACGAGGAGTGGAACCAGGATTGTTTTCAACGATGCCGAAGGACAAGGTTCTATACTCATGGAGGATCCGAGTGGAAATAAAATGTTTATGGACGGGGAAGGCAACATTTCTGTGAATGCACCTAAAAATATGGATTTTACTGTAGGAAATGATTTTACGATCAATGTAGGCAATAACCTGAGCACCCGGGTAGGAAATGATAATGAGCTAGAGGTAGCTCAGGCTCATACTCATACTTCTTTTTCGTATAATCAGAGGGTGTATGAAAATAAACAGGTAACCGTAAACGGAAATTTATCAGAAACTACCTCAACTTCGACCTATAAAATTATAGGAGGCGATTTTTGGGTTCAAAGTGCAGGAATTTCAACCATTGTAGGAGCCATTGATGCTAAAATCAATAAAGGGTGAACCTTACCTTTTAGCTGAAAATGAATCCTGTAAAGATAAAAAAATACCTGCTCGTGCTACTGATACTTAATTCGGTCGTAGCAGTTTCCTGTCAGGACCAAAACAAACAACAGATGAATGAAAAATTTCAATGGAAAGAAACGATTTCCTGTCCGTCTGGCTATCCGGTAGATGTGTTTAGAGGAGGGCTGGAATCCAACGATGGCAGATTTACCAGCTTATTTTCTGGTATTGTAGACAATGGAGAATGGGGAAGTGAAGGGCGAAGCATGAGCAATGGGCTCAAACCCCTGCCAGAACGTCTGCATGTGATTTGGATTTCGTATGCCGAAAAAACCTTTTACGAAGTAGATACAGCCATTGATCGGGAAAAAATCTACCGGCTTTTCTCCCGGGGCTATTACACTCCTTCCATGAACAAGCAAAGCCCGGAACCTTTTAAAGAATCATACCTAACTATTAATGTTGGTTTTGCCCCCGGAGGAGTGGTCGTTATCTGGGTAGGGGGTGTAGGAAGGCAGATAGAAATAGGAAGATACCAGGCAAAAAAAAACACTATTCCGCAAGAGGTTATTGATAAATTAAAAGAAGAACCGGTATATAGTATGCTTAGGCCAGAATATCAGGAATCAGTAATGAAAAACCCGGGAATAGTACCCCCGGAAGTGCAGCAGGCCCATCAGGGGAAACCCATTCCTTTCGGACTGTGGGATAGCTATCGTAAACCTTATCCCTGGAAGGTTAATTTTGTTCTTCTTGAAGAAGCGGTTTTGGATGACATGACACTGTTTTTGTATAATGGGGAAATGGAAACTCTCTTTGGAGATGATCAGATTGATCAGTTCCGCATCCCGCAGGAGCTCAAATGGAATACTCCCACCCCCCGGCCGGATCCTAAACAAATTAATTTTAACAGGATTCAGAATAAAGAAATTTTTGCCGGTTCCGTTACTTTTAATGAAGAAGAAATATTTCAGGCCTTTGAGGAACTGGGCAGTCAGTTGAGACCCGGGGAAGAATTGCGGCTAACGATACGAATCAGCCAGGATCAAACGGATGCCTCCGTATGGCTGGAGGCCAACGGAAAAAAAACAGGCTTACACCAAAGCGAGGTAAAAATATTTTGAGATAAACAAAAACTGTTACCGCTAAAAAATAAAGTTTTAAATTAGATAAAAAAATGAATCCTGTAAAGATAAAAAAATACCTGCTTGTGCTACTGATACTTAATTCGGTCGTAGCAGTTTCCTGTCAGGACCAAAACAAACAACAGATGAATGAAAAATTTCAATGGAAAGAAACGATTTCCTGTCCGTCTGGCTATCCGGTAGATGTGTTTAGAGGAGGGCTGGAATCCAACGATGGCAGATTTACCAGCTTATTTTCTGGAATACACACTGGTAAATATGGTTGGGGAAGTGAAGGGCGAAGCATGAGCAATGGGCTCAAACCCCTGCCAGAACGTCTGCATGTGATTTGGATTTCCTATGCCGAAAAAACCTTTTACGAAGTAGATACAGCCATTGATCGGGAAAAAATCTACCGGCTTTTCTCCCGGGGCTATTACACACCTTCCATGAACAAGCAAAGGCCGGAACCTTTTAAAAGGGAATATGATCTGATAAATGTAGGCTTTGCCCCCGGAGGAGTGGTCGTTATCTGGGTAGGAGGTGTAGGAAGACAGATAGAAATAGGAAGATACCAGGCAAATAAAACAACTATTCCGCAAGAGGTTATTGATAAATTAAAAGAAGAACCGGTATATAGTATGCTTAGGCCAGAATATCAGGAATCGGTAATGAAAAACCCGGGAATAGTACCCCCGGAAGTGCAGCAGGCCCATCAGGGGAAACCCATTCCTTTCGGACTGTGGGACAGCTATCGTAAACCTTATCCCTGGAAGGTAAATTTTACTTTTCCTAATCAGGATATTTTAACTAACCGGATAACCTTATTCTTGTATAACGGGGAAATGGAAATTCTCTTTGGAGATAATCAGATTGATCAGTTCCGCATCCCGCAGGAACTTAAATGGAATACTCCCACCTCCCGGCCGGTTCCTAAACAAATAACCTTTAGCTGGATAGATAAAAACAAGGTTTTAAAAAGCGGAGCAGTAACCTTTGAGGAAGAAGAAATATTTCAGGCCTTTGAGGAACTGGGCAGTCAATTGAGTCCCGGGGAAGAATTGCGGCTAACGATACGAATCAGCCAGGATCAAACGGATGCCTCCGTATGGCTGGAGGCCAACGGAAAAAAAATAGGATTATTTAGAAGCGAAATAGATATATAATGGGAAAAGTATTGGTCTATAATTCCGGAAAACCGGAGGACACGCCCGGTACCCTTTCCCTAACCTACGGGCTGTTTTTTGACGGCACGCTGAACAATCGGGAAAATACCAAAATATGGAAAAAGGTACGAGGGGTGGACGGATACGGCTCGCCTACAAAAGAAGAAAAAGAAATCTACACCACCATGGCCCAGAAAAAGAAATACTGGTTGTTTGGGAAACGGGTAGATATTGAAAACAACAGTTACCTGAACGATTTTTCCAATGTGGCCCGCAAATCCATGAGCTGTGATGAACCTTATACCATTTATGTGGAAGGCATTGGCACCGAGGTCTGGGAGGGGGATTCCACCCGGGGTTATGCCTACGGAAGCGGCGACACCGGCATTCCGGAAAAGGTTACCAAAGGCTGTGAAGAACTGGCTAAGAGAGTTAATAAAGCTCGAGAGTTGACCAAAAAACCAGATGATATTAAAACAATCCTCATCACTCTGGATATTTTTGGTTTTAGCCGGGGGGCAGCTGCGGCTCGGTATTGTGCCTATAACCTGCAAAAAAGGGAATATGCAGCACAAACAGAACCCGGCCAGACGGGGCATGCAGGTATACAGTCCGCCATTTATAAAGATCATGAAGGGAAACGGGTAGACCAACAATGGCTAAAAAACCAAAAACTGCCTGCCATGGGCAATTTTGGTCTTGCCCTGCTTAAAGCAGGAATGGATCGGGAACTGGTGGAAGCTGTACAGGTACGGGTGCGTTTTTTGGGAATTTACGATACGGTAGCGTCTTATGACCCCGACAGCCTCATATTCCCCAGTTTTAGAAAAAAAATTAAAAAACTGCATCTGGACGAACTGGGCAATCCGCAGAAAATTGTTCACTTCACTTCCATGGACGAGCACCGTACCTATTTCCCCCTTACCCGGATAAAACCCGGTGAAAAACGCATAGAAAGGAACTTTCCGGGCGTGCACAGCGATATTGGCGGCAGTTATACCAACTATACCGATACGGGAAGTGAAAAAAGGCTTATACAAAGAAGCAGTGGATGGAATTATAAGAAAGCTAAAAACTATTACCAGGAACTTCTTCAAAGTGGTTGGTACACAGATCTGCAATTAAAATTCATTGATTTTGATGAAAGAAAACGCTCATACTGCGAAATTATAGGGGAACGAAACCTAAGAAAAGAATACAGTTATATTTTTCTCCATTTTATGAGGGACGAATCCCAAATTTATATGGGAAATGCCTATATACCCGGAGAAATTGATAAATATTCCTTAGAAGGCAATGAATTTCTTCAAACCATCAAAGAGCGGTTGCAGGTATATACCCTGGAGGAAAATGAAGACTGGGTACTAAGAAAAGAAAGGAGTTCGCTCAATCCTCAGGCTCTAACCGAAAATACCGGATCGGAATCACCCCCCGAGAGAGAAACGGAGCTGGATACTATTTGTGTGCAGGACTGGGATAGAAAGCTAAAAAAACTAAGGAACGAATACCTGCATTGGTCATCGTATTGGGGTAAATTGGGCTATGAACCAAATACAAACAGAAAAAGACAGTTTTATAATGCAGACGGAACCCTTGGATAACATACAAATGCAGCCCCGGAAACTTTACCGCTACCGTTTCCGAACCTGCCATACTTTGCGGGAAGGTTTCGCAAAATCTAGGGAGAAAATATGGATAAGGAACACGGGGATTATGTATACCGGAAAGGCTAACGGTTTGCATCATTTCCATCTTCTTGGTTTTCAGACGGAATTTATACAAGGTACAACAGCTCCCGCTTTTAATCTGCTTAAGGAAACAGCCTATATTTTTGATGATCTCAGAATCTGTCTCACCGGTGAGGGAAAAATAGTTTCCATTAAAAACTTAAAAAAAATCAAAGAACGCTGGCATCAGGAACGGGAACAGCTGGAAACCTTCAATCGGGGAGCTTCCGTACAAAATTATTTT
Source organism: Apibacter raozihei (assembly GCF_004014855.1). Classification (NCBI taxonomy): domain Bacteria; kingdom Pseudomonadati; phylum Bacteroidota; class Flavobacteriia; order Flavobacteriales; family Weeksellaceae; genus Apibacter; species Apibacter raozihei. The sequence goes on from NZ_CP034930.1 coordinate 2,522,716, forward strand.
GACTTTTTGAGCCAGGTGCTGGAAGACGAGCAAAAAATATCGGAGTATATACTCAGTTATACTATGTACGGCATGTTCTTTAACGGGAGTCATCTGGGGAGTCTTACACCTGATGAAAGCGTTATGCGGAAAATTGTATTTCCATATTCAGAGGATATCTTTTCGGAAAACTGGAAGTATATATCCCATTCTGCCAACGAAGAAACTACTTTTACCGTAAAAGGAAAACCGGCACAAACAGATTCCGGCTCTTTATACCTGGGCAGTTTTATATATAATTCAGGAATTTTACAGGAAGCATCCCTGAAAATAACTCATCAATATAATCACACAAAATACACCGTACTATGGGTTGGCTGAATAAAAGAAGCAACTATTCCCGAATGCTGGAAAAAGCAAAGGAAAGAGACCTAAAGGAAAAAGAATTTGAAGAACTTCCTACCATGGGCAGAACCGCCACGCCGGAAGATAAAAAAAACGGCGAAATACTACTTTTGGAGGAAGAAAACAGCAAATATCTGGAGCCCGAACGAAAAAAAAGAAAAGAAGAGAGGCAGGCAGCGTTAGAGGATTTACTGGTTATTGACGGAGCCGAACTGGAATGTTCCTTATGCACGGCTCCGAAAGGAATTCTTAAGGTGAATTTTGATACACCGTCCACACAGGAAAAGAAAACGGCAACCATTGAAGAAAAAAGTTCCTTCAGTCTTATTTTTACGGGAAACTGTAAAAAAAGTCCGAATTGTTCCCTGCCCTGTAAAGCAGCAATGACTTTAGGAGATTGGAAAAAAACCGGAATGATGAAAGTTCAGGAGCGCCCGCCATTACTGCTAAAAAGCACTATTCCCTGCCTGTATGGAGGAGTAGAGGTGAAAATAACCGACAGCGGACAGGTTAACGAACCGGAAATAAATCCGGAAGCAGCTCCGGTTCCGGCTCCTAAGAAGAAAATACAGATTAAAGCCCGACAAAATGAATATACCGTGGTTTTAAAAAAAGACGGAACTCTTTTCAACGCCCTTTATCCCAATCTGGAATTTGATATTTCGGAGGGAACTCCGGGAGAATTTATAGATATACAGGTGGTCAAAATAGACAAAAAATTATTGAAAAATACGGTTGGTATAGCCGGTAGCTGGGATAAAAACAATTTACCGAAAGACCGGGTGCCTGTAAAAACGTTTAGCAGCTATACTAACGGAGATACTGCATTAAAACTGGATGCCTCCGGAAAAGCATCCTATACCATGCCCTTAGACTGGTGGAGAGATTTGGCAAGACAGCCTTTAAGCGATTTTACCAGCATGAAAATTTATTTTAAGGTTTTATCATTTCAAGCGGCTTCCTCAGTAAAACAAGAAAGTTTAGTAAAATCGGTGGAGATTTCTAATAATTTAGTTAGTTTGGAAATAGATGTTAATTTATACGCAACGAATTCCTCTGGGATACAAATTAAAGATTTTTCTGCTGATTTTACGGTCAAAGAACCGAACACAACAGAAATGTATACCTTTGTTCAATGGAAAAAAGGAGGAAGAGAGCGATGGGATGCCGCTAAACGAATGACAAGGCCTACTGTACGAGATTATAATCAAAGACATATAAGCCATTATCCAGACTGGACATTGGATAGAATCGGATTAAATCCCAGATATGCTGATGGGGTATATAGCATTTCAAATGGAGGTAAAACAGCAACCTTAAAAGATAAGCCTTCTTCAGATATAGCAAGTGCTACAATGCCCTGGGCTTATACACATATTGATTTTGAAACGAGGGTTCACCTTAATTTAGATGTTCCTGATGTACTTACTGTAATAAATTTGACAGGAGGTAATATTAAAGGAATCATTCCTCCGCCAGAACCATTAACCTTAAAAAATGTTTTTTGGGAATCGAGAATCCTTCAAATATGGAATGCAACTACAACAAGTTCAATAGTAACACATCCTGCAATATATACAGGTCCTTAATAAAAAGCTGAAAATGAAAAAAATATTAATCGTAACAGCAATAATATTCAACCTTGCCTCATGCATAGGTCAAAATGTAACTAATTATAAAAATATGACTATGAATAATTCCGAATTATACAAAAAAATAGTGAATGTCGAGGTAAGTCTTTTTACACGAATAGAATCAATAAATCAGTTAAATTTATCAGAAAACAAAAAATTAACTATAAACGAACTAAAAAAATTATTAAACAGACAGAAACCTGAACCACAACCAGATTTAATAGATTTTGATCCGGTTGCAGAGGAAAGAGTCATAGATATGCATCTTATAGGAGTTCTTAATGCAATGGGAGATAAGTCAGAAAACTATAGGATTCCTAATTTAATATCTCAGGCAATTTCTTTTATGGCAGAATTTGGAGATGAGCGTAAGGAAGATGCAAAAGTTATAAAATCTATAAATGACAGTAAACTGATTGCTGAGATTATAGTTTTAACCCAAAGTACTACACCAACCATAGTAGAAAACGCTGTGGTTGTGCTGAATAATCTGGACCTACCCAATGCTCCGGTAGGAGGAGAAGTAAGCGCTATTCTATCTACTCAAAAAATTACGTTTAAATTTTCAAAGTTAAAAGAAGAGATGGAATTATATGTCAAAGAATCTCATGGAAAAATAGAATTATCCAAAGGGGTAAAACAAGTCATTGAAACCAATAATATTCAAAGAGGAGATGATATTAGTTTAGAAATGTCACTGGTTGGAATAATTCAAAAAATATTGCCGGTACATCATTTGGATTATTATGTAGAAAATGGTAAAATTATAATTTGTACCTATGCCGAAACTGCCGAAAGATGGCAAAAATGGTTGAAAGAAAATCCATAAATTTTGTTAGAATATAAAAATACTTTACATTGAACAAATACTATGATTGATAGTTTTTTATCTGAAAATATACTAGTTTTACAGTTTCAATAGAAGGTAATTTATCTTACAAATATGAATATAAAAGGTCTATATCCGTACGAAAACCATTCTTTAAAAGATATGCAAGGGGAAATCTGGAAAGAAATTCCGGGTTATGAGGGCTCTTATATGATTTCTAATAAAGGAAGAGTTAAATCTCTGGCCAGAAAACTTTATTCATTACAAGGTATTAAATATAGAAGCACTGATCTTATTTTAAGTCAAAAGAAACAATACACAAAAGGAAAGGTAAGATGTTTACAGTTTGAAGTCAGCCAGGATTATCAAAAAAGAACTTTTATGACATCCCGAATGGTCTATTCAATTTTTATTAAGCGATTGCCGGATATAAAAAAGAAACATCTGTATGTAATGCATAAGGATAATGATCCCTTAAATAATATGGCAGAGAATCTTTACATAATTACCCCTTCCGAACTAACAAAAAAACTTATAGCGTCGGGGCTCAAAAAAGTATCTTATTACAATTTTTCCCAGCAATCTAAAGATAGATTTCGCATGAGTGCGCTCAAGCCTGTATCTCAATATACCCTGGAAGGGAAATACATAAAAACCTATATCAGCAGGGAAGAAGCCTTTAAATTAACAGGGATAAATTCTACATCCATTGGGAAAGCTGTTTTAGGAGAACGTTTACATGCCGGAGGATTTATCTGGAAAAATGGAAATGATCCCTCAGACGTTCCTTCTGTCCAACTCACTATAGCTAAGAGACCTCTAAGTTGTTATACCAAAAAAGGAAAATATGTGGCCGGATACAAAAATATACAAGAAGCTGAAAAGCTTACTAAAATAAACAGAGGGAGTATCCGCTCATGTCTTCAAGGAAAAGGTCATACAGCAGGAGGATTTATATGGAAAGAAGGATCTGCTCCTCAAAAAATAGAAACTGCAGATTTAGTTTTTAATACCTTTAAAGTAATTAGTCAGTTTGATTTACAAGGCAATCGATTAAAAATTTTTTCAAGTATAAAAGAAGCTGCTCAAAAGACAGGTTTATCAGAATCAGGAATACGTAAAGCCATCAAATCTAATACGAATCATGCCAAAGGATTTATTTGGCTGGAAGGAAAACAACCTAAAAAAATTACGCCTCCTAAACAAAAAATAAGAGCAGTCAATCAATATGATCTGTCCGGTAATTTTCTGGCTAAATATCCAAGTATCACTGTGGCAGCTAAACTTGTTAATGCATCTCATTGCAGTGTAAGTGATGCAGTTTTAGGAAATATTAAAACCTGTAGAGGATTTATATGGAAATATGCAGATTAAATACGTATTTAGATATAGTGAGTAGTAGTTATATTACTTTTTATTAGGATAAAAAATGATTCACGGATTTAGTGAATAAATAAACAGATGATAATTACAACTTACAGAAAAAAGGCAAATTTTAGTAAATAAAAAAGGTTACAGATGTAAGAATCTATAACCTTTTTATAATTTTGCTCCTCCTGCTGGGCTCGAACCAGCGACCCTCTGATTAACAGTCAGATGCTCTAACCAACTGAGCTAAGGAGGATTTTGCGTGTGCAAATATATTAGTTTTTTTTTAATTACAAAATTTTATTTGTAATTTATTTATTAATTATGCTTTGAACAATGTTCCAGATATCATTTCCGAAAACCAAGATCATCAGTCCCAATATAATAAATATTCCAACCATTTGAACCTTTTCCATAGCTTTATCGCTTAATTTACGTCCTGTAATCATTTCAACTATAGTAAACAAGGCGTGTCCGCCGTCTAATCCGGGAATAGGCAGAATATTTAGAAAAGCCAGCCAAATAGAAAACATGGCAGTAAAACTCCAGAATTGTTCCCAGTTCCATTCAGGGGAGAATGCTTTATATAATCGTAAAGGACCGCTAACCTGTTTGTATGCTTCAGTTTTAGGATTAATAATTAACTTAAATTGTTTAATCTGCATTACTAACATTTCCCATGACAAAACCGGAGCTCTTTTGAAGGCATCTAGAAAATCGTATTTTTTATAAGTGGTCGCATTTTTTAATGAAGCCACTACATCCGTTGAAAATCCTAAGACTACACTATCGGGTACATAAATACTTTTTACTAAAGCCTGATGGTTACGAATGATATCTAGCTTAATAGTATCCTTTTTATGTTTGGTTAATTCTGTTTTAAACTGATCAAAATACGGAGTAGGGGTATTATTAATTCCTGTGATTACATCACCTTTTTGCAAAACTTTATAGGCTGTACCATTTGAAAGTACAGAATCTACACGGGTAATGATCCTTGGTGAAATGAATCCTCGGCCTTCACTTGTTAAAACATGTTTTTTTTCTTCGGGCAAAAGATTGAAATTAATAATCTTTCCATCTCTCTGAACGGTAACATGATCACCAAATAAAATATTTATAGGTAAAGAATTAAATGAAGCTATGGTTTTACCATCCACTTTTAAAATATTATCCCCATCCTTAAATCCTAACTTTTTACCCGCTTCGGAAAATGAATATCCGTTAGTCAGTTTTTGAGCATCAATGGTTTTTTCACCGGTAGTCATTAGCAAGCATGCATATATGACGATAGCTAGAATAATATTGACAATAATACCGGCAAGCATAATTATCAAACGCTGCCAGGCGGGTTTGGAACGAAATTCCCACGGTTGCGGGTCTTTTTTCATTTGTTCCGTATCCATACTTTCATCAATCATTCCGGCTATCTTTACATAACCACCTAAAGGAAGCCAGCCTATTCCGTATTCCGTATCTCCGATTTTTTTCTTAAATAAGGAAAACCAGGGATCGAAAAATAAATAAAACTTTTCAACTTTTGTCTTAAAAAATTTAGCAGCAAAAAAATGTCCTGCTTCATGAAGAACTACTAATATAGAAAGACATAGTAGTAATTGAGCTATTTGTGTGAATAATTGCATTTTCTTATTATAAATCTTAGTCTGCAAAAGTAGTAAAATTTATTATATAAGGATTTTTATAATAAAATTAAAAAAATATATTTATCTTTAAAGAAAGATAATTAAAACCTAGGATTATGAAATCAATGATAGTACCTGTAGATTTTTCCGAATCTACGGATCATATTTTGGAAGAAGCAGTTTATTATGCCAAAGCCACTCAAAGCAAAATATATTTATTACATGTTGCCAGTTTGGATTTGGGCTTTGTAATCGGAGATATCGGATTTCAGTATTTACCAGAGCTTGAAGAAGCTGGAATGAAAGATGAGACACAACAGTTGGTTACTTATGAAAAGAAATTAAAAGGAGAAGGAGTGGAAGTTGAAATCATAATTAAGCAAGGAACACCGGCTGAAGTGATACTCAGTGAAACCACACAAAGAAATGCAGATTTGATTGTTATGGGCTCACATGGCAGAGGTGTTATCATGGAAGCCATTTTGGGAAGCGTATCCAAAGATGTTATAAAAAAATCGGAAGTTCCGGTATTAATTGTTCCACCCAGTAAATTTTCAGAAAAGTAACAATTCAGTAAAACATCTGTATAAAAAAGAATTTTCACTTAAAACGGACTTTCAAATTAATTCAATATCATTATATTTGCGCTGTATTTAAATTTATATGAAAGAAATTAAAATTCAGGATAAGACATTTACTCCTTTTGTTACCTCTCAGGAAATTGAGCATGCAATTAAACGAATGACAAATACCCTGTATGAAGAATATAAAGATGAAGTACCTGTTTTTTTAGGTGTTTTAAATGGAGTAATTATGTTTTTCAGTGATTTTCTAAAACAATATGAAGGTGATTGTGAGATAGGTTTTTTACAACTGGCCTCCTATCAGGGTACAGAAAGCTCAGGAAAAATCAAGTTAGTAACGGATGTAACTATTGATATAACCAATAGACATGTTATCATTTTAGAAGATATTATAGATACGGGGAATACATTGGAATATTTATACAGCCTGTTGGAAATGAAACCTGTGAAGAGCATTAAAATTGCTACCTTATTTTTCAAACCCGAAGTTTATAAAAAAGATTTAAATATAGACCTTATAGGGATGAATATACCTAATAAATTTGTGGTTGGATACGGTTTGGATTATGATGGTTTAGGACGAAATTACAAAGATCTGTATCAGCTAAAAGAAGAGTAACCAAACCCAATATAAAATGAACATAATCGTGTTATTTGGCCCCCCGGGAAGCGGAAAGGGTACCCAAGCAGAGATTTTAGCCGAAAAATTTCAGTTAAAACATGTTTCCACCGGAGATTTGTTTAGATACAACATGAAAAACAATACTCCGCTGGGTATAGAGGCAAAATCATACATGGATAAAGGAAGTTTGGTGCCGGATGAACTAACTACAGAAATGCTTAAGGATGAACTTAAAAGAAATTCTGAGCAAAAAGGATTTATCCTAGACGGATATCCCCGAACTACCAGTCAGGCACAAGCATTAGATTCTTTACTTGAAGAGCTTTTCCAAACCACTGTTAAAGTAACGATTGCTTTAAACGTGGAAGATGAAACTCTCGTACATAGAATTAAGAAAAGAAGTATTGACAGCGGCCGATCCGATGATGCTGATGAAAACATCATCAGAAATAGGATCAAAGAATATTACGATAAAACAGCCGTAGTTTCTCAATACTACATAGATCAGGAAAAGTTTGTTGATATTGAAGGAGAAGGAAACAGGGAAGAAATAACAGCCATATTATCAGATGTGCTGGTTAAATGGATATAATAATAAAAAAATAAAGCGAAAAGGATTATTATTGCAAATAGTAATCCTTTTTTTATAAAAAGAAAAAGTAGTTATGCAGTCAAATTTTGTTGATTATGTGAAAATATATTGTAAAAGCGGACATGGAGGTGCAGGATCCGCTCATTTACACAGAGCTAAATATATACCTAAAGGTGGACCCGATGGAGGTGATGGAGGTAGAGGTGGTCATATTATACTAAGAGGAAATGCCCAGCTATGGACACTTTTAGCTCTAAAATATTCAAGACATATAAAAGCAAATGATGGTAAACCGGGAGGAAAACAGGAACTGACAGGTGCAAATGGAACTGATATATACATTGAAGTACCCGTAGGCACAGTAGCTAAGGATGAAAATGGAGAGGTTATCTGCGAAATTACGGAGGATAAGCAGGAAATAATTATATTAAAAGGAGGAAAAGGTGGTTTAGGTAATTCACATTTTAAATCACCGACTAATCAGACCCCCAGATATGCACAGCCGGGTCTTCCCGGAGAAGAGGCTTCTATTTTGCTTGAGCTGAAACTATTGGGAGATGTAGGATTGGTAGGTTTTCCAAATGCCGGAAAATCCACTTTATTGTCTGCTATTACTTCTGCTAAGCCTAAAATAGCCGATTATGCATTTACAACCTTAGTGCCCAATTTAGGAATAGTTCAATACAGAAATTATCAGTCCTTTGTTGTAGCAGATATTCCGGGAATTATTGAAGGTGCTGCCGAAGGAAAGGGGTTAGGACATCGATTTTTACGACATATTGAACGAAACTCTGTATTGTTATTTTTAATACCTGCGGATGCTGAGGATTATTATAAAGAATACCAGATTTTATTTAAAGAGCTGGAAGAATATAATCCGGAACTCATTGATAAAAGTAAGTTAGTAGCCATCTCTAAATCAGATTTGATAGATGAGGAACTGGAAGAGGAAATAAGAAAAACCTTTCCAGAAGATTTTAAACTGATATTTATTTCAGCGGTTACCGGAGCCCATCTTGTAGAATTAAAAGATGAACTTTGGAAAATGTTGCATAGCTAAACAAAGTTTTATTTCTTTAAATCCCTAACTAATTTATTATCAGTAAGATGGTAAAGTTTTGTATTTATAATAACAGGAATAATTTTAGTGAAAAATTAATACTTATAAAACAGTAACTTTTGGTATTTGGTCTTTTCTTTGACACGGAATATAGAAAGTGTTTAATAAACCCTAATATAACTATGATTACTTACCATTGAAATTGCAAAAAGTGATTAAAATAATCCAAAATATAATTTGTGTTTTATATAGTCTATGGAATAAAAAAATGCAACTGTAAATAAACAGTTGCATTTTTATTTAAACTTATTTAGCTATATGATAAACTACTTATTATTCCATTTTAAAACCTCTACGGTAAATTCTTCCATACGGATCTACGTATCTTACGGAAACCGTACCTTTATAGTTCTTTAGTATTTTTTCAATATCTTTTTCACTATTCACGGGTTTATCGTTCACCTCAATCAGAATGAATCCTTCACCTATTCCCGCAGCTTTTAGTTTTCCGTTGTTGTCAACACTAACAATACCAATTCCGCTTTCTAAACCATAGTTTACTTTTTGCTGTTCGGTAAGCTCCTGAAACTCGGCACCCAGTTTTTCAGCTACACTTAAATCTGCTTTGGTTTTAACTGATGTTCCACCTTTTGCATCTTTAATTTTAACGGTAAATGTTTTAGAAGATCCGTCTCTTAAAACAGTCACTTTTACTTCGTCTCCGGGTCTTTTCTCACCGATAATGCCAGAAAGGGTAGGGAAATTTTTGATATTATTACCCTCAATCTGGGTGATGATATCTCCTTTTTTAATTCCTGCATCTTTAGCTCCTCCGTCTTCCTGAACCTCAGTTACCAATACTCCTTGTTGTGGCTTTAATGAAGCTTTATTTTGAGTATTATATTGTTTTACGGCGCTGGCATCACTTAAATCCAAAGCTCCGATTCCTAAATATCCTCGTTGTACTATACCGTATTTACGGATATCTTCAACCACTTTTTTAGCAATGTTGGAAGGTACTGCAAAACTGTATCCTTCAAAGGTTCCGGTTCCGGAATGTGAAGAAATTGCAGTGTTTATTCCTATCAAATCTCCATTGGTATTAACCAGAGCACCTCCACTGTTTCCGGGATTAACTGCGGCATCGGTTTGAATAAATGATTCAATAGGAGCTCTTGAGTTAGATCGTAACAGATCCAGGCTTCTTCCTTTTGCCGAAATGATTCCTGCGGTTACTGTTGATGTTAAGCCAAAAGGATTACCAACGGCAAGTACCCATTCACCTACTTTTACATTATCAGAATTGTAAAAGTTTAAAAAGCTTAGTCCTTTTTCATCAATTTTTAACAAAGCTATGTCTGAGTTAGGATCAGTTCCTACCAGAGTAGCTGTATATGTTTTTTGATTATTCAGAGTTATTTCAATCTTATCAGAACCGTCAATAACGTGATTATTGGTAACAATGTACCCGTCAGAAGAAATAATAACTCCGGAGCCCAGACCACTTGGGGTATCTTTAGGATCCTGCTGTTGTTTTTGACGTGGAGAGCTGTTAAAAGGATCTCCGAAGAAGAAATCGAAAGGATCTATCATTTGTTTTCTTTGAGGTTGCGTATACGCAGCATAGCTTTTTACGCTAACCACTGCATTAATTGTTTTCTCAGCTGCAAGAGTAAGATCCGGTGGGTTATAATTAGATAAATTAGAAGATGCAGAGGTAAAATAAGCCTCTTGTTTTTTATCTTGTTTAAATAATTCGAAATCGCCTAGTTTGGTATTTTTATTCATGGCGAATGAGATAGCGCCTACTGATACCAGAGCACTGGTTACACCAATTATAATGTAAGAAGCAATTCGTTTAATTTCAAATCTATTTTTTTTCATAGTACAAATTATATTAACTTGTTATAATGCTTATTCACTTTCAAAAGTAATACCAAAAAATTAATGATTTTTGCGCTTTAACGATTTTTAACATGAATTTAATTTTTTATTATATATTATGGATATTTACTTACAGCCTTTCTTTTAATTGTTAAAATGGTTATAAAAGTTTGTAAATTTGTTTATTAATAAATTTACCATAAAGTCAATGAAAAATATCTTATCAATTCAATCTCATGTTGTTTACGGACATGCAGGGAACAGTGCGGCCGAATTTCCAATGCAGAGATGTGGAGTGGGGGTCTGGTCTTTAAATACAGTACAGTTTTCTAATCACACGCAATATGGTCAGTGGACCGGAGAGGTTATGACAGCCAATCATCTTTTAGATATTGTTAAAGGAATTGATAGTATTAATCAGCTTAAAAAATGTGATGCTGTTCTTAACGGTTATATTGGGTCACCCGAACAAGGTAAATCTATTTTAGAAATTGTAAAAATGGTTAAGTCTAAGAATCCTAATGCTTTGTATTTTTGTGATCCAGTTATGGGGCATCCAGAAAAAGGTTGTATTGTAGCTCCGGGAGTGTCTGACTTTTTTAAAAACCAGGCCATACAGATAAGTGACATTATGGCACCCAATTTACTTGAGCTGGAAATATTAACCGATCAGGAAATAAATTCTGTTGATGATACTATTAAAGCGGCCCGTATATTAATTGACAAGGGAGTACAGATGGTTTTGGTAAAACATTTGAGCAGAGCCGGATATAGATCCGATATGTTTGAAATGTTATTGGTTTCAAAAGAAGAAAACTGGCATATTTCACGTCCTTTGGTAGATTTTGGTGTACGTCAGCCCGTAGGAGTAGGAGATTTAACTTCCGGATTATTATTGACTCATTTGTTGTTAGGTAAAACGAAAAAACAGGCTTTAGAGCATACGACTTCTGCCGTATACTCTGTAATGCTTGAAACTCACAAATTAGGAGAATATGAGTTACAATTAGTAGCTGCTCAGGATGAAATTGTAAATCCGTCCCAATTATTTGAAGCTATCAGACTGTAATCAGTAAGAATTATTTTTTAAATAATTATGGATTTTTAATTCTTTTAGCATCTATAGTGAAAACCAGTTCAACATGAAAATAAAATTTTTATTAATAACCGCACTTTTAACTTTAAGTAAATCTGTATCTGCCCAATCTCATAACTTAGTGGGAGAGTGGTCAACCAATGCGGTCATCGGATATGAAAATCTCAATGAATATAAATTATATAAGCAAGATTCTGAATTCTATGTATATGGCAACAGATTGAAATTAAATGATGATTTAACTTATGAGAGTTATTATACTGCACCTTGTGGCAATGATTGTTTTCCGTCTACTTATGGTAAGTATAAGATAACTGAAAATGAGGAATTACATTTTCAGGTTGACTCTTTAGTGGTACGAGGTTTTTGCAAAAATTTAAAGAAAACATTTAAGGATAATGTACTTAATTTCCAAATCATGAAACAGGACCTAAATGGTAAAAATGAATTGGTGTTAGTAAAAAAATAAAAGATTAATTAAAAATCACTTGTGATAACAAATAACGCCGGAAAATATTCCGGCGTTATTTTGTTTTAATATTTTATTCGTTTATTTCATCTGAAGACTATTATAATTTTTTAATAAAATCCAACCGGTGAATTTTCTTCCATCAGGTATATTTATCAAATACCAATAACTATTGGTAGGTAATGGCCTGCCTAAATAGTAGCCATTCCAAACAAAGCAAGTGTCGGAGTTTTCCTCAAATATAACTTTACCATATCGGTCAAAGATTTTTATTGAAGATTTTTCACCGTTGAATAAATCTAAGCCACACATGGTCCAGGAATCGTTATATCCGTCGTTATTAGGAGTTATCAGATTAGGAATTTTAAAAATTACGGCTTTGGTACTTGCCGGATTACATGGTGTATTTTTAGAACGTACATAGATGGTATATATAGCCGGTTCCAGATTATTGAATACATTACTGTCCTGCCAGTTTATTTTATCAATTGAATATTCTAGAGGGGCGGGTCCTTCTGCATTTACACTTATGTAATCATTACCTGCATCAGTACTTTTTATAATTACTGACTCGTAATAAGTTACTGATGTTGTATAAGTGAAACTACATCCGTTGGATTTTGATATTGTAACTGAATAGTTTCCTGCTAAGTTAATGGTAATTTTTGTTAAATTGGTTCCTTCTTCTCCTGTACTCCATTTATAATAATCTTCTGTATTACCGGTATCAGCGTTAATAACTAAAGATTCATTAGGACATATTTTGTATTCTTTAGCTAATGAACTGACAGGCAATGGCAGTACGACCAAATTAATTTTCATGATAGAAGGACAATGAGAGGTAGAGCTAACTCTTACATAAGCTTCGTCTTCATTAGGCTTAATGTTAGTATAGTTTGTTAAGCTTTTTGGATTATTCTGATTGCGGGCATCATCATATGAGCTGTAAATACTGTATTGAGGATTTTCAGGAAGAGGCTGAGAAGGATCATGTAATTGCTTAACGTATTCTGAAAGATTAAAAGAAGCAATTCCGTCAAAATTATCATCACATTGTTTTGCAGGTTCACTGATAGAAACTAAAGGCACCTGACTGACAGTTGATATGGTAATTGATGTAATTAATGATTCACATCCGTTCTTAGAAGCTTTTGCATATAAAACATGATTTGAATTTGGAAGGGAGGTTAAAACGGTGGTCAATGGATCTATTAAAATAGTTCCGGCGTTATCTTGATAATAATTGAAAGTATATTGATCTGTATTTTCTCTAATAATCATTGCATTAATTGCTTCTACATCTTTTGAATTTAAAATGTAAACTCCATCAAATTTTTCGTCGCAGACTGTATAAAAAGCTGGTCGGGGTTTTGGAGTTTTTTCCATGTATAAACTCAATTTTTTTACTACATAACAGGCATCTTTTTCAAATCTGACCCATATATGCGCTTCATTATTAAAGAAGTATTGCTCAGGATCTTTATTTATTGATGTCACAGACATTTTGTTAGCGTCTTCTTCTTTATCGTGTAATGATATTTTTAAAGCATAAGGAGAGTCAGATATCATTTTCTCATTGATGATTGATAAGAGGTTAATATTATCTTTATAACCATTACCTTTAATATCGCAATAATATTCAATAGCATTTTGTGCTTCAATGGAGTTTATATTTTCAAATGTTAATTCAACAATACTGAAACAAGTCGAATTCAAATCATTAATTCTAATATAGATAATTCTTGAAGAAAGATTTTGGACCAAAAATTTAGTTGGTAAAACAATAGCATTGGAAGAACTATGAGCATCGTTATATGTTAAATAGTATGAAAAAGTGTAATTACTTAAATCTGTAGCCTCAATAACATTGTTATTATAAATGGTAAGATCAAGAATTTCTTTATCATCCAGATTGTTATCACATATTTTAGCTTTATAATTATTGGTATTAGCAAAAACCTGTTGTACTAATTTTAAAGGTAGTTTATAATAAAATCGACAAGAGTTCCAAACCAATATTTCGATGTAAACAAAGTTATCTTGGTTTGCAATAACATCCATTTCTTTAATTGTATTTTTACCTGTTCCTAAATCTTTTTCATTTGAGTAATAAAATATTTTAGATTCAAGAGGAAAACCTTGTATAAATAAATTATCTAATGTTTTTAGCGAAAAGTTTTCCTTACCGCTATGCGATAAATCGCATACAGGATAACTCGTTATTTTTTGAATATATTTTTGAAAAACTAAAATAATAGTCATTGAAAAATCACAGCCATCTTCAGTGTATGATACAGTTATAAATGTTGTATTATTGATAGTGTATTTTTTTATTTTATCATAACTTATCTCACCTAAGTAATCATAATATTTCACATTTGAAACTATAGTGCTTCCTTTTGCCTGATTAAAATAAGATTCTAAGTCAACTTCAACTTTTCCTTCATTTTCAGTATCGCATATTTTGAACTCTATATCTTTAATACTACCAGACCGTAATAAATAACTAAGTTTGATGATAGGTGGGCAAAATTCATTTCCAAAATTATTAACTCTTATGTAGATTGTTACACCATTTTCAACAGGATATTTAGTTACGTTTGGATATACAGATGTATTTTCTGAAATTGGATTGACCTGATTTTTTGCATTATCATATGATTTGTAATAAGTAAATGAATATTTTTGATAATCCGGAAAATCATTGATTATGTGCTTAGTTAAATCATCATCGAAAGAATAAGGCTCACAACTTGTATATGGTGGTAATTCTGTTAATTCAACCTGTTCATTAACTGTTATTTTTACTGGTAAAATAATGGTAGAACATTCAGGTACAAATGAATTAAAAATTCTTGCATAAAGTTTAATAGAACTAGGTGGAGTGCCAAGTTTTAAAACATCAATAGGTTGAATGTTTCCACCTTCTTTATAATTTTGAGCTTCCTCAAGTGTATAAAAATAAAGTCCTTTCCAATTATGATTATATTCATCAAAAGATAAGATACCATTTACTTTTACATCAATAAATATAGTTTCCTTATTTTTCTTTTCACATAGATTTAATGTTTGTTCTCCAGTTAGATATGGTTTTTCTTTAAAATGATATATTAAATTAACTATTGTATTGCAATCTGGATTGTTTTTGTTTTCAACTCTTAAATAAATCAGTTTAGAAGCATAGGTGTTTAATGTAAAAATAGGTGATACTCTGTCAGCTGGTAAATTTTTAACCGCTTGTTCATAGCTGGTATAATAATAATAATTATATTTTTCCAGATTCCCCAAAGTAGCTTCATTAGCTAGTAACTCATAGTCAACAGTAATTGGTGTACCATAATTAAAACAGGTATATTTTTCAATCGATTTTGCTACCGGAAATTCTAAGTTAAATTTTATAGGTATTGAAGTTAATATCTTGTCAACACCGCAGGAGTTATAATTAACTTCCACTTTATAAGTAGTATCTGAAGTTGGGCAAACTTCAATTGATTTTGTATTATATGCTATAGCTTTGGAGTCTGCATCGTACCAGGTTATTCCCGGAGTAATATTACCCTGAGGTTCAAATCTCCAAGCTTCAGAACCAGAATTTTCCGTGTCCCATTCTGAAATATCATTTCTATTAGCAGGGGCTATTCCGTTTCCATTACCATCTGTTATTGCTATTAAAGCAACATTCGGACGTTTCTCAAATTTAGTTTTTTTACAAGAATTTGGTTTTTGTTTTACATATATATCAATAATGTTTGTCGTTTCGTAAAGAACAATTTGAAACGTTGACTTTATGTTGCTGGTACATTCATAGTGATTCATATTGTTATAATTTATAACAAATTTTCTATATGGTGCTGTTCCTGTAGTATATGTGCTTATATTGCCACAACCTCCGGTTGATAAACATTCCAAGGAATTTGGATCAAGAATCAAATCGTGAAATAATCCATAAATGGAATACGATAATAGTTTACCTTCGTTTAATACAGAACTTATTTCGTCATTAGCTATAGGTAGATTGTAAGGAGCTCCTTCATTCGCGTAATCAGGAGTATTAAAAGAAATGGAACCATTATCATTTAAGATTAATGAATTAAAATTTTTCCCATACAAACAAAAAGTAAAGGGTATTTCAATTAGGCTACTCCAATAGTCATCTTCTTTTTTTATGGAAACTTCTGCTCCGTCTGAAAAATTACCTATAGGAACATAGTCAATTGATTTAACCAAATAATCAGACGTTTTTTTTATTTCCGGATAATTTACAGTCAAAGTAATACAATTTTTGTTGGAACTGTTAAAATTATAATCGCAAGAAATAATAGGATTTGGATTAGAGTTATGATCAACAATTTGAATGACCGGATCTTTTGTAGCTTGAGCAAAAGTTGTACAAGTTATAAAAATAGATAGGAACAAAGTAAATACAGGTGAGAGATACCGTTTATTCATAGTATATAAAATTACAATATCTGCAAAATTAATTGTTATTATTTACATTTGATTAAAAAATAATAAATTTTATAATGTTTTTACAAAAGTTGTATATATTCGATAAATGTTTTTTGATATATCTTGATATAAAATTAACATTCAACTATTTATGTTTAAAATAACATATTAAAATTACTATAATGATTATCATAAAAATTTCTACAAAATTTAAAATATTTATAAAAAGTAATTAGAAATAGTAATTATTCTCATTAATCAAGAACTTGTTATATCTCTACAATTCAATTTTTTTAATAAGTATCTCTATGATTAAATTATTACTTTAATGTAGGTTGATGTTGCAATTGAATTACAAATTAAATAATTAATAATTTAATGATTTCATAATTATATGGATAAAGATTTTTAGTGCAAAAAAGTTATAGAAATTAAATTAAAAATTAAAAAAAATACGTTAATGTAAATCAACGTATTATATAATTTGTTAATGAAATTTAAATTTATATTTATATTTTTTCAATATTGAAACCGGCTTTTTTAACAGCATTTATAATCTCTTCATCTGTTGCTGTATCTGATTCTACAGTGAGAATTTTTTCAGGTATAGAAGTATCCACAGACCATCTAAGAATACCTTTAACATCATTTAAATAGTTTGTAACAGCATTGACACAGCCTCCACAATCTATATTTGTTTTAAACTTGAATTCATTCATTTTATTAAGTCTTTATTTTATTCAAATTTACTATTTAATCAATACATTAAAATTATAAAATTAAGGTTAATTTTTACTTAATTTGGTTTAGCGAAAATCTTCATCATAATTTCTGAGTAATATCCATCCGGTAAATTGTCTTCCATCAATTATATCGATGACATACCAATATGAAGTTGTAGGCAATGGCCTTCCTAAGTAAAAACCATTCCATACGAAACAAGTATTTGAGCTTTGTGAAAATACTTCTTTACCGTATCGGTCAAAGATTTTTATTTTTGATGGTTGAGAGTCAAAATTTTCTAATCCGCATAACTGCCAATTATCATTAAATCCGTCTCCGTTAGGCGTTATAGTATTTGTTACTTTAAAGATAACTCCTTTTTTCTGAACGGAAATACATCCATTAGCTTTTGAACGTACATAAAAAGTATATACTCCTGGTTTTAAATTGTAAAAAGTGTTTTGATCCTGCCAGTTTATTAAATCCATTGAATACTCAAGAGGTTGAGGCCCTTCAGCAATTACTGTAATATAATCATCTCCTTCAAATAAGTCAGTGATAACAATTTTAGAGTATTCTGTTACTATTGTTTTGTAAGTATATTTACATCCGTTGGTTCCTGTTATTGTAACCTGATAAGTTCCGGCATTGTTAATTGTTATTGAATGTAAATTATACCCCTTATCACCAGTACTCCATTCATAATAATCTTCTTCATTTCCAGTGTCTGCATTAAGTACTAAAATACCATTAGGACAAATTTTTAGATCTTTTTCCAAAGGACTTACCGGAACGGGTAGAACTTTTAAATTTATGCTACTTAATGACGGACAATATTTAGTAGAAGATATTCTAACATATACCATATCATTAACAGGATTAATATTACTATAACTTAAAGGATTACTAATACTATTCGTTTGATTTTGAGCATCTATAAGTGTACTGTAAAAAGTAAATATGGCTGTAGAATCTTTTGTAATGTCAGAAGTAACAGATGTTAAATCAAAACTAGTTAGACCATCAAAATCATTATCACAGTTTTCTATGATAACAGATTCCGTAGAAACCGGTATTTTATCAGCCGTATATAAGGTAACGGTTCTTATTGAGCTACAACCATATTCATTAGTCGCTTTTACAACAATGTCTTCATTGAATTTTTCAACTGTATAATTTTGAAAATCAGTTATTTGATTATTATTATTTTGAGCATCAGAAATTGAATGAAAATAAGTAAAAGTAAAACCATCCGGATTGAAAATAACTACGTATCTCAAATCATCTAGATTAAGTGTAAAACGATTATCGATATTAGTATCACATACTAAATATTTTCCATTAATTAGTTTAGGAAGAGGAGTAATATTAATTTCAAGAGAACGTATAGTATAACATCCGGTATCCGGATTATCAAACCGTATCCAAACATATTCCTGCGCAAATGTTGCAGAATATTTTTCCGGATTATCAATCAAGTCCGCTGAATTTTTGGAATTAGCACCTTGTTCTGTTTTATAATACGAAATAGTTATATTTTGATTTGTTGATATGATCATGTTTGAAACATAAGAAGTTATATCAACATATTCTTGCATATCAGAATTATTATCACATAAGTTAGCAATTCCATTTTTAGCATTAATTATGTTAGCTGTATTAAAATTTAACTCAGCTATTGAAAAACAGTTAAGAGAATTTTGAACTCTTACATAAATAGTCGCAGGAAAACTAGTAATTGTATAATTTTTAGCGTTGGTTATTGATTGAGAATTTTGGTAAGCTGATTCATATGAGATGTAGTAAGTAAATGTATAAGTGTTTACTGTATTGTTTACTAAAGGTTTTTCATACAAGGTCAGGTCAACAACTTCCTTATTATCAGCATTATTGTCGCATATTTCAATAACTTGACTATAAACGGTAGGAGGGGATGATAACTGAAAATTAATCTTTTGAATTACATAACATGCAGAGTTTGAAGAAATTCTTACGTATAATGTTGTTGAAGTAGTAACATCATAAGTAGTAATTTCATTTTGCAGGTTTAAAGCATTTTCCTCAGTGGTATAATAGCTAAAAGAAAAGCCTTTAGTATCGTTTACTAGTTGAGAATTTAATGAACTTAATGAAATATTTTCTTTTCCGTCATTTGCAAAATCACATACATACAACTCGGATTTAATAACAACCGGATATGTATTCATAATTATACTTAGAGGTTTTATTGAGTAACAACCAGTAAATTTATTTTGAAATCTTATATAAACCGTAGTTACTTGTTTATTTACTACGAAATTTTTTATATCATTAATCTTTTCTGTTGTTTTTTGCTCTTCAGCACCAGCTTGGGAAAGATAAAACTCCGTTGAAATTTTTGAACTATCAATACCACTTTCTGTAATTGAAGAAGATAGATCAACTATTTCCGTTTGGTTTAAATCTTTATCACAAACATTGATAGGGGATAAATCATTAGTAATTACAGATTCAATCAGATCAAACTGAACAGGTATAATAGTTGGGCAAGTATCCACATAATTTATTCTCATATATATTTTACTAGTTGGAGCAGTTATTAAATAAGCAGAAGTAGAAACAATAGGATTATATTCAACAAGTGCTGATTCTTCTGAACTATAATAAAAAATAGTTATGTAATTACTTAAGTTGAAAAGAGTAGGAAGATTATTTAAATTATATGTTTCTTTACCGTCATTTTCTTGATCGCAAACCGCAACGTTTTCAACGTTATTTACTGTAAAAGGCTTAAGTTTAAGATTTACCTTATATAAATAAGCACATCCTGATATAACATTTACTTTTACATAAACTGTTGTTTCACCTTTAACTAGTATGTAAGTAATAGGATTTTTTCCAGAATTATAGTCTTCTAAAGAACCATAATAAGTAATACTTGAGGTTGGGTAACCCGCTAAATATAATGAATTTAAATTGGGTAGGTAAAAATTTACCTCTCCTTTATTATTAATATCGCAAATATAATATTCAGGTTTTTTTTCGATTTTCTGTATAATTTTAAATTCAATAGAACGAATAAAGTTACAGGAAGTTGAATTATCCGTAAATCTAACATAGACTGTGGTAGAAGGTGCTATAACCGTAAAACTGGAAAGATTTGAAATTTTTTGAGATAAATCTTTGGATGCAGCTCCTTGATAAGTAAGATAAATTCCTTCAAGTGTTATATCTGAATTTTCAGCCATTTGATTGTAGTAAGACTCTAAATTAACAACAGCCTTCCCCGTACCGTCATCACATGTAATTACAGTAAGGTTACTTACACCTGTATTTTTAAATTTAAATGTGATAGTTTTGATGGTGGAACAGGCTCCATCTTGTTCTATCTTAACATATATAATGGTATTATTTTGTACTAAATAATTTTTCGGATCAGAGATTGGATTAACACTTTCTTCCGCATTTTTTTGAGAAACATAATAACTAAAACTAAAAGACTGATTGTTTTCAACTGTGTTTTGATATGAGGTTAAATCATAATTAACTTTACCATCTAAATCATCATCACATAGATTTATTTCAATGGAATCAGCTTTAATTGCATGAAGAAGCGTAAAAGAAACCGGTATAATTGAGAAACATTCAGGCATATCAGGATTAGAAGCTTTAACATACACTTTAGTTGTATTGAAGAGTTGTAAGCTTGTAATAGGATTAATGCCTTTAGTAGCATCTTCGTAGCTATTGTAGTAACTCAAACTCATCCATGATTCATACCCTGTTATTTGAGCATTATAATTTCCCAGATAAATTAATTCAGATCCGCTTGTTGATTCACTACAAACAATTATAGCTTTTCCTTCTGTTAGTGTTGGTTTTCTCTTTAAATTGATTGTCAGTGCAGAAGTATCAAAGCAGGAATCAGATCTTTGGGCTCTTAAATAAAAGGTTTGAGTAAGAGTATTCATTAAGTAAGTGTTCAATCCACTCACAGGGTTAATACCATTTTTTGCGTCAGAGAGTGTTTTATGAAGAGTGGTTTTTAATCCTGTTTGGCTTCCTACAGCTTCAGGTATAAGATTTTCAAAATCTACGAGTTGATTAGGTGTTTCTCCTTCATAACATTCATTATGAATCACACTTTTGATAACTGGATAGTCCGAAGAATAATTAATATTTATAGAATTTGTTAAAGTAACAGGAGTGCAAGTATTGTAGGTAACTTCAACAGAAACGGACTGATTTTCCTTGTTACATATATTCACAGTACTACCTGTACCAATGTTTTTATGATTAGAATCATACCACTTAACTGACGTGCTGTTTGCTCCGGAGGGAGTAAATCTCCAAGCCTCATTTTGTGTTTCCCATATTCCTGTATTTCTTCCTGACGGGGATATTCCTTTAGAACCATCTTCATTACTGATACCTATTAAAGCTCTTTTTTCATTACCTATATCACAAGTATAAGGTTTATCTTTAATATAAACTTCAATTATATTCGTTGTTTCATATAATACAATTTGTAAAGTAGATTTTACATTTTCGCAACCAAAATGATTCATTCTGTAATAATTTACAACAGCTTTTCTAAACGGAGCAGTGCCAGTCGTATATAAAGATATTTTCCCACAATCGCTGATACAACCAAATACATCATTATCATTGGTCATATCATGATAAGCTCCAAATATGGCATTATGAATTAGTGCTTCGCTAGGTATTGAGCCGGCAATAGTATAAGGACATTCAGTCCCGGCAGATTCCGTATCAAAACTTATGACACCATTGTCTCCTACAACAATAGAATTATAGGTTTTACCATAAAAACAAAAGTTGAAAGGAAGATTCTGTACATTGCTCCATTTATCATCACTATCGATAAGAATCTCATTTCCTTCAGAAAAATTACCAATGGGACTATAATTTATGGAAGTCACAGAATAGTCTGTTGATGAATTGATTTCAGGGTATTCCGCTGTTAAAGAAATACAACCATTGATATCAAATTTATAGTCACAATTAACTAAAATAGATCCTGAATTACCATTCTGGTCTTTGATATTAATAGCAGACGAAGATATAATTTGTGCTGATAGTAAACTGAAGGAGCCCAACAAGCATGACAGGATAATGTAATATGGCAAAATTCTTATACCCATGATAAAGTTTCTTAAGTGTTATTAATGCAAATGTATTAAAAATAGTGTTTGAATATAATACAAGCAAGGATATTTATTAATTAATAATAAAATGTCAATATTAGATGTATTATTAAAAATAATAACAAATAATATAAAGCAATAGGTTTTTTTCTTTTTTATTAAAAAAAATATTGATATTTGAAAATTATTATTACATTTACGGAATATTAATGTTCATTAGAAAACAATAGTATTAAGATATGTCTTCTTAGCGAGGGGAATATACAGTTAATTGACTTTCTGCCCATTAGGAATTTAATTAGTCTTATCAATTATTTATCCTTAGAAATCAACCCTGCTTGTATATCCCCTCTTTTTCTTTCATAAAGATTTAAATTTTTTCACGTCAAATCATTATCTTTGTTAATCATTTTATTTAAATAATTAAAAAAATAATATATGCCAGGATATGAGCTTTGGGGTGAAGAAGAAAAAAAACACCTGAATGATGTTATTGAAAGTGGAATTTTAATGCGTTACAATTTTGAATCTGTAAGAAACAATCATTGGAAAGCTAAAGAGTTGGAACATGCCATAGAGAAAAAAATGCATGTTGGCCACGTACAATTAACCAGTAGTGGAACTACAGCTTTAATAACGGCTTTAAATGTTGCAGGTGTAGGAGCCGGAGACGAAGTAATTCTTCCGACATTTACTTTTGTTGCTAGTTTTGAAGCAGTTTTAGGCGTAGGAGCTATTCCGGTCCTGGTAGATGTTGATAATACACTTACAATGGATCCTAAATCTGTTGAAAATGCTATTACTTCCAGAACAAAAGTGATTATGCCTGTACATATGTGCGGTTCAATGGCTGATATTTCTGCATTGCAATCCATTGCAAAAAAACATAGTATCCTTCTTATTGAAGATGCATGTCAGTCTT
Source organism: Apibacter raozihei (assembly GCF_004014855.1). Taxonomy (NCBI): domain Bacteria; kingdom Pseudomonadati; phylum Bacteroidota; class Flavobacteriia; order Flavobacteriales; family Weeksellaceae; genus Apibacter; species Apibacter raozihei. The sequence goes on from NZ_CP034930.1 coordinate 2,546,122, forward strand.
TTGGAGCTACCTATAACGGAAAATACTTAGGAACGATAGGAGATATAGGTTGTTTTTCTTTTGATTTTGTAAAAACGATTACGTGTGGAGAAGGAGGAGCAATGATTACAAATAATGAAGAATATTATAAACATGCGGACCAGTATACAGATCATGGGCATGATCATGTAGGAACCAACCGTGGTGCTGAAAGCCATCCATACTTAGGATTAAATTACAGAATCTCAGAATTAAATGCGGCTGTAGGTTTAGCTCAATTCGGCAAACTGGACACTATCTTATCAATACAAAGAAAAAACAAGAAGTTTATTAAAGATTCATTACAGACAATTGAAGGATTAGAATTCAGAAGAATTCCCGATGAAAATGGAGACAATGCATCTTTTTTAAGCATATTTCTTCCATCACAGGAAAAAGCCAGAAATGTATCTCAAGCTTTAGCTTCCAATGGAATTGGTAATGCATATTGGTTTGATAATAACTGGCACTATATAAGAAAATGGGATCATCTTAAATTGATAAAAACATTGGCACCTCTATATAAAGAACATAAAGAATTATTACCTAATTATGCAAATGCAGATTATTCACAATCAAATGAAATAATGAGCAAAACAGTAACAATTCCGATTTCTTTACTCTGGACTGAGCAGGAGTTAACCAAAAAGGCAGAGATCATTAAAAATACAATTGAAAACCAACTTTCTTAGATATATAAAATTTAACAGTTATATTTCTTAATTAAAAAGAATAATTTAAAAATTTATAAAGTAGATATGAGTACAAAAACAGAATATATTCCATACAAAGTTAAAGATTTGTCTTTATCAGATTGGGGAAGAATGGAGATTGAATTAGCAGAAGCGGAAATGCCGGGATTAATGGCTTTACGTGAAGAATATAAAGACGAACAGCCATTAAAAGGAGCTAGAATTGCGGGATGTTTGCATATGACTATCCAAACGGCAGTTCTAATTGAAACTTTACAGGCATTAGGAGCTGAAGTAACCTGGAGCTCTTGTAATATATTCTCAACTCAAGACCATGCAGCAGCGGCTATAGCAGCAGCCGGAACACCAGTTTATGCTTGGAAAGGTATGAATGATGAAGAATTTGACTGGTGTATAGAACAAACTTTATTTTTCGGTGAAGAAAGAAAGCCTTTAAATATGATATTAGATGACGGTGGAGATTTAACTAATATGGTTTTGGATAAATATCCAGAACTTGTCAAAGGTATTAAAGGTCTTTCCGAAGAAACTACAACCGGAGTACATAGGTTGCATGACAGAGTAAAAAACGGAACGTTACTTATTCCTGCAATCAATGTAAATGACTCTGTTACAAAGTCTAAATTCGATAATAAATACGGATGTAAAGAATCAGCAGTAGACGCTGTCAGAAGAGCTACAGATATTATGCTTGCAGGAAAAGTTGTAGTGGTTGCAGGCTATGGTGATGTAGGAAAAGGTTCTGCGGCTTCTTTCCGTGGTGCGGGAGCAAGAGTAATTGTTACAGAAATAGATCCTATATGTGCTTTACAGGCTGCTATGGATGGATTTGAAGTAAGAAAAATGGATAATGTTATTTCTCGGGCAGATATAGTTATAACATGTACAGGAAATTGTGACATCATTCAGGGAAAACATTTCGAAATGATGAAAGATAAAACTATAGTTTGTAATATTGGACATTTTGATAATGAAATTGATATGGCATGGTTAAATACAAACTATGGGAATACAAAAGTAACTATTAAACCACAGGTGGATAAATATACTTTAAAAGGAAAAGACGTTATTGTTTTAGCAGAAGGCAGACTGGTAAATTTAGGCTGTGCAACTGGACATCCAAGCTTTGTTATGAGCAATTCTTTTTGTAATCAAACTTTAGCACAAATAGAGCTGTGGTTACATTCAGAAAAATATGAAAATAAAGTTTATACTTTGCCAAAACATCTGGATGAAAAAGTGGCTCGTTTACACTTAGCTAAGATTGGTGTAGAATTGGATACTCTGTCAACCAAACAGGCAGATTATATTGGAGTAACTGTTGAAGGACCGTTTAAATCTGATGAATACAGATATTAATTTAGCGTTTCAATAATAAAAAAATCCGGAATTTACTTCCGGATTTTGTTTTTTAATGATTTAAAGAATAATATTTTATTAATTGAAGTGATTTTTTATAATTAAGTAATCGTTATAAAGTTTTAAACAATAAGCTATATTATCTGTATAGTCCTAAAATAAATCCAATTAAAAAGACTATTTTTGCAATAATAAATCAAATCTACAATATGTTAATATTAGTTATAAATGCAGGAAGCTCTTCCATCAAATATCAATTGCTGGAAATGAATTCCTCTGTTGTGATATCGAAAGGATTAGTTGAACGTATAGGAACTACCGGTGGAACCATTACTCATAGATTTTTGAAAGACAATGTTCTTGAAAAAAAAGTAATAAAGCAGGAATTTCCGACCCATGTTGAAGGTATGAAATTAATTGTCGAATTATTAACAGATAAAGAAATCGGAGTAATTAATGATCCTTCCGAAATTAAAGCTGTAGGTCACAGGGTAGTTCAGGGAGGAGAATTTAGTATACCTACCTTAATTTCGGATGAGGTTAAAAATGAAATTAAAGCAATGAGTCCTTTGGCTCCACTTCATAACCCAGCAAATTTATTAGGGATAGAAGTATCTCAGCAATTTTTTCCTGATACCCCGCAAGTAGCAGTGTTTGATACAGCTTTTCATCAAACTATGCCACCTAAAGCATATAGATATGCTATACCTGCTAATTTTTATACTGATCACAAGATTCGTGCCTACGGTGCACACGGAACCAGTCATAAATACGTTAGAGCTCAGGCAGCAAGCTATCTTAAAAATAATAATGCAAAAGTAATAACAGTTCATTTAGGCAATGGTTCAAGTATTACTGCAGTAGATGAACATGGACATAGCATTGATACATCAATGGGATTTACGCCATTAAGCGGCTTGGTTATGGGCACCAGAAGCGGAGATATAGATCCCTCAGTTTTATTTTATATGGTTCGGGAATGTGGCGTTAAATTTGAAGATCTGGACACTTTGTTAAATAAAAATTCAGGAATGTTAGGAATGACCGGAAAGAGTGATGCGAGAGACGTAGAAGTTGCTTATTATAATGGCGATCCTGACTCAGTATTATGTCTGGATCTATATGCTTATCGTGTTAAAAAATATATAGGTTCTTATCTTGCAGCATTAAACGGAGCAGATGCAATTGTCTTTACTGCAGGAATTGGCGAAAACGACTTCAATTTACGCTCGCTTATCTGTAGGGATTTGGATTTCTTTGGTATTAAACTTGACGAAGATAAAAATAAAAATTTAAACTCTCCGGATGATGTGGTAGAAGTTCAAACCAATGATTCAAAAATCAAAATTTTAGTTATTCCGACAAATGAAGAGCTGGAAATAGCTAATGAAGCTCTAAAATTTATATCTTAAGACAGATATTACTATAAATAAAAAAAACTCCTGAAATTCAGGAGTTTTTTTTATTTATAGTAAATTGAAAACTTATTTTGTATAAACAACCTCGATACCTTCTTGTTGAGGCAATGTTTTCCTTTTAACATCTTCAGGTTTAACATCAGCATTCACTTTTCCGGCATTTTCTGCAATTCCGTATGTCAGCCAATAAGGTAATATGCTAATAAGAAATGTCAGACACCAGAAACCAGCTAATGCAATAGTTAAAAATAATAAAAAACCTACAAATTTAGCGAAAGGCCATACACCGATGTAAAGTAATGTTGTCATATTTTTATAAATATTATTTTTCCAAATGTAATAATTAATTTTAGTTTGTCAAAAATTATTTTGAATATACAAAAAAATAGCTCTTAGTGAATGGAAGCTAAAACTTTATTAGTGTTAACAATAGCTAGTTCATTTTTATAATCAATCCATTTTTGGCCTTTTTGCTTTCGCATATAATTATCATAAATTCTTTTAACGAAAATATTTAAAACTGCGTTGGTGAAATTAGCAGGTTTTAATGCTAAAGAACGTAAACTCATAGAAAACCCAGGGGTAAGATATTGCATATAATGCCACCAGCCTTCCGGCATATAAAGCATTTCTCCGTGACTTAATCTTGCACGGTAAGGGGTTACGTGTTTTAGTCCCGGCCATTTTTCAAAATCCGGATGATCAAAATCTATATCTTCCCTACATATAGTAGCATAGGGAATTTTATACATAAATTTTGTATCATTAGGAGACATGAGAATACATTGTTTCTCACCATCAAAATGAAAATGTAAAATATTAGCCAAATCAATGTCAAAATGCATAAAAACATTGGAGCCCTGACCACCGAAAAAAAGCATAGGTAAATCTTTTATTGGTAATTTCAGCCCTAGGTCAGGAAAGAAAAAGTCTTTTTGCATATCAGGAACCTGCTTAATAAGATTAAATAAAAAAATACGCAGATCCGTTGGTCCTTTTAGAAGCATATCAACATAATCAGACATTTTCATTCGGGCATCAGGCTCATTTACTTTTTTATCAGCACTTACAGGATCATTATTATATAAAGGAACAATTTTATCACCTGCAACCTGCTTAATATAATCAAAACTCCATTTTTTATAGGCCGGCCATTCCTCTGTTAGTTTTTCAACTACAACCGGAGTCTGAGTTTTGTAATATTTTTGATAAAAATCCTGTTTTGATATAGTTTTTACTCTTTCAATTTCTCTGTATTTAAACATTTAATAATAGTTTTTTAAGGTTGGTTTAATAGTTTTATTTAGAGTTCATTAAATCTTCAATTTCTTCAATTTCAATAGGTATATTTCTCATCAAGTTATAAGGTTCTCCATTAGATTGGATAACGACATCATCTTCAATTCTTATTCCAAAACCTTCTTCCGGAATATAAATTCCAGGTTCTACAGTAAAAACCATATTGGGTACAAAGGTTTCAGTAAGTATTCCGTAATCATGAGTATCCAGTCCCATATGATGTGAATTACCATGCATAAAATATTTTTTATATGCCGGCCATTTTGGATCCTCATTTTTTATATCTTCTCTGGTCAACAATCCAAGCTTTAATAATTCTTCTGTCATAATTTTCCCAACCTCAATATGATAACTATACCAGTTATTCCCGGTAATTAATAACTTGGTAGATTCATTTTTTACATTCATTACAGCTTGATAAACTTCTTTTTGTCTATCCGAATAGATTCCGTTTACAGGAATAGTTCTGGTCATATCCGAAGAATAATTTGCATATTCAGCACCAACATCCAAAAGTATCAGTTCACCATCCTTACAATCTTTATTATTTTGAATATAATGTAAAACGTTGCTATTTTTTCCAGATGCAATAATTGGTGTATAAGCCCATCCTTTCGATCTATTGGTCATAAATTCATGAAGTAATTCAGCTTCAATTTCATATTCCCATACACCAGGTTTAACAAATGGTAAAATTCTTCGAAATCCTTTTTCAGTAATATTACAAGCTTTTTGAATCAGTTCAATTTCTTCAGGTTCTTTTATTGAGCGTAAATGCTGAAGAATAGGGTTACTTCTCAGATAATTATGAGCCCTGTATTTTTTCTGCAAATTTTTTATAAATCTGTCTTCTCGGGTTTCAACAACTTTTTCAGCACGATAATGTTCATTTATATTTATATAAATATTATCCATTTGTGGAATTACCGTTTCAATGATTTTATTGAAGTCCTGTAACCAATATACGTTTTTTATACCCGAAACATTATACGCCTGCTCTTTAGAATATTTCTCACCTTCCCAAACGGCTATATGTTCGTTTGTTTCTCTTACAAACAACATTTCTCTATGTTCTTCCAGATATGCATAGGGGCAGATAACCAATATTGATTCTTCCTGATCTATCCCAGAAAGATAAAATATGTCGCGGTGCTGTTGAAAAGGTAAAGTACTGTCTGCACTGATAGGATAAATATCATTGCTGTTAAAAAATGCTATGGATTTCGGTGCCATTTTCTGAACAAATTTTTGTCTGTTTTTGATAAACAAATTTTTGTCTATAGGAGCATATTTTGTTGTCATATATTTATATAAATTTTAGAATATCAAATTTACAGAATTAACTTTTAAATTATACATAAATTAATAAGTTAAGTATTAAAAACTTATAAATATGAAGATAATTATATTTAGTATAAAGGTTTTCCAATTTTTATGATTAAAAACTTAACTTAGCATATTAAAATTTTATAAATGATATTAATTGCAGACGGAGGTTCAACAAAATGCGACTGGGTAGTTGTAAGTTTTGATGGTAAAGAGATTAAAAAAATGGAATCTGAAGGACTTCACCCACGTTTTGTAAATTCAGAAATAGTAAGAAATGCACTTATAAATATGAAGGAGCTGATGGAACTTTCTTCACAAATTAAGTTTGTTTTTTTTTATGGAGCCGGTTGTTCTTCAGACGCGTTAAATAATATCATTAAAAGACCATTAAATGAAATTTTCGTAAATGCACAAATTAAGGTTGATCATGATCTAAAAGGAGCAGCTCTATCTGCATATTTTGGAAAACCTGCACTTATATGCATTTTAGGAACAGGTTCTAATGTTTGCTATTTTGACGGATCAAATTTAAAAAAAGAAACTCCTTCGCTGGGATGGATTCTGGGCGATGAAGGAAGTGGTGTTTATTTAGGAAAAAAGTTGTTGCATTCATTTTTTACAGATAAAATGCCCAAATATTTATCTTTGGCTTTTAAAGAAAGATATAATTTATCAATTGAAGATGTTTTAGAAAATGTATATCAAAAACCTAAGGCTAATTCCTATATAGCTACTTTTAATCGATTTATAGCAGAGCATAAAAGAGAACCTTTTATTTTAAATCTTGTTTATGAATCATTTAAAGCTTTTTTTGAAAATCAGGTTCTTATTTTTGCTGAAGCAAAATCGGTAGAGATAAATTTTATCGGTTCCATAGCCCATTACTATGAAGATATCATTAAAACGGTTGCTTCAGAATATCACGTTTCCGTTGGAGAAATTGTGAAAAAACCCATTGATAATTTGGTAAAATATCATTTAATTTATATTCTTCCTAATTTAAGAAAATAAATAAATAAAGTCAACTAGCGTAAAGATACAGCGACAAAGACATCCATATCAATATGATCTATATCTGTGGATATGCTCTTATATACATCAAAATCAGCACTATATTCTCTATTCAGTACAGAATCTTCTGCCCATATTTTTTGCCATACGCTTGCAACAGATGCAATGTTACCTTTCAGATTATATTTTAGAAAATTTCCTTGTGAAATAGAACAACTCGTCATCCCATCAGGAATAAAATCAATAGAATCTACTTTATAACCAATAATTGCCGTATATTCTCCTTTATAATCAGAAGCATAATCGGTATACACACAATATATATCTTCAGAAATACGATTAGTGATTTGATTTCTTATATTTTCAAGATAAAATCTTTCCCATAATACACCAAGATCTACAGATGCATTATTATCAGTATTATTTGTTCTTACAGAAATTCCAATGATTGAAAATTCCTGGATAGTTTCTAAATTTTTCATTGAATCTAAAATATTTGCTTTTAAGTTTATAATAATCGGTTACATTATTAATTAATTGTATTTGTATTTTTAAATCTAACAAAAAACATGAAAAACAAACCTATAATAAATGTCACTGACATAGCAAGAATCGAATAACGCATGTTTCCAGTTAAATCTATTAAAAGTCCGTAAATAAATGAACCTACAATTATAGCAAATTTTTCAATTACATCATAAAAACTAAAATAAGTTGTTGTAATATGCTGATCTTTTTCTGGAAGCATTTTACTATACGTAGAGCGGGATATAGACTGAATACCTCCCATAACCAGACCTACCATTCCGGCTACGGCATAAAAATAATATTCAATATTGGGATTGGTTTTATCAAGTAAGAAACCGGCAATACAAATACCTATCCAAATACAGATGCAAATAATCAGCACCATTTTATTACCAACTTTTTTAGATAAAGCCGAACAAAGATAAGCTCCGATTATAGCAATTAATTGTGTGAGAAGTATAGAGATGATTAGTTTAAAACTATTGAGGTTAATTTCATTGGCTCCGAATAAAGCAGCCATTAAAAAAATAGTTTGAATTCCGATAGAGTAGAAGAAAAAACTAAATAAAAAGTATTTCAAGTTTCTTATTTCGAATAATTCAGTTTGTATTTTTTTAAGATTAGAAAAACTGCTTAGTATAAGGCTTCTTTTTCTAACTCCTGATTGTTTAGGATTGTCAGGCAAAACAGAAAAAGTATATTGTCCGAATCCTAACCACCAGATTCCAGTTAAAATGAAACTTAAGCGGGTATAAAATCCTTTATTTTCAACATTAGCTACTTTTTCAATAAGAACAAGGCAAAGAATCAATAATATCATTGCACCTGCATACCCCATTATATAACCTTTTGCTGAAACTCTATCCTGTTCATCTTCAGTTGCTATATCAGGAAGATACGAATTATAGAAGACTAAACTTCCCCAAAAGCCAATACTTGCCGTAACATTAAGAAATAATCCATAGATTATTCTTGATTTATCCGTAAAAAAGAAAAGAGCCATGCAGGAAAACGAGCCTAAATAACAGAAAAATTTCAGAAATTTTTTCTTAGTACCTGTTACATCCGCTATGGAAGATAAAACAGGAGTAGATAAAACAACAAGAATAAAAGAAATAGTTAAAGAATAACTAAATAATGCATCAGGAGCAAAAAAATGGCCTAAAATTTCGATTTTTGATTGAATGGGCTCATCAAACCAGACATCCTGATATGAGTTGTATATTTTCTTATATGTGTCGGTTGTAAGACTTGAATAAAAAATAGGAAATATTGTTGATGTAATTACGAGTGAATATACAGAATTGGCCCAATCGTAAAATACCCAGCCTTTTATTATTTTAGGATCATTTTTTTTAAAACTCACAGTATTATTTTTAATATGTTTATAACGTATATATGTGAAAATTATTTCAAATTAAAGGAAAAATGGTTGATAAACTAATATATTTTTATTTATTTTAATTTCTATTTTTTCTGATTATTAGCTAAAAATTATTTTATATGTAACATATTTAGTTTAAAACCAGCTGTGTGTCATTTTAAAACAAAATTCAGGAATAAATTAGAGTTATTAAGTTATTAAATAAAAAAAAGCATTTTAATGATGGATTTAAATTAACGAAAGTTCAAGATAAGTAAGATTGGTATTAATGAGTAAAGAATCAATTTTAATAATTTTAAGTTTAAATGAAAAATTACGAACTTTGAAAAATACAAATTGTAAATTTTAGAAAATAATATGATAAATCAAGAAATAAGGTCATTAGAGCCACACAAGTTATGGAATTTTTTTTCTGATTTGAATGCAGTTCCGAGACCATCAAAAAAAGAAGAAAAAGTACGTGAATTTATTAAAAATTTTGGTAATTCTTTAAATTTAGAGACTTTAGAAGATAGAGTAGGAAATATTTTAATAAAAAAACCTGCAACTTCAGGCTTAGAAACTAAAAAAAAGGTGGTTTTGCAGTCTCATCTCGACATGGTTTGCCAAAAAAATAATGATGTAAATTTTGATTTCGACTCAGAGGGTATAAAAATGCAGATTGAAGGAGACTGGGTGAGTGCAGTAGGAACTACTTTAGGCGCAGATAATGGGATTGGAGTGGCTTCAATAATGGCCATTCTTGCATCAGATAATATTGAACATCCCGATATAGAAGCACTCTTCACCATTGATGAAGAAACAGGAATGACTGGAGCCTTTGGACTGGAGGAAGGTTTTTTATCAGGTGATATACTTTTAAATTTAGATACTGAAGAAGACGATGAAATTGACATAGGCTGTGCTGGAGGAATCGATGTTTCAGCTTTCAAAACGTACCCGCTTGAAACCGCTAACTCTCATGAAATTAGTGCAAAATTAAAAATTATAGGTTTGCACGGAGGCCATTCTGGAATGGATATTCACAAGGGATTAGGAAATTCTAACAAATTGGTCAGCCGTTTTCTTTATGCATTTCTTGATTCAGGTATTAAAGTTGAATCTTTCGATGGGGGAGGATTAAGAAATGCAATCCCTCGCGAAGCAACAGTTAAGTTTGTGATATCTAATGAAAAAAAGAATACCATCGAAAGTATTTTTGATCGGTTAAGAAAAGATATAGTAGAGGAATTCAAAAATATTGAAGAAAATTTAGAAATTTTATTAAGCTGGGAGGATTCACAAAATCAAACGTTAACTAAGGAGGATACTTTTACATTTGTTTCAGCTCTGACAGCATTGCATAATGGTGTTTTTAGAATGAGTCCTGAAATAGCAGATTTGGTTGAAGCATCTAATAATATAGCCAGAGTTGAACTTATCGATGGAAAAGCTAAAATTTTGTGTTTAACCCGATCTTCCGTAGAAAGTAGTAAATTATGGCTAGCTGATTCCTTAAAATCTGTTTTGAATCTTGCAGGAATGAATGTTGAATTTTCAGGTTCATATCCTGGATGGAAACCTAATCCTGACTCAGAAATTCTTAAAACTGCAATAAAAATATATCAAGATCAAAATTTAGAAAAACCAATGGTTATGGCTTGTCATGCAGGACTGGAATGTGGAATTATTGGTGAAAAATACCCTGAAATGGAGATGATATCTTTTGGTCCTACGATTAAAGGAGCTCATTCTCCTAAAGAAAAAGTCAGCATTTCATCAGTTCAGAAATACTGGATCTATTTACTTGAAATTTTAAAAAATATACCGGCAAGACATTAAAATTTATAAATATAAAGCCTGATTAAGTAATCAGGCTTTATTATTTTATATACTATATCTTTTTTATAATCGTTTTACAAATAAATGTTATACATGGTAAATCAAGTATTTTTTGTCCTTTTGCTTTTTTTTATGTTATTAACTGGATGTTCAAGAAATAAAGTTTCCAAGAGCAATGATAGCATTAACTTTATTAATTTTAAAAATGAAAAATCATTTGTAATAGCCAAAGGAAATACAATACAGAGTCGCTTTGAAGTACCTTCAGGATATGTAAGAACTTTAGTACAGGATAATTCGTTTGAACATTATTTACGTAATTTTCCATTATTGCCCGACACAGCAAAAGTATATTATTACGATGGCAGATTAAAACCTAAAAATATACATGCAGCGATTTTAAATATAGATATTGGTGACCAGAATTTACAACAATGTGCTGATGCTGTCATAAGATTACGTGCAGAATACTTATATGGTGAAAAAAGATTTTCTGACATTCATTTTAGTTTTAATAAAGATTTTAATATAGAATTTAAGAAATGGGCAGAGGGTTTCAGAGTACAATTTGTAAGAAATCAATTTAAATGGGTAAGGAAAGAGAATCCGGATTATAGCTATTCAAATTTTAAAAAATATTTATTTTATACATATATTTACGCAGGTACATATTCATTATCTTCAGAAATGAAAATAAAAAGATACGGAGATATGAAAATAGGAGATGTATTTATAAAAGGTGGATCACCGGGACATGCTATGATTATCGTAGATATGGCAGTTAATCCTAAAAACAATAAAAAAGTTTATATGCTGGCACAAAGCTACATGCCTGCACAAAGTATACATATAGTTAAAAATTTAAATAATTTGGATTTATCGCCTTGGTATGAATTAAATTTAGATGACGAAATAGTAAAGACACCGGAATGGAAATTCACGATAAGAGATTTAAAAGAGTTTTAAAATAATCGAGTATGCTCTTTGAGATAATTTTGAAAAGATGAAAGTTTTTAACAAGTAAAGAATTTTTTGTTGATAAAAAACAATTGATTTTTATTATGAAAAATGAATTTATTTCAATAATTCTTTTAATTTTGTAAGGAAAGAATCTACTCTGTGTTTCTTTCCTGAAACTATTTAATAACTAAAATTTAACAAAAAATATGTCAACGTATGTTGTTGTCGGCTTGCAATGGGGCGACGAAGGAAAAGGAAAAATAACAGATGTTTTAGCGGAAAAATCTGACTATGTAGTACGATATCAAGGAGGAAATAATGCCGGTCATACAGTATATGTAGGCGAAGATAAATTTGTACTGCATCTTCTTCCGTCCGGAGTTCTTCAGTGCAAAGGTAAATGTATTATAGGAAATGGAGTTGTTGTTAATCCGGAAGCATTTTTTAATGAAATCGATCAGATTGAAAAAAGAGGATTAGCAACCGATCATGTTTACATTAGCAGTCGTGCACACATTATCATGCCATACCATATTCTGCTTGATACTTACAGGGAAGAGTTTGCCGGTAAAAGTCAGATAGGAACAACTAAACGAGGCATTGGGCCTTGTTATGAGGATAAGGTGGCCCGGGTGGGAATTCGAGCCATTGATTTATTAAATCCTGAAATTCTTAAAGCTAAAATTGAGGAAAATTTATTGGTTAAAAATGCTTTATTCGAAAAGCTTTTCAATAAAGAACCGTTATATTTTGATGACATTTTTCAAAAGTACTACGAATACGGTCAGAGATTAAAAAACCGTATAATTGAAAGTGAATTTGAATTAAATTATGCCATTCAACAAGATAGTAATATACTTTTTGAAGGAGCACAGGCCTTAATGCTGGATGTTGATTTCGGAACATATCCTTATGTTACTTCATCTTCACCAACTACCGGAGGAGTATCTGTAGGAGCAGGAGTTCCTCCCACAAGCCTTCAAAATCTTATCGGGGTATCAAAAGCATATTGCACACGTGTAGGAAACGGACCTTTTCCTACCGAGCTTGAAGATGAAACAGGTGAGCATATAAGAACGATAGGACATGAGTTTGGTGCTTCTACAGGAAGGCCAAGACGTTGCGGTTGGCTGGATTTGGTCGCTTTACGATACTCTTGTATGATCAACGGAATAACTCATTTGGTAATTACAAAATTAGATGTTTTAAGCGGTTTTGAAACCATTAAAGTTTGCACTGCTTATGAAACTTCTGAGGGTAAACTTATAGATTCATTTCCTGCAACAACAGAGAAGTTGGAAGGTTACCAGGCTGTATATAAAGAATTACCGGGTTGGAAAGAAGATATTTCAAATGTGAAAACTTTCGAAGAATTGCCTCAGGTCGCTCAGGAGTATCTGCATTTTATTGAAGATTATTTGGGTATTGATGTATACTTAGTATCCGTTGGTCCGGAACGTTCTCAAAATATAATCAGGACAAATATTTTTTAAAATACATAATTTAGTATATCTACAGGGATTTATGTTTAACCATGGATCCCTGTTTGTATCTTAAAATAAGTATAAATTTTTATTATAAGATTTAAAGTTTCTTAATGACTATCTCTTAATTTATTTTAAAATATATATTGGATTAGATATTGTTATATATTTGTTTTAAAATAAAGTTTAATTTATAACTTTATTTATATAAAAAAGAATATTTTTCACAATTTGAATGTTTATTATTATTTCTTTTTTTATTTTTATGCATAAGTATACAAATTTTATGAAGTTAATCTAATTATGAAAAAAACAATTTTACTCTTTTGTATTTTATGGGCTGTCAATTTTGCAAGTGCTCAGGAAGATATTAATATAACAAAATATCAAGATTCCCGTTTAAAAGAAGCTGTTCCATCCTATGCTTTATCTAAAGTTGAAAAGCTGATATCTAAACTTAAACAATCTTCAGAATCACTCAATCAGGATACTAAAAATGATATTCCTAAATTATCAGACAAAGATTTTGAAAAACTTTCTGTAAAAGAAAAGTTTACTTATACCATGCTATATCCTGAATCCGTTAGCAAAAATAACTTGAATATTCCTGCAATTTCTGATGAAGAAAATATAATATTTGGTTATTTGCCCGATTTTAAATCTAATAAAAAATGGAGCGACAGACAAATCTCCTTTCTAACAAGTAATAAAAAAGAAGTTATAGCGCTTATTAAAGAATCATGTTTAAAGGATAAATTTATAGGCTTGAATTACAAAAAAGCTTTAGTTAAAGTAAAAGCAATTGAAGCTATTCCTTTTCTTATTGATTTTTATAAATATAAGGATTCTAAAGATAAAGATATATTAACTGCACTTTCTTTAATTGTCAAAGACGGCAGGTACTTTCATTATATCCGGGCAAATATTTACAAAGATTTATATGGTAATGATGATAAGCCTGTGGAAGAATCTTATATTGATGATACAGCATCTAATGAAGAATATATTTTAAAGACTGCCTCTAATTTTTACATACAGTATCCTAAAAATAAAATGTAGGAATTTAAAAGAAGAATTGTTAAAACAAAATATTTAAATAAAAAACCAATCTTGTATAGTATACTATAAGATTGGTTTTTTTTGGACTAGCATAATCTGTCTATAATTTTATACCTGCTCAAAAATAGTAATTTTATTTTATCTAAAATAATAAAATGAATAATAATTTATCACTGTTACAAATACTTAACTTTAATACATAAAACATAGCGTTATTAATAATTTAGTGTAAATTTTAATAAATATATTAGAATAAAGGATAATTTGTAAATTTAATGAATAATAACTATTGCTTTAAGCGTAATATTATAGTGTTTTTATAGTTATATTAGTGTTTTTTTACAATAAAAATTTTATTTTCAAAATTATTTTTCTTAATATATATTAAATTTATTTAGTATCTGATTTAAATTAAATAGTTTTTAGAGTACGTATTTATTTTTAAATAAATATTTTACTGTGTATACATTCTAAAACATTTCTAAAGAATTTAACTTTATAATAAAGATTGCAAAGCCTCTCTGAGCTGAGGATATTTAAACTTATAACCACTTTGCAATAACTTATCGCATGACACCCTGCTACCTTCTAAAATCATCCCAGCAGATTCACCCAATGCTAATTTTATTAAAAACCCAGGTATATTAGGCATAATTAAAGGTTTGTCCATCATATCTGCCAATAAATGAGTAAATCCTTTGTTTGTAGTTGGTTCAGGAGCAACTGCATTATATGTGCCTGAAATTTCAGTATTTATTACCGCTTCTTTAAAAATATTGCATAAATCATCAATATGAATCCAAGGCATATATTGCTTACCAGAGCCCAAATTAGCTCCTACATAATATTTTATAGTTTTTTTTATTATTTCCATAACCCCCTTGGGACTATCTGACAATACAACACCCAAACGAACTTTAGCTACTCTATCCGCAACATTTTCTAAAAGAAAGTTATCAGCCGCCTGTTCCCATTGTATACACACATCACTTAAAAAATCATCACCGGGCTTATCCATTTCATTATATATTTTATCAGATGTTTTCATTCCGTAGTAACCCACAGCAGACGCAGAAATGAAAGAATCAATATGCAAAGAATGTTTTTTTAAAGATTCTAATAATAATTGAGCTGACTCAATTCGGCTAGATAGTATAACTTTTTTTCGTTCCTGAGACCATCGTTTATCTGCGATACCTGCACCGGCTAAATGTATGATATTATTAACCCCTTGCAATGCCCGGATATCTAATTTTTTATTGACAAGATCCCATTCAAATTCGTTTTCTTTTTTTTTGTTACGTGTTAAATAACGAAGATTATAATTTTCTTTAAGTAGAGAAGATAAATGTTGAGCAACCCCTCCATTTGCTCCGGTAATAAGTATTGTTTTTTTCATGTTATCTAGTGTTAAGTCACTTAATTACAAATGTACTCATTAATTATGAATAAATTAAAGAATCCAATAACCCTGTTTTAAAGACCAGTGTTAATATAATATTAATTAATAAAATCGTTGTTAGAATATTATTATATTTGTTAGAGAAACCTTAGAAAAACGTTGTTATATGTATTCAGAAGATAACCAGTCTTATTCAGCTTCAGAATTAGAATTGATTAATAAAAAGAAAACATTCCAAAAAGAAAAAAATGTTTGTTCCTCTAAAAGTTTTGAAAATATCATTAATGGAAAAACAATTTTAAATTTTTGTTCTTCTAATTATCTGGGGCTAGATTATACTTATCAATCCAGTGATACTTTTGATACTTTTTATTCTGCTAAAAGGTATGGATTATCAACAACACCTTTTATGAATGAAATAAGATCATTAACTAAACAACTTGAAATAAAAATATCTAAATTTCTTAATCAGGAAAGTACTTTATTATTCACTACATTTCAGGATGCTTATGGGGGGATATTTGATTCTTTATTTACTGAAAAGGATATAATTTTTTATGATGAACAATGTCATTATACTTTAATTGATTGTATTAAATCAGGAAATTCAATTTTTTTTTCCTATAAAAATAATGATATAAATGATTTAAATCATCAGTTAAAAAAAGCTAAACTATCTGATTATAAAAACATTTTTATAGTAACAGATGGAGTTTTTAGTTTAGATGGAACTATTGCTGATTTAAAGAATATATGTTATGTGGCAGAAAAATCCGGAGCTGTAATTTTGCTGAATGATTCACATGCAACGGGAGTTTTAGGTACAACTGGAAGAGGATCTTATGAGTACTATCAAATTAAAAATCAAGCAGATTTGATTGTATCATCTTTGGGGAATATTTCAGGTAAAAATCTGGGACATTTTGTATCCGGAAAGAAAGATATTATTGACCAGATAAAACATCGTTATAAATCACAAAAAACGTTAAATAGTTTTTCCTTTCCAGTAATAGACGCTCAAGATAAAATTATTAATATCTTAATTCAAAATCAAGATCTCACGATTAATCTATCAAATAATATCAAGTACTTTAGAAAAAAAATTACAGATTTAGGTTTTGATACTTTGGAAAGTGAATCATCTATTATTCCAGTAATGTTATATGACGCAAAGCTAGCTCAGGATTTTGCTGATAATCTTTTTAACAGGGGAGTATGGAGTACAAGTTTTTTTTACCCGGTAGTACCTACAGGAAAAGCCAGGGTAAGACTTAAAATTTCATCTGCACATTCTCTTGATAATCTGGACAAGGCTATTAATGCTATTAAAGAAACCGGAAATGAATTAGGAATTATTTAAAAGTTAACAAAAAATTATTTATTTTTTTTATGTTCCTGGTTCGGTGTAATACCAAATTCTTCACTTGCATAAGAAATTTTATGATCGTTAACATCATTACAATATACTTCTAAGCAATCAGGATCTTGATTCCAATACTCTTTAACAGTATAACCTTTCATAGCTCCTAAATGTTTTCCATTTTCAATATATGTGTTATCTGGATTAACTATAATTTTTATTTTTGAAGCCAAATTCATCATTTCCATGTCACCACGGCTATTACCTGCAACTAATAACGGCTGAGTTTTAATATAGGTATTAATGGCTTCTGCTTTACCGTTGTCTTGAGGGTATGGTATCATTAGTTGATTGGAAACAATATTATCAGCAGTTATAACAGATTTCATTCCAATTATCCTTTCTTTTGGAATTCCTAATTCCTGATTAATAAATCCTTGATATAAAACTTCAGTTGAAGCAGTAATTATCCAGATTTCAAATCCATATTCTTTTAAATTTTCTAAAAGTTGTTTCATTTCAGGATAAAATTTTCCATGAAATTTTTCATGATATGTATGTAGTCCTATCTGCTCTATTTCTTTAGGTGATAAACCTGCCAGAAAATTCAGACTGTTTTGTAAATAATCGTATTCTTCTTTAGGATGCAATAGCTCGTAAACATAATTCATTTTTACTTTGGAAAGTTCATCTTCCTTTTTATAAAAATTGGCTTTAGCATAGCTGTAAATAGCTTCTTCGGAAAGATAAAAAGGAGCTTGACCCAAAAGGGTTCCATCACAATCAAAAACAGCAACTTTTCGATCAGTTTTTGTAATTGTAGAATTCAGGAAAATTTCTAAACGTTCGTTAACAGCTTTAGAAAAACCATTGATTTTTCTAAACGCTTGAGATGACGAATTGCAAGGTATTAATAATAATAAGTATAAAAAAAGCGTTATATTTAATTTATTCATAACTAAATTTACATTAAGTTTGACTGTAAAGTTACAACCTAAGCAACAAAACTAACATATTACTATGAAAATTTTAAAAACATTTACTATGAAAAAATTAACTCAATTTTCCATTTTTTCATTATTGCTATCAATACTATACAATTGCAGTGCATATAAATCTGCAAGCAATAAAATGGTTAAAGGTAATTATGCAGAAGCCTTTGAAACCTCTATAAAACTTTTTTCTAAAAATTCAAGTCAGAGAAAAAAAGTCAAACAATTAGAGTTATTACAAAATTCATATATGTTAGCAAATAGACAAGATGAATTCCGTTTACAAAATATGAGAACAAAATCAGATCCAAATTATAAAGATATATATTATTTGGTCAAGACTTTATATGATAGAGAAAACCTTATTAAACCTTATTTACCTTTATATAAAAACAATAAAGAATTAAAATTTTCAGTAAAAAACTATTCATTAGAACTTGAACAAGCAAAAGAAGATTTTTTAAACGACTACTATACGTCTGCGCTTAAATATTTGACAACTAAGAAAAAAAGTAATGCCAGATCAGCATATAATCTACTAAAAGAAGTACAGGAAGTAGATTATAATTACAGAGATGTAAATATTAAATTAGAAGAGGCTTACAAAAATGGCATTGAAAGGATGTATGTAACTGCGGTAAATCAAACAGGTCATCCACTGCCTGAAAACTTTAAAGATAATCTTTTATATAACTTAAATAATGAAGTAAATAGTTTCTGGATGCGTATTTCTACCAGTAAACCTTATAATATGGATCATGAGATAAGGGTAGTTTTGAATCGTTTATATATTGGAAAAGATGATTTTACAAAAAAATCAAAAAACTTTGATAAAGATATTGTTGATGGCTGGGAATATGAAAAAGATGGAAGGGGTAATGTTATAAAAGATTCTTTAGGGAATACTAAAAAAGTAGATAAGCATGTTATAGTAAGAGCTACAGTTACTGAATTTAAAAGGACAAAAGATGCTAAATTAGATGCAACTATTGAAGTTTATGATCCAAATGGAAATATTGAAATTTATGATTTATATGGATATGTTAGACGTGAATCATCTATAACTTCTAAATTTATTTTTGAATCTGTATTTGCTGAATTTGAAGGTGATGAGAGAGCTCTTAATCGTAGGGAATTAGATCTGATAAAAAAAACACCAGTAGCTTTTCCAACAGATTATGATATGATAAATGAATGTATAAGAGAATCAAGAAAAGAATTAATCTATTTTTTAAGTTCCTATTATAAAATTAAAAAAAAGAAACCTTTTTTATTTCCTTAATAACTGAAATTAAAATGGTTATAAAAAAAATAAAAATTAAATAGTCTGTTGAAAGATATTGATAATAACAGTATCTGAAAATTAAATATTACAACAAGACAACTCAATTATTAATTTTGTAATTTAGCAGTATTCATTAATACATAAATAATGTCAGAAAATATAAATATTTTACAAACTGTTATTATCGGTTCTGGTCCTGCGGGATTTACTGCTGCAATTTATGCCGCACGTGCAGAAATGAACCCTGTTTTAATTTCAGGAATGGAACTGGGTGGGCAGTTAACTACTACTACTGAAGTTGAAAACTTTCCGGGTTATCCTGAAGGAATAACCGGTCCCGAAATGATGATACAATTACAAAATCAGGCGGAAAAATTTGGTACAAAAGTTATCGTAGACAAAGTCACAGAAGTTGTTTTTGGTAGTAATTCAAAAGAATTTCACACAATAAAAACTTCTTCCGGTAATGAATACCAGACACATACGATTATTATTTCTACCGGTGCAAGTGCAAAGTATTTGGGAAAAGAATTTGAAGATACATATCGTGGAGGAGGAGTATCAGCATGCGCTACTTGCGATGGCTTTTTTTACAGAGGTAGAAACGTTGTTGTTGTAGGTGGAGGAGATACGGCTGCTGAAGAGGCTACCTATCTGGCTAAGATATGCAAAACTGTTTATATGGTTGTTCGTAAAGATTATCTCAAAGCCTCTAAAATAATGCAAGAAAGAGTAGAAGCTACCTCCAACATAGTATTGATGTATAATCACGAAGTAACTAATCTTAAAGGCGAAAATAATTTGGTTTCTCAGGCTGTAGTCATTGATAATCTAACCCAAGAAGAAAAAATTCTTGACGTTGACGGTCTGTTTATCGCTATTGGACACTCACCTAATACAGATATATTTAAAGGAAAATTAGATATGGATGAAACCGGATATCTTACAGTAAAACCTTTTACTACAGAAACAAATATAGCTGGAGTTTTTGCTGCCGGAGATGTTGCAGACAAACGTTACAGGCAAGCAATTACTGCTGCGGGTTCAGGTTGTATGGCAGCTTTGGATGCAGAAAAATATTTAACATCCATAGGACATTAAAAAGTTGTTGGTGAAAAATAATTCAGGAAATGAATTTTTCCAGTAAAATTTTAGAAAAAGCTGTGGAAGAAATTTCACAGCTTCCGGGTATAGGAAAACGAACGGCTTTACGTTTAGCTTTACACCTTCTAGATGTACCAGAAATTCAGACTGATAATCTTATACAGGCATTGGGGCATTTAGTACATGATATAAAACATTGCAAAGAATGTAATAATTTATCTGATACTGAAATCTGTTCTATTTGTGCAAATCCATACCGTGATGGAAATATTATTTGCGTAGTAGAAGATGTTAGAGATGTTATGGCTATTGAAAGTACCCAACAATTTAGTGGTAAATATCATGTTTTGGGAGGAAGAATATCTCCCATGGAAGGTATTAGTGCATCGGATTTATGTATTACACCATTAGTTACTCGTGTAAAAGAAGAAAATACTCAGGAAATTATATTTGCATTAAGCGCAACTATTGAAGGGGATACTACGATGTTTTATTTATATAAAATGCTTGGAGAAACGAGCGCAAAATTCACGACAATAGCTAGGGGAATCGGGGTTGGCGATGAACTTGAATATACAGATGAATTAACATTAATACGGTCCATACAAAACAGGATTCCTTATCAGCAGGGGCTAAAATAAATGATACAACTTTCTGTTATTATAGTTAATTATAACTCGAAATTTTATTTAAAAAGTTGTTTGGAAAGTGTTAATGATGCTTCTAGAAATTTAAATGTTGAAATTATAGTAATAGATAATGATTCGTCTGACGGGAGTTATGAATTTATAATTTTAGATTTTCCTCAAATTACATGGATTCAAAATTCTGAAAATTTAGGTTTTTCAAAAGCTAACAACATAGCTTTTAAAAAGTCTTCAGGAAAATATATACTTTTTATTAATCCCGATGTCATAGTATCACAAACAGCACTTGAAGAACTATATGTTTTTTCACAAAACCAACAGAATTTGGGAGCTATAGGTGTTCGTATGACTGATGAACATGGAAATTATCGCTTAGAATCTAAGAGAAACATACCTAACCCTAGTAATACATTCAGTAAGCTTTTTTCGTACTTGAAATTTTTTTCCAAAAATATACAGTCTAAAGGATATTACAATGTTAGTATAAGTGAATATGAAATCGGGAAAATTGAAATTCTTACAGGAGCTTTTTTTTGGGTTTCCGGAAAAGTTTATGAAGAAGCGGGAGGATTTGATGAATCCTATTTTATGTATGGAGAAGATATTGATCTTAGCTATACAATTTTAAGATTAGGATATCAAAATTACTACTATGGGAAATCTACAGTTGTACATTACAAAGGAAAATCAACAGTCAAAAATAAACAATATTATCAAAGATTTTTTGGAGCCATGAAAATATTTATCAAAAAATATTATTCAAGACCTTATTATCTTTATATACTACTTCTTACGGGTTTAAATGTCAGATATTATCTTGCACTAACTCTTGATAAATTAAAAAAGAAATAAATTTAATTTTTTTCTTTAAATATTTTTAATTTGGATGATAATACAAAAATACAAATTCCAAATATTCCTATTAAAGCATAAGAGTATCTTAAATTACTTGCATGAGAAATATAACCAATGATAGGAGGGCCTAATAAAAAACCGATAAATCCTATACTGGAAACAATAGTAAGTGCCATGCCTGTAGGAATTTTAGTTTTTTGTCCGGCCAGACTGTATATTACAGGGATGATACTTGAAACCCCTAATCCTATAATCATAAAAGCAATAGTAGTGACGATAATGTGAGGAAATATTACAGCTAAAAATAACCCGAAGGAAATTAAGATTCCGGAAATTTGTACAATTCTTAACCTTCCCCATTTACGGGTGGCAGCATCAGCGAAAAATCTACCAGAAGCCATCATAACCATGAAAGCAGCAAAACCTAAAGGAGCTATATTTTCAGGTGCTTTAACTATTTTTTCAAAGTAAATACTACTCCAATCAAACATGGCTCCTTCTGAAGCCATTCCACAGAAAGCTGTTATACCCAGGAAAAATAAAAAATTTTCCGGTTTATTTTTCTTTTTTTCAACCGGAGAATCTACAGAAATTTTAACCTCTCGGGGTTTCATGTCAGGCTGTAAATATTTATAATTTATAACCATAAATATAACTACGATAAAAAGAATCAGTATAAAATGCTGATAAGGTTCAAGCCCCAGATTAACAAGTAATAAACCAAATAAAGATCCTACAAAACCGGCTACGCTCCAACCTCCGTGAAAAGAAGACATAATGGATTTATTATAAATATTTTCAACTATAATTCCTTGCGTATTTACTGATATATTGCAAAAATTACCAAAAAAACCAAATAAAATAAGGCTGGTTACTAGTAATAAAGGGCTAGGAGACAATCCGATAGCTATTAGACATAAACTATAACAAGGCAGGGCAATTAATAAGACCTTTCTACTTCCTAATTTAGAAATAAGAAATCCCGAAAGAGCCATACCTAAAATTTGCCCGATAGGAAGCATTAAAAGAATATTTCCCCATGAAGCATCATCCATGTTCATGTAATTTTTAATATCTGGTATCCTGCTTGCCCAGCTGGCAAAACATATTCCTTGTGCAAAATAAAAAGCAAAAACTCCGGAACGAATCCGTTTTTTTTCAGAAAGAGAAAATTCTTTGTACATGAGTAATATATCAGGTAAATTGTTTAAAACAAGTTGCAAATTTAAACAGAAATGTTTTGATTCTAAAGATTTAAATAAAAATATATTAAACAGGATAATATGAACGGTTTTCTTTTTTATTTAAGCTCATTTCAGTTATATTTGCGAAGCTGTCAATTTAAAATAACAAAGATCTTGAAAAATAAAGAGTCTAAAGAACAAAAAGGATTAAAAAGAGGCCTTTCTAATCGTCATATTCAGTTAATTGCCTTGGGTGGAGCCATAGGTACAGGATTATTTTTAGGAATAGGTCCGGCAGCTGTTTTGGCTGGTCCTTCTGTTATTATAGGTTATTCCATTGCAGGTTTTATAGCATTTATGATTATGAGACAATTAGGGGAAATGGTCGTTGAAGAACCTGTATCGGGTAGTTTTAGCCATTTTGCATATAAATACTGGGGTAATTTTGCCGGTTTTGCTTCCGGATGGAATTACTGGATACTCTATATATTGGTCAGCATGTCAGAATTAACTGCTATAGGTGTTTATGTACAGTTTTGGTGGCCTGAAATACCTTTGTGGTTATCCAGTCTTTTTTTCTTTGTTGTTATTAATTTATTGAATCTTGCGAATGTTAAAATTTACGGAGAAGCTGAATTCTGGTTTTCAATTATAAAAGTATTTGCCATTGTAGCGATGATTGCATTTGGAGCGTATCTTTTAATAAGCGGAAGTGCAGGTCCACAAGCCAGAATTTCTAATTTATGGAATGACGGTGGTTTTTTTCCAAAAGGAATATTTTCATTAGATGCAGAAGGTAAATATCAGGGCTTATTAGCAGCTATGGCTTTTATTATGTTCTCTTTTGGCGGATTAGAGCTTATAGGCATTACTGCTGCAGAAGCTGAAAATCCTGAAAAAACCATTCCGAAAGCAACTAATCAGGTAATCTATAGAATTTTAATTTTTTATGTTGGAGCTTTAATTATTTTGTTTTCCTTATCTCCCTGGCAAGATATAACCCCGGGGAGCAGTCCTTTTGTAACTATATTCAGCTCACTAAAAGGGTTTCAGTTCACTATATTAGGTACCACTTTTTATTTCACCAGTATTGTTGCAAATGTCTTGAATTTAGTAGTGTTAACAGCAGCTTTATCCGTATATAATAGTAGTGTTTATAGTAATAGTCGGATGCTTTATGGCCTTGCAGTACAAGGCAACGCACCTAAGTTTTTAATTCGTTTAAACAAAAACCATGTTCCTATTATGGCAATACTAGTGTCGGCAGTATTTGCTGCAATCTGTGTTGTTATTAATAAATTAATTCCGGAAAAAGCTCTTAGTTATCTTATGTCTTTAGTTGTTTCTGCACTGATTATTAATTGGATAATGATAAGCCTAACCCATTTATACTTCAAAAAAAATAAAATAAAACAGGGGATAGTTCAAACTAAATTTCCAGCTTTCTGGTATCCTGTAGGAAATTATATCTGTTTGATTTTTCTTGCAGCTATTTTACCGATTATGTGGATGACAGGCATGGAATTATCCGTGGAATTAATACCTGTCTGGGTTATAATATTGTATATTAGTTATTTTATGGTCAATAAAAAGTAAATTTTAATGAAATAGTTTTACCTAAACAATTATATTTGAGATAAACAATTTTGTTTAATCAATAGTTTATGGAAAAGTATTTTATAATTTGTTTACTTGTCTTTCAAATCCATAATTCAGCATATAGTCAAAACTTTACAGAGGAGGATAGAGATAGGTTAGCCGGGTATATTTTTCGTCAGCAATATACTAATCGTGAATTAACTTCGTATGGTGCGATAAAAACAAGTGACTATCCGGTAATAGAAGATTCCCTATCAGGGAATGCGTATTTTTCTGTTTATCCTTATTTCAGCCATATTGCTTGTTTAGGTATTTTAAATAGTAAACATTCTGATAAGTTTAATTTTGTGAAACTATGGATAGATTGGTTTATCAAGCATTTAGATTCTAGAGGTAATATCTTAAATCATTATTATACCCTTTCAGGAGAAGGTACTGCTTGTATCAATAAAAATTTAAAATATTTCTGCAATGATATAGATGCCGAAGACAGTGCCTTAGCACTTTTCTGGGTTGTTACTTATGAGTATTATAAACATTCCAAAGACTTAACACTTTTTACTGTTGATGTTAAAAAGAAATTAGAACTTTCTGCACACTATGTTATAAATAATCTTTTGAAAGAAAATAATTTGACTATTGCCAAAAAAGATTATTCTGCTTATTATACGATGGACAATTGTGAAGTTTATAAAGGTTTTTTGTATTTATCTAAAATAGAAAATGAAATTTATAATGACCAGGTTTTAGCAGAATATTATCAAAATAAAGCTGAAAATTGTAAGGTTGCAATTCAAAATTTATCATATGATTATACAACAGATTTATATAAATGGGAACTGAATATAAATTCGAATCCCGATATTTGGTATGGAAATAAGGGAGGAATAGTACCTACGCTATGGCCACAGTTATTTGAAGTGGATCAATTCAGTGATTTGCGCTCAGAATACTCAAGAAAAATGGTTGAACATAAATTTCCAGACTGGCACTCCGAAAAAAAAATCAATATTTTAATGCTTTTGTAGGTTATATATTTTCTAAAAATGAAAATTTGAATAAAGCCAATAGGCAACTTAATTTGCTTCTCAGAGAATACAACGGTTTATACCCCAGTCCTCCTTGTTATATCGGAGATGCAGGTTGGGCTTTGTTAACCATGAATATAATCAATCCATTGCTGGCTGTTGATGAAACTACTCATAAGAAAACAGACTACCAAATTTCGCCCAATCCAGCAACTTCCAGATTTAGCATCCTGTGTACAAATCCTGATAAAATAAAAAAAATATTTTTATATAACCAAGAAGGTAAGTTGATAAAAAAAGTGAATAATAAATCTGAAATGGAAATTTCAGAGCTTGAATCAGGAGTATATATAGTTCAAATTACAGGTGATAATTTTGAAAGACCTCAGAATTTGAAGTTAATAGTTCAATAGCCAAGGTCTTTCAACTCTAATTTTTAAAAAATTATTCTAAAATTTCATTAAGGACCTGAGCAGAAGTTGAATTAGGAAATGTAATCTGTACTTTTTGAGACAAAGTAGGGGCTATTTCGGTAATCACTTGTTTTTTATGACTTATTCCATGATGAATTTTCCAGCCGTAAAATAGAGCAGGTACATGCGTATCGTAAGTATAGCTTGCACCATGGGTAGTTCCTTCCTTCATATATTCCATATATGCAGGCTTTAAAAGAACATATAATTGCCCGTTTTGAGTTTTATCATATCCTCTGAAAATCATTGAAGCATGCTCATCAGTAGGATTAGCAGATAAAATTTGAGCTTCAGTATACACTCGTTTAACCCAAGGAAAACTTTCTACATAAGAGACTAATTTTTCAATAATTTCATTTGGGTTTTTACCTGATGATGCAATAGCATCTTCGTTCAAATATATGTTTTGTGTAGAATAAGTTTCAATAAAATCTTTTCCGAAAGTCTGTACAGAAAAATCTTTAAGTTTTTTTGTTACTTCTTTGTAATCAATAGAAGCAACTTCATATCCATTATCATTTAAGTAAAGAGGGTTTTCAGCACCGGAATGATCGGCTGTCAAAAACAATAAGTAATTGTTTTTGCCTATTTTGGCATCTAAAAATGAGAGTAAATCAGCAATATTTTCATCTAATCTCATATAAGTATCCTGAGTTTCCATAGATCTTGGCGAAGTCATGTGAGAAATCACATCAGTGGCAGAAAAGCTTAAAGCTAAAAAATCAGTATCAGCATCTTTACCCAAATCTTCTCTGACAATTAATTCTTTAGCAAAATCAACGATCATATCACTTGTAAAAGGAGTGGATTTTAAAACTTTTGCACCTTGTTTATCGTAAGCTTCTTTTAAATTATATGGAAATACAGCTTTTTGATCTGCCGTAAATGACATCATTTCATACGAATTATTATCTGAAAGGCTCTCTTTATATAGAGATTTATCTCTAAAAAGGTTCCAGCCTTCATTAATATATTTCATATACTTTTTCTCCAGATTATACGTATTTACCCAAGCAGGAAAATCTTTACCGTAAAATGTACTTGAGATAAAGTTTCCATTATCCGAAAGCCAGTACGCACGATCGGCAAAATGACCGGCAGGTAAAATAGCCCCCCGGTCTTTCATACTTACTCCAAAAACTTTGCCTCTGAAATTTGTTGACAATTTTAATTCATCTGTAATGGTTGTAGACTGTAAATTTTTAGGAGACATTTTACCTTCACTTTCCTGAGCCGGTGTTCCTAAAGGACTTACTGTATCATCTTCAGTGCAATACATTTTCTTTTTACGTTCCCGGTTATACCAGCTGTTTCCCATAATTCCATGATTTACAGGTGTGGTACCTGTATATATAGATGCGTGTCCAGGTGCAGTGTGTGTAGGTACATAATTATAATGCATATTTGAATAAAGAAATCCATCCTTTATCAATCGTTTAAAACCTTTATTTGAAAAATAAGGATCGTACCTGTAAAGGTATTCCATTCGCATTTGATCAACGACAATACCAATAATTAATTTAGGCCTTTCAGTTTGAGCATAGGAAAAAGAATATCCTACGGTTAAAGCGATTAAAAAAAACAATTTAAAAGCTTTTATTTTAATATATTTCATTTGATTAAATAAAGATAAGATTAAAATTTACTAAGTCTGTCAAGGGCAAATGTTATCATTGAATCTATAGCAGCGTACGGATCAGTACTGAATGTACCTGAAGCACGATTGGCTATTATGGTATTTAATGATAAAGCCTTATGCCCCATAAGCTTGGATAAGCCATATATGGCAGATGTTTCCATTTCAAAATTTGTGATTCTATGATGTTGATAATGAAAATTTGCAAGTTTTTCATTCATAGCCTGATCATCCAGATCCAACCTCAAAATTCTTCCCTGAGGTCCGTAAAATCCTATCGCTGTTGCTGTAATTCCCTGATAAATGGATGAGTCTTTTGTCATATGATGTAACAAATCTTCGGAACAATCTACAAGGTAAGGTAGTGCTCTTTTAGAATTCCACTGAGTCTGATTGACAAATTCCTCAATCATTTGATCTGAATAAAAGCTCTCAGTATGATTATAAAAGCTCATTAACCCGTCAAATCCCAAACCTTTAGCAGAAGCAACTATACTATCTACAGGTATATCTGCTTGTAAAGATCCTGAGGTTCCTAACCGTACGAAAGTGAGCTGGGTAGGAGTTGATTTGATTTCTTTATTTTCAAAATCTATATTTGCTAAAGCATCAAGTTCGTTAAGAACAATGTCAATATTATCTGTTCCCATTCCTGTAGAAATTACAGTAAGTCTTTTACCTTTGTACGTACCGGTATGTGAAACTATTTCCCGTTTTTGAGAAGCAACTTCAATGGTATCGAAGTAGTTTGATACTTTAGGAACTCTATCCGGATCTCCGACTAATATAATAGTATCTGCAAGCTCTTCAGGTTTTAAATTACAATGATATACTTTACCTTCTGGATTCAGAATTAATTCTGAATTTGCTAATTTTTGTGTCATTTTGCATGTGGTTTGAATTAAGAACTAAAATTTATATTTTTTCTGAATTCGGATTAACCGCCGACCCGCTTCACAGAAAAACCTTTCTCTTTTAAGAGTTCCATTATTTTATCTCTGAAATTTCCCTGGATTACAATCGTATCATCTTTTACAGAACCGCCTACACCTAATTTCGATTTTATATCTTTTGCAAGCATTTTTAAATCTTCATCGGAACCGTTGTAATTTTCAAGAATAGTTACAGGTTTCCCGTTTCTTCCTTTTTTTTCATATTTACACACTATAGGTTCGTCCTGTAAAAACAAAGAATGTTCTTCAGATGATTGTTGTTCTCCTTCCTGAAATTCATGCTCAGGAAAAAGTTTTTTTAACTGGTCTTGAAGATCCATAAAATTATATCTTAAATTTAATACACGAAATTAATAATTTTTAACAGATATTAGAGTTAAATTATTATTAATACAATTCATAACATAGTTTGAATTTAAAAACAGCTTAAAGTTTTTTTATTTAATTAATATATATATTTGGATTCATGATAAAAAATAGATGGTTAAAGTTCTTTATTATAATAATACTATCCCTGTTTTTAATTGTTAATGCTTTTTTAGCTTTACAAGCATATAGCCTTACTCATTTTGTTGAGAAACAAACTTCCGGAAGTAATTTAAAGTTGGATTTTAAAACATTGATAAAGGGAATTGATATACCTAAACCCAGTTCTGATATTTTACCGGAAAAAAGTTATGAAGTAAAAAAAATTAAGTTGGGAAAAGACAAGTTTTTAGAAGCCTGGCTATTATCACCAGAAAAAAAATCTAAAGGCATTATCTTACTTTTTCACGGTTTTCGTGCAGAGAAGTCAACAATGCTGGATAGAGCCTACGTTTATGAAGATTTGGGATATAGTGTTTTGTTAGTCGATTTTAATGGTGCCGGTAATTCATCCGGTAATCAGTGTACCATTGGATATAAAGAAGCGGAAAATGTCAGACAAGCGTATGAATATGCACGTAATGATCTTAATGAAGAAAATATATTTTTGGCAGGTTTTTCAATGGGTGCAGCAGCCATAATCAAAGCACAGCATGATTATCATTTAAATGTAAAAGGTATTATTCTGGAAGCTCCGTACGGTAAAATGATTGATGCTGTTAAAGTTCGAATGAAAATACCTTATGTAGGAAAGACTCTTTCGTATTTAGTTACCTTCTGGGGAGGAGTAGTTAACGGTTTTAATGCTTTTGAAATGAATCCGGATGAATATGCAAAAAAAATCGAAATACCTGTTTTATTTCTTTACGGAGGCAGGGATCCAAGAATACCTGTAAATGAATCAGAGAGAATTTATACTAATTTTAAAAGTAAAGATAAAACATCTATGTTGTTTCCGTTATCATATCACCAAAGTTATTTAAATAAATATCCTGAAAAATGGAAGAAAGTAAATAAACAATTTTTAAACTCAAAAAATTAATCTGAACAAAACTCTAAGCATTAAAATCTTTGCAATTATTTCCAATCACTTATATTGAGAACAACAGTAATGAGTATTTGTATTAATCTTAATAATAAATTATAAATTTGTAATTAAAATCTTAAATTATTCTTCTTTTAACAGACTGTATATGAATGTTAAATATCTGTTTCATATAGTTTTTTTATTGTCTGTTGTGTTAGTATCTGCTCAGGAACAGAATAAAAAATTAAATTTTTATACTGAAAAGCAGTTATGGTTCAAGATATCAGCACAACCTAAAAAAATTAATTCTGTACTTGATTCACTTGTAAATCAAGGGTTTTATACCTTGAAAATAGATTCAGTAAAACAAGGGGAGAAAGATGTAAATATTTATATTACCAGAGGAGTATTTTATAAAAAAGTACTTGTAAAACTTGATTCTCTTTCTCAGTTGGCGGTACATTTAAAACATGATTATTCTACTTCAAACGTAGATTCTTTAGTAAATATAATACATTATTACTACCTTAAAAAAGGGTATGCATTTAATCAGATTACAACAGATTTTAATTTTTCAAAGCTACCGGTTGAAGCTACAGTTTCTGTTGATTTAAACAATAAAAGAATAATTAATTCTTTTGTTATTGCTGGGTATACAAATCTTCCGAAAGGAATAAAAAAAGAATTGGAATATGATTTTATAGGTAAGCCTTATGAAGATTCAAGGCTTAAAGAAATATCGGATAAATTGAAAGCATCAAATTTTATTCTGGAAGATAAAAATCCTCAAGTATTATTTACACCCGATTCGACAGCTATATATTTATATTTAAAAAAGAAAAAAGCGAGTTCTTTTGATGGAATTTTAGGTTTTGGAAACGATCAGAACGGAAAACTTAAGCTTAACGGGCAGATACGTTTGTCATTGGGTAATATATTTAATTCATTTGAAACCATAAATTTAAACTGGTTATCCACGCCGGAAAAATCTCAGAACTTTGATTTTCAGGTTCATGTACCCTATTTATTTAAAACAAAATTAGGAACGGAAACTCAACTAAACATTTTCAAGCAAGACAGTACATTTGCTAATATAAAACTTAAAGAGCACTTATACTATCAATATTCTTATAACCAAAGAATAGGAGTAGAGGGAAGTTTTGAAAATTCTAGATATGTTTTAAATTCAGATACCATTAACAGTAACTTTTCAAAGTCAGGATTAGGATTAACCTATCAATATTTGGAAAAAAGTAATCTTTCCCTGCTGGGAAATAAAAATTTGTATGCAATAAAAGGAAGTATTTTTAGGAATATTCCGGAAAACCAAAACAATCTAACTGAGTATGAATTATCTGCTAAAATAGAAAAACTCTTTAAACTTTCATCTTCTCATTATATTAAATCCAGAATTGATGCAGCAACATTATTATCTGATACATTAACAATTAATGAATTATATAGATTGGGAGGACTAAAGAGCATAAGAGGTTTTAATGAACAATCTATATATGCAAATGCTTATCTGGCTGCTTCTTTAGAGTATAGATATGTTCCTTTTGAAGAAATGTTTTTTACAGTTTTTGCCGATGTAGCCTGGACCGAAAATAAATACAGAAATTCTCATCCTTTTTTATTAGGAACCGGAATCGGAATTAATTTTTTAACACGTTTTGGTATATTTTCTCTTAATTATGCTGTTGGTAAATATGATTCAGAACCGGTCAACTTTTCAGATTCAAAAGTGCATATAGGTATACAGGCTAGTTTTTAAATTAACAAAAAAAAATTAATTACCTTTGTAAGCTTATTACATCATATGAGTTCACTTAAAAAAATTCTTAAACAATTTGCTTATCCCTACAAGAAATACTTTTTCTCAGGGGTTTTTTTTAATATTTTATATTCTTTATTTTCTGTAGTTTCCGTTCTTTCCATTATGCCTATTTTAGACATGCTTTTGGGAGGAAGTGTAAGACAACAAGAAACACTTGCCCATGTGCAGGAACAAATAACAGACGGTTGGTCGGGTTGGTTTACACGGCTTAAATATGAATTTTATTTATATCTTCAAAATAATATAGAACAGGTAGGAGCTAAAACGTTTCTGACCTATTTGTGTATAGCGGTGGTTTGTTTATTTTTATTACGTAATGTTTTCAGATACATTGCACAGTATTTTATAGTTCTATTACGTAGCGGAGTTTCAAAAGATCTCCGTCTGGCTATGTTTGATAAAATTCTGGCTTTACCGGTTTCTTTTTTTACGGAGAGAAAAAAAGGAGATATTATGATTAGACTTTCCGGAGACGTAGGAGAGGTAGAAGGAAATATTTTAAATGCTGTTTTGGAATTATTCAGAACTCCATTTTCTATTCTTATTACTTTAGCCTCTTTGCTTATAATAAGTCCATCGTTGACTGTCATAGCTTTGGTAGTTTTACCATTTATGGCATGGATTATTTCATCTATAGGTAAAAGCTTAAAAAAAGATGCTCGTAGAGGACTTAATGAATCAGGAAATGTTTTATCTATCATTGATGAAACATTAAACGGAGGAAAGGTAATTAAGATATTTAATGCTGAAGAAACCATGAGACAGCGGTTTATGAATAGCGTGCTGTACTTGCGAAAACTATCTATAAATATGATGAAAAAGTATGAACTGGCATCACCTTCATCAGAATTTTTAGGTTCGGTAGCAATGATTGTTATTACGTGGTATGGAGGTACACTGATTCTTGAAGGAAAAGGAATGGATTTATCTTCTTTTCTTGTTTATACAGGTTTGTTTTTTCAATTACTGGAACCGGCAAAAACCCTTTCTACTTCTTTAACTAATTTGCATAAAGGTAGTGCATCTACTGACAGACTGATTGAAACTCTTGAAACAAGTGTTCAAATATATGAACCTGAAAATCCGGTAGAATTAACAGAAATCAAACAGGGTATTACTTTCCAAAATGTTGAATTTCAATATGAAGAAAAACAACCGGTTTTACAAGATGTTACAATTAATATACCTATCGGAAAAACCGTTGCCATTGTAGGACAGAGTGGGGGAGGAAAAACTACTTTAGCTAATTTATTGGCTCGTTTTTACGATGTTTCTGGAGGTAAAATATTGGTTGATGGACATGATTTAAGAGATTTGAACCTTAAAAGTTATCGAAAGCTTTTAGGTATGGTTACTCAGGAATCTATTTTATTTCATGATACGATAGCTAATAACATAAAATTAAGTAATCCTAATGCATCTATGGATGATGTTATAAATGCTGCAAGAGTGGCTAATGCATTAGAATTTATTGAAAGACAGCCTGAAGGGTTTGACACTTCCATTGGAGAAGGTGGAGCTAAATTATCTGGAGGACAAAAACAAAGGATAGCCATAGCAAGAGCCATTCTGAAAAATCCTCCGGTAATGATATTGGATGAAGCAACTTCTGCTTTAGACACTCAGAGTGAACGTTTAGTACAAGAAGCTTTAGACAATCTTATGACAAACCGTACATCATTAGTAATAGCTCACCGTTTATCAACAATTATTAATGCTGACCTAATCGTTGTAATGGAAAGAGGAAAAGTTATAGAACAAGGAACACATCAGGAATTGCTAGAGAAAAACGGCACCTATAAAAACCTGATTGATATGCAAAAATTTGCTTAAGAAAAAATATACCAATAAAAAATCCGGATATTCATCCGGATTTTTTATTGGGTAATAAATTAGACTATTTTCTTTTAGAGCTACCTTTTCTGCTGTCGCTATGATGCATCTTTTTACCATGATATTTATCCTTCATGTCTTTTAATTTAAGTTTTTGTTCTTCGGTAAAAATTTTATCAATTTCAGCTTTTTTATCCTCTCTCAGCTTTTTTCTTTTTTCATGAATAGCTTCTGCCTGTGCATGGAGAGATTCTTCCTGAGACTTATATTTATCGTCAATTGCATTGATTTGTTTAATCTGATTTTCTGACAAATTAAGTTCTTTTGCCATTTTATCTTTAAGATCTTTAGCTCTTTCTTCTCTTTTGATAGGATCTTCTACATTTTTACTTGTTTGAGAAAATGCTACACCGGAAGCTAAAACAAAAGCGCTTACTATTAATACCTTTTTCATAACTTTATTATTTTTCATTTGCACTATTGACAGTGCAACTAAGAAAAGGTTTAATATTTTAACTAAATTTAACTAAATTCTAAAATTAAAGCAATAAACCTAATTTTTCACAAAGGTTTTCAAGGAAAGTTCTATCATCTAAAGTAAATGGATTTATTTTGTGACTGTCGATATCTATTTGACCAATATTATTACCATTTTTGAAAATAGGTACTACAATTTCAGATTTAGTATCAATACTACAGGATAAATAATTGTCCTGTTCATTCACATCCTGAACCATAAAGGTTTCATTTGATACTGCTACCTGTCCACAAATACCTTTTCCGAAGGGAATAATGATATGATCTGTAGCAGCTCCGACATAAGGTCCCAGTTTCAACTCGTCTTTATCACCATTTTTAAAATAAAAACCTACCCAGTTATAATAATCAATTTCATCATATAAAAGCTGACAAATCTTTTGAAGTTTATCAATTGTATCTATAGATGACTCTAAAATAATATCTGTTCTCTTTTCTAATGTTTTCATATCTTTATTTTGTTTTTGTTCTGTGATATAAGTAATAAACCAAGGAAAGTTAATCCACTATTAAGGATTATTAATTCTAATCCGATTCCATATCCTAGTTTAGAAATAAGCATTCTGCTTAAATAGCTGATAATAGGAGCAATTAAACAAACGGTAAATATCATTCCGTTTTTTGGAAGGGATTTTTTTGTAAAAATTCCAAAGGCAAAAAGACCTAATAAAGGACCGTAGGTAAAACCTGCTAAATCCATAATAATGTAAACTATAGATTCATTATTAATTTTCTTAAACACCAATATTAATAAAAGAAAAATAAAAGTAAAAATCAAATGAATTCTGATTCTTATCATTTTCTTTTTCTTTTCTGTAAGGTTTTGTTTTTTTGGTAATCCTAGAATATCGACACAAAAAGAAGATGTCAGAGAAGTTAATGCTCCGTCAGCAGATGGAAAAAGAGCAGAAACCAAACCTATAATAAAAATTATAGATAACAATTGAGGGAAATATCCTCCTAAAGATAAGGTAGGAAATAAATTATCTCCCATAATATTTTTTATCGCACCTGATGAATCGCTAAATCCAAATATATTTTTTATAACGTCACCATTACTGTAAACCTCATATTCAGCCCCATGATTCATAGCATATAAATACAGAAGCCCTCCCATAAATAAAAATAAGAAATTAACAAGTAATAGTACAGTAGCAAAAGTGAGCATGTTTTTTTTACTGTCCCTAAGATTTTTTACAGATATGTTTTTCTGCATCATTTCCTGATCTAATCCTGTCATAGCTATAGTGATGAACATTCCTCCCAAAATATGTTTTAAAAAAAATGACCCCGAATGATAATCAAAATTAAATGTGTGTAAATAGCCTTCAGCATTTAACGAATCAATTGCCTGAATAAAATCTAAATTCAGGCTTTTCAATACAAACAGTATGCAGGCAATAAGACTTATAAGCATAAAAGAAGTCTGAAGTGTATCGGTAAAGACAATTGTTTTAACTCCTCCCTCAAAAGTATATAATAGAATCATTAACAGAATTAATACCGTAGTAGCCCAGAACGGAACTCCCAAACTTTTTAAAAGAAAAATGTCAAGAACATTTATCACGAGATATAATCTTGCAGTTGCACCTATGGCTCTGGAAATAATAAAAAATGCAGAACCGGTTTTATGTGCTTCCGTATTAAACCTTTTACTTAAATATGTATATATAGAAGTTAGGTTCATTTTATAATACAAAGGCAGAAGAATCATGGCTACGATTACGTATCCGATAAAATTCCCTAAAATCAACTGAAAGTATTCAAAACCTCCGAAAGCATAGCTGGTACTTACTTTGCCCACAGTTCCGGGAACGGAAATAAAAGTCACACCGCTTAAACTTGTGCCTATCATACCAAAAGCCACTAACCACCAACTACTTTTTCGGTTTCCTATAAAAAATGATTGATTGTCGGAATTTCTGGAAGTATAGTAAGCTACCCCTAATAAAACAATAAAATAGGCAAAAATGATAATTAATAATAGGGTTATATTCATAATTAAATTCGAATTTGCCTCAAATTTAAAAATATAATCGGGAAGCAATAATATAAAATGATGGTTTTATTATTTTTATGAATCAATTATAAACAAGTCATCTATGTAAGATTCCTATATATTAGAAATATAAGCTGCATTCATTTACCCTAAAGGATTGTTAATACTGTTAATGTTAATAATTTTTTTCCTAAAATACCGTTTTTAAATTGTATTTTTACACCTTGAAATTTTATAGACCGATGGGAAAAATTATTGCAATTGCGAATCAAAAAGGAGGTGTTGGTAAAACAACCACTGCAGTTAATCTGGCGGCAGCAATTGGTGTACTGGAAAAGAAAGTTCTGCTTATTGATGCAGATCCTCAGGCCAATGCCAGTTCAGGTTTAGGAGTTAACGTTGAAGAAGTTGAAATAGGCACTTACGAAGTTCTTGAGCATAGTGCTTTAGCTAAAGATACAATTCAGCCAACCACTTCTCCCAATGTTGTATTGATACCTGCACATATTGATTTGGTTGCTGCTGAAATCGAGCTGGTAGATAAAGATAACAGAGAATATATGTTAAAAGAAGCATTAAAAGATCTGAAATCGGACTATGATTTTATTATTATAGATTGTGCTCCGTCTTTAGGTTTAATAACTCTTAATGCACTTACAGCCGCTGATTCTGTGATTATACCCATTCAATGTGAATATTTTGCCTTGGAAGGACTTGGTAAATTATTGAATACAATTAACAGTGTTCAGAAATTACATAATCCTGAGTTAACAATTGAAGGATTATTATTAACCATGTATGATCCAAGATTAAGATTATCAAATCAAGTGGTTGAAGAAGTAAAAACACATTTTCCCGAAATGGTTTTTGACACTTTAATTCAAAGAAATGTAAGATTAAGTGAAGCTCCTAGTTTTGGAGAATCAATACTAAAATATGATGCTGAGAGCAAAGGAGCGATAAACTATATATTATTGGCAGAAGAAGTTTTAAACAAGAATAAAGTAGAAGTAAAGTAACAGCATGGCTTCAGCAAAAAAAAGAGCAATGGGCAGAGGACTATCTGCAATATTAAGTGAAAATACGGTAAAAGTTAATTCGGCAGAAGAGCAAGGAGCTGAAGAACTGGTAGGTAACATAGTAGAAATATCATTAGATGATATTATAACTAATCCCAACCAGCCTCGTACTAATTTTGATCCTAAAGCTTTAGAAGAATTAGCAGCTTCAATCAAACAGTTAGGCCTAATACAGCCTATTACTGTAAGAAAAAACGAAGACAAATTCGATTTGATTTCCGGAGAAAGAAGATATCGGGCTTCCCGAATTGCAGGATTAGAAAAATTACCTGCTTTTGTAAGGTTGGCTAACGATCAGGAGCTTCTCGAAATGGCTTTAGTTGAAAATATTCAGAGAAAAGATTTAGATCCTATTGAGGTTGCATTATCCTTCGAAAAATTAATTGAAGAAATTCATATTACACAGGAAAACTTAAGTAATAGAGTAGGAAAAGACAGAAGTACCATTACCAATTATTTGCGTCTACTAAAACTATCTCCAATTATACAAACGGGAATCAGAGATGGTATTATTTCTATGGGTCACGGAAGAGCTTTAATTTCATTAGAAGATACAGAACAACAATTATTTGTTTATGAAAAAATAGTCAGAGAACAATTATCTGTAAGGCAAACTGAGAGCTTCATACGAACTTTTAAAAATCCTAAAGATAAAAAAGAAAAGAAAGAAAAAGAATTACCGAACTATTTAAAAAAAGGATTAAAAAGCTTTGAGGACTATTTTGAAACAGGAGTAGAAATAAAAGCTGATAAAAAAGGTAAAGGTAAAATTATCATTAATTTTGAATCATCTGATGAATTCGATAGAATTCAGAAATTATTAGAATGATAAAAAAAACATTCACATATATTTTTATACTTATTTTTAGCTGTATGCTTTCAGCTCAAAATGAGAAAACTAATGAAGATCATTTACTGGGTAATAACGATTCTATAGTCATTTCAAATACAGTACCCCAGATAGCTGCCGATTCTGTTGCACTTTCTTTAACCAGAAGTCCGCTCAAAGCTTCTCTTTATTCAGCCATTTTACCTGGTTTAGGGCAGTTTTATAATAAAAAATATATTAAAGCTCCTCTTGTTTTGGGAATTATAGGAACTGGGATTGGATTTATTAAGTATTACGATAACCGATATAAAAAATATCACAGAGCTTATTTAGCAGAACTTAACGGACAGACACATGAATTTTCAGGTATACAGGGAATTACTCCTCAAGTATTAGCAAATGCTGAAGATTCAGAAAGAAGATATAGGGATTATGCAGTGGTATTAACAGCTTTAGCCTATCTGTTAAATATTGTAGATGCGGCAGTAGATGCTCACTTGTCAATATTTGATAAAGATAAAGATTTAGCTGTAAAACCTATCATAATTGAAGATCCTAATTCGATAGTTGCGAACCAGAAATTAGGATTATCGTTTAGTTTTACATTTTAAAAACAATTATTTTATGAAAATAGCATTAGTAGGTTACGGAAAAATGGGAAAAGCTATAGATGAGATAGCTACCTCCCAAGGACATCATATAGTTGCAAAGTTAGAAGAAAAACCAACTAAGGATAATTTAAACGGAGCAGAAGTAGCTATAGAATTTTCAACACCAGCCACGGCTTTTGATAACGTAATGGCTTGTCTGGAAATTGGAATTCCTGTTGTATGCGGAACTACAGCCTGGCTGGATCAACTAGCTAAAGCTGAAGAATTTTGTAAAAAACAAAATGGAGCATTTATATATGCTTCTAATTACAGTTTAGGTGTTAATTTATTTTTTGAAATAAATAAAAAAGTAGCTGAAATTATGCAAAAACATCAGGAATATTCCGTTCATTTAGAAGAAATACATCATACTCAAAAAAAGGATGCACCCAGTGGAACGGCTATCACTGTTGCAGAAGAAATTATTCCCGTTTATGGTTTTGATGGATGGAATTTATCCTATAAAACTGAAAATAATAAATTAGGAATTGAAGCTAAAAGATTGCAGGATGTGCCGGGAACTCATACAGTTACTTATAGTTCTGAAGTCGATGAAATTGAAATTAAACATGTGGCACATTCAAGAAAAGGTTTTGCTTCAGGAGCTATTTTAGCTGCACAGTGGCTTATCGGAAAAAATGGTATTTTTACCATGAAAGACGTATTAGGATTTAAATAATCCAAACATAAACAACCAATAATTAAACCTTAAAAGGATATTACATGCATTTATTACAATATTATTTATTATTCGCTGTAGTTTCAAACCTGTTATATTTTGCAACTACGTGGAAATTATTTCAAAAAGCAGGAAAAAAGGCCTGGCAATCACTAATCCCATTTTATAATATCGTAATAACTCTACAGATTATACACCGTCCCTGGTGGTGGATATTTATAGTTTTTATACCTATCGTGGGACCTATCATGTGTGCGGTTATATTGGTTGATTTTATCAGACACTTTAATAGAAGAACCAATACAGATGCACTTTTAGTACTATTGCTTTCAGTAATATTTTTAGGTTATATAAACTATTCCCCTCAAACTAAATATACAGGAAAAGAAGAAAGGAAAGAAACATTCATTTCAGCGGTTTTATTTGCTGTCGTTTTTGCAACAATAATTCATGCATTTATTATTCAGCCGTTTACTATACCAACAGCTTCTATGGAAAGAACTCTTTTGGTAGGTGACTTTTTATTTGTAAGTAAAATGAATTACGGAATAAGAATTCCTATGACTCCGGTTGCACTTCCGTTTCTTCAAAACAAAATTCCTATAGGTGATAGTCAGCAGCCACAAAAGCAAACAAATTCTTATGTAGATCAAATCAGACTACCTTATATGAGATTACCTGGGTGGACTCATGTAAAAAGAGGAGATATCGTGGTATTTAATTACCCTACAGATTCGTTACATACAGCTATTGATCGTAAAGACCCTTACGTAAAAAGATGTGTGGGATTGCCGGGGGATATAATAAAGTTGGAAGATGGTAATTTATTTGTAAATGGTAAACCTGAAGTTATAAAGAAAGATGAAGAACAACAAAGAAATTATTTTGTTTATACAACAGAAGCAGGAATAAGCTCTAAAAAAATAGAAGAGATGTTTGGTTATGCTACCTATCAGGAAGGTCAGGATGAATTTGGAAAAAGAATCTATTTTTTCAGAGGTCTAACTAAAGAAAATGCAGCAAAATTAAAAGAACTTAACACTGTTGATTCTCTAGTTTTAGCCTTTCAGAAAAAAGGAGAGCCCGGACTTGTATATAAAGATGCTGCAAAAACTAAAATCGATACAACTAATTCTGTATTTCCACTTAACAGCGGTTGGAATGGCTCTCAATATGGTCCTTTAGCAATTCCTTCGAAAGGAGAAACAATTACGCTTACAAAAGAAAATATAGATCAATACAGAAGAATTATTAAAAATTACGAGCATAATGAATTGAAGGAAGAAGGAGGTAAATTTTATATTAATGGAAAAGAAACAAATCAATATACTTTTCTTCAGAACTATTATTGGATGATGGGAGATAATAGAGATAACTCCTTAGATAGTAGATATTTCGGTTATGTTCCGGAAGATCATATTATAGGAACTCCAATATTTACATGGTTGAGTGTACAAGGTTTATTTGAAAATGATCCTTTTGGACATCCGGCTAAGAAAAAAATACGATGGGATAGAATGTTTAAAATTCCTAATACTGATACTCCTTTAAATGAAAAAACCAATTATCTTCCTTATTTCCTTATCCTTTTAGGTATCTATTTTACATATGATTATTATAAAGGAAAAAAGAAAAAGAAAGATCAAAAAAAGAAAAACTAAAATCTAAAAATTAAAAATATGAGAAGATTAATTGTATCTGCAATGTTGCTTTTCACTTATTCAGGAATTTTTGCACAGGATGATTTAATTAATAGAATTAAAGATAATAAATCGGAACAAACTAATTTTCAGTTTACCATAATAAAACAGCTTGATAACACATCAGTTAAAAATCAAGGTTCATCAGGAACCTGTTGGAGTTATTCCGGAAATTCATTTTTAGAATCCGAAGTTTATAAAAAATACAATAAGGTAGTTGATATTGCGGAAATCTATACAGCAAGAATGACTTATGAAGATAAGGCCAAAATGTATATTTTAATGGATGGATCAATTAATTACGGCGATGGCGGTGAACTTCACGATGTTATTAATATGTATAAAAAGTATGGTATTGTTCCACAAGAAGCATATACAGGTTTAATTAATGGGGCTACAAAAAATAATTTTACTGCAATGCAGAGTGAATTGGAAGAATATTTGGTGTCTTTAAAAAATCAAACTCCTCCCATAGATATAAACTGGACCAAGAATTTTTCTGATATTTTAGATAAATATTTAGGAGTAGTTCCTAATTCATTTGTTTACAACGGGAAAACGTATACTCCACAAACCTTTGCTAAGGAAATTATAGCATTAAATCCTAATGATTATGTAGAAATAGCTTCGTACAAAGATTATCCATATTACACTCAAAATTTTTTACCCTTACCTGATAACTGGAGTGGAGATCATGCATATAATGTTCCTATGAATGAATTAACACAAATTATAGATTTTGCATTAGAGCATGGCTATACCGTAGGATGGGCAACAGATGTAAGTGAACCTTATTTCAGTTGGAAAAATGGAGTTGCATATGTACCCGATTTAGACTTGTATAATCTTTCAGCTGAACAAAAAGCAAATTTATTTACTCAGCCTCAACCTGATAAATTAATAACGGAGCAAATGCGTCAGGATGCATTTAATAATAGAACTACTACAGATGATCATGGTATGCATATAGTAGGTACAGCTACAGATCAAACCGGAAAAAATTATTATATTGTAAAAAACTCATGGGGAATCACCAACGATTTTCAAGGCTATATATATGTCACAAAACCCTATGTTCAATACAAAACCACTGCCTTATTAATTAACAAGGCAGCAATACCTAAAACCATCAGGAAGAAACTAAGTATTTAATTATATTTTTTTGGAGTATGTAAAAATAAATTACATACTCCAAATTTTTTACAGCTAACTATATATCCAACTATTTTAATATTTTTATTTTTCAATTTCATTACCAAATCTTTGATTTTAATCTTCTCCTTTATATTTAATTTAAAACTGATTTAAATTAATTTTTTCACTACTTTATCTTATAATAATATACATAAAATTCAGTCCAATCTTAATTTATATTTAATTATATTATTAAAAAAATACAATCATATTGTAAAATATATTATAATTTATGCTTTGATATTTATATTTAAAGATAAATATAATAAAATAATACAATATCTAATCTAAAATATTTTGATACATTAAGATTTTAACTTATATTTGTTTACTATACAAATAGTATTAATACCTA
Source organism: Apibacter raozihei (assembly GCF_004014855.1). Lineage (NCBI taxonomy): Bacteria > Pseudomonadati > Bacteroidota > Flavobacteriia > Flavobacteriales > Weeksellaceae > Apibacter > Apibacter raozihei. The sequence goes on from NZ_CP034930.1 coordinate 2,589,108, forward strand.
TAAACTCTTTATACTTATTATATAAATTAAAATATATTTTATAATATATTAGTAAAAAATTAATTATGAACAACTTAAAAAAAATTGGCATCGATATTGGTGGTACCAATATTCGTGTGGCATTAGTAGATGACTCAGGAATAATTAAAATTCTTAAAGAGCCTTGCAAAGCAGATCAGCCTGAAGATGTAATTGTGAATCAGGTTAAAAACATGATTCACGAAGTAATTACGCCAGATGTAGTCGGTATTGGGATTGGTGTTCCATCTACAATTGATGTGAAACTAGGAATTGTATATAATTTAAATAATATACCTTCCTGGAAAGAAGTACATCTTAAAGAAATACTTGAAAAAGAATTTTCGGTACCCACTTATGTAAATAATGACGCTAATTGCTTTGCATTAGGACATAAACATTACGGTTTAGCAAAAGAATTTAGCAATATTGTTTGCGTTGCTATGGGAACCGGGTTAGGTTCAGGACTTATATTTAATGATGAACTTTATATTGGCGCAAATACTGCCGCTGGAGAAATTGGGTGCGTACCTTATTTAGATTCTACGTACGAAGGATATTGCAGTAGTCATTTTTTCAAACGTTTCCACAGTCATACTACCAGTTTTGATTTGTTTAATCAGGCAAAAGAAGGAAATTCGGAAGCCTTGCAAATTTGGGAAGAATTTGGTAAACATGTAGGTGCTTTGGTTTCTTTTGTATTATTTACTTATGATCCACAGGCCATTGTTTTTGGTGGAAGTGTTTCCAAGTCTTTTGAATTTTTCTCGCCTTCTATGTATAAATATTTAGAAGGTTTTTTATTTCCTAAAAATGTCGAAAAACTGGTTATTCGTCTTTCAGAAGTTAAAGATATAAGCGTTTTAGGAGCTGCTTCCTTAGTTAATAGAGAAGTATCTAAATCAGTTTAATATATTATCTTAATTTTAAATACAATAATCGTATGAAATTTAATTTAAGCTCTAAAATTGTATTAAATACAGTTCCTAAACAATTTTACAAACCCGAAAATGAATATGAGTTATCGGTATTAACCCGATACGAAAAAATACCTACCCATATTTTTGAATCTCAGGTAGAAGCCTCCATTGGTATAGCAAATACCATTGCCGAAGGTATTAAATCAAAACAACAATTAAATGAAGTTTTTGTATTGGGATTATGTGGTGATTATGCGCTTCAAACTATATATAGTGAATTGGTAAGAAAACATAAAGAAGAAGGTCTTAGTTTTGAAAATGTAATTGTTTTTAATACTTATGAATTTTATCAACCTCAAAATCAAACACTTGTATGTTTAAGCCTTTTAAATGAGTTATTACTTGATCAGGTAGATATTAAAAAAAGCAATGTGCATTCTCCGGAAGGAAATATTCCTAAAGAAGAAATATTAGACTACTGCAAAAACTATGAAAGATTAATCAAAGAAAAAGGAGGACTAGATTATATTTTAGTTAATTTAAGCCAAGGGGGAGGAGTAGGCCTGAATTTTTCTGGAGCAAGTATTAATTCGTCTACCCGTTTAGTACTCTTAAATTTACAAGCTAGAAAGGAAGCTATCAATTTTTTTGGAACAATTGAAAAAGTGCCGTCAAGTGCTATAACATTGGGTATTTCAAGCCTGATGAAGTCCAAAGAAATAGCTTTAGTAGCTTGGGGCGAAGACAAATCTAAAAGTGTATATGAATCCGTAGAAGGAAGCATAACCGATACCGTTCCGGCAACTTGTCTTCAGAATCATTCCAATGCATCTATTTACACAGACCTAAGCGCAGCATACGGACTAACAAGAATTAACAGACCCTGGTTAGTGTCCAGTTGCAATTGGACAAATAAACTTATTAGAAGAGCTATTGTCTGGCTATGTGAAAAATTGGATAAACCAATTTTGAAGCTTACTAATAAAGACTATCAGGATCATGGATTGGAAGAACTTTTATCGCTTTATAATTCAGCATATAATGTAAATATTAAAGTTTTTAATGATTTACAACACACCATAACCGGATGGCCGGGTGGAAAACCAAACGCTGATGATACTAATCGGCCGGAACGTTCAGAGCCCTATCCTAAAAGGATTATACTTTTTAGCCCACATCCCGATGATGATGTTATTTCTATGGGGGGAACATTCAGGCGTTTAGTAGAACAAGGGCATGATGTTCACGTAGCTTACCAAACTTCAGGAAATATTGCAGTAGGAGATGAAGATCTTATCAGATATGTTTCTTTGTTGGAAGATGTCAGGAAAAAATATGATTCTGAAAATATAGCACTGCAAAAAAAATATGAAGAAATTTTAAATTATGTTTTGCATGAAAAAAAGGAAGGAGATTCTGATACCCCTGATATTTTATTCATTAAAGGACATATAAGAAGACAAGAAGCTTTAAATGGATGTCGGTACGTTGGTGCAGATTTAAATAAAGCTAAATTTTTAGATCTTCCATTTTATGAAACCGGAAAGATTAAGAAAAATCCGATTTCTGAAGCAGATGTAAAAATCATTAAAAATTTATTACAAGAAGTAAAGCCTCATCAGGTTTTTGTGGCAGGAGATTTAGCAGATCCCCACGGAACGCATAAGGTATGTTTAGATGCAATTTTAGCTGCTTTTGATGAATTAAAGGGAGAAGAGTGGCTTAATGACTGCCGGATATGGATGTACAGAGGAGCCTGGCAGGAATGGGAAATTGAACATATTGAAATGGCTGTTCCTATGTCACCCGAAGAACTTAGATTTAAAAGAAATGCTATTTTAAAACATCAGTCTCAAATGGAAAATGCTCCATTTTTAGGATCAGATGAACGTCTTTTCTGGCAAAGATCTGAAGAAAGAAACAGGACTACAGCAGAAAAGTATCATCAGCTGGGATTAGCAAGCTACGAAGCTATTGAAGCATTTGTAGAATATAAACTTTTACAACACTAAATTTATGAGATTACTAATTCAACCCAATTATAATTCTGTATCTTACTGGACAGCAGAATATATCATAAAAGAAATTAACAAAGCTCAGCAAAAGAACAAAAAATTTGTATTAGGACTGCCCACGGGTTCTACGCCATTAGGAACCTACCAATATTTAATCAATGCATATAACGATAAACGAGTTACATTTAAAGATGTGATTACTTTTAATATGGATGAATATGTAGGTATTGCAGAAGATCATCCGGAAAGTTATCATTTTTTTATGAAAACAAATTTTTTTGATCACATTGACATTCAGCAGGAAAATATAAATATTCTAAATGGTAATGCCGAAGATCTGGAAAAAGAGTGCAATGATTACGAAGAAAAAATAAAAAGTGTTGGAGGAATAGATCTTTTTTTAGGTGGAATTGGTCCTGACGGACATATTGCATTTAACGAGCCTGGATCTTCATTCACATCTAAAACACGTATTAAAACACTAACCGAAGATACGATAGTTGCTAATTCCAGATTTTTTGACAACGACATGACCAAAGTACCTAAAACGGCTTTGACTGTAGGAGTTGAAACTATTCTTAGTGCTAAAGAAGTTATAATAATAGCCAACGGACACAGCAAAGCGAGAGCGCTTGCAAAAGTGATTGAAGGAGGAATAAGCCAGAGATGGACTGTTTCAGCATTACAGTTGCATCCTAAAGGTATTATTGTTTGTGATGAACTGGCTGTTTATGAAATAACTGTAGGTACCTACAGGTATTTTAAACAATTAGAGAAAGATAATCTTATACACATAGATTAAACAGTAACTTATTGCTTATCTGGCATTTATTTAATAAAATGATATAGGGGGAGATTCTTTATATTATTAAATTACATGTAAATGCCAGATAAATATTAACATTTTAACCACAAAATAATGAGATATATATATTCATTATCACTCATTCTGCTTTCTCCAATATTTTTATCCGGTAGCATCTGTGCAATATCAGATTATTATAATTCTGATTTTAAAGCTAGAATAAACCTAAATTCGGTTAATTACATATTTTATTCAATAGAGCAGAATATTAAAATAGACACAGATAGCACAAAATTAAAAGAGAGACTTAACACACCTCCCGATTCTTTATTACAAAATGAAATTTATGCTGCTGATGATCTCACTACCCAAAATAGTAAAAAAGGATTTTTAAAAAAATCTTCATTGGGTGGTACATTATATTTTTGGGATAGGAACAGAGAGCGTAAAAACGTAATCACCAAAGACTATGTAAATGACATTATACAAACAACTTTTACTGCCGAATTAAATTTTAAATCGGCACCTATAGCCAAAATGTTTTCAGTAGAACTGGGTGGTTATGGAGTTTGGCAGCCACATAGCGGAGGAACTACTTTACCTAGTGAAATAGCTTTCAGTAACCATAAATCGCGTTGGAGAGAAACCTGGGATGAAGATTCTGACGGAGTAAGCTTTTATAAAGCCTTAATCGATTTTAGATTAAAAAATTATCTTTGGGCAAAAGTAGGGTATATTCAACCTTCTGGTCAGACTTTGTTAGCTCCACACTGGAGTTTATTACCTGGAACTTATGAAGGTTTCGAAGTTGGAACAGTATTAGACTTTGGAAAATCAGGTGTTCTTTCTGCCTCCTATATGTGGACCGATCGATATAAAACTCCTTGGTATAGAAAACTGGATAAGTTTTACAGAATGGGTCCTGATTCAGAAAGAGTAAATTATTTGCATTCCTTAGGAGCAAAGTACGATTTTAAAAATAATTTGGTATTGGAAGCTGCTTTTGGACAAAGTGCACATTATCTCAATCAATATTTAGGTAAAATATCTTATAAAACAAATATTGCAAACAATCCGCTAAGCATGAGTTACCAGTTTTACGGTTCACAGGATCAAGATCATTCAGGAACAAAAGTATATGACGGATTGGCTTGGTTACAGGGAATCACATTATTTTATCAAACGGGCCCTGTTGGATGGAAATTAGAGGGAACAGCTGTACAGGCAAAAGGTGAACAAGGATTTTTCCTACAAAGAATGACTTCAGCTTATGCATCTACGCAAGGAAGGTTAGATATCTGGTGGAATTCTCGTTCTGATTTTGATGCTCATGATGAAAAAGCGATTTTTGGAGAAATAAGTTATGATTTAAAAAATCTGTTTTCTTTCCTTGAAGGTTTTAAAATTGCAGCATCTTATGCTTACGGTTGGGATGCACGACCCAGCAAAAATCCAATATATGATCAAACCCAGAAAATTTGGGAAAGAGCCTGGAATCTGGATTTAGGTTATGTTATTCCCAAAGGTAGTTTCAAAGGTACTTTGTTTCAAATACATTATACCAATTACAATAATAATTCGAAAAACGCTCCGTGGTCTGGTGGATATGGAAACATTTTCCAGGATGAACATGACCTTAAAATATTTGTGATTTTGCCTTTTACGGTTTTATCACCACAAAAATAAACTCTTTAGCTCACTAAAATAATAAATTATGAGAACCTTAAAAATTTCTTTAATTACTGCTTTTTTTATATGTATGTCTCCATACATTGTGGCACAAACAAACAACCATACTTCAGAGCAGATGATTGTAGATGTAATGAGTAGCCAATTACAATTGAATTATAAAATCGTTGACAATTTCGCAGCTTCTCACGGAGTGGATTGTTCTGCTCTGGGAGCTGATTGGGGATCGTGTAATAAAGCTCTTATATCATTTTATAACAAAGGTAAAGATATAAATGATAAAAACTGGACCATATATTTTCACAGCATAAGAAGAATATTAAAAGTAGATAATCCTCAATTCAAAATTAGTCATATAACCGGTGATTTACATAAATTGGAACCAACAAATCTATTTACAGGTTTTCAATCGAACAAAGTAACTGATATACCCATTATTGGAGAATACTGGCAATTGCAGGAAACAGATGTAATGCCCAGATGGTATGTCACTTCAGGACAGGCTCAACCCAAAATTATCACAAATACAGATACGGAAGATACCTCTTTTTATGTAAGCCCGATTACTGGAGATTTATGGAAGAGAACTCCAGAAGATCACAACATTTTAATGAACCCTGAAAGTAGATTTGAACAGGATCAAACAATTACCCTACTATCACCTCAGGATTTACGCGGTCATATATTGCCAACTCCGGTTAAAGCGGAAATATATAAGACCAATATTCTTTTAACAGATAAAGGAATAAATCTGGATATAAAAGGTTTGGATAGTGAAAGTAAACTTGTCTTGGAAAATCAATTTAAAAGATGTAACATACCTGTCAGTACTCAAGGATATAAAATAGTTGGAAATATCAAACCTAAAGAATTTTTAAATAAAATTTCAGGTGCTTACAAATTAGAAATTAAAGATAATGGAACTGATATAGTTGCCTATGATGAAAGAGGCCTGTTCTATGCAGTACAATCAGTAATATCTTTATTACCTCAGGAAACACCTGCCGTTCTTCCGGCTTTGAAAATTGAAGATTATCCAAGATTTGACTACAGAGGTTTAATGATAGATGTGGGAAGAAACTTTAAAAGTAAAGAAGCTATTTTAAAAGTATTGGATCAGATGTCAAAATACAAAATGAATAAATTTCATTTTCACCTTACAGATGATGAAGGTTGGAGAATTGAAATTCAAGGTCTTCCTGAACTTACCGAAGTTGGTGGAAAACGATGTCATGATTTAAGTGAGCAAAATTGTCTTTTGCCACAACTGGGATCCGGTCCATTTTCAGATAATGCGGGTACAGGATTTTACACTAAGTCTGATTATATTGACATTCTCAAATATGCCAAAGCAAGATATATTGATGTAATTCCGGAAATTAATATGCCGGCTCATGCAAGAGCAGCAGTCGTATCTATGGAAGCAAGATATAACCGCTTAAAAAATCAAGGAAAGCTTAAAGAAGCTGAAGAATTCAGGCTTAAAGATCCGACAGATCTTTCAAATACTACTTCTGTACAATATTATGATCGTACAGGATATCTGAATCTATGTATGGATTCTTCAAAAAAGTTTGTTACTAAAATTATTGAAGAAATGGCTGCCATGCATAAAGAAGCAGGCCATCCGATAACTACCTGGCATTTTGGAGGAGATGAGGCTAAAAATATTAAATTCGGAGCTGGATTTCAGGATATTAATGCAGCAGATAAAGTGACATGGAAAGGAACTATCGATCAAAGTAAAGAAGATCATCCTTTTGAAAAATCTCAGGTTTGTAAAAATTTTATAGCTCAGGGAAAAGCTCAGAATTTTGAACATTTACCAGGAGTATTTGCCGTAGAAGTAAGTAAAATCTTAAAAAATTTAAATATTAAATCTATGCAGGCCTGGCAGGATGGACTAAAACACGTAGATAACAGCAAAGATTTTGCGACTGATAAAGTATATGTTAACTTTTGGGATCCTTTATATTGGGGAGGAAGTCAATCTGTTAATGAATGGAGGAACAAAGGATATCAGGTTGTTATTTCCAATCCGGATTATGTTTATCTGGATATGCCCAACGAAGTTAATACAAAAGAACCTGGATATTATTGGGCTACCCGATCTAATAATATTCAAAAAGTCTTTTCTTTTGCTCCCGAAAATTTACCACAAAATGCCGAAACATCCGTAGACAGAGACGGAAACGTTTTTGAAGGAAAATCAGTTGGAGATTGGAAAGGTATAGCCGGAATTTCAGCACATATCTGGGAAGAAACCATTCGTACACCTGAAGAAATGGAATATATGCTTTTTCCACGTTTATTAGCAGTTGCTGAACGCGCATGGCATAAGTCTGACTGGGAATTAGATTATCAGAAGGGCAGAAATTACAAAAAAGGAGAAACCCATTGGGTAAATACAGATTTACTAAAAAAAGACTGGATTAAATTTGCTAATTATGTAGGTCAAAAAGAACTTTCTAAACTTGAAAATTCAGAAATTCTTTACAGACTACCTGTACCAGGTGCAAAAATTAATAATAAGGTTTTAACTGCCAATATTATATTACCTTCTTTAAATATCGAATACTCAACAGATAAAGGTCAAACCTGGATTGCGTATGATAAACCGGTACGATTACCAGATAACGCACAAAATGTTATGATTCGTAGTCGATCTAAAGATGGTAAAAGAACCAGTAGATCAGAATATATAAATTAATAGATCTAATTTTTTTTAATTATGAAAGCAGTCCTGTTTATATATTTTAAACGGGACTGTTTATATTTTAATTAATAAATTATAAGACTTCTTAGGTATTTTTTTCCTATAACTAGGTATTTGCAATTATATTAATATATGTTAATATTGAAAATCAAAATTTTATATAATTTAGATAATCAAATAAAAACATTATAAATAATGGTTGATAAATTATAAAAACTATATTCAAAATAAAATATAAACCACAAAATTGTAATAATATGGAAATAAGAGCAATGAAAATTCAGGTAGCAGATCCTACACCTCTTGGCTTATTTGGCCTTGCTTTGGTAACATTAGTAGCATCTTCTCAAAAAATGGGAATAACAGAAGGGTTATCATTAGTAATACCCTGGGCTCTCTTTTTGGGAGGGATTGCTCAACTGATTGCAGGATTTTACGATTTTAAACATAATAACCTATTTGGAGCTACTGCCTTTTGCGCCTACGGTCTTTTTTGGATAACCGTCTGTTTCAGCTGGCTGATAAAATTAGGATGTTTTGGAGATACATTAGCTTCAACAACCGATACCAAACAATTAGGATTCGCATTTATTTCCTATTTACTCTTAAGTATTGTATTAACCATTTCTTCATTAAAAATGTCAGTAGTAATGTTTTTGTTAATGGCTGATATTTGTCTGCTGTTTTTTGCACTAAGTATGGATTCATTTGGAATGGGAGATGTTTGGCACGATGTAGCCTCATACTCAGAACTAACCATTTCATTATTGACTTTTTATGCATTATTTGCAAAATATTTGTCAGGATACTTTGGAAAATCAGTTTTACCCGTAGGCGGACCTTTACTTTGATTTAAAAATATATAAAGCAAAATAAAGAAGTAACTTATTATCTCTTTATTTTGCTTTACATTATTTGCTTTAAAATTGATACACTTTCCTCTAATTCTTCTAATGTGCTGGAGGCAAATCCTAAACGAATAAAATTTGAATGCAAAGGTTGATTATGTACTATATGACTATTCGAAATATCTAACTCATGAATAAGTGCATTTTTAGACAAATTAATCAAATTCGTTTTAATATTAAACTGACACCATACCGCCAAGCCTCCTTCAGGAATAGAAAACTCTATCTGATCCTTAAGATCTCTGTTAAGAAGAAAACAAAAGTAATCTCTTCATTCCTTATATATTTTCACAGCTTTTCGTAAATATCTTTGAATAATACCTTCATCTATTAGTTCAGCCATTGCATTTTCTAACACATAATCACCCTGTCTGTCGGTTATCAAACGTATTTTAGTTAAATGTTCAATTACATTTTCGGAAGCAACCAAATAACCTAATCGAAAAACAGGGGCAAGAATTTTACTAAAAGAACCACAATAAATAACCATTCCATGTTTGTCTAAGCTTGCTAGTGGTTGTAACGGTTTTTGCTTATAATGAAAATCAAAATCATAATCATCCTCAAAGAGTATAAATTTATATTTTTCAGATAACCTAATTAATTCTAACCTACGATCCATCCGCAAAGTAACAGTAGTTGGATATTGATGATGAGAAGTTACGTAGACTAAACGTATTTTTTTTCTTATGCATATATTTTCCAATTCCTCAGTTGATAACCCGTAAGTATCAACTGAGACTTTCAATATTTCGGCCTTAAAAAATTTAAAATTATCTTCCGCTCGTTTCCATCCGGGATTTTCCATTACAACACAGTCTCCGGGTTCAAGTAAACCACTGCATACAAGATGTATACCCATAGTAGTGCCTTTTACAGTTAAAATATTATTTTCCGTAGTTTGCAAAGCTCTAGAATAATTTAAATATTCAGATAACGATTTTCTTAAAATTAGTGAACCTGAAGGAGTACTATATGTCCCATATTGAAAATAAAATTTACGACTGTTGCTTTGATTTTGATACGCTTTAGTTAATTCTTTAATTGGGCTGAGTCTCAAGTCGGGAAAACCATCATCTAAACGTAAACGAGAATTTATAACCGGATAATGAGAATCAATGGAAATATTTTTTGAAATTTTAAAACCTGAATGTTTTAAAAAATCTGAATTACCCGGACTGAACTCATAGTTAGATAATTGAGGTAAAGAAGATGAAATAAAACTACCTTTTCCAATAAAGCTTTCCATCCAACCCTGTTGTTCCAATTCCTGAAAAGCTTTACTAACAGTTATTCTGTTAATATTAAGTAGCTCTGAGAGTCTTCTTGTACTTGGAAGTTTATATCCGGGTAATAATTTTCCCTGTTTAATGCCATCTATAATATAATCACTCAGTTGAATATATAAAGACGTATTTGCGTATTTATCTAATTTTAACTGTGAAAATAACGAAATAATTATTGGACTATCCATTTTAATAAAATTGGTATATAAAGGTAGTCCAAATTAAGAGTAAATTTGAAAAATTAAAAACACAGGTTATGAATTTTTCAATACAAACACCCTTAGAGAATAATGAAATATTATTAAATCCTTTGGACGAAAAGGATTTTGATTTACTTTATAAAGTAGCCTCAGATCCTGCTATATGGAAACAACACCCGGTAAATGACAGATGGAAAAAAGAAGTTTTCGAGTTATTTTTTAAAGGCGGAATGGAAAGTGGAGGAGCATATGTAATAATTGATAAATTATCCGGCGAGTTTATAGGAAGTACACGTTTTTATAATTATATAGAGAATGAGAACAGCATTATGATAGGTTTTACTTTTTATGCGGTAAAATATTGGGGTAAAGGAATTAATCCCTCAGTAAAGAAATTAATGATTAACTATATATTTCAATATGTTGATAAAATATACTTTCAGGTCGGAGCCACTAATATTCGTTCTCAAATTGCAGTTACACGTTTAGGGGCTGAAAAAATAAGTGAAGAAAATATTGCATACCATTCAAAAGAACCTGTAAATCCTGATTTTGTTTATGAATTGAATAAGGAGAAATGGTTAAAATTATAAAAAATAAAGTATAATATAACATAAAAATAAATTACAAATTATCTGATAAAACTGTTATATTTGTTTAAAATTTAATATATGAATAGGGAAAGTTGTCTTCCTCCACCACTACGATTTTAATAATTTAAGAATGTTTATAAAAAATCCAGGAACAAATAATGTAATTATCCTGGAAAGTATAATTATTAATAAGTAAAACTATTGCCTTTTAAAAAAGGCAGGAAGATAATTTTTTATGAAAAAGTCATATTTAATACTACATGTAGCCGTATTACTAGCTGGTTTTACCGGAGTTTTTGGCAAATTAATTTCATTGAATGAAGGATTGCTGGTATGGTACCGCGTTTTTTTTTCCTTTTTAATTTTATTTTTAATTTTAAAAATATTCAAAGTTGTTGATACAACTCATAATTTTAAAGAAAGATTTAAAATAGCAAGAGTAGGAATGTTTATAACAATACACTGGGTATTTTTCTATGCCAGCATTAAATATTCTAACATATCCATAGGAGTCGTTTGCTATTGTTTAACCAGCTTTTTTACCGCTATTTTTGAACCCATAATTAACCGGAAAAAGTTTAATATAACAGAATTGCTATTGAGTGCCGTCACTCTTTTGGGTATAAGTTTAATCTTTCATTTTGATACTTCCTACCAGACGGGAATAATTTTAGGAATAATTTCTTCTTCTTTTGCTGCATTATACACTATATATAATGAGAAACTAGTGAAAATATATGACAGCAAAATAATAAATTACTATCAAATGATAGGAGGGACTGTTGGTTTAGGTTTATTATTACCACTTTATCTTTACTTTTTTCCTGTCAACAGTCTTGTACCGGATTTTAAGGATACTTTATATCTATTATTATTATCTTTATTCTGTACTGTAGGCTTATATGTGTTATTTGCCGAATCATTAAGGAACATTCCTGCATTTACAGTAAACTTAAGTTTCAATTTAGAGCCAATATATGCAATAGCAATGGCTTTTATGTTTTTTAATGAAAGCAAAGAGGTTAATTTTGCTTTTTATTTAGGATTATTCTTTGTTATTTTATCAGTAGCCCTTCAAACGTATTTTTCTACACGAAAAAATAAATAAATAAATTAGTAAATAGCTTATTATTAAAAATTGATAATAAGCTATTTTAAAATAATAACAAATAAAATTTTTTAATGTTATGGAAATTATACCATTGAAAGAAGGCGATTTTTTCGTAAATAAAAGAAAAGAGTTTCGTTTATTAGAAGAAGGAGAAAACTCTAATGATTTAAGGATTGCGATTCAGCCTTTTTTAATTAAGGTACATAATGAATATATTATGCTGGATTGTGGCTTAGGCTGGTTATATGATGACAAACCGGTTTTTTTGCATCTCTTAAAAAAGTTAAACATACAATCATCTGAAATTTCCAAGATATTAATTTCTCATTTACATAAAGATCACATCGGAGGATTAGGTATAATACAAAACAATTATTTTTTATTAAATTTTCCCCAAGCTACAATATATGTTCAGCAAAGAGAATTTGAATATGCAAATTCACAAAAACAAAGCTTATCATATGATTTTAAATTAATAGAAGCATTAAAAAACAATTCTGCAGTGCATTGGCTTAATGCTGACTCAGGGTATATAAATGATTATATAAAATATCAGGTAACCGGAGGACATACTCCTTATCACCAGGCATTTTGGATTAAAAATTCAGATACTATAGCTTTTTACGGTGCTGATAATTTACCTACATCAGCTTATTTAAATTATGACATTGCTTATAAATCTGATTTTGATGGAAAAAAAGCCAAACAACAACGGATAAACTGGAAGCAGGAAGCATTACTATATAACTGGAAAATACTTTTTTATCATGACTTAAAAACTCCGGTTACTAATCTCACAGCTCAATAATTTTTTTTATATTATTTAATTTATTCTTAATCAGTAAGTAACAACTTGTTAATTATTCTTTTATTTCTTTGATGAAGATACAAAGCACTAATAAATGAATAAAAAGAAACATCATAAAACAATTGTTATTTCTGATTTACACTTAGGTTCAAAATGGTGTAAATCCGATGAAGTAATTTGTTATCTGAAACACAATACCTGCGACACTCTTATCTTATGTGGTGATATTATTGATGGATGGAATATAATGAGAGGAAAAAAAGGTAAATGGAAAAGAAAATACACTGATTTTATTAAGCTTATATTAGATATTCAACATGAAACCAAAATAATATACCTACGAGGAAATCACGACGATTTTCTGGATAAAGTAGTTCCCATGAAATTTCAGAATATTGAAATTGTAAGGGATTATCTATACACTAGTGGCGAAAACTCATATTATATTCTACATGGTGATGTTTTCGATAAAGTAACTTCACGTTTTAGCTGGCTGGCTAAATTAGGAGATGTAGGCTATACGTTTTTATTATGGGTAAATAAAGTTTATAATCAAAAGAGATTAAAAAAAGGATTACCCTATTATTCTTTATCTAAAGAAATTAAAAATAAAATAAAACTCTCTGTTTCATATATCAGTGATTTTGAAAAACATATAGTAGATATTGCAAGAGCAAAAAAATGCAAAGGAGTAATCTGTGGACATATTCATCACCCTGAAATAAAAAAATATAATGAAATATTGTATCTTAATTCTGGTGACTGGGTAGAATCATTATCAGCATTAACAGAAGATTATCAGGGCAATTGGAGTTTATATTATTATAAGCCGGAAGATTATATAAATCTTGAAGATCCTGTAAATGAGTTTGAAGAAGAATACTACTTGCAAATAATATGAAATACTTATTTACAATACAAGGAGAGGGTAGAGGGCATATGACCCAGGCTTTGGTCTTATCTGAAATGCTTAGAAAAAACGGACATGAAATTGGTAAAGTAATCATAGGTATGAGCCATCAGAGAGAAGTCCCTGAATATTTCATTCGTAAAATAGGTAGTGAAGTTGAAGTTATAGAAAGTCCTTCGTTTATTTTTAAAAAAGATAAAAAAAAGGTTAATTGGTTAAAAACTGTACTTTACAATGCAAATCCACTAAAAACGATGGAATATATACGAAGTATAAAAAAAATACGTAAAAGTATTCAGGAGTTTCAGCCCGATGTGGTTATTAATTTTTATGAAATGCTTACCGGGTTTACTCACTTGATTTACGGGAAAAACAATCAATTAGTTACTATTGGGCATCAATATTTATTTAATTATTTAAGTGACAAATACAAAGAAAATAAATTAAAGTCAAATTTTATTTTTCTTCGTTTTCATGCTTGGATGACAGGTTTGCAAGCAGATAAAATCCTGGCTTTATCATTTTATCCCGTAGATGATAAAATGGGTAATAAAAAGATTAAAGTAGTCCCCCCTTTACTAAGAAAAGAGGTCAGGAATGGAAGAAGCACTAAGGGTACTTTTATTCTCGGATATCTGTTAAACGAAGGGTTTGAAAAAGAGATACGGAGCTGGCATGAAAAAAATCCCGAGGTAAACCTTAAAATATTTTGGGATAAAAAAAACGTTCCAGAAGAAGTGAAGATTGACCAAACCTTAACATTTTACACTTTAAATGATCAGAAGTTTATACAATATATGACAGAATGTGTAGGCTATATATCTACAGCCGGATTTGAATCAATCTGTGAATCTTTTTATCTGAAAAAACCGGTAATGGTCATACCTGTACATATAGAGCAGAAAATAAATGCGCACGATGCAGTATCAACAGGAAAATGTATTTCAGCCAATACATTTGACATTTCAAAACTGTTGAATTTTATAAATACTTATTCAACTCATGATACAAGTTATCATAATTGGGTAAGCAAAGCAGAAGAAATATATATGGAGCAGATAGTTACTAAAATCAATCACAAAAAAGAGAGTGAATTAGATTTATTGGTAAAATTCAATTAAAAAAAAGGATAAAAACATTTACAGTTTTTATCCTTTTTCTAATTCAAAAGTATATATAAAATAATTATTTCATTGCTAACTGCTACTTATCCAGCGAAGCATCGTAAACACATCGTACTTTTAATCGGTTAGATTTAACACGAACACTTTGTTTGAATTCTCCACTTGGAGTACCTCCGGCCCCATTATTATCACGTTCCCATGAAATAGCAGAAGTACAACCAGGTCCGGATTGATTTGACCAGTATCCGTCTATAATAAAACTCCAGTTATCTTTAGGGATATTCATAGCCTTTAGCTCAGCTAAAGTAGGCAATCTCCATCCTGATCCTATAGATCTGCAGGATCCGGCCAAAGGAGGATCAGATTGCGGATGACTAGATCCAGAACTACAATTAGCACCTCCATCATCTACAGTGTTAGCAGCTGTCCACCAGCCTGCAGTTCCCAGATTTTTACTTTCTGAACCATTAATAATTTTTATGGTGATAGTAACCGGTTTCGCTTTTGGATCAGCATTTGCATCTGTTAAAGTTATGATTACATTTTTATCTGCTGAAGGACGATTTAACTCAACAACTAAGTTACTTGTTGCTGAAGTACCTCCGGTAAGTTCTGTACCACCACTGACCGTAATGCTTTTTACAGACGCTGACTCACTGGTTACTGATGAATTCCAGACAACATTAGAAGCAACAGGAATGATTAAAGATTTAGTAGCATTGACAATAGTTACCGTATAGCTGGTTAAGCTAGGAACAATCGCATAATTTTGCTGAATAAATTTAACCGTTTCTGAATTGCTTCCTAACTGAACTAAGGAAGATGAGTTTTTATATAAAAACGGATTATTTTCTATTTCTTTGTCTGTCATAGAATCAGCTGAAACCTGTATGGAAGAGGGTGAGCTTCCAATTTGATCAGCAGATAAACTAAACGGAGCAGCCGGCATAGCCATAGTTGGTGTATTTGTAGTTGACTGCCAGGTAATAGTAAATATTTGATTATTTACCGATCTTAGATCCTGTCCGCTGGCTAGTTCTATTAAGGTTGGATTAACACGTAAAGATTCCTGTACTTGAGATATAACGATATGAATTTCACATAGCGAATTTTCAATTTGTACAGGGATAATATAGTCTGTAGTAGAATTAGAAGTACCAACAATTTTAATGGAAACTGTTCCGGTACCATTTAATGTCTGATCTCCATCAATCTGTACGTCTAATCCTTTACCATCATCCGGAGAAACCAAAATACTTTGATTATTAATTAAAGATATAGGGTTTCCGGATTGACTGTAACTTATTTGTTCGGATAGTTGAGTAGCTATTCCTGTAGAAACTGAAACTGAAAGATTCTGACAGTCTAAATGAAATTGATTGGCTTGAGTACAAGGACTCCATAAACGTGTCCATACTGAACCCTCCCATACATAAGGACCTACGCATAATTGTCTGTTAACATCATTTTCGCTAACCGTATTATCTGTTAAATTGTAAACAATTATACCCGTATTAGCATCCTTAGCTGAACTGAAATCTGTTTGATTGCTAGCATTTTTCATAATTGCTTTATCTATTTCAACCAATTCTACACGAGGTAGAAGTAATCCTTTTTCAGCATTTGAGGAACCATCATTAACTTCAGATGATTTCAATTGTAAAAGAGATCCGTTGGCAGCTTTAGTACTAGTACCAATAGTCATTTGTGCCTGAAAAGGCGAAGTAAAACAGCATAAAAAAGTTATACTTCCCAAAAGTTGTAAGTATTTCATTGATAAAATATTCTTAATTTAGAGGTTGTTGTTTTAATAGTCTTGAAAGCTTCATGCTTTCTTTTAATACTTTTTTTACATTTAATTATTAAAAAAAAACTAATTTTATGTCATTTTTATATGATTAAGTAAAAATTACCAGCCTTTATTTAAAAAAAAACTAAGTTATTTTGTATCTCAGTAAATTAATGATGATTACATAATAATATTTAACAAGATTAAATTTTTTTTGAATGTGTATTTTCACTTTTAATCAAGTATATATCTTATAAACAAGTTATTTTTTAAAAACTTTTATTTAGAAACATAAATAAATCCATTAATTTTAAAAAATAAAAGAATAAGCCAGATATTTTCTAATAAAATAAAAATAAAGAGTAACAATAAATTAATATATATTAATATTATCTTATATATTAATATTTTTCCTATTATTTCAATATAAAAATATTATTTATCTTATTTTGTTATTTTAATTAGTATCTATAAAAAAGACATAGCTATTTAAAAAATTAGATTAATATTGATTGAAATAAGTAGATTAATGAGTTAGAATGAGCGGGTTTGAGAGATAATTGTTGCATAATTAATTTTTTGATAAGTTGTATATTGTATTTTTCCGTGGTAAAAGTAGTAATTCTATTTATTTTCGCAAATTTATTACTAAAATATACATAAATCATATTATTTATACATAATAATTACTTAAAATCATAATTTATGTTGTTAAATTAAAATATAATTTATATTTATATTATAATTTGATAAATTAGTTTTTAAATATATATACGATTGAATCTTAATACATTGTGAAATTTTTTTTGTGAAAATTTATCAATAATCAAATAACGAATAATTTATTTCAACTATTTAAGTATAATTGAAATTTTATATTTAATTAATATTATATTTTAAAATTGTTAATTTTTAACAGGCAGTTAAAAATTAGTTAATAACTCTGTGCTGCCCAAAGATTTTCATAATTCTAAACAGAGTACATTTGTAGTCACCTATAGTAGAATAGATATTTATTATTGAATATGTTTATATAATTATGGATTAATTATATAAACATATTTATAAATAGGAGTCCGTAACAAGTTCGAATAGTTTCAGAATAAAAATCTCTTTAAAGTATCTATTTTAAAATTATTAATCCAGTTGGTAATATAAAATTTTATTATGATTCAGCAAGTAGTTAAGCGAAATGGTAAGATGGTAGATTTTAATAAAGAAAAGATAGTTGAGGCTATAAGAAAGGCAATGCTACAGACAGAAAAAGGTGTAAATTATTCCTTGATAGAAGAAATCGCAAATTCTATATCTCAATTAAAACAAGAAGAAATATCTGTAGAACAAATTCAGGATATAGTTGAAATTGAACTAATGAAAAGTTCGAGAAAAGATGTTGCAAAAAAATTTATTTCATATAGAAATAAGCGGAGTATAGTCAGAAAAGCAAAAACTCAGCAAATTTTTCTTGAAATCATAGAAGCAAAATCAAATGATATAACCAGAGAAAATGCTAATATGAATGCTGACACACCAGCAGGTATGATGATGAAATTTGCAAGTGAATCAACCAAGCCATTTACAGATTCATATCTTTTAAATCAGGAAGTTAAAGAAGCTGTAGAGTCTAATTACTTACATATACACGATAAAGATTACTACCCCACAAAAAGCTTAACATGCGTACAGCATCCGTTAGATAAAATACTCAAATATGGTTTTTTTGCAGGTCACGGAGAGTCCAGACCTGCAAAACGCATTGAAACCGCAAGTATGCTTAGCTGTATATCATTAGAAACAGCACAAAATGAAATGCACGGTGGACAGGCTATTCCTGCTTTTGATTTTTATCTGGCACCTTATGTCCGTAGAAGTTATATTGAAGAAATTAAAAATATAGAACAATTAAATACAAAAGATTATAAACATCTATATTCTTATCCCATCAGTGAGTATATTAAAAAAGATTTAGAAAGTTTAGAAGGTGAATTAAAAATAGTTCAGTATGCTATCAATAAAACAGTAGGAAGAGTTCATCAATCAATGGAAGCTTTTATACACAACATGAATACAATACATTCAAGAGGAGGAAATCAGGTAGTTTTCAGTTCCATAAATTATGGAACAGACACCTCGGCAGAAGGCAGATGTATTATTCGTGAATTGTTGAACAGTACTTATGAAGGCGTTGGAAATGGAGCTACGGCTATATTTCCCATTCAGATCTGGAAGAAAAAAAGGGGAGTTAGTTATTTACCGGAGGATAAGAATTACGATCTCTATACGCTAGCTTGTAAAGTAAGTGCTAGACGTTTTTTTCCTAATTTTCTCAATTTAGATGCTACCTTTAATCAACATCAAAAATGGAAAGAAGATGATCCCGAACGATACAAATATGAAACGGCAACCATGGGTTGCAGAACACGTGTTTTTGAAAATTTATACGGTGAAAAGACATCAATAGGACGGGGAAACATATCTTTTTCAACAGTCAATCTGGTAAAAATAGCATTAGAAAGTAAAAATATTCAAGATATACCGGAAAGAATAACTTATTTCTACTCATTTTTAAACCGAATATTAGATTTAACAGCTCTTCAGCTTCATCAAAGATTCGAATTTCAAAAAACAGCAGCACCACGTCAATTCCCTTTATTAATGTCTGTTTTATGGAAAGATACTGAAAAACTAAAAGACCAAAATACCATTGAAGACGTAATTAATCAAGGAACACTAGGAATTGGCTTTATTGGACTCGCAGAAGCTTTAGTTGCTTTAATAGGAAAGCATCATGCTGAAGATGAAAACGCACAAAAATTAGGATTGGAAATTATTTCACATATGCGGAAAAAAGTTGAGGAATATTCTCAAAAATATAAACATAATTATAGCGTTCTTGCTACTCCCGCCGAAGGATTGTCCGGACGTTTTACCCGTAAAGATAAAGAACAGTTTGGAATCATCAGCGGGGTTACAGACAGAGAATATTATACAAATTCCAATCACGTTCCTGTATATTATAAATGCAGTGCTCATCACAAAGCGACAATTGAGGCTCCCTATCATGAAATGACACGGGGAGGACATATATTTTATGTTGAAATTGATGGAGATGCCACTCATAATCCTGAGGCAATAATGACTGTTGTAGATATGATGGATAAATATAATATGGGATATGTCTCTGTCAATCATAATAGAAATCGTTGTCTGGATTGCGGTCATGAAAATGCAGATGACAAACTTGAAAAATGTCCGGAATGTGGAAGCATTCACATAGACTGTTTACAACGTATAACAGGATATCTGGTTGGTACAACCAATAGATGGAATCATGCTAAATTATCAGAGCTAAAAGACCGGGTTATTCATGACTGATTTATTAGTTTTAGACATTGTATACGACACCACCGTTGACGGACCTGGATTTCGTACGGCAATTTATGCAGCCGGATGTATACACCAATGCTATAACTGCCATAATCCTCAATCATGGAATAAAAATGAAGGTACACGCTATTCAATTGAATATTTAATTGATATTATTAAAAAAAATGAATTTGCACACGTTACATTAACAGGTGGCGACCCGTTAATTCAGGTTCAGGGATTTAGAGAGCTGAGTGAAAAAATAAAATTAGAAACGAATAAGAATATTTGGTGTTATACAGGATTTGTTTACGAACAAATAGCTAAATCTAAAAAATTAGCTCAGATACTTCCATTTATAGATGTTTTAGTTGACGGTAAATACGTGGATGAATACAATGATAAAAAATTAATGTTTAAAGGAAGTAGCAATCAACGCATAATAGACATAAAAAAAACAATAAAAACAGGTAAAATTATAAACTGGGAAAGAATATAATTTTACCTGATGAATTATTAATTTTGGATGCTAATTTTCTTTAAAATCTATATAGCTGTTTAATGAATCAATATACATTTTAAATCTTTGAAGACCGATATCCGTAATTTTGCAGGTTGTTAACGGGAAATTGCCCTTATATCCCTTATGTATCTCTATGCAGCCCGCATCTTTTAATTTTTTTAATTGTATACTCAAATTTCCTTCACTGGCATGAGTTTGTTCACATAAATAAGAAAAATCAGCCTGTTTTAGCGCTACCAATATAGAAACAATCCCCAAGCGAAGTTGAGAATTATGTAATAAAGGATCTAAGTCTTTAAACATTCTTAATAATTCTTCTGTTTAATAAATATCCTGGTAATGTATAACTAAACAAACAAACGATACCTCCCGCAAGCAGCTGATAGGGAAGAGCAATATAAACTGCAGCTAAAGCCATGATCCAATTTAGCATTCCTCCTAATATCAGAGGCTTGAATCTCAAATAATTACCACTAATTAATAGCCACGAACCGTAAACCATAAATATCATAGGTAAAGGAGGTATATGAGTTTGTTGAAGTATAACCAGAACAAGAAACAAGAAAAAATGAAATATAAGAGAAATAAAATGCGTATTTTTTTCCCATTGAGAATTTTCTTTCTTACTCTTTTTTTCTTTTAAATAAAATGAGATGGAAAGAAATGTTGCAATTACGGTAATAATAATCCAGAAATATAAAGCAAAATCAGAATATCCGCTCACTAAAAAAATAAAATGTAAAATCATTGCTATAGATATAGCTGTACCCCATACTATATAATGAAATCCGTTTTTTCTTTCAGCATAGCTTACGTTATGCAGTACCTGGTATATATAATTTATTTTTTCTTTGGCTTCCTGTTTTTTATTTTGCATCATTTACTTATTTAAACAACTGTTTAATAGTTCCTGAGCAGTATTTTCTCCCCAGTGAGGAGCTATCCTGTTTACAGGCTTAAAATCTGAAAATTTTTGTAAGGCTTCCTTTAGTACCGGAATAGCTCTTTCCTCTCCACCTCCGAAAGCTTTAGGCGTATAATAAATACCAAATGCACGAATCAGATAAGGACGAGGATTTTCTGGGTTGGCTTTTAAAGCTAAATTTACATAATCAGCACTTTTTTTGCCTAATTCAGCACCTAAAACCATTGGATCAATATTAACCTTTATCCCGTAAAGATAAGCATACAATGCATATATTTCTGAAGCATCAGGATTTAGTTTTTCAGCTAGAGCTATATAATTTTCTGCCCGATTACAATAAGCTTCAATTTCAGATGGTTTACTAAGGCTGGCTATATTAATATAGGAATAAGCTGTATAATAAGGGATTAACCAATCGGTCTTGTCTATCAGAGACATCCGCTCAAACTCATTAGCTACTTTAACCAAAGTTTCTTTTGAACGAACAGTATCCAGAATAGCAATACGTTCTTCAATCATAGTTTCCATTTTGCTTTGCGAATGAGCATTAAACAAAAACAGGGATAAAATCAGAGTAATAAAAATTTTTCTTTTCATTTTATATAGGATTATTTTAAAATTTACGTTAAGGTAATTGATTAAGAATTTCATCTGATCGGTTTTGCCCAATACTGATGAACCAGCCTAATAAAAAACTTCTTTTATAAGGAAGGGTAACGCTTTGTCTGTTTGTGCCGTCATTTGAATACCTGTATCCGAAAACCTGCTCATTTCCCAATATGTTATTCACAGCAAAAACAAAAGTGTTAAAAGTTTTCCCCCATTTTCTTAGTAAGGCTATATTAAAATTTGCATTATGATAAAAAGGAGTTCGATCATTTAAAAATATTGGACTGGATGGATTATAGTAAGGTCTTCCGGAAGCTATAGAATAAGAAGTACCCACAAACAGTCCCAGTTTTTCAATAAAATATTTGACCACAAGATGTCCCGTATGAGACGAGGCAAAAGTAGGCATGGCTTTGTTGGGATAATCCAGGTATTTTCTTTCCGTATTCAGCCAGGTATATGAAATCCAGTAATCCAGACCTTTAATGGATTTACCGTCTCTCCAGAAAAGATCCAGACCACCCGCATATCCAAATCCATGATTTCCAATTTCCGGAGCGGTAGTTATTAATTTACGATAATCTTTATAATACCCTTCCATTCTTAAAATTCTCTTTTGATTAGTGTACTGATAATTAGCGATATAATGAAAAGCTCTTGTAAAAGTTAATTCTTTTCCATAATATGAGTATAAAAACTCAGGAGTTTGTGAATATTCACCTGCAGAAATATTTATCTGACTAAATTTACTTGTACGATAAGCAAACGATAGACGGGGTAAAAATATAAATTTATGTAAAGTTTCATCATATTCTGCTCGTATTCCCGGGCGGGAAATAAAATTACGCATTATAACTATATCAGTTTCTGCCCAGATACCTGAACTATAATTAGAATGATGTATTTTTTGTCCTATATTCGTCGTATCAAAATGTACACTAAAATAGAATCCTTCAGCCCCGAAACTAGGTTTAAACCTATCTGATATTTTTCCATTTACAGAAAACCGGAGCTGATGTTGGTAAGTTGAGTTTTCAATCAGAGTTTGATTGTTATTAATTTTGTCTCTATTAAAATTAAATCCATAACCGGCATTAATGTCCCATGAATTATTTAACTTCTTTTTGTAGGTCAATAAAGAGATGGCATTTGCATTTTTAATACTATATGGAATGAAATGATCCGGCAAATCATAATCCGGACTTAAAAGAGATTGTTTTTGTATACTTCCATAGCCGTACCATTTGAACATTTCATTATTTTTTGTACTTTTTCTAAGATTAGCAGTAACAGTTGCCCCCTCAGGTGATTTTATCCAGTCTGTATACTGAGAAACTATGGAATAATAAGTAGAAAAATTGGAATAGCTGATATCAATTCCCCCTGAAAAGTCTTTATTTTTATTTAAAAAAGTATGTCCGCCTTGAATCGCATAGGGAACTAAAGCAATTACGGAGGAAGACTTAGATGGATGATCTTTGGTTTCGAGATTTAGTACAGACGATAAAGCGCCTCCGTATTGGGAAGAATAACCGCCGGTATTAAAAATAATCCCTTTAAATAAATGAGGAGAAAACCTGCTCTTTTGAGCTATATCAGGAACTCCAGATGTATAAGGGTTAGGAATATTCAATCCGTCTATCATCACTTTACTTTCATCACCGCTTCCTCCTCTCACAAACAGCTGTCCGCTTTCTCCAACTACCTGAGTACCTGGAAGAGTGCGTAAGGCGCCTGTAATATCTCCGTCTGTACCTGCAGTAGTTTCTACATCCATAGTATTTAATACTGCCGATTTATTTTTATCCCCTATACCAAAACTCCCTGCAGTAATAACTATTTCATCTAATGACAAAATAGGATCTTTCATTTTTAATAAAAACGGAGGCATATTTTTTTCAATAAATACCGGTTGCCAGATATCCTCTTTTGAAAGATGCTTAACAACTAATATCGTATCACCGGTAAGTAAGGTAGAAAATGTAAATGTTCCGTCTGAATCTGTGGTTGAACCATCTAACGTACCCTCAATGAAAACATTAGCACCAACAAGAGGAAGATTTTTATGATCAATAACTTTTCCTTTGATAATATTTTGTGAAAAAACAAAATTTTGAAATAGTAAATTAAATACAACAGTAAAAAATACGACAGTTATTTTCATTGTAATTTTATCTCTAGCAAATATAAGTACTTTTATGCATAAAAGTACTTATCAGCTAAAAAAATTTACACAAAATATATCTGCTACTCCAAATTTGCATGTCGCTCATACATAGTTTTTCCCGTTTCATTCAATTTTTTCATCAAATTCAAAACAATAGCATCAAACAAAATAAAACTCAGTTGTTCAAATGAAGATCCCATAGGCTGCAATGATGCTTCTGTATCTGAGTCTTTCTTAGATCCCGGTAAAACAATAGCTGCATCCGATAAGTCAAATAAAGATGATTTTGGATTTACAGTATTCAATAAAACAGCCATATTTAACTTTTTAGCCTTTTGTGCAAGCATAACCAGACTGGAAGTTTCCCCGGATCCTGAATTTATAATCAAAATATCTCCCTCTTTTGTATGAGGTGTATTTATGTCTCCAATAAAACTTACTTCAAGTCCTAAATGCATGAGCCTATTGGTAAAAGCCCTGGCAACTAGACCCGATCTTCCGGCTCCAGATAAAAAAATACGATTTGCGTTAAGTATATAACTGATAAATTGATTAATTTCTTCATCATTTATTTTATAACGGCTGGTTTCAAGTTCCAACAAAATTTTTTCAATATAGTATGAAGTATTTTTCATTTGTGAAATTTTATTTTTAAAAATCGAAATTATTTATTCAAAATTACATATATTTTTTTAAATTTGTTTCGTAAACGAAAAAATATTTTAACAAAATGAACCTAAATAAAATAAATTCTGCACTTACTTATGCAACACAAACCCAAAGTCTGGTAATCGGCTCAGACATTCTTCCGAAAATTCCGGAAATTATAAAACAACTTTTTCCAGAAAAAAAAGCTGTTATAATCGCAGATCCCAATACCTTTAAAGCTGCGGGTAGTGAAATTGAACAAATACTGGAAAAAAATAATTTAAAAGGAAGCCAATCTTATATTATTACAGATCCGGATTTATATGCTGAGTATCGATTTGTCGATCAAATCAGAGATTTTTTGAAAAAAGACGATCTGATTCCTATCGCCGTAGGTTCGGGAGTAATAAACGATTTAGTTAAAAGAGCAAGTTTTGAGCTGGAACGTGAATATGTATGCGTAGCCACGGCAGATTCAATGGATGGTTATTCTGCTTATGGTGCATCAATAACTCAAAACGGTTCTAAAGTAACATTTTCCTGTCCTGCCCCGAAAGCACTGTTTGCAGATATAGAAATTATCAGAAAAGCTCCTAGTTTATTAACAGCCTCCGGTTACGGAGATTTATTTGCCAAAGTCGCCGGTGGTGCTGACTGGATTCTGGCAGATGCTATCAGTAATCCCGATCATCCCAAAATAGGGGTAGAACCAATTGACGAAATAGCATGGGGTATTGTTCAAAATGGACTACATGAAGCGTTATCTGACCCTGAAGGTGCTAAAAACGGTGATAGAAAAGCAATAGAATCATTAACAAACGGATTAATGCTCGGAGGACTAGCCATACAATACATGAAATCGACGCGTCCGGGATCGGGAGCAGATCATCAATTCAGTCACCTTTGGGATAATGAACATCATACTTTTAGCGGAAATATGGCTCAAAAATTTGGTTTATATCCCAACAAAGATACACAAGCTCCTTCGCACGGATTTAAAGTAGGAATTAATACTTTATGTGTTATAGCACTTTATGAAAAATTGTTAGAAACTCCGGTTGAAAATTTAAATATTGATTCTTTAACTGAACAATGGCATTCATTAGATGAAGAAATTAACAGAGTAAAAGAAATGTATGAAAACTCTGATATACTAGACTTTGTTATACAACAGGTTACAGACAAACATGTAACCAAAGAAGAACTAAAAGATCAGCTTATACGACTAAAAAACAGTTGGCCGACAACTAAGGAAAAATTAAAAAAACAGTTGATTCCTTATCAGGAATCTAAAATACGTTTACTAAAAGTAGGTGCTCCTACAGAGTGCGAAGAAATAGGAATAACTAGAGAAAAATTAAAAGAAACCTTTTTTAGGGGACAAAAAATACGTAGCAGATATACTATTTTAGATCTTGCATATCGTATAGGACTTTTGGAACAATGGGTAGATGAACTTTTTGATTCCGGTTATCTTAGCAATAAAAACTAAAACTCAAAAATTATAAATCATGAAATTATCCGATCATTTAATCTTAGGCATTGACTATGGAACAGAATCCATGAGAGCCATCCTAGTAGATATTGAAACTAAGAAAGAAATTGCAGAATCTTCAATGATATATCCAAGATGGAAAAAAAAATTATATTGTAATCCGGCACAGTCTCAATTCAGACAGCATCCGTTGGATTATCTTGAAGTTCTTGAATTTGTAGTTAATGACATTGTTAAAAAAGTACCTGAAGCTCGTACAAAAATAAAAGCACTGGGTATTGATGCAACAAACTGTACACCAATTGCGGTTGATAAAGAAGGCACTCCGTTGTCTATGAAACCAGGTTTTGAAGAAGATCCGGATGCTATGTTTATTTTATGGAAAGATCATACTGCTATAAAGGATTGTGATGATATTAACCGTCATGCAAAAACTTCAAAATTAGATTACACAAAATATAGTGGTGGAGGAGCTAACTATTCAGCTGAACATTTTTGGGCCAAATGCCTTCATATCTTCAGAAATCCCAAAATAAAGAAAGAAGCTCATTCTTTTGTTGAAAATTGCGATTGGCTACCTAATTTATTAGTGGGTATAAAAAAGCCGGAAGAACTCAAACGAAATATATCAATAGCAGGATTTAAAGCTTTATGGAATAAAGAATGGGGTGGCTATCCGCCCAACGAATATTTTAAATCTATAGATCCTGTATTAGATGGAATAGTTGATACTTTTTCTAAAGAAGTATATTTATGTGTCTCACCTATAGGAACTTTAAGTGAAGAATGGGCATCCAGACTAAACCTTAACACAGATGTAATTGTTGCCGCAGGCCATATGGATGCTACTGCAGGAGCTATAGGAGCAGGAGTAAGGGAAAAAGTAATGGTCGAAATTGTTGGAACTTCAACGTGTGCAGTACTGGCAGGAAAAAAACACAACCGGAGTATTCCTGGAATTACAGGACAGGCAGATGATGCAGTTATTCCTGGTTTAGTTGGGTATGAAGCAGGGCAAGCCGCTTTCGGAGATTTGTATGCCTGGTTCCGGAGGGTTCTTTTGTGGCCATTTGTTGAAATTTTTAATAAACTGCCTTATATTGATGATGATTTGAAAGAAAAAATTTATAAAGATGTTTATGATGAACTTATTCCTAATCTGGCCAGACAGGCAAAATTGTCGGGCAATGATGAAAGTTGCCTGATTGCTACTGATTGGATAAATGGTAGAAGAACACCTGATGTAGATTACAATCTTAAGGGGACATTAGCAGGAATTACATTATCAAGTACAGCGCCTTTAATCTATAAATCCTTAGTAGAAGCTACTATTTTCGGCACTAAAGCTATAGCTGATCAATTTATAAAACACGGAATTGAAGTGGAGGAAATTATTGCTGTCGGGGGAATTTCTCAAAAATCACCATTTGTAATGCAGATCATGTCAGATGTTTTACAAATGCCCATCAAAGTCTTAAATGTTATTCAGGGTCCTGCATTGGGAGAAGTTATGTGTGCAGCAGTTGCTGCCGGATATTATCCTGATCTAGAAACAGCTCAGGATCAA
This sequence comes from Apibacter raozihei, assembly GCF_004014855.1. Taxonomy (NCBI): domain Bacteria; kingdom Pseudomonadati; phylum Bacteroidota; class Flavobacteriia; order Flavobacteriales; family Weeksellaceae; genus Apibacter; species Apibacter raozihei. The sequence goes on from NZ_CP034930.1 coordinate 2,617,300, forward strand.
TTAGGTGTAAAAGATTATAAAATTTATACACCAAGAAACGAAAACCGTGAGTTTTATTTAAAAGCGTATGATAAATACAGAAAATTAGAAAATGTTAAACAAATTATAGAGTAAAATAAGACTTTCCTATATATAATTTATATTTGTTCCATGGAAGATAATAATATACATAATCTGAGGCAGCAAAAAATACTTAAAGTTCTTTCTTCAAATAGTTATTTATCTGTAATTGATTTGGCTAACACCTTTCAGGTTACTGAAGCAACTATAAGAAAAGACTTACGATATCTGGAAAATTTAGGTCTCGTTAGTCGTAAACATGGAGGAGTTGTAGGTTGTCAGGATAGTATTATTGTAGGAGAAACTCATAATTTAAGCAAGGAAAAAATTCATATATCCGAAAAACAGCTTATTGCCCAGGCTGCTCTTAATTTAATTAATGATCAGGATTTTGTAAGCCTGGCGCCGGGTACAACGACTCAGTACCTCGCAACTGAAATTGTAAATTCAGAAATTCAGAACCTTTCCGTACTATCTGCTACTATCAATACCTCAGTAATTCTACAAAATAAATCCGACATAAATCTTATGCAGGTTGGAGGAGATATTAGGTTATCTTCGGGAGCAGCCGTTGGTATTTATTCCGAACAAATGATTAAAAATTATTTCTCAGGAAAATTGTTTTTTGGTGCTGACGGAATTGATCTACAATTTGGAATTTCAACTTCTACAACTGTGGAAGTGGAATTGAATAGAATGATGATAGAAAATTCGGAAAAAGTTATATTATTAGCAGATTCTTCTAAAATAGGAAAACGAGGTTTTAGCAAAATTGTTGATATAGAATGTATAGATGTATTAATAACGGATGCTCACATTAGTGACAATGATTATCATAACATTAAAGACTTAGGCATTGAAATTATTATTGCTGAAGAAAAACCATAAAATAAAATTACATTATCTATTTATATTTAAAGCTGTTATCAAAAATAACAGCTTTTCTCTATTTATAAAACGTAAAAAAATGTTAATCAATAATTTTAGCTTATTGTATATATTAATTATTAAATTTGAAATTATAAAATACCAAAAATATGAATACAGTTTCCATTAGAAAAGTTGAGCTAACGGATATTGAAATACTACAGGATTTAGCAAAAAAAACTTTTTATGAAACATTTGAAAGTTTTAATACTAAAGAAGATATGCAAAATTATTTAAATGAAAACTTTAGTATAGATAAATTACGTAGTGAACTTGAAAATCCTTTATCTGAGTTTTATTTTGCAGAATTTGAACATAAGATGGTCGGCTACCTGAAAATTAATAGTTCAAAAGCACAAACAGAAATTAAAAATACTAATAGTCTTGAAATTGAAAGAATTTATATCTTACAGGGATATCAGAAAATGAAAATTGGTCAGTTACTTTTTGAAAAAGCTTTATCAATTGCAAAAACAGAAAACTACGAATATATATGGTTGGGTGTATGGGAAGAAAATCCAAAAGCCATTGCTTTTTACAAAAAAAATGGTTTTATAGAATTTGATAAACACATTTTTCGTTTAGGTGACGATGAACAGACAGATATAATGATGAAATTAAATTTAAAATAAAGTATGGTTTTAAAATCTGTTCTTATATTTATATTAGCCGGAATTTGTGAAATTGGTGGTGGTTATCTTATATGGCAAAGTTTAAAGGAAGGAAAATCATTGATTTGGGCATTAGCAGGAGGAATCATACTAGTGCTTTACGGTATTGTAGCTACATTTCAAGAATCAAATTTTGCTAAGGTTTATGCTACATATGGAGGTTTTTTCATTGTTTTATCTTTACTATGGGCTTATATTTTTGATAAGTATACACCAACAAAATATGATATTATAGGTGCATTAGTATCATTGATTGGAGTTTGCATTATTTATTATTCACCCAGAACATAATATATAATATCAAGAATTATTCTTACAAAAGGTCAAATTAACTGAAACAATAAAATACTTAAATAATAGTTTAGAAGAAAAATAAATAATAAGAAATAATTCAAAAGAAGTAAAAAATTTATGAGAAATCTAGTATCACTTACACTACTGATCATGCTTATCATTACAGGATGTTCGCCTAAGGAACCTGTAGCAAAAGATACATGCAAAATAATAATTGAGGCAAAAAATTATCCTTCAGATTCATTGGTATTGGTTTGGAATAAAGGAGATGAATTTAAACAGGAAACTATAATTTTGAAAAACGGAAAAGGAGAAATTGATATTAAAGTTCCTGAATATTCAGTATTATCATTAATGAATCTGGATGAAAGTAAATCATTAAAAGTAGGGGATGGTGTTATACCTTCATCACCTTTTTATTTTTTTGCAGAAAACGGAGAAAGAGTTTCTTTAAGTTTTGACAACAAAGAATGGCCAATAGTTAAATTGTCAGGAGGTAAAACCAATACTGAATATATGAAGTATTTGACTGACAAGGGTACTCTGGAAAAAGATTTAATGGAAAAACACGATAAATTTCTAAGTACTAAAGATTCTGTTCAATTAACTCAACTTAATAAAGAACAGGAAGATATTCTATCGAAGATAACAGATAAACAAAGTAACTTTATCAAAGCAAATCCTTCCAGCTATGTTTCACTTTTCCTTTTGCAAAATTTAATCGGCGAACTTTCTTTTGAGGAATTTGAGCAAAAGTATAATCAATTAGATTCCTCTATAAAAAATTCAGAATTAGGAAAATCAATATCCGAATACATAGAGAACAGTAAAAAAACAGCGATTAATCAGCAGGCTCCTTATTTTGAGAAAAAAGATAAAGATGAAAAGCTTGTTAAACTAAGTGATTATAAAGGAAAATATATCTTGATTGATTTTTGGGGTAGCTGGTGTATGCCATGCAGGCAATCTCACCCGCATTTAGTTAAACTTTATGAAAAATATTCCCCTAAAGGATTACAATTTATTAACATTGCTCAGGAAAGCAGTACAGGTAAAAATGATTGGCTGAATGCTATTAAAGAAGATCGGTTGGTATGGACTCAGATATTAAATAATGAAGATCAAAATAAATATGATGTTGTTAATTTATACAGTATTATAGCCTTTCCAACCAAGATTCTCATCAATCCCGAAGGAAAAATTATTGCACGTCTGGTAGGTGAAGAGCCAGAGACTTTAGATGCTGAATTAGTAAAAATATTTGGTGAATAAATAAAATTTAAGCTATAAAAAAAGCGGGTTGAAAATTCAACCCGCTTTTTTTATAAAGAAATTAGAAAATTAATTTCAGGTTAAATGATTTCTTTTATTTTTCATGTACTTAAAATAATTCATGAAAGCTATAGAGCCTAACATAATTAAAATTCCAATAATTTGCAGAAAGCTGATAGGTTCTTTTAACAATAATGAAGAACAAATAACAGCAACCGGAAGTTCAATTGTCATTAACACAGCACTTATTCCTGCTCCAATTTTTGGAATTCCGGCTGCAAAAAAAGCAGTAGGAAGAGTTGTTCCTATTACAGCAAGAAAAAGAGCTATAAGTAACAATTCAGAACTCCAATGAGTTTCAACACAAATCTGGCGGGCATTAATTAAAAATATCGTAATTGCAGAACCTACCATCAAAAGTGTGCTTTTTGGAAGCCAGTTAACATTTACACCCGCCCGACTGTTTGCAACAATGTAAACAGCATAGGTAAATGAAGATATTAATACTAAAATTATTCCGATCCAGGAAAAATCTATCTTCTCTGCTTTTAAAAGATTTCCTGCTAATACAGTACCTGCTAAAACAAATAAAATGGTTATCATTTCAGCTCCGGCAGGTTTTTTTTTGAAAAATAACCATTCCAATAACAGGCTTATCCAAGTAAACTGCATAAGCAATACGATAGCAAGTGATGCAGAAATATACTTCACCGATTGATAATATAAAAATGTAGTTAACCCAATGGTTGCTCCGGTAGCAGCTAAAGAAATCAATTCTTTTCTGGATAATTTTAATTTTCTTTTATCAGAAGAAAATATAAGAGCAAATCCCAGAAAAATCGCTGCAAATAAAGCCTGTAAAAAAGACATTTCTGCAATTGAATAACCACGTAAGTAAAATAATTTAACAAAAGAAGACATAGTACCGTACATAGAGGCTCCTGCCAGTACCAAAGCGATATATTTAAAATTTTTCATTTCAAGATTGTAATTTAAAAGTTTATAAATTTGAGTCTGATAAGAGGCTAAACAACCTTGAGAATTGAGAATAACGAACTTCTAAGCTTGCACAATTATGCAACTGTAAGGTAAGTATTATTATATATGAGTTATTCAGCCTTTATGCTGATGGCGGGGGAGTGTTGGAAGCAAATTGTTGGTACATGAGTAAATATTTTAATATCCTTTGCAAATATATATTATATCCGGGATATTTAAATACTGATTATAAAAAACTTTATTTTCTTTATTATATCTGTGAGTCAAAAAAAACTATTTTAAAAGTTGACAGATCAACGAGCTGCTCAAAAATCAATAACCATTTAAAATTATAATATTACTTACCTAAATGAACTTTAGAATCAAAAAAATTGAGCTATACAGCAAAATATTATTTTAAGAGTCTTACTAATTTTGAAAAACCATGCTGGATAATGAATAAACAAATTTATTAAATTAAACTAATTCAAAAATACCAATCTAACAAATGGAAAAAATGGAAACCATAAACAAAGAAAAAATTTTTTTTAAAAATCAAACTTTAAAATTAGCTGGAGAACTTTATTTTCCCTTAGATTTTGACAACAATCAAAAATTTGCAGCAATTATTATATCTCATCCGGGAAACGGAGTAAAGGAGCAGGTTGCCGGTTTATATGCAAAAAAACTAGCTGAAAATGGATTTATAAGTTTAGCTTTTGATGCATCCCATCAGGGAGAAAGTGAAGGGTTGCCACGATATCTGGATGATCCGGCAAAAAGAGTAGAAGATATTCGTTGTGCAGTAGATTTTTTAGTCACTTTACCCTATATAGATGAAAATAAAATAGGGGCTATGGGAATTTGTGCAGGAGCTGGATATGCTATCAACACTGCACAAACCGAGTACAGAATACAAGCAGTTGCAGGAATCAGTACCTGGGATGTAGGAGATAGTCAGAGAAATGGTTTTGCCAGAAAATGGACAAAACAACAGCGGAATGAAATTCTTCAAGAGGTAGCCCTGCAAAGAACACGCGAAGCCCGTGGAGAAAAGCCACTTTTTGTTGGATATGTACCCGATTCTGAAGCAGATTTTGACGATGATACTCCTATAATTCAGAGGGAAGCCTATGAATATTACTGTACATCCAGAGCAGCACATCCTAATTCACACAACAAATATCTTTATACGGGTAACGACAGATTTATAGCCTGGGAGGCATTTAATTTATTAGATACCCTGTCACCGCGACCTTTATTATTAATTGTTGGCAGTTTAGCTGATACAATATATTTTAGCGAAAACGCTTACGAAAAAGCCAATGAACCCAAAGAACTCTATATTGTTGAAGGTGCCAGCCATGTAGATTTATACGATCAGGAAATATATGTGGAACAGGTAACAGAAAAGCTAACTGATTTTTTCAGAGCATATTTATAATTAATACAAATATTCAGAATATAAATCTATCTAATTATTTTATAAACTTTCATCTATTTTTGTTAAATCTATTTCTAAAAGGATAATCTCTAAATTACGATTTTGGATAGGTAATTCAGGTTCATTTGGTGTTTTATGGTTTTCAACAAATTGAAAACCATAAGATTTATAATATTCAATTAATCTTTGATTATCAGCCCACGTATCCATTCGGATATTATCAATTTTATTATTTTTAGCATACAGCATGACCCAGTTTAGTACTGTTTAAAAAAATTTTTGACCACTGACATCAGGATTTGCCACAATACGATGTAAGTATATGGCCTTATCACAATCTCTTTCTCTCCAGATAAAAGGATCATTAAACTGAATTAAAATATTCCTGATACTTGTTCTTTTATTTTTACTTTATATTGTAATTTTTTTGCTATATCATTTTTTATTCCCGACTCATCTATCTGATTCCAAACTTTATACCCGTCTTTTCTCTTATTTTTTATAGCTTTATCCAACAGTTCTAAAATTAGATCCCAATCTTGAAAAGTAGTATTATCAATCGTGTATTTTTGTTTTAATTCCATGCTATTTATTTACTGGTAAAATTTTTTAAATCTAAAACCATTTGAATATTAGCTCGTTCATACGGGGAAGGTCGCCCGACTATTTTTTGAAATCCCATTTTATAGTATAAATTAATAGCTGGTTTAAGTAGGGTGTTGCTTTCCAGAAAAAGATGGGAAGCGCCCAGTTCTATGGCAGTACGTATAATTTCCTGTCCTAGAAGCCAGCCCAGGTTTTTACCTTGTGCAGAAGGTGACACTGCCATTTTTGCCATTTCATAGTCATACTCAGGATCATCCATTTTAATTAGTGCACATACCCCCAAAGGTTTACCTTCATAAAGAGCCACTAAAATTTTTCCCCCTTTATTAATAATATATTCCTCCGGATGATCCAGCGATTTATAATCATTTGCTTCCATTTTAAAATATTGGGATATCCACTCTTCATTTAATTCTTTAAATGCCCTTTGATACTTGGGTTCATAAGAAACTACCTGTACTTTGAGGCTTTCACGTTTTTTCTTAAATTCCTGAACTCTTCTCAGCAATGTTTTTTGCTTTAGTAAAAACTCCCATTCTTCCATAGCTTCCCATAAGTTATGGTTTGCTTCATTAATCAGACTTTCAACCGCAGCTCCCACATCTTCATACAATGGTTTGATTTTTTCAGAAGTTTCTTTTCCCAACTCAGTAAGTGCTACCATATTTTTTCTTTTATCTGCTGAATTTCTGTTATCCTCAACTAATCCGGCTATAGCCATTTCTTTTACAATTTTAGTAACTGAGGGTTGAGAATGACCAACTTCCTGAGCTATCTCAGTAATTGTTTTTTCACCCTCTTCAACAAGTATGAAAAAAATAGGAAACCATTTAGGTGAAAACCCGATGTCATAAAGCTGATATACCCGGGAAGCATCTTCGGTAATCTGAGAAGTCAATAATCGTAATCGGCTGCTAAGTGCCATTTTTCCTGTTTTTTCAAATAAATTCATAACTATATAATTAATTACATAACCAGTTATGCAAATATATAAATATTTTAATTTTTTCACTTACGCAACCAAAAAAAAATTTACGCAATCCATACAACCGATTTAAATTTAATTTGCATATAAAAGATAAGAGACTGATTTTTAAACAAATTAAAATAATACTATTCGTAAAAATTAGGGTAATCTAGATAATACTAATACCAGCATAAACAAAAAAATATTTTTTAGTTATATTTTTAAATTGTAACTTTTATCTTTCAAATAGTAATATAATTACAACTTCTTTAGTTTATAATATCAACCTATACAACCTTAAATATGAAAATAAGAGCTATGCTAATAGCTGTAAGTAGTCTTTTTTTATTGCATACAGCACAATCACAGGAATTAAAACCCATTTATTATCAAGATGGTAATCAGAAGCTTAAAGGATTAATAACAGATAATACGGGTGCTCATCAACCGGGTGTACTTATACTTCCTGCATGGATGGGAATAGATGAGGAAGCAAAAACTGCAGCCTTAGATCTGGCTCGAAAAGGTTTTAAAGTGTTTATTGCTGATATTTACGGTGAAGGAAATACTCCTTCTTCATTTGCTGAGGCAGCAAAAATAAGCAGCAGTTATAAAACCAATTTTTTAGCTTATCAAACAAGAATTCAATTGGCTTTGGAACAGCTAAAAAAGGCAGGTGCAGATGCTTCCCGTCTGGCAGTAATCGGATACTGCTTTGGTGGTACAGGAGCTCTGGAAGCAGCACGTGCTCAGCTTCCGGTAAAAGGAGTGGTTTCTATCCACGGGGGATTAGGAAAGTCTCCCGACAGACCTAACGGAGCATTATCAGCTTCCATACTCATCGAGCATCCGGCAGACGATGAATCCGTTTCACAAGAAGATATTAAGAATCTTATGAAAGAAATGAATGAAGCGCAAGCCGATTGGCAGATGATATACTATGCCCACAGTAAGCATACTTTTACCAATCCAGCATCTCAAGACTATAATCCTGTAATGGCTCATCGTGCCTGGTTGCATACAATCATGTTTTTACAGGAAATGTTGAAATAATAAAAAATCAATTAATGAAAAAATTATTTAATATACTCGCTATATTACCTTTAGCTTTAATTACGGCTAATGCACAGCAAAAAACATATTCTTTGGAATTTAATTCCCAAAATTACACCTTGGATTCCGCAAAAGTTGAAGGCAAAACTTTGTATTTCAGAGCTTATAAAAATATTGTTTATGTTAAAAATCCGGTAGATATAACTTACCAAAGTCTTAATTTTTATGTTCCGATAGAATATTATAAAGGAAAATCGGTGGGAGAGTATAATCAAAACAATGCTCCTATTTTTTTACCCAACAATGTAGGAGGGTATATGCCGGCTAAACCAGGAACTCCGTCAATAGATCAACGGAGTGGTAAACCCAATGCTGCTTTAACTGCATTATCTCATGGACTGATTGTTGCCTACCCCGGAGCAAGAGGAAGATCATTAAAAAATGAACAGGGAAAATACTATGGAAAAGCACCGGCTGATATTGTGGATTTAAAAGCAGCAGTTCGATATCTAGCGTATAATGACAAGAATATGCCTGGAGATGCACGCAAAATTATTTCCAATGGAACCAGCGCGGGTGGAGCCATGTCTGTACTGTTGGGAGGGACAGGAGATGCTATTGAATTTATACCCTATCTTAAAGATCTTGGGGCTGCGGATGCTTCCGATGCTATTTTTGCCGTGTCTGCTTACTGTCCGATAACAAATCTAGATCATGCCGATGCTGCTTATGAATGGCAGTTTGGCGATGTCAAAGAATATAAAAAAATGCAAATTTCGCAGATGATTGATTTTCGGATGGAGAGAAAAATGGTGGAAGGAGTTCTCTCTGAAAAAGAAATAGCTATTTCAGCTCAATTAAAATCTTTATTTCCAGCCTATATTAATTCATTAAATTTAAAAGACAAGAAAGGAAATATAGTAAAACTAAATCAAAATGGAGAGGGAAGTTTCAGAAATCTGGTAGCTTCTTATATACAAGCTTCAGCACAAAAAGAGCTGGATAAAGGTGCTGATTTAAGCTCATTTAAATGGCTTACTATTCAGGAAAAAAAAGTTACCGGATTAGATTTTAAAGCTTATGTAAAATATACTCAACGAATGAAACTACCGCCTGCTTTTGACGGGTTAAATCTTGAAAATGGAGAAAATGATCTTTTTGGTACAGAATCAGATAGTGCAAGGCATTTCACATCTTATTCTTTAAGACATGGGACTAAAAAAGCAAAAATGGCAGATAAAACCATTATTAAAATGATGAATCCTATGTATTTTATCATGGATTCTAAAGTAAAGGTAGCTCCTCACTGGCGCATTCGTCATGGTACTATAGATAAAGACGGATCGCTGGCCATACCGGTAATTTTAGCTACAAAATTGCAGAATTCAGGTTATGACGTAGATTTAGCTTTTCCTTGGGAAACTCCTCATAGTGGCGATTATGATTTAAATGAATTGTTCAACTGGATTGGTCTTATATGTATTAAATAATCGGTATTATAAATATAAGCATTTTAACTGACTGGTTTAATTATTGCACTGATTGAATTACCACCCAAGCAAAAATTCTTAACATAATGAAATTAACATTCAGATTTTTACTATTAATCGCTGTCTTAGGCCCTATATTTTTATTCTCACAACAAGCTAAAAAAAATGCAATGAAAAAGAAAATTTTATTTGTTGTTACCAGTCACAGCGAAAAAGGAAACACAGGAAAAAAAACAGGTTATTTTTTAAGTGAAGTTTCTCATCCGTGGAAAGTATTGACCCAAGCGGGTTATGAAATTGATTTTGTCAGTCCAAAGGGAGGAAATCCACCGGTAGATGGTTTTGATTTAAACGATCCTGTTAATAAAGAATTCTGGGAAAATCCAGTATATAATAATAAAATCAGTCATAGCTTACAACCTTCCCAGGTGAATACCGAAGACTATGATGCTATTTATTATGCTGGGGGACATGGGGCTATGTGGGATTTGCCAGATAATAAAGATATTGCGCGTATAACATCAAAAATATATGAAAATAATGGTATTGTAGCTGCTGTATGTCATGGCCCTGCTGGATTAATAAATGTAAAACTGGACAACGGCTCTTACTTACTGAACGGTAAAAAGGTAAGTGGGTTTACCAATGAAGAAGAAGATAAAGTAGGACTAACGAAAGTGGTACCTTTTCTGTTAGAAGATAAGATGAAAGAACGTGGAGCTATTTTTGAAAAAGCGGATCCCTGGAAAGTTCAGGCCGTTTCTGATCAACGGCTTATTACCGGACAAAATCCGCAATCTGCTACCCGTGTAGGAGAAATGATAAAAGAAGCTCTTAAAAACTAGATCCGTTTTGATTATATGCCCGGATTTAAAATGTAAATAAATAACCCGGCGAATAAAAAACGTATTACTTCTCTTTTTTTAAAGGAGGTGATACGTTTTTTATTTATGTAAAATAGTTTAAGAAAGACTTTGTTGATATGCATTTTGCAGCTTATCTAAAAATATACAAAGTTTTTCATTCATTTCATTGTAATTATAACTTCGAATTTCTTCTGGCTTTTGAACCCAGGCATAAGTATTTTGTGTTTCTAAAAAGTCTTTTTCTTCAGCAATAAGAAGCTCCATTACTTCAGAAGTAAATTCCATATGGCATTGAAATCCATACACTAAAGGAGTATAAGAAACAATTTGTCGGGGACATCCGTTACTAACTGCAAGTATTTTACTTTGAGCGGTTAATCCGGGCATATCATTATGCCAGTGTCCTACCGGAAGAAAGTTTCCGAAATGAGCTACTTTTTCATCTTTTTTTCCATCCTCTGTAAGTTGAATAGGAAATACACCTATTTCTTTTTCCGGACTATGTTCAAAACGAGCTCCTAAAGCTTCACCTATAAGCTGAGAACCTAAGCATATGCCTACAACAGCCTTGCCTGCATCTATACATTTTCTTATAAAAGATATTTCAGCTTTTGAGTCAAAATGAGAACATTCTTCAAGAGTAGTTGCCGGATCCTGTGGTCCTCCTAAAACAATTAACATATCTATATTTTCAACAGATTCAGGAAGCAGATCCTTTTCAAATACTTTTGAGAATTGAAACGTATGATTTTTATCTTGCGCCCATTGTAAATATGCTCCGGGAGCTTCAAAAGTTTCGTGCTGTATAAAATGTAAATTCATGTCAGGTAAAAATTAAGAATACAAAGGTATTAATTTCTAAATATTTTGAAATATAATATAAAAAATTCCCTTGATTGTAATTATAGGTTGTTATGTTATTGCACTTTACTTTAATAATTAATTATATTTTAGAAGTAGTTGCTATTTATGACAGAACATTACTTGTAATTGATCATTTTTTTTACTGCCAGAACATGTTTACATGGCCCTCTTTCTCCCTGATATTTAGTATACCACTCGCAGGTACATCGTTCACTGCTCTTATCCAGTAATATCGTATGTCTTATATCACTTCCTTCAACATATGCCTTAATTTTTCCTTCTACATTGCTTATTATTTCTACTTTTTGATCGGCAATTAACTTTTCAGCTCCTTTTATTCTCGGATTTAATTTGATTATGCGGTCAGGGTTGAAGGGCAGACGTCGGTAAAAGAATTGGTTTTCGTCAAGATCAAATCCTAGTAAACCCATAGCGGTCAATTTACCTGTAAGTCTGTCTACCTTATCGAAATCTAAATTTTCTGCAATCGCAAATTGTACAGGATTAAAAGATTGGTTGGCATATGAATAATTATCCATAGCCTGTATCCAATGTTCCGGCAAATCATTCAGCAAAAAATCAAGCACTGCTCCTTCACCCGAAAATCCCCGCCAGGAAATTCGGGATAAGGTTAAGCTGAAGCGTATGGATCCAAAATAAAGCTGCCAGGTAGTAGACTGCATGCTGGAGTGGGAAAATATCTGTAAACAATCAATATAGGGAAGAAGCGGTTCCAACAATCGCAAACGGTGTAAGCCACCGACACAGACTCCGCTGATAGATTTTGCAGGAGAAAAAACAGGTAAATTACCTCTAATACTAAGATAATAATCTGTTTTTATTATTCCTTTAGGAATATCGCGAAATAATTGCTGAGCCTGTACCCGGTTTAAAGTAAACGATTTTTCTGATTTCGAAAGGTAGATCTGAACTGAGCTCAATCCTCGGATCCACTTGTCAGGCAGTGGTACCTTACGCTCTACTATGTGCTCATTGTCTATATGTATTCCCACTTCCTTTTGGCCTACAGACATCATCAATTTAGCATCTGAACGAAGACTGTTTAAAGCGGTAAGTATGGGCGGGTTAAAATCAACATTAGTAGTGCCGTTTTCCAGAAATTCTCCATCCAGTGCATCGGGCAAAACATCTACCCGCGCATATACACCTGCACATTGTGAGAAACCTTCAAAACGTATACGTTCATTACCGGCTGTTACTATAGGATCTTTGATAAGGGCCAGTTGTGCAGGCGTTAAACTATAGTTTGATTTTACAACGTTAGACAGAGTGACCAGGCAGCGGGAGATGATGAAAGGATTTCGGATAGTACCCCAGAAATAACAGGGAGCCTCGCTGTTTTTTTGTATTTCACTATATTTTGAAAGGAAAAGTTCATCCTTACCCGATTTTTGTATAACGCTGGAAGGAAATGCATATTTATATATTAAACTATCATCCATGCGTTTATTGTTTTAAAATTTCCAGTATTACCTTCTTACAGTTTTTTTCATCTTTCCAGGCATCCAGCTTTTCGGTTATACCTGATTTTTGATTGGCAATCAATAACAACTCTTTATATATTTCCAGTAATTTCCTTATGTTAGTATAAGGTTCTGAAGTTTCCAACAATATATTTTCGATTAAACAGATTAATTCTTTATCATGCACGGAACTAATATTTAGAAGCATGTCTAGTGCATCTGTTAAACGCTTTACCGGTAACCATCCGTTTGTATTTAACCTGCCTAATTCTTTTCCTAATTTACTACTGTCCAGCTTCTGTTGCTGTACATATTCAACCCACAGAGAAGAAACAATGTCCCGCGCTGTTTTATTTGGATATAACCAACTGTGAGCCAGGAAATGATAATTAAAATCAAAATCATTAATACCTGTAGTTTGTAAGATCTGTAGCATCGAACATACATCTACTAAAACATCGGATGATGAAGAGGTAGGATCATTTAAAGAGTTTAAAATATGCACCTCGAGTAAGGTCTTGTTGTGCGGCATAGACAACCCTAAATGGTATGCATCATTTTTGCGTAAAGGATCGCATATTTTTTTAGGGATTAAATATTCCATGTATAAGGTAGATTTACCGGCAGATAGGGTATAATAGGGAAGTTTTATTTTATATTTTTTTTCTTTAACAAGTACTTCCCACTTCAGGTGATCTGTAAAATAGTCATCATTTAAATAATCATATCCCCATTCAGATTTCATTTTAGGAATTTTATTCGGATTTCGTGTAAGGGCAGCTGTCATCCACCAGGCTGAATGTTCTACCTGATTAGGTTCATCCAGGGTAGAATCCAATAAAAAAAGTATCAGATCTTTCAATTCACCGGTAAGTTTTTTCTGAGCCATTTCTATATATGCAGAAGCATTTTCGAGGCAGCAACGCTGAATAGCCAGCTGCAAATCAAAACTAAACGGTTCTTCTTTTTTGTGCTGATATTCTGCCAGACGACTGATCAGTGCAGAAGGTTCAATCCAATGAGGAGTATGAGTTGGTGTTGATAACAGGGGCAGAACAATTCCTTTTTTAAGTTGTTCGTATACCCGCATATAGATATGAATCAAGGGAGTTAAATATGATTGTACGAATCTGGTTTTCAGACTAGTTAAATCCGGAACCTTTGAATTTACTACTATAGCTTTAATTTTAGCAGTATTTTCCGGATACTGTTCTATCAAATATTTCGCATAGCTAATTAAAAATGAAGCAGCTACATTATCTATTCGTCCATAGTTTTGGTTCATAAAAGCTTTTACAGCTATTTTTAATGCCGAAGCTAACAAATCAGGATCTTTAATTATCTCATCCTTAAATTTTTGTATATATACGGGTAACCAAAAGATATGCCAGGGTTCATTATTTTCAAAAACCTGATTGATGAAAAACTGAAATTCATCTAAAGTTGTTATTTCTTCAATTTGTGAATGATGACTTATGAATTTAGGCATTCCGGAAGGTTGAATTTCAACATTCTCTTCATCGTCCGGGTTGACTGATGTTATTTCTAACAATTCCTGAAGCTGAGGTTTGACTGATGACAAAATATAATCGGTATATGGAGATAATTTTGTTTTAAGAACTGTAGGGTTACCATAGCTGATAAGTAGCTTGGCCAAACGCTTCTGAATGCTTTCATCCCGGGAAATGAATCCGTTTCCCAAGGCCTCACAAATTTTTTCTGAACAGCCTTTTTTATTTTTTAACAAATATTCGGCAAGATCCAGAGAACTTTTTACGATAGCTTTGGTTGGAGAGGACAATAAGTTGGGAAGATAAAAAAGAAATGCATCGAAATCAAATTCAAAATATTCTTTGATGCTTTTACTATAATTAAGCACTATTCCAACGACACTTGTCTGTGGAGAGCTTAATGCCGGCCATAAATGTTCCTGAAGCTGTATCAATTCCGAAGGAGTAGGATGTAATGCATTAAAAAGTTTGAAAAACCATCCGGATAAGGTTTTATTAAATCCCTGGTTGGCCGTCTTTACACATTCTGCTAATATTCTTAGTCTGTCCGTTTGCTTATTTTCCACTAGCAGCTTAATAGCTTTTATCCAATCATTTTCAGGATTCTCCATTCCATAATATATTTCTGGATGGTTAATATCGGTTTTGTATTGAAATAAATACCAGATATGTTCTTTCAAAGTAATTGGATATTGTAATAAACGTTCGGGGTGAAAAGTATGTTGAATAGTTTGGTTGGGATGATACTGATAGATATAACGAACCAGATTATGAGAAATAAGCTCAGGTGAAGGTTTTACATATCCTTTGTCCGTCCAGTGTATTATCTCATCGTAAGTAACTGCTTCAAAATTATCCGTTTTATTCAGATATGTATCTATCCAGTCGGGACAGTACCAGCATAAAACATCCTCAATTCTGATCTTTTTCATTAACTCGCCCTGCGTATACTCATGAAATTTAATGAACCCGGACGAAAGGTAACTCAGGTATATGTAGTTGCGAACATAATCACTATAATTGAAACAAACAAATGCAGCAATGGAAAGTATAACAAAAGTATCGTTATTTCTTTTATCAGTTTCTTCCTGTGCATTTTTAATACTCTGCCTGATTGGTTTAGCTAATGTTTTACGTTCTTCAAGGGTTAAACTTTTTAAAAAAGGAATAATTTCAAAAACTTTTTTTTCTTCCAGTATTATAAAGAACTTTTCTTTGTGTAGCATAGTATTTACATTTTAACAAATATAAACAAAATAGAGGGCGAAAAAATATGTATAATGTAAAGAGGATCTAATTTCAGAAATTAAAATCATTATTTAAATGAATCAATTGATCTGTAAACTTTTATATTTAAAAAAAGTTCTTGAACTATACAAGATTCAAGAACTTTCTTATTTAACTTTTAGCGGCATGATAAAGGCTTTATATATCACATATCAACCTAAGTAAACAATTTGTTTATTTTAAATTAGTTTTAAAAAAGGTTGCTAATACATCAAAAGGAATAATATCTACTCTATCGTATAAGTCCACATGAACCGCATTAGGAATAATCATAAGCTTTTTGGGGTCCTTAAGGTTCTTGTAAGCATCTTCACTGAAATAACGGGAGTGTGCATTTTCTCCTGCTATAAGCAGCACCGGTCGCGGGGCTATTTCTTTACTATAGGTTAACAATGGAAAGTTCATAAAGGAAAATGCATTCGTAGCTGCCCAGGCTCCGTTGGAATTAATAGAACGCTCATGAAAACCTCGGGGTGTGCGATAATAATCAAAATACTCTTTAACAAATTGAGGTTCATCTCCATTTAACTTTTCTGCATTGGCACGAGGTGCCAATTTATAAGTTCCGGATTCTGCATCTTCCCAGCGTTGCCTGCTCATTTGTTCTAAAAGTAGGGTACGTTCCTGCTCAGTCATTTGATCATAATATCCGTTAGACATAACTCTTGACATATCATACATGCTGGTGGTAGCTACTGCCTTTATCCGTTTATCTACCGCAGTGGCATTCAGGGCAAAACCTCCGAATCCGCAAATGCCGATAATTCCGACTCTATTTCGATCAACCATTTTCTGGATACCCAGAAAATCTACCGCAGCACTAAAATCTTCCGTATTGATATCCGGTGAAGCTACATTGCGGGGTTCGCCACCGCTTTCTCCTGTGTACGAGGGATCAAATGCCAATACGGCAAATCCTCGCTCTGCCATCTGATTTGCATACAGCCCGGACGATTGTTCTTTGACGGCTCCAAACGGCCCGCTAATTGCCAGAGCAGGTAGCTTTTTGCCGGAATTATATTCTTTAGGTAAATATAAATCACCTGTCAGACTGATTCCGTAACGGTTTTCAAAAGTTACTTTTTTACGTGTTACTTGATCACTCAATGTAAAAGTATAATGTTCTTTTTCTTCTGTCTGTTTCATAATTTCTTTTTGTTTGTTTTGCTGGCAGGCTCCAAATGTTTGTATTACAACTGCCAATACGAATATCAGTTTCTTCATTATCTATTTACTTATTTACAGGGTAAAAGTATAAATTGTTACAGGTAAAGGCTTTGTTATAAAGCTCAATGTTTTTTGTTTGTAAGCTCAGTAATACTAAAAGCCTGTTATTTTTTATGAATATATTTGTCAGATGTTTAATAATCAGGTTTTATTTCTTACAGTATGTATGTTCCTTTTTACAGGCTTTTGTCCGCAGATGCCTTTGCATTTAAATCAGGTTCAGGATCAAGAAGGTGTTTTTACGGACAGCGAAAAAAATAAACTGGAAATTCAATTAAAAGCCTACAGCAACCGCCAGCATTTTTTTGTTTCAGTAGTTACCACGGAAAATATTGCACCTTACAAGAACATACTGAGTTATGCTGCAAATTTGGGCAATCAACCGGAATATGAAAAAACTGAGGTAGTGATTGCTATAAGCAAAAAGCGTCGTTTGATAGCTATTGCTACTTCCCGAAGATTGGAAAAGATTCTTACTGATTCTATTTGTAAACAAGTACTGGATTCAGTGTTTATACCTCATTTTAAAAAAGATGAGTATTTTACAGGGGTTTACAATGGTGTAAAGTCTTTACTGATCCATAGAAACCGTATAAATAAAAAGAATCAGGCTGTTTTGCATGTTGAAAATCAGATCATAAATTCCTCCAGGATATAATATCCGACAGAAAATTTCGTAGAATTTTTTGATTTAAAAAAGACACCGTGTTCATTATTTATCAGCTATGTTTAAATTCAAATGTTTTAATTAATTTCAAAATAAATAAAAATACTTCATATTACGCATAAACACTGCGTACTTAAACTCTTATTTTGCATAATCATTCAACAACGATAACCTAAACACCCTTGTAGCTTAAAAGGATAAAGCTGCGGAAAAAGTTGTAACGTCACCGTGAAGTGTATGGATATTCCCGTTGCCGGCCTGTGCGCTGCAACGGGTAGACTTTGCAGAAGCACCGAAAGTAGTAATATAAGTAGGGAAGCGCATTTAGAGCCATACTGCCCCGATATACGGGGAATGTGAGTTCGAATCTCATCAAGGGTACAAAAAATTATAGTATGCTATTAGATCATATATATTTAAAAATTACAAAGTCTGATTCAAAACTAAGCTTTACTACCACCGGAGGTGGAGATTGGGAAGTGTGGGACCGGTTTATTTCTTACGACAATGAGCCTTTATTTCATATCGGCAATATTTGCGGTACTTGCGCATTTTTTTTCACTCAGATTAAAACAGACCTGGCGGGTAGCTATACCGCTGATAGTGTAAGAAATAATCTGGCCAACGGTATTGAAACTATATCTGATGATATATCGAAGCAATTATCTGCGATTATACCTGAGGGTGAATATGAATGTTTATTACTTGAAATACAGCCTTATCAAACCTGCTACAACGGCAAAAGAGACTATTTTAAGGAAGAGCAAAATCCTTTATGGGATTATGAAGATGAAACGGATGAAACCGGCGGTATATATTATCGGGGTACGGACAGTGTGATTTCAGAGCACGAAAAACTGTTTGAGTTTTTTATTCCCTTATACCCACCTTCTTCTTTAGAGGAAAATAGAGTACGGTTTTATCAGGAACAGATTAGAGAAGGAAAACAACCCACAGCTCTGGCCCTGGCAGTGGTGGATGCTAAAGAATGTATGACTTACATGGAAATACCGGAAGATGGCATTGTCAGCCATTGGACGTATGCTAATTACCTATTAGACGGACATCATAAAATACAGGCTGCCTCCCGTGAAAAAAAATCCATTACCTTGTTATCCTTCATATCTAAGGATGCTTCATTCAAAGTAGTAGATACATTAGTAGAATTATATAAAAAAAACAACTAACATGAATATAAAACTAATCCCGGTTATTGAAATATTTCGTTCTTCGGATAATATAAAAAGCCCCGAAAAAGGGCCTTACTGGCTATATCCGGACGAATGGGAGAGGTATAGCGATCAATGCCTTGCAGAGCATGGATTTTCTGAATTGACACCCTATACAAAGGGTTGCAGTTTCTACGAAATAGCCAAGATTAACGATGCTCATCTATTACTTCAGATAGAATACAAGACTAAAAACTATAGTTTAGATGAAATATATCCGTTGGATGGAGGATATATTCTGAATGTAAATGGAGAAGATGTATTGTACCCACAATGTTGTGGTGATTTGGCAGATATTGAAGGCTGGATTGATCTTTCTAATGGTAATAATCATTCATTCTGGCAGGGGCATCCTTGTCCGGCAATTAATATAACTCAAGACAGGATACGGTTTAATCTCAGATCTGAGCTACCACAGGGCGAATCGTTTGTTCCCACACCTCCCAAAGACGAATTTGAAATTGACCGTTTGGCGTTGAAACTAGCGGTGAATCAGGTGGTGAAAGAACTTCATTCATTTGCCGAAAAATTGAATTATATGAATACCAACGAACAACTGGGCTTTGAAAACTTATCTAAATTATTGATAGGAGATAATTTTTAATCTTATAAGTAAAAGAACTGCATGGTTCTTTTATATATAAATATATTTGGGTAATCGGCTTTTAAAAGTTTAATTTAGGCGAAGCCTATAGTTTTTGCGCTGACATAACATGATAGTATAGGAAAATCTGTTAATTATGCCGTGAATCTGAAATATGTAATTTTTCTATAATGTATTTGCATTAGGTTACATAGCTTTAAGCTATTTAATTAAAAAAAAGGGGAGGGGAAAAAATTTAACTTTCCCACTTAGTAATTTTTCACAAATACAATAAAAAAACTGCTGACATTTCAGCAGTTTTTTTAGATTAGTTTATTTTTTCTAAACGTATTTCAGTACTTTTATTTTTATCTTTAAAAATTTCCGTAACTAAAACGTATCCATTTTTTGCTGGAATAACATTTAATTTACTGTCATCTCTTGAAGTTTTCAATTGTATTTTACTCTCTGTAAATTTTCCGTTATCGTATGTTACAATCCCTAAAAACCATTGTTTTTTTCCACCATTTTCTGGTATTTGTCTATTGTAGTAAAAGAAATAATATTTATTATTTCCTGCATTTTGATATCCGGTATAGTCAAAAGCATTTAAATAATCCGCCAAAATCCCTTGCATTTTCACACCATTCCGTATGGTTTGTAATTCTTTTTCTATCCTTTTATAATAAGTTAGTTTCATATTTTTATCAAGTTCAAAAATAATCATATCACCTATTTTAACTCCTCCAGGGATAGCAAATCCAATACTGTCACCAGCTAATGTTTTATATTGTTCGGTAATAAAAATAAGATTACCATTTGAATTTAATATTACATCGTGTAAGTATAAATAACAGTTAGGATTATCTTTTTCTTGTATATATCCGAATTCATTAATTGTCAAATATTCAGCTAATTGATCCCATGTAAAAAAAATTCTATTTATTTCGTTTCCTGTAGAAATAGAATATTGGGACTTAGAAAAACCTATAATTTTCTTTTCATCTAAATTAAACGATTTGACTTTATTACTCATAATTCGGTTTAAAAATGTAATCTTTTCCGAATCTATAAATACATTAATATTTGTGATTTCTTTAGCTTCTATTCCATTTACAGTATGCTGACCGTAAGGAGTTATTTCACTAATCAATTGCCCGCTGTCTTTATTAAAAATTAAAAAAGAATTAAATAATTGTCCGTTTTTTAATTTAGTCTCATTATTTTTTCCTTTGAAATACTTTTCTCCGATAATAGTATTGGTAAGATTGGGGTTATTTGAAAGATAAATTTTTTCGTATTGGTTTTCATTAGCTGATTTATTAAACTCGTAAGACCATTGAAAATCTAAGTTTTCATTAGCAAAATTTAAACGGTTTACATTTACATTTGCCAGCTCTAAACGTTCTTCTATAGTTTTAGAGGATAATTTAAGTAATTTTTTTTCCTGATTGGTTTCCAATGGACTATATAAGTGATAACCAAAACTATTGGGTTCGTAATAAAAGGTAATACTTTCTCTTACATTTTTGGTTTCCTGATTGTATTCTTTAGTTAAATCTTTAGATAAATAAAATGCATCTGATAACTTATTATCTTTAATATTTAAAAGACGATATCTATTTCTAACGGTAGCACCTCCGGTAGCTATTTCATTAATATTAAAAGATATTAAACCATTTCTATGTATGGCATTTACAAATATTTTTTTTGAAAAGTTACCTAGTTTTTCTGTAAAATTTCCGGCTGATACTTTATTTAAATTTTTATCAAGTAAAATATAATCATATAAATATTCTTTTTTATCAAGCTGATCTATTTTAAAGATGTATAAATAACCGAATAGATCGTCTTTATTATTATCACGTAAATATAATTCCTGAATTAATTCTCCTTTAGATAATTTATTTAATTCAAGTAATTGAGCATTTATTATATTATAAAATAAGGTTAATATAACAATCAGTATAACTTTTTTCATATTTTTATTAAAAATTTATAATTGCAAATATATTTATTTTAAATAAAATGTTTAAATCGGTCATAAATCTCATGATTATCTTCTTTACTATTCTTGCATTATGTTGAATAGCTTTAAGTTACTTAATTTTTTAAGGCGTAAGTAAAGGAATTATAATTCAAAAAAGTAAAAAATCGCTATCGCTCAAACATTTATTTTAAATTGATTATACTAAATATAAAAATGGTGTCAATAGAGCAATAGAACATCATAAAACTAAACTTTAGTTAATTTTTGTTTTTTAACTACTCACATGTATATTTAATAATAACTTTTTATTAATAAAAAATTAGTTTTAGAATTTAATTATATTTTAGATTAAATTTTTATGATCACTAAAAAATATAATATACATGGAAATAAAAAATTTATTGATATTTTTCAATGATACCTTCCATTTTATAAAATTCTCCTTTCATTGTAGTATAAAATGCATGGGATTTATTTTGATTAAAATCATCATAATGAACAACTGTTGATTTATCATTTTCTTGCCATGATATTAAAAAACAATTTTTTGATATTTCTTTCCATGTATAAGGCATTTGCATCTTTACACCTTTTAATTCACCTGAAATAAATTCGACTTCTAGATTAATTCCATCTGCTAAATAATTATTAGTTACTTTTAATCCGTTATCCATGGTTAATAAAAATATTTGTCCTGAATATGGAAATTTGTTACTGGTCATCATTACGTTATATAATTGATTAATTTTTATTATTGAAAACTTTTTGCAAAGTTAAATAGAAATAATTAAGTAATTTTTATATAATATTTCTTAATTCTACATTAATTAGTAATATAAAAATGTAAAAAAACATGCTAAAGTTTTAATAAATACTATTTTATTAGGAGAATGTAATAGAACTGATATAAATATATTTAATGCCAATTGTAGTATTAAAATTGAATGCAATCAAACGAAAGAACCTGAGTATCAATTTACAAAATTACAAATTAGAAATAAATAATTATTTTTATTTAATAAAAAACAAAAATAACTATCTTTGAAAGATAAATTTTTTCTTATTTTAATATAATAAATATTATTTCTTGATTTTTTACTTCTTATTATAAATTTTAATTATAAGGAAATTTATTAGTATGCTATTACTATAATAAAAAATTATAGATGACAAAAAAAATTGTCTGTAATCATCAATAAACTAGAAGGTTATTGAAAATAGTCAACGTATTGACATCTGTATTTGACAAATAGAATATGAAAAAGTTCTTTTACATAATGAAACAAAAAATGTACAAATGTTGAGCTAAATTTTTTATAACTAAATAATATAAAGATTACTGATTATAAACATTATAAGTAATAAGCTACGATTGCTCATATTTAAACATATTAAAATTAACTACATATGAAAAAAAAATTATTATTGTTCTTACTGACAGTATGTTCTTTACCAATATTTGGGAAGCAAATAACTGTAAATGAAGCTACCCGGATTGCTCGGGTTCATCAAAGCCAAAACAGCTCTGTTTTATTCAGGTCAGCGGACATTCAGCTGGTAAAAACCGTGCAAGGAAATTCTAAATCAAAAAAAACTCAGAAAGCCCCCAATTTATACTATGTATTTGACAAGGGCAACAACCATGGATATATCATTATAGCAGCTGATGATGTATGTACTCCTGTTATAGGTTATACTACTGAAGGTACATATAATGAAGAAGATCTTCCACCCAATTACATCGAGTGGATGGAAAAAGTTCAGCAAGGTATTGAAGAAGCTATTCTAAAAGAAAAAAAACCTACAGAAAAGGTGAAAAAACAATGGCAGTCCTACCTGAATTTTACCACAGCTGCATTTCGTTTGGAAAAAAGTGTCAGTCCCTTAATAAAAACAGCTTGGAGCCAAGCCCATCCTTTTTGGAATTCCATTCCTGTTAAAAATCAGTCCGGAAAACCAGCACTTACCGGATGTGTAGCTACTGCTATGGCTCAGATTATGAAATATCATAAATTTCCTTCAAAAGGAATTTTGGCAACTTCTAGTTATACAACGCGTACGTTGGAGATTAAAATTCCTTCAATAGATATTACCCAATATACTTATAATTGGGATAATATGCTTACCGGATATAACCCCGGATTAAGTAATGCTGCTCAGGAAAAAGCAGTAGCTGATCTAATGTACCATTGTGGTGCAGCATTGCATATGGATTACAATTATGGAGGTAGCAATGCATACGCTAATGATGTGGCTTGGGTTTTAAAAACTTATTTTGGATATGATCCTAAAATTCAGTATCTTAATAGACGAACAAAAACTGATGATGAGTGGATTTCTATTTTAAAAAGTAATTTAGATAATAATCTGCCGATATCTTATGCAGGATCCTCATCAAATTCAGGTCATGTTTTTATTTGTGACGGCTATGATGCGCAAGGACTTTTTCATTTCAATTGGGGATGGAATGGCTCCAGAAACGGTTACTATTCTATTGATGCTACTTTAGGTTTTACGATGGAGCAGAATATAGTACATAATATAAAACCCTTATTCGTATCAACTTATAACAAAGTAGATAAAGAAGGATTACGCAAAGTTTTGCGACAGGGAAGAAACCTCTCAGGATTGGGGCTTACTGCTTCGGATACTCTCAGCTGGGAAAAATCCGAAGAATGGGTAGCTAAAGTTAAAGGGGTAACCTGGAAAGATAGTGAGCAGGAAAAAAGAATATCCAGAATATATTGGTGGAGCCAATTTCCCAAATTAACCGGAACTATTGATATAACTCCATTCCCGGAAATTGAAGAAGTTATTTTTCCTTTTAATGCTGTAGAAGCTTTCAAAGCCTCTGATAATTCTAAACTTAAAAAGATTGATGCCGGATATAATAATATGACCGAAGTGACGGTAAACAACTGTACAGCAGTAAACACTTTACTGGTTCATTTTAACCGACTGGAAAAAATAAACGTAACTAACTGGAATTCCGTTACTACACTTTATGTTTATAATAATAAGTTCCGGTTCTCTACCTTACCTTTGAAATCGATTGCCAAGTATGCCTATGACGCACAGGCCAGAATTGAAGGTGGAACCATTTCCGCAGGTAAAACCATAGACCTGAGCTCAGAATACAGTGTTGAAAACACTCTTACCCAATATAAATGGTATAATGGAAGCACAGAAATTACTTTGGCATCTAACGGAAATGGAAAATTCGTTGCAGATCCTAAATACGTAAATACTACATTGACCTGTAAGATGACTAATTCTAAATTTCCAAGGTTTACTTTAGAATATACAGTCAAGATTGAAAAATCACAAGGAATCTATAATGAAAGCGATAAAGAAGGGTTAAGAAATATATTAAATCAGGGAAGTAATTATACTTCAGTAGGATTATCGGATGATGATCTGAAAAACTGGAACATATCTGAAGAATGGGTTTCCAAAGTAAGAGGGGTAACCTGGAAAGATAGTGAGCAGGGAAAAAGAATATCCAGAATATATTGGTGGAATCATCCTATAAAAATAACCGGAACTATTGATATAACTCCATTCCCGGAAATTGAAGAAGCTATTTTTCCTTTTAATTCCGTTACAGCTTTTAGAGCCTCTGATAATTCTAAACTTAAAATGATTGATGCCGGGTACAATAATATGACCGAAGTGACGGTAAACAACTGTGCAGCAGTAAACACTTTACTGGTTCATTTTAACCGACTGGAAAAAATAAACGTAACTAACTGGAATTCCGTTACTACACTTTATGTTTATAATAATAAGTTCCGGTTCTCTACCTTACCTTTGAAATCGATAGCCAAGTATTCCTATGAAGCACAGGCCAGAATTGAAGGTGGAACCATTTCCGCAGGTAAAACCATAGACCTGAGCTCAGAATACAGTGTTGACAACACTCTTACCCAATATAAATGGTATAACGGAAGTACAGAAATTTCTTTGGCATCTAACGGAAATGGAAAATTCATTGCAGATCCTAAATACGTAAATACTACATTGACCTGTAAGATGACTAATTCTAAATTTCCGAGGTTTACTTTAGAATATACTATTTACATTAATAATCCAACAACTCTGTATTCTTCAGATATTGTTTCTTCCGATATTTCAATTTATCCAAATCCGGTTATTGATATACTACACTTTGATACATTCAATGAAATTCAAAGTATAGAGATTTATAACTTTGACGGTAAATTAATTAAACAAGAGAAAAATATTAAAAATAACCGTATTGATGTACGATTATTATCTTCCGGTATTTATTTGCTTACTGTTAAAACAAATACCCAACAATCAACTCTACGTTTTATTAAAAAGTAAATTTTCTATGCATTTGAAAATTAACAGTTAATAATTTTTCTTTAGTATGATAAAAAAGTTCGATATAATATATCGAACTTTTTTTAACTCACTATATAGATTTGTATTTTAGAGCTCATTAATCATTTATCAATGCCGTGAAAAAGAAACAAAAATTCAAGAAAAATATAAACTCGCTATCGCTTAAACATTTATTTTTCATTATGTATGCTAATCTTAATTTTTTCTCAGATGTTGACTGCAAAAGTTAAACAAAGGTTGCTCTTGTGATGGATTTATAATTTAAATGATCCGTTATATTAAAAGCAACAGATTACTGATTATACTTATCTTATAAATATTTATTTGCTATTTGTCGGAATTTATTTTGAGATTGAGTTACTTTTTTTTCTTTTTTTTTGAATTTTTATCAAAATCTTCAAGTTCATATTCAGATATATTATAAATATCATCTTCAAGATACATGCCTTCTACATCATTAAGAGCTTTTGGAAAAAGTTCTAAAATAAGTAATGCTACCGGGAATTTTCCCTCAGCATTTGTAATATTATATTTTTTTGATTCTTTAAAACCAAATTTCTTATAATAATCTGGATCTCCACATAAAAGAATAGCTTTGTATCCTAGCTCTTTTGCTCTTTGAATAGTATGCAAAATTAGCTTGCTTCCTATACCTTTATTTTGATAGTCAGGCAAAACACTTACAGGCCCCAATACAACAATTTCATGTTTTTTATTTTTTTTTGTATCTATTATTTGGGATTAGACATAAGCTATGTTTCCAACTATTTTATCATCACTAACAGCTACATAATCCAGTTCTTTAATAAACTGAGGCCACATTCTTAATTTATGAATAATCAGGTGTTCACTACACCCTGGTGAATATACATTCCAAAATGCTTCTCTTGTAATTTCCTCAACAATACGATATTCTGCCTCTTCTTCTAACCTTAAAGTAATCTTCATATATAAACTATTTTTTGTTTAAAATTACTAATTACACGATAAAAATGCGTTATTGCAACTTACTTTTAATCAGCTTTTATAGTTCTGTTTCTATAAAGAAAGGTGTATTAGCGTAAATGGATATAAAATTTTTATTTGGAAACAATTTCCTAATTTTAGATAAACTATTTAATTTTTTTATCTTTATTGCTGGTAAAATTCCTAAAAAAACAGCAAGCAGGTTTTTGTTTTTTTCAACTGAGTTTATAAGCATCTAATGTATTTATAAACAAGTATCTTAATATTTATAAATTATATTTAATTTTATCTAAATGTAACTAAGAACCATTTATTTTACGAATAATTAAACACCAGCCTATATTTCAAATGAGAAAAAATCCCAAATTTTTGGACAGCTTATTGCTTAAATAATCTTATTTAAATGATGAACTGATATTATTTGTAAAATTGAGAAGCGGTTATAACATACCAAGCTTTTCCTCCCAACGAATTTACAGGTATAGGGAATCTTTTATATGATGATGGCAATTACAGGACTGAATATTACTAAAGGAAAAACAAAATTATTAAAAGTAATACAATGATACATAAAACCGGAAGCGAATTATTTGAAATAAAAGGTAAGAAACTTTATGCAGAATGGAGGTTTGTATATGAAAATCGTCCTGTACTTGTATTTTTACATGATAGTTTGGGCTGTGTAGAACTTTGGCGTAGATTTCCATTTGATTTGGCCCAAGCTGTATCATGCAATGTACTTATTTACGACCGGCTGGGCTATGGAAAATCAGAACCAATGCCTACACACCACAGGCCTGTAAAGTATCTTGAATATGAAGCCGATATCTTGAACCATGTGTTGAATTTTTTTAAAATTGATCAGGCAATTTTATTTGGTCACAGCGATGGAGGAAGCCTGGCTCTTATTACAGCAAGTATTTATGCTAAAAAAATTAGGGCCGTTATTGTTGAAGCGGCACATATATTTGTTGAAGATATTACACTTTCAGGCATTTACCTTATACAAGAAATATACAAAAACTCAAATCTTGCAGAGCGTTTACAAAAGTATCATGGAAACAAAGCAGAAATGGTTTTCAAATCGTGGACTGAAACTTGGATCCGTAATGATTTCAGAGATTGGAATATTAAACATCTACTACCTTCTGTAAGCTGTCCGCTCTTATTTATACAGGGCGAAAAAGATGAATACGGAACATTGACACAGGTTGATGAAACTGTTCGTAATGTAAATGGAAAGGCAGAAAAATATATTATTCCCAATGTAGGTCATACACCTCATAAAGAAATTCCTGAATTAGTTCTGAAAAAATCTACAACGTTTATTAATAGTTTATTTGATTTTTAACATAAATTCTAGCTATAATTATTAAAAACTGACTAATAAATTATAAACAATAAGTCCAATGACTAGTATGAATTTATGGACTTATTGTTTAACCTGTTTATTTAGAGAGTTTCAATATTTATTTTAATTTAGCGAGTAAAACGTTTAATAAAAATGTTCCTTGCCAGTTTGATGTTGTTGTTGTTTGATCTGTACCTACAAAGTCACTTCTACTAACAGAAACAGTTAATCTTGTTTTTCCATTTGTTCCGTCATTCGTTAATTTTATAAAAGATGCAACAAAAATATCAGGATATGACTGATCATTGCCTGTTGTTAAAATAGGATACAAGTTTTCTATATCCATAGTGTTTCCTTGATATTCGTAAACTATGATCATTCTACTTGATTTAGAATAAGCACCCTGATATTCAAAACTTGATGAGGATTTTGAAATAACAAACCAATCGGTGGTGTCGTAAGTTGTAATTGAATGATTAGAAAAATCGGCAATAAATCTTGAATGAGGTGGAATTTTTAATTGTGTTCCATAAATCTGAACATTATTTATTACCTGATTAGTAATATTCGCACCTAGAAAAGAAACGTCCCATCCGGAAGTAAGATTATTATTATTGACAATCTCAACATATGAACCAGGTTTTATAGTTATGCTTTTTGAAATTTCTCCATCAATTCGTAAGTTACTGTCATTAGTTACCAGATCAATTGAAAACCCTGAGATGTTTTTAATTTTATAAATTCTACCTGTGAAACTTGTGTTTCCGGTCTGTACTACCGGAAGTATTACTGTTGCTTCAGATGTACCATTATACGTTATATAGTAGTCTGTAGAAGTTAAATTATATGAACCTGAGATTTCTTTATAACCGGCTTGTAAAGATCCGTTTATAGATAAAGTACTGTTCGGAGTATCTGTATTAATTCCTACCTGACAAAAAGAAAATTGAAATAATACAACTAGTAATAATAAAAATGTTTTTTTCATAAATTAATTTTTCACAAATTTAGGTAGCTAACAGATTACACATTACTTGTATACATACCACAACCGTAAAATTTTTTATAAAATACTAAAATACAATTAATTAACTCATGTAACTAGTAGACATAATTTCAGAAATTATTCATGTTTTAGTGTAAATTTTGCTTATTTAAATAACCCTAAAAGTAGAGCGAAACTGAAACGTCTTTTGTATTATTGGAAAATTAAGCTATGATAATTTATTAGCTTTTAACTTTATTGTCCTGAAATAAAACTAAAATTTATTTATCATCCTTTTTTAGTTGCTCTATATAATAAGATGGAGTAACGCCATTTTCATTTTTAAATGCTAAAACAAAAACCTGGGGTGAGGAATAGCCACATTCTTCTGCCAGATATTTAATTTTATATTGTCTGTAGACAGTAGATTCAAAAAGTTTTTTAGTTATGTAATTAATTCTTAATCCGTTTATATATTTATTAAATGATTTAGATTTAGTTTCTTTGATAAGTTCTGATAAATATTTAGGATTTGTGTTTAATGAATGAGCCAATGTTGTCAACGAAATGTCTTTTTTTAAAAATTTTAAAGATTGCTCAAACCGATCAAGTTTTAAAATTATCTGATTTGCTGTTTCATCAGCAATTTTGGTTACAGACTTTCCAATAGGGTTTTGTTTACTAGCATTATTTTCAACTTTTATATCAATTGAATTCAAATTATTTTCCTGTAACTTAATGAGAAGTCTTTTATAATTTTCATGAGTTTTTTTCTGATTTTGTTTGAATTTTATATATATTAAGATAAATATAATAATTAAAATCACACTCAAAATGATAATAACTTGTTTATTCTTTTCAAAGTGTTCTTTTTGTTTATTTTGAATAATTTTGTCTATTGGTATTTGAATGTTTGTTTTTTCCAGCATATCTAAACTATCAGTGGTCTGGGCAAACAAATCCATATATTTTTTTGATTCTTTAATATTACCTGTTTCTAAATAGGATTTTGCCAGAATTTCATATATTCTTTTTCTTTGGTAAGAGTTTGTTGGCTGTTTTTTCTCTATTTCTAAACTTTTTTTAGCTAAGGCTGCAGCTTTTTCATATTTTTTTTCCAGATA
Organism: Apibacter raozihei; assembly: GCF_004014855.1. Lineage (NCBI taxonomy): Bacteria > Pseudomonadati > Bacteroidota > Flavobacteriia > Flavobacteriales > Weeksellaceae > Apibacter > Apibacter raozihei. The sequence goes on from NZ_CP034930.1 coordinate 2,647,564, forward strand.
ATTAAGCTTACTTTCATTTAAAAGCATCTCAATTCTGTTAATAGCCAACATTGAAGGTCTGGAATTTTCATAAATATTTTTTGCTTTAGTAAAATATTTATAAGCCATAGCAGTATCACTCGGTTCTACCTTATATAAAAAAAAGTGCGCTAAAGCATTATATATGAATATTTTATTTCCAAACTTATTTAATAGGTCTTTATCCTTAATTAGTTCAACTTCATCTAAGGTTTTAAATAAATAATATCCGACTGAATCCGAATGTTTATTATTCTGATCCAAATATATACTTTTTTCGTAATACAAAAGAGCTAATGAAAAGTGAGAAAAATCTTTGTCTTTTATTTTATTAGCATATTTAACCGAACTTTTATATTGCTTTAAACCCTCATCATTAAACCCTAACTTCATATAAGACAATGATAAAAAGCGATAAAATTTACTTATCGAATAATTATTTTTAATATTTTTAAAATTAACATTTTGCTCAATATCCGAAGACAGATTAATGACTTTTTCATATTGTCCTTTTCTGTAATAAAAAATTATAATATAATTACCACTTTCTATAACCCCGTTATCGTAATGAATCTTTTTTGAATAATTATAAATACTTTTAAGTCTTATTATTGCCTGATCTGCTTTTATTGTATTTGAAAAATCCAGTTTACCGGTTTGATCAATTAGATTATCAATGGAGTCTTTATTTTTTTGTGTGTAAGAAAATTTTATTATAAATATAAAGAAGAAAATAAAGAAAAGAAATTTCATATTTATATATTTTCTTTTACGCAGTTTCCTTAGGAAAAATAGCTTCCTTTTTTAACCTTTCTATATAATAAGAAGGTGTTACTCCGTTTTCTTTTTTAAACGCTAAAATAAATACCTGGTGTGAAGCATATCCGCATTCTTCCGATAAATATTTTATTTTATATTGCCTGTATACAGGCTCTTCATATAATTTATGAGTAATATATTTAATTCGTAAACCATTGATATAATTATTAAAAGATTTAAACTTATTTTCTTTAATAATTTCCGATAAATATTTAGGGTTAGTGTTCAGAGAATGAGCCAGAGACGTTAGGGTAAGATCCTTTTTTAAAAATCCGTTGTACTGTTCAAACTTATCTAGTTTAGCCATGAGATGGTTTAATGTTTCATCAGATATTTTTGCTGTAGTTCGAATTATTGTATTTTCTTCGGGATTTTTATTCTCTGGTATCTGCTGTGAAAATACGTCTTTATTATCTTTTAACTTTTGAATAAGCTTTTTATAATTTTCATGAGTTTTTTTCTGATTATTTCTAACTTTTATATAAATAATAATAGAGACCAGTATAAGAATTACTGCCAGAAAAACTAAAATTTTTTGAGTTTGTTTCTGATTAGCTATTTTGTTGTTTTCTATAATTTTAGTTAACGGTTTTTGTATACTGTTAGCACCTTCTAAAGCGATACTATCACTGGTGAGAGTTAATAAATGCATATATTTTTTTGACTGTTCATGATCTCCTTTTTCCAGGTAAGACTTGGTAAGAATCTCATACATTCTTTTTCTTTTATATGCGTTGGTGGGATTGTTTTTTTCTATATCCAAAGCTTTTTTTGTAAGTTCAATAGCTTTATCATAATTTTTTTCGGACAAATAAAAATCACTTAAAGTGAGCAGATATTCAACTTCATTAATGGCCAGCATTGGAGGCGATGTATTTTCATAGATTTTTTCTGATTTTGTAAAATACTCTCTTGCCAGTACAGTATCTTTAGGTTGGGCAACCTTTAAATAATAAACTGCAATACTGTTATAAATAAATATTTTATTAGCAAACCTTATAAGTTTTTCCTTATCTTTAATTGATTCAATTTCTTTAAGGCTTTTAAATAAATAATAACCTACAGAATCCGGATATTTATGAATTTCTGAAAAATATGAAGCCTGATCTTTATAGATCAAAGCTAAAAGTAAATGAGCTTCTTCTTTATCTTGAATTTTTTGTGCTGATTTAAAAGTATTTTGATATTTTTTATCACCTTCTTCATCAAAACCTAATTTTCTGTATGATAGAGCTAATAAACGATAAAATGAACTTACCAGATAAAAGTGAGTTGATTTCTTTAAATCCATATCAGTCTCCAATTCAGTTGCAAAATGAATTAATTTTTCATACTGTCCTTTACGGTAATAAAAAGTCATTAAATAATTACCGCTTTCCAGCATTCCTTTATCATAATGTATTTTTTCGGAAAATAAATAGATTTTTTTTAAATTTTCAATAGCTTGTTCAACTTTAATAGTATTAGAAAAATCTACTTTGGTAGTTTCCTTAATAACCTGCTCTATGGAATCAATGGAGGATTTATTTATTTCTGCATTAGATATTTGCATTAGTATTAAAATACAGAATAAAGAAAAAAGTTTTTTCATGCTATTATAATCTTGCGAATTTATAATATATTTTTAAATGTTTAAAAACCTTCAATCATAAAACTTTCTTAAATTATAAATCTTCACAAAAAATTAAGCCTGTAAATTATTTACAGGCTTAACAAATTCAAAAAAGTTAAAAATATTTACTATTAGATTTTATTTCATTAATACTATGATTTAGCTGTTTATTTTACCCAATATTGTACTATTCTTCCTTCTCCATTATTAAATTTGTGAGGTCGCCAGTTTGCCCAGCCAGCCATACAATAACTTTGTCCGCCAAAATCATCATTACTGTTTGAACAAGTACCGATATGATGATTTACCTGCATTTCACTATTCATATATAAACCAAATAAATCATTAATATACCTCTTATCAAAAGAAACAGTTTGTCCATTGCTCGAAGTATAGGAAAGAGTACCCGTACCCGCAAGATTGACACCTCCGTAAAATCCGGTAAAAAAATATGCAAAACTATAAAATCCCGGAGGAGTAGCAGCAAATGGTATTCCGCCAAATGTATAAACAGCATTTGATGCAGAAGCTTTTACAAGAGAATTTCCAAAAACTTTACCTTCTGATGTATATTCATCTGACACATAGTTTCCCGTTGCAGGATTACCACCTCCAAAAATTTTTACATTCCAGTAATTATCTTTTCCCCATACATCATCTGAAGGCGCTACGGTTGTACTTTCTACAATTTCAGGTGTTAAGGTTCCTGTATTTTGATGTCCTTTTTCTTTAATTGTAAACCTGTACTGATTATTTATATTACCTATATTGTTAACCACAGCACTAGGTACAGAAAAAGCATATTCATTGAAAACTCCTGTTTCAGTTTTTACCGGATTTCTTTGTCCCTGAGTTGCTATCGATTCTGCCTGTGTCCTTTCAACAACTAATATTTGCCTTTCAGATAAAGATTTTACTAATGTCCATCCTCCGCCTTTCATATCACAATAGGTTTTAAATTTATTATTACTGGTATCTCTTACCCAATAATATCCATTTTGAGAATCCGGATTTGCATCTAATATTTCCGTACAACGATTAGCCGGATCTGTAAACGATCCTTTAGAACTATCCACTTTTACATTTATTATTCCAGAACAATCAGGTGTAACATCGATTAAGTTGAAACTTATAATTCCGGTTGTATTACCTATAGTCCCTTGGGCATATAAACGAATAGTCAAAGTAGAAGAATCTACAGCCAGGCTTCCGGAAGAAAATTTAAATCCATTCTCAGTTGTTGTTTCCAAAACCAAGTCTCCTTGTCCTGTAATTGTAACCGGAATATCTATATAATGCTGAGTAGTTGAAAATTCAGTTTGTTTGGTAATATATTTACCCGGGCCATAAGTTATTGAACTACAATCAACATTAGTTATTTTTGCAGCATCTGATTTTACATGAATTCCTGGTAGAATACATCCAATTACAGTACTTATATCATTAAACCGGATATCCGTTATTGCATCTACGCTTGTATCCGGAGCAACTGTTTCATTATGATTTATCGGTATTCCCTGTCCTTCTAATTTCACCTGATAAACTCCCGTTTGATCAAAATTTCCGGATTTGTAAAAATAATAACCATTGGAAGTTGATAATTTTATAGCATACCTTCCTATACTGGTAATATTAATTTTTACTGTATATGTAGCCTGCGTATTACCGTTTAAAGATTCTCCTTTAATAAGAGGAGTATCGACTGCATTTGTAACTATACCTCCAGTGGGGGCATTACAATCAACTAATTCAAAATCGGCATTACCCGGATCTCCACAAAGAGACAACCAGTTTTTTGATTTTTCACTGTAGTATCTGAAACAACCGGTATCAGGATTATAAAAGACAAGTCCGTCTATGGTAACCGGTAATAAATTTTTAGTAATTTTTGGTAATAATACTCCTTTGTCATCAGAAGCTACTTCTAATTGTGCGCCTTCACTCATGCTGGAATTTTTTCCAATTTTCATAGTCCCGATTACATCTAAAGTAGCCGTAGGAGCAGAGGTGTTTATTCCTGTTCTTCCTCCATTGGCATCTGTAATGCTAAGTATTTCCGATAGATTTTTACCAACACTAAAAGACAGATAGCGGTTTCCGATTGCTGTTCCTGTAGATACGTCTCCAAAGTTTATTCGCGCTACTGATCCGCCATGTACGGATGAGATACTTTGTATATGTATACCAAAATTATCGGTACGATTTCCATAAGAATATCCATCCTGACCAATATTTATCCCTAATGCATGATTTGTTTCTTTTTTTGTTCTGGATGCATTTAAAAATAAATTTCCTTCTACCTGTAATTTAGAAGTCGGATTAGTTGTACCTATACCTACTCTGTTATTTTGAGCATCTACTGAAAAAGTATTCCCGTTTACTGAAAAAGCATTAAGCGTGGTTCCTCCGGAAAAAGAAAGAGTCTTACTGCCCAAAGTTACAATACGATCTTCTGTAAGGCTTCCGTTATTGTTATAAATATTCGGGGTGGTTCTAACCCAGGCAGTTCCGTTGTGATAATAATAGCCTATAGCATTTATGTTAACAGCCGAACCCGTTTGTGCGCCAGTAGCTATACTATTAATATAAACCAAAGTCGAAGCAGGTACTGAAGACATACTTTGCGCTCTCTGCCTGTCTATTCTGGGTATCAATAATCCCTCTGTCTTTGTACTTGTTCCTGTACTATTTAAGGCTGCTATATCTATAGTAGCTGCAGGTGTTTCCGTATTAATCCCTAGCTGAGAGTAACCTGAAATGCTTAAAAACAAGAATATTATTATAAATATGTACTTAGTAATCATGTTAAATTCTAAAAATTACATTAATTATTTATAAGCTTCCACAAAGGGATAACCATTTTTTCGATTTTTCGCTGTAATATTGGAAACATCCATTATCGGTGTTGTAATATAAAAGTCCATCTACTGCTGTAGATAATGAATTTTTAGCTATTCTGGGTAATAAAATCCCTTTATCATTTGAAGAAATTTCAAGTTCTACAGCAGAATTAATATCAGAAGTACCGACAGACTGTCCAATTCTAGCCGTCCCTATTACATCTAAAGTAGCCGTAGGAGCCGAGGTGTTTATTCCTGTTCTTCCTCCGTTGGCATCTGTAATGCTAAGTATTTCCGATAGATTTTTGCCAACACTAAAAGACAGATAGCGGTTTCCGATTGCTGTTCCTGTAGATACGTCTCCAAAGTTTATTCGCGCTACTGATCCGCCATGTACGGATGAGGTACTTTGTATATGTATACCAAAATTATCGGTACGGTTTCCGTAGGAATATCCATCCTGACCGATATTTATTCCTAATGCGTTATTTGTGTCTTTTTTTGTTCTGGATGCATTTAAAAATAAACTTCCTTCTACCTGTAATTTAGAAGTCGGATTAGTTGTACCTATACCTACTCTGTTATTCTGAGCGTCCACTGAAAAAGTATTCCCGTTTACTGAAAAAGCATTAAGCGTGGTTCCTCCGGAAAAAGAAAGAGTCTTACTTCCCAAAGTTACAATACGATCTTCTGTAAGACTTCCGTTATTGTTATAAATGCTAGTATTGAGTTTTACCCAGGCAGCTCCGTTGTAATAATAATAGCCTATAGTGTTCATGGTAGCAGTTGAACCCGTTTGTGTGCCTGTAGCTATACTATTAATGTAAACCAATGTCGAAACAGGTACTGAAGACATACTTTGCGCTTTCTGCCTGTCTATTCTGGGAATCAACAATCCCTCTGTCTTTGTACTTGTTCCTGTACTATTTAAAGCTGCTATGTCTAAAGTAGCTGCAGGTGTTTCCGTATTTATTCCCACCTGGGAATAAAGAAAAGTAGTTGAAATAAAACTTACAATCTTAAAAGTATTCATCTTCATATTATTTACATAAATTATTGTTGTATAAAAAATGGATTGAAGTAAAAACCATGATTATTTAATTTCCATGATTTTTATCTTGTTCTTATTTTAAATAAAACTTGATTTTGATTTTCTTGCGATGCAAAATTACATACGAGTAGCTTACTTAAAAAGTCAAAGCATTCATATTTATTGAATTTATGAATTATGAATTTGTTTTTAAATTATTGTAATACAAATATTTACATATATTTTTTTAAAAAAAAGGAAAACCTTTTTTCAATATGGAATATAGTCTGAGAATTTAACTATTCAGACAAAAACAGAGCCTTTACATTAACCTTGTATGATATATATTAATTGGAAAATTTCAACTAACTGTTTTAATCCAGAGAGCAATTTTGATCTTAAACTATTTTCTTTTTACTAGAATAGCTTTTATAAATAAATCGTTGATTTGTTCATCCAGGCTCTTAAAATATTAGAAGACTAAGGTTAAAATTTGCTTTAAAAAACGTTTTAATAAAATAGTGACTTAAATAAATCCACCTTCTTTTATCCTTAAATTTTTCGATTTAGTAATAAGTAAACTATAAATATAGAGGAGGGGAGAACTTAATTTATAAATCAGGTTAATAAATTAAATTATTTAACATAAAAATGCTTAATTTTTATTATATTTAAAAATTAACAATCTGTAAAATTTTATAAAATGGGAAAGATTTTTACTTTTAATGCATTAACAATTATTATGCTTATACTTAATTCCTGTTCTTCAGATGATACTTTAATTACATCTGATACTAACATTGAACAAGGAAAAGAAAGTGACTGGTTAAAGTATTCTAACGCCGAAGGGTATCTAGTTACGTTTGATAATAATTCTGAAAAATTATACTTAATAAGTAATGATACAGGATTATTTTTAGAAGGAGATATTAAAATTAAAGAAGATATTATACAAACAAAAGCCGCTGGTATTCCATTTATAAAATCTAAAAAATGGGTGAGCAATAAAATATATTATACATTTGATATAAATATACCCATGTCAGGCAAATCAGCAATATTAAATGCTATAAGAATTATCGAAAGTCAGGTTCCGGTTAAATTTTATGAAAGAAAAACAGAGAACAATTACATACACTTTTTCAAAGGTAATGGTAATTGGTCTTATGTAGGAATGACAGGTGGAAAACAATATTTATCATTATATAACGATACAAACTTAGGAATCATAACTCATGAAATTGGTCATGCTCTAGGACTTTTTCATGAGCAGACCAGATTAGATAGAGATAAGTACATAACAATTCATTGGAATAATATAACTGAAAATAATAAGCATAATTTTGAAAAACACTCGGGTGGAAAATATGGACTGGATTATGGAGTATTTGATTTTAATTCGGTAATGTTATATGGTTCATTTTCTTTTAGTACGAATAACAAGCCAACCATTACAAAAAAAAATGGACAAACTTTTGAATCTAATAGACAAAGTTTTTCATCTGGAGATATAGAAGCTCTAAAAATGATTTATCCGACATTACAACTATCTCAAAATCTTGATTACGATGGAGATGGTAAAGCAGATGTAGCTTATAAAACATCATCGGGCATTTGGTATATAGATTATGCAAAAAATGGCTTTGGCAGCTGGGATGTTAGTTATAGTGGGTATGGAAGCATTGCTGATATACCTTGCCCGGCTGATTATGATGGAGACGGTAAAGCAGATTTAGCTTTAAGAACACCATCGGGAGTTTGGTTGATAGATTATGCGAAAAATGGCTTTGGTAAATGGGATGTTAGTTATAGTGGGTATGGAAGCAGTGTTGACATTCCTTATCCTGCCGATTATGATGGGGACGGTAAAGCAGATTTAGCTCTAAGAACGCCATCGGGGGTATGGTTGATAGATTATGCAAAAAATGGCTTTGGTAGATGGGATGTTAGTTATCGTGGATATGGCAGCAGTGTTGATATTCCTTGCCCTGCCGATTATGATGGAGATGGTAAAACCGATTTAGCTTTAAGAACACCATCGGGAGTTTGGTTAATAGATTATGCAAAAAATGGCTTTGGTAAATGGGATGTTAATTATGGAGGGTACGGCAGTAGTGTTGATATCCCTTGTCCGGCTGATTATGATGGAGATGGTAAAGCAGATTTAGCTTTAAGAACACCATCGGGAGTTTGGTTGATAGATTATGCGAAAAATGGCTTTGGTAGATGGGATGTTAGTTATAGTGGGTATGGAAGTAGTAATGATGTTTCTTGTCCTGCCGATTATGATGGTGATGGTAAAGCAGACTTAGCTTTAACTTCTTATGGAAAATGGCATGTAGATTATGCAAGAAATGGTTTTGGTAGATGGGATTATTCATATGTATTGAAATACTAATAAAAATAGTTAGTACAATACTCTAACAATATCCTAAATCCGTCTCAATAATCTTGATGAGACGGATTTTTTAATGTAGCCATGTAAATTTTAACTACTATATTTTAAATTGAATATTATATTTCAGTTTCTTTAATTGGAGAAATTCTTAACTATTATTTTTCATATATTTTTACATTTAGTTCGGGTGTTAACCCAATCTTTAATGTAAAGACTGTAAATTTTTTAAACAAACAGGTTTGGCCACGCGGCTATTTACACATAATGGCAAATTATAGGAAAACTTTGTAAAATGTGTTTGTCTCAGAAAAGTTTTATTTAGGCGAAGCCCGGAGCTTTTGCGCAGACATAATATAACATTATAGGAAAATGTGTAAATACTACCTTAATTTTGAAATATTTAATTATTCTATAATTTTCCTATAATTTCCTATAATGTACTTGCATTATGTTACATAGCTTTGAGCTATTTATTTTTTAAAAGGGGAGGGAAAAAAAAATTTATTTTGCAATTTATTTTTTAAATTTAAAAATATCATCAACAGGCATTGGGTTTGAAGAAAACTTTTCACCAATAGTAGTAGTTACATAAGCAGTTATTGTTACACCTTTGCCTATAAATTTTTCAAATTGTTTAAAAAAGCCTTCAACAAGTTTATATTTTATTTGATATTGTTCTCCATATTCCATCTTTATTGGAAATTCAATGTGATTTATAGATTCTACTAATTGAAAAGTATCAGCAGATCCTATCACAGGCTGGCTAATTGTAAAATAAGGAGCATGGAAATATCTATGCTCTTTAATAATATTTGTCACTGTTACTCCAATACATATTTCAGATATACCAAAACTATTAACTAATATATATATTGATAAATAAATATTGCTTTCAGAGATCTCTTTTTCTGGAATTGGAATATTGACCTCACTACCAAGTTTTTTTAGAATTCTATCTGCCAGCTCTTCAGGTTGCATATTTTTAATATTAATAAAACCTATAGTAGATCTAAGGCCGTCTAATTCTGTATCATCAAATTTCACAGGTAAGATATATTCTTCCTTATTTTCAATTGATCTTGCTAATGCATTTCTAATTTCGAAATTTGTCCAAATTTTTTCTTTATAGAAAGATGAAATAAATGGAATAAAATATTTTGATTGCCTTCTATATATGTAATCAAAATGAATTCCTAAATCTTTACCCCATAAATCTAATTCATCAAATTTATCGTAAAAGACAGATATTTTATTTTCCTTTAATATTAAAGCAACTTTTTCTACATATTCTCTATCTTCTCCGGCGAAAGATAAAGCAACTTGATATTTATATTCCATTATTTAATGTGTATTTTTAAATATAAAACATAATTAATAAACTTATGATTAATTGTGTACCATAAAAAAATATTAAGGTTTTTGATAAAAAACACTTGTAAAACATATTTTTATCTTTAGTAAATTCTGAAGTATTCATTGAAAAATCTATATTGTCATTATTTTGAATTAATCTAACTTTATCATATAAGCATCTGAATTTACGTTCTAATTGTAGAAAATATGCATTTAACATCCAAAAAATTAATAATGCAAAATAAGTTATTAGTATGTAATTTTTATTAGCATCTTTTGCCGCAAGAGCAAATAAAGCTGCTAACAAAGTAACACACCAACCTTTGACTATAAATGAATTTGTACTCATTCGAGTTATAGTATTCTGTATAAATTCCAGATGTTTAAGTTTTTTATCATTCATTTGAAAAAAATCTTTTATTTAGTGGATGTTGTGCGTATAAAGTGTCTAAAGCTTTTTCAGGATTACTAATGTTTTCTGATGTTTTAAGCCAATTCAGTAGATCATGCGCATTTAGATTCATTAAATGTGAAAGCTCTACATTATAATCTATTAATAATTGTTGTTGATCACTTTCATTTAACATTTTCATTTGATTTGATGAAAATACTTTAACCTTTTGTTGTAAGCGTTTAGGCGTTTTCTTTTGTACAATTATTGAAGTGTTGATTTCTGAAAAAATCCAAGGTGAATCAGTCTTATTATTAATTTCATTAGAAGTGGTGATAGAATTTGGAGTATTTAAAAACATAATACATTCGCAATTGTCAATCATTCTGTTTAAAGAGTTAGAAAGCATCATATGCACATGGGTTGTAGAATAATTTCTTTTTTCATAGTTATAATAACTATCACTATCTTTGCAATATCTATTATCAAATTGTTTTAGTAAATTATCTGAATATCCCCAAACAGCTGAATCAATAAAAGTATAAATATTGAAAGCTTCATGAAAAAAACCTGCAAGAAGAAAAGCCCATTTTTCATCTTTATGAGAATGGGATAAAAAAATATGTGCTTTTACCTCAGGAAACCATTCACTAATAATTTTATCGCCATCTAGACGTTTATTATCTAATAAATAATCGTCTAGAGTACTTTTTACTTTTGCTTTAGTATCATTAAAAATTTTCCCACCTATTTTAATGAGTTCATTTATAGTATTATCATTTATTTTTAGATTAGATGGCATTGAAAGATTAAAACCCCTATACATATTAGCTGTATTATAAGTTTATTTCCCCTCAATCAACCTCTCCAACTTATCAATCATTTCTTTTTGTTGTTGAAGCATACGTTCGTAAAGTTCCACCATTTTATCAACAGGATTGAAGCTTGGTTGATAATTTAAAACTGCCGGATTTGTCATGGTGGCATTGTCATTATTGTTTATTGTATTAGAAATGACATTTATAGCAAGCTCATCATCAAAATTTTTAATAGCTTCTGCAGGAACTTTTAAGATTTCCGCAATTTTCCCCAACACTTGATCATCTAATATTTCTTTAGATTCATAGTCAGATATGGAGGATTGGGAAACTCCCATATCAAAAGCCAACGCTTCCTGTTTTATTCCTAATATTTCACGAAAACGTTTAATATTTCTGCCTTGGTGTATCTTTTTGGGTGTAGGGTTGTCTATAGTCATAAAGCAAATGTACAAATTTATCTTTGAGCTAAGATACAAAAAAATCAAATAAAATATGAGGTAAAAAATCAAAGATTTTTGGTAAAATATTAGCTTCCCAAATTGAGTATCGGGCAGGGTAGGGTTTCCTTTGCAGAAAGAAAAAATAAGTAATATGGAAGTTCGTAAATATAAAAGCAAAGCCAAAATACGCACTATAAAGGTATATGAAAGGGATTTTAAAAGAACCAGTTTCCGTTATGTTTCTTTTCCGGAAATACGTATGACAGGGAAATGGTTGCAGGATTCGGGTTTTAGAACCGGAGACCAGATATTAATCAAGCACAGTAAAAAACGAATTGTGATTACTAAGGTTTGAATAAAAATATTATGTTAAATAGGGAATAGTGAAAAGTGAATAAAAGAAAGGAGTTAATCAATTTTTATTAAAATTTTGAATTATTCTTTTGTCTTGGTACAAATGTTTTGCATTCTTGAACTCCTTAATAATTTATTAAAGCTGTGAAAAAAAGAAACAAAAATCAAGGCTGTAAGTGGATTTCAGCTTAAAAACTTCTTTAAAAAGCTGAAAGATTTTGAACTCACTAAGGCTCAAGGCATAAAATATTTTTAATATAGTTATTAATTTCATTCTTTTGTCTTGAAACAAAAGAATCAAAAATTCAAGAAAAATAAAAAACTCGCTTTCGCTCAAACATTTATTTTTCCTCATGTTTTCAAATTAAAAATATAATAAAACACTTTAAAAGTCATTTAAAAAATAAAATTTCTTTTCTCAGGTGTTGGCCAAAAAAATTAAACAGCACAGGCTGGCCGTGTGTGGGATTTGTTCAGAAAAATTTACAGCGTAATTTTTTATTGTAAAGGCTGTAAATTATTTAAACAAAACGGGTTGGCTGCGCGGCTATTTATACATAATGGCAAATTATAGGAAAACCCTGTAAAATGTGTTTGTCTCAGAAAAGTTTTATTTAGGCGAAGCCCGAAGCTTTTGCGTAGACATAATATAACATTATAGGAAAATGTGTAAATACTGCCGTAATTTTGAAATGAATTATTTTCCTATAATGTTCTTGCATTATGTTACATAGCTTTGAGCTATTTAATTTTTAAAAGGGGAGAGGAAAAGAAATTTTATTTACATAAATCAGCTTAAATATATTGAACCATTAAATAAGCCCCGACTTTCTAAAATTACATTTCGTAATTGTTGTATGTCAATATTTTCTTAATATTTATTTAAATTTTCTTTCCAAAAGTTATGTTAATTAATATTTTAATTATTTTAGATAAGTAATTGCTAAATTTAAATTTTTATATTCTTTTATTTTTTTTTCATCAAATGACATCCAAAAAACACTATCAATATTATCTTTTTCAAAGCCTATTTTCTTACATATAACTTCTAAAACTTTTATTAAATCTTTTCCATGTATAATGAATCTATAATCAATTTCCTCTGAACTTTTTATAAATTCATCTATTTCTTCAATCAAAAATTCTGGTTTAATTTTTAATTTTTCTGAATTTTGAATTAATACTGCTATATATTTATTTTTGTCAATTTCTAACGTATTACCAACATATTTAATATATTTATTTAATTTTTCATTAGTATTATTGATTGATAAATTTTTACCTTTTAATATAGAAAATTTTCGAACATATCCAAAATAAACAGATGAAATTAATAATTCAAATAAAGTAGTTGCATCTATTTTATTAGTTTTAAGCCCTATTTTTAAAAATTTATCTAAAAAAAATTGGTTCAATAGATATGATTCTAAATCTTTAAAATCTGTAATAATTATGTGTTTATTTATATTTGTTTCATTTAAATCATAATCTCTATCAATAAAAAATTTAATATTCTCCATATCTGAAGGTACAATATTTGAAAAATGTAAAATCTTTCCTTTATTCCCCCCTTCAACTGGATCCATTTCTATATTTTCAATTTCAATAATAATAGAGTTTTTATCTATTTTATCACATATAAACTCAAAAAAAAATCTATCTGTTATTCCCTCAACAACCAAAAGCCTTCTTTCATTATCAAGTTCAAAAGACTTAATATGTGATTTTGGAGTTCGTTTTGGCCTTTCATTATAATCACTCATATCTTTCGGTTATAAGTGAATTAGGAAAGTTTTCGGCGATATCAGGAGAATGTGTTGCAAAAATCATTTGAGGAGAAGCATTACTAGCTATTGTTATTAATGAATTTACAAGTTTTCTTTGCCATGATATATGCATAGACATTTCAGGTTCATCAATTGCAATTACAGAACCTTTTACTTTAGTACATAATGCTAGTACTGTTAAATAAAGTAAATGATATTCCCCTGTACTTAATTCGTTTTCAGATATTTCATCTAACATTGAATTTAGAATATTTATTTTAAATCCATTTCCACTAATAGTAATCTTTTTATCTGATAAATAATCATTTAATGTATTTTCAAAAACTAATAATCTGTTGGCCAAGCTTACTAATTCAAAGATTCGAGATTCATGTACATTAATGTAGGCAGAGATAATACTTAATTTTATTTGATTATTTTTAAAAGTTTCTATCTTATTTTTTAATTTTTTATAATCCCAATTTTCTCTATAAAGTTTTAATTGATTAAACTTATATTGTTTTTCAATTTTTTCAAGTAAATTTAGCCTTTCTAATATTTTTTTATAGTCGAGTTCTATAACATTGTCAATATTGTCTAATATTTTATCAAATAAATCTGGTTCCTCAGTATGAAAATAATTAGAATAGTTTATTTGAGAATCTTTAATAAAATTTCGAATTTTATTATTTAAAAATGATTTATTTTGAAATTTTATTTTTTTTATTATTTCTTTATTTAGTTTTATTTTTTCACTTATAGATTCATCTTTAATATTTTTCTTTATAAGTCTTTCAGTATCTATAAATTCATAAGAAAATTTATCTAAATCCTTTCTATACTGTTCAGTAAAATTTTGTTTAGATAATATATTCTCAGGAGTATCTTCAAATTTATCATCTACATTTAACTTAGCATTCAGTATTTTTTTATTTCCAGATCTATAAGTAACAAATAAATATTTTTGTTCCTCTAAAACTACTTTTTTAACAGTAATTCTATTAGAATTAGAGAATATTAGATGCGCATATTTAAATTTAGATTTTCTAAATTCATCAAAATCCAAAGTCATGAAACCATCAACCATTCTTAAAACTGTAGTTTTACCTATACCATTTTTACCATAAATCATTATAACGTCTGCATTTGCACGTTCATGCTTATTAATGGTAAAATCAATTTTATGATTATATAAATCGAATAACCCCTCTATATAAAATTCCTTTATTTGCATATAATTACATCGTTAAATTCTTTAGGCTCATTCATCACTTTATCCTATCCAAAATATCCTTCATAAGTTGAGTTTTCTCTTTTTCGCTTTCTAACAAGCGTTCAAAAAGTTCCACTACTTTATCAAGAGGATTAAAGTTTGGTGAATTATTGATTATACTAGCGAATTGAGGGGTTGAATGGTCGTGATTGTTAAATGTATTTGCTATAACATTAATAGCTGAATCTTCATCAAAATTTTTAATTGCTTCTGCAGGAACTTTTAAGATTTCCGCAATTTTTTCCAACACTTTATCATCAAGTGTTTCTTTAGATTCATAATCGGAAATGGAAGATTGGGAAACTCCCATATCAAAAGCCAAAGCTTCCTGTTTTATACCTAATATTTCACGAAAACGTTTAATATTTCTTCCCTGATGTATCTTTTTGGGTGTAGGGTTGTCTATAGTCATAAAGCAAATGTACTAATTTATCTTTGAGCTAAGATACAAAAAAATCAAATAAAATATAAGATAAATAATTAAATATTTTTGGTAAAATATCAGCATTCTAAATTGAATATCGGGCAGGGTAGGGCTTCCTTTGCAAAAAGAAAAAATCAGAAATATGGAAGTTAGTAAATATAAGAGTAAAGCTAAAATACGCACTATAAAGGTATATGAAAGAGATTTTAAAAGAACCAGTTTTCGTTATGTTTCTTTTCCGGAAATACGTATGGCAGGGAAATGGTTGCAGGATTCGGGTTTCAGAACCGGAGACCAAATACAAATCAAACACACCAAAAAACGAATTGTGATTACTAAGGTTTGAATAAAAATATTATGTTAAATAGGGAATAGTGAAAAGTGAAGAAAAGAAAGGAGTTAATCAATTTTTATTAAAATTTTGAATTATTCTTTTGTCTTGGTACAAATGCTTTGCATTCTTGAACTCCTTAAAAATTTATTAAAGCTGTGAAAAAAAGAATCAAAAATAAAGGCTGTAAGTGGATTTCAGCTTAAAAAACTTCTTTTCAAACATAAAATATTTTTAATATAGTTATTCATTTCATCATTCTTTTGTCTTGATACAAATGCTTTGCATTCTTGAACTCCATAAAATTTATTAAAGCTGTGAAAAAAAGAAACAAAAATTCAAGAAAAATAAAAACTCGCTATCGCTCAAACATTTATTTTTCGACATATCAATATCACATCAAAAAATAAAATTTCTTTTATCAGGTGTTGGCCAAAAAATTAAACAGCACAGGCTGGCCGTGTGTGGGATTTGTTTAAAAAATTTACAGCGTAATTTTATATTTTTAAAAGCTGTAAATTTTTTAGGCAAACCAGGTTAGCCGCGCGGCTATTTATACATAATGGCAAATTATAGGAAAACCCTGTAAAATGTGTTTGTCTCAGAAAAGTTCTATTTAGGCGAAGCCCGGAGCTTTTGCGTAGACATAATATGACATTATAGGAAAATGTGTAATTACCGCCGTAAATTTGAAATATATAATTTTCCTATAATTTATATTATGTTAAATAGATAATTTGAATTTCTATCTCTCTACGTATATTATAAGACAACTTCTTACAACAAACAAAACCATGCATATGGCATGGTTTTGTTTGTGAATTTAGTTTACTACTATTTATTGCTTCAAAATTTTAACCATAATCTCAGAATTATTAACTCTAATTAAATAATAACCTGTTTTTAAAGAAGATACATCTGTTTGTTTGTTTTGAAATTTTCCTTCTTTTACAAGCTGTCCGGACAAATTATAAATCTGATAGTAATAATCTTTACTATCATTTACCTCAATATTAAGAATGTCTTTAACAGGATTAGGATATAAAACAAGTTTCTCGTTCTTTATATCTTCTTGTACTGCTTCTTGTGTAAAATAGGCTTTAGCTTCATAAGTAGCGTTTCTGGATACGGGAATTCCCGGCAGCGGGCCTCTTGATACACCATTGTCTTCCTGTTTTATACATCTACAATTCATTGCAGCATAAGGATCTACATTTGTGTATTTAACAAGAATCCGGGAAAACTGATCAAAATGCATATAAGTTCCCCTACCCGTAAATATATCATGTAAATTAGCATACCAGATTCCACTTCCTAAAGCAGGATTAATGATACTACTCAGACCATCTTTACTAAGTACTCTTCTTTTACCTCTGATATATCCTTTCGGATAATTTCCTGTATTATATTCACTATTATTAAAGACAAAACCTACTGTATTGTTATAAGCTTTATCTACTGGTCTGGGTAGGTGGTAAATAACAGAACCGTAATAACCTTGTTCAGAATTACCTACCGGTTGTCCTTCTTTATTCACATAAGTAACATATTCCCGATTATTTTTTAAGCTCCAGGGAGAGGATTTTATAGGACCCGTTACAGTCTCTGGAATTCTCCATCCATTAGGACAAGGATCAAATACAGATTTGTTTCCTCCCAATCCCCATCTTTCAGGATACAGACCGTGATATCCTGTGTCTAACAACCAATCCGAACCCAGCATATAATAATCATTTGGGCGAGTTGGATATACTACATTAGGCATCATGAACTTTAAAGGATTTGCCACGGAATATCCAAGAATTTTTTCGATTCTTACATCTATCTTGTCACTGGAATTTATATTGTTTTTATAGGTGTTGTAATTAACAATCTGGCTGGAATTATACATGTTTTCTGTTAAAGTTGAATAAGTTACGGTTCCATTATTGTTTCTTCCTAAATACACGTTAAATTTGCTATTACTTGGAGCTATTTTAGTAAAAGTCGGTAAAGGATCTTTTCTTCCCCATTGGTAATGTAAACCTTGAGAATTATTTAATTGTAATAATACATTGGAACCAGACTGATATTGATTATAAACTGTTGGCATAACATCAATAGCTCCCAGATTCCTATCCATAATTTTCGTTTTCATAATGGTACCATACTGTGTATAATTTACGTAGTTGTCCGTAGTTATGGGTTCATCATTTACATAGGTAAGAGAACTAACCTCACTGTTAGTAACCCATATGTGCCAACTCCAGTAAACAGGATTATCAATGGAGCCATTGTGTAATGTAATTAACGCATTACCGGATTTGTTGGCATTGATTTTTACATTTATATTGGCTTCTTTAGAAGCCGGATTATCAACAGTCAATTGAGTTATTAATTCATTATTGTCTGCCCAAAGTACATTTGCTTTCAGATTATTAAAACTTACTGGATTTAAAATCTGTGTGTTGCCTAAATAGTTACTTTGCACCGAAAAAGCCTTACTTACAGGTATTGAAATGAGCTGATCTGTTGGTGATTTTGTAATCATGTAAGCATTAGGATTATCCAGACCCGCTGTATACGTTTCATTTTCAGTGAAGAATCTCGTTTCAAAATTATAATTGTTTTTTTCAAATAAAGGATCTTTTATACATCTGCAAGCATGGGCATTATTGGTAGGAAAATCATCTGCTGGCTTATATAAATAGAGTCCGTGAACATTAGGATAATTTAAAAAGTCTGGCTGTTTGTTAATTTGATCGGTAGAAGGAATTAATCTCAAAGCACTGGCTACAGAAGAAATTTCCCCGAAAGTTGTCATGGTTGAAGTCCATAAATAAGTTTCAAGATGGTCTGTATGTGATGCTTTTGAATGGTATCTGACATCTCCACTTGCACCCCTTCCTATCCAACCAGTTCCTGGAAAAATTCCCATATTATTACCTGCTACATTGGTCATATCAAAGCCGTATTGAGGGTATATTTTTATACCAGCAAGATAAGGTTTCAAATTAGATAATCCTGGACTAATATTAGATCCATCAGTATTAAAATTTGATAAAGAATTGCTTGACTTAGGTCCAAATGGAGTAAAATCCATTCTTAATTTTTTTTCTGCAGAAGCCGCCAGTAAAGAAGGAAGCCTCCACCCATTGGGACATGGATCATAAGAAGATTTATTACGGTAAGGCTGAGGCTGAGGCTGAGTCTCTTTAATCTCTGGTGCCTGCACTCCAAAAGAGTTGTCAGACCATAAATTAACTTTACTTAATTCATGAGTTTGTAGTCCCGGAACTATCCCAAACCAATTATAATAGTACAAAACTGAATCATATGTACCATAAACAGATGGTGAGACAGTACCATCATCAGTAACATAAATTAAGCTCAAGGGATTTTTAACGGATAGTCTTATATTATCTGTAATATTTGCTACTGTTTTATAAATAAATTTTGTAGAGTTGGTCAAACTTTTGTAATCGTTAAATGGACTGTTAGGAAACTTTACTACAGCCAAACCCTCATCATGAACAATTTTCCCTAAACTTCCGGATACTTGATAATAATTAGCATCAGTTGTGGTTAAAGGAGGAAACGGATCTTTTCTTCCCCACTGGTACATGAGTCCACCATTCCTATTCCATCCTTCTCCTGTAAATGAATTTCCCAGAGCTCCTAGGTTTCTATCCATCCACCCCCATTCAGAATCAGGAATCTTTTCTATAGTTCCATCACTTAATTCTCTTTTTACATCATCAAAACTTTTATATGTCGAGCCATTCGTTGGGTCATTTGTTACCCACACGTGCCACGACCAATAAATTTCCCCATTTACTTTATAAGCAATAACAGCATTTCCTTTTTTTACATTATTTACGGGTACTTTTATTTCTGCTTCTTCTCCACTGCCTATAATATCCAGCTTGTAATTCTCTTTAGATCTTATAAGTCCCATAGTGTCTTCCCATAAAACATCAGCAGTTATTTCTCCAGTAGGAATGTCGATACCTTTCATGTAATTTCCGTTTTTCCACATTTCATAGGCTTTTTTTACGGGAATGTAAAATCCGTTTACACTAATTCCATTTTTATCTTTACCCGTAAAAATATAACTATTGGGTGCTTTTTTCCAATCCACAAGATCGCTCTTTGCTCCCGGATTGATTGTAATACAGCTAGTTTCATTGGAATTATTCAAATCACCAAAAATACCTACATAGTTAATAAACTTTTTTATTTCCTTTTCAATTTCTGTCAAAGGAGAGGAAGTTCCGTTCCAGCCAGCTGTTACCTTTCTGTTTCTAATAGCTCCTATTCCATAAATGGATGCTTTTGAGGTATTACTTAAAAAGAAATTTTCAGATCCAGGCCCTCTGTCTTTTTCATACAAACGTGGATATCCATAATGATTTACTGTATTATAGTTGCTGATTGCATTGATAGTAATATAACTACTGTTGGATTTATATATTCTTAAACCGGTTGATTTACTTATAACAATCACTACAGGTTCCTGATTAGTAATTATATCTGTAAGTTTTTGATTAATATAGTTGTATAGATTATAGTATCTGTTGATTAAAGCATTAGGATTAGTAAAGTCTAAATAGCCTCTTCCAGCCTGTTCTCCTCCTTCTTCCAAAGGTAATGCCCAATTACTAAAGTTAACAAAAAAACCTGCATCAGAAAATTTACCTGCAAACATATAAACAGGGTCATGATAAGAATATTCGAAAGGACTTAATTCGCTTCCCTGATAAATATACTTTTGAGTGTTCGCCAATATTGTAAGGTTATTAGGATTTTCAATGTTGATTACCGGTGCTTTAGGGTTAGAGGTATTTAATGTTCCGGTAGCATTAATTGACAAAGCTATATTATCTAATTTTTTGTGTAAGTGCAGAGAGGTTACTCTATCTTTTATACTTTTTACAGTGCCATCTTGATTTAACACAACAGTTTCGTTTGTTTTGGGGGTAAACAAATAAGTATAATCATTTTCGTTGAGCTGACATTGCCCTGTTGTATAATCTGATTGTTTGTAATGATATACTGTCTTTTGCCAAATTATAGACTGCCAATTTGAAAGATTGGTATTAGAGCTCAATTCAATTTTAACATTCTGCTTGTTAATATTAGATGCGGGCAATTCGAAACTAGCAGTTAAATTTTGATTAAATTCATTAGTCGCTGCAAATGTTTTATCCCATGCTGAAACCCAGTTTCCTGAAGAATTCTTATATTTAATTGTAATAACAACCTGGTCGGAAGTCACAGGTTTGGTAAAATTGCCTGTAATAACGACTGCTCCTTTTTGATTAATGGTTTGCGTAATTTCGATATTTGAGTCTAAATCTACAACGTTTTGAGATAAACAAGGTATATAAATAAAACCCAAAATTAAAAGTACAAACTTTGAAATAATTTTATTTTTCATACTTATATTTTTTTTGTAATACATTTTTTTACATGATTAAAAAATCATTTAAAAGTACATATTATATATTAAATCTATAATAATATAGATTAATTTAATATTTTAAAGTATAAAATAACTTAATTTATATATTATAATATTTAAATAAAATTTATTAGATCAAATAATTAAAGTAAATAGAATTAATTTTTAAGTTTCAGGTTTTCATAAAATTTTAAAAATATATTGAAATAATAAACCCGGATGATATAATCATCCGGGCATGCTAATAAATAAATTGTAACAACTATATTTCTAAAGAAATTTTTTCTTTAACCAATTTCTCATAGGAATATCAAATAACTTCATAGTAACATAACCCAAAATGATGGATAATACTACAACTAGTAAACCGTAAGGCCAGGATTCTTCAAAACTCAATTTGTTATTTGCCACCCAGGCCATGTATATATTAATCAACGGGAAATGAGTAATATAAACGGGGTATGAAATATCTCCCAAAAATTTACAAACAGCAGAAGATTTTGCACCAATTACCTTTCCTCCGGCTCCTAACCAAATAATAAAAGGAAACATAACCATTAAACATAAACATTCATAAATCCTGTTAGGTATATCTCCTAATCTTGGAACAGAAAGTAAAGCAACTAATAAAATAGATGAAATAAGAAATGCATTGGGAATATATTTAAGTTTAGCTGTACGTGACAATAAAAGTCCGGCTAAAAATGGAAATGATAAACGTATAAAGCCAATTTTGAGCTGAACAGGATCGTCTATTGCCCATCCGCCTATAATATCTCCGATTTCATTGGTAAAAGCGTAATGGATGGTAAATCCGGCAGCAATAATCACCAGAAGGCCAAGTACCATTTTAGAAACCCTGCGAAGAACTAATGCATAAGCTATGTTTGCTATATATTCAAAAAATAAAGACCAGGCCGGTCCGTTTAACGGATACATTTCATTCCAGCCACGAATGTCTCCACCTTTACCAACGGGAATTAATAAACATCCTAATATAGTAATAAGAATTAAACGCCACCAAGGTGTCTGTGATATACCTACCCAGTGCAATGCCGGCGAATCCTGAAAATAAAAAAGTAATGCTCCAATAATAGAACCAATAATAATCATGGGTTGCAAACGTATAATCCTACGCTTAAAAAAGTCCAGCAAACTCATTTTTTGCCATCGGTCATCATAGGCATATCCTATAACAAATCCGGATAAAAGAAAGAAAAAGTCAACAGCTAAATATCCGTGATTGATCATTTGTAAAGCATGATCACCTCCCGAATAAATTTCAAGAACGTGAAAAAACACTACTAAAATGGCTGCTACTCCCCTAAGTCCGTCAAGTATTACGTAATGGGGTTTTGATTTTTTAATGTCTAAATTCATAGTAATTTCTTTATTTATGGTTAGTTTTAGCAAGTAACACAAAGATGTGTCCCTCTGACACAAATATATTAAAAAAACTAAAATAAATATTGTAAAAACAAAATTCAGGTAAAAATCATGCAATTTTATTGTTAAAACGTGTTCCAGTGCCTAAAGAAATTACTTTTTTTAAAGAAGTATAGTCTGATAATAAGATATTTAAAAACTTAAACATAAAAAAAGTCAAAAAGAAACTCTTTTCTTTTTGACTTTTTTATCTATTCACCCGCCAAAAGTAAATCATGATCTACTTTAAACAGCAAATTTTAAATTAACTATTGTTGAACAGCTAAATATTCTTCATCAGTAACGGGGCTCAGCCAAACAGCCGATCCTTTACTGATGCAGGTGCTAATGGCTATATGTGTAAACTCACTATTGGGAGTGGCTCCGTGCCAGTGAATAATATCGGGTTGAATTTCAACAACATCTCCATTTTTTAATTTCTGTGCTGATTTACCTTTTTCCTGATAATAGCCCTCTCCTGCCGTACACAACAAAATCTGTCCGCCAGGGTGAGAATGCCAGCTGTTTCTTACTCCTGCTTCAAAAGTTACATTACCTATAGTTATATCAAAATCTTTTCCGTTTTCCATTAACATCTCCAGCCAGGCCGTTCCGCTAAAATTATCATTTTCCAGCGGAGATCCCTTAGGAAATGGTTGTTGTGATATATTTTCGTTTTGTGTATTCATTTTATTCTTTTCATTTAGCTCATTATTACAATATTAATTAGCTTGTGCTAAAGAAGACATATCTATAACGAAACGGTATTTTACATCTCCTTTTTCCAAGCGCTCAAATGCTGTATTTACCTCATCAATGGAAATCATTTCAATATCTGCCTTTATATTATGTTCGGCACAAAAATTAATTACCTCCTGAGTTTCGGCTATTCCCCCGATATTGGAGCCGGAAAAACTTTTCCTTCCGTTTACTACATTAAAGGCTCCTATTTCCAAAGGTGCATTGGGTAAACCTACCAACACAAGAGATCCGTCTACTTTAAGCAGGTTAATGTACTCATTTACGTCATGACTTGCAGATACCGTATCCAGAATCATATCTTGTTTCGGACAATTTTTCATTTGCTCCTTGTCTGTAGATAAAACTACCTCGTCAGCCCCCAGACGCTTTGCATCTTCTGCTTTAGCCTGTGAAGTTGTAAAAACGGTAACCTCAGCACCCATTGCCTTTGCTATTTTAATAGCCATATGCCCCAGACCGCCAATACCAATTATTCCTACATTTTTACCCGGACCTGTTTTCCAATGTTTTAAAGGTGAATAAACTGTAATTCCTGCACAAAGAATGGGCGCTGCACTTGGTAAATCTAGATTTTCGGGAATATGTACTACATAATTTTCATCTACGACGATACTTTCGGAAAATCCTCCATAGGTTATTCCTCCATGTTTTTTATCCGGAGAATTAAATACGACAGTCCAGCCGTTATCACAAAATTGTTCTTCTCCCTCATGACAATGGTCACATTCCCGGCAACTGTCCACAATACAACCTACACCTGCCAAATCACCTACCTTAAACTTGCTTACGCCCTCTCCTACTTTTTTTACTCTCCCGACTATTTCATGCCCGGGTACAACCGGATATAAGGTTCCTCCCCAATCATTATGTACGCTGTGCAGATCGGAATGACAAATACCACAGTACAAAATTTCTATCTCCACGTCTTTTACGTCAACTTCTCTTCGTTCTATTTTCATGCCTTTTAAAGGCTCTATTGATGCTTCTGTTCCAAAAGCTTTTACTTGTTTAGTGTCCATATATTATATTGTTTTAATTCTTTTTTATCATGGTAGAAAACCATTTAATCATTGCCGGATCCCTATGATCAAAAAATAGGCTTTTATGAGTATCCATCGTTTTTATAGCTTCCATATCTTCTCCTGACAGTTCAAAATCAAAAAGCTGGATATTTTCTTTCAGTCGTTCTTTTTTTACGGATTTAGGTATTACCACTACTTCTCGCTGAATTAACCATCTTAATACGACCTGGGCTACAGATTTGTTATATTTATTTGCTATTTTCACAAGAACCGGCTGGGTGAACATATCATTTCTTCCTTCAGCAAATGAGGCCCAGGATTCTATCTGTATACCGTTTTCTTTTAAAAATTCCTGATCACTTATGCGTTGATAAAAAGGATGAGTCTCAATCTGGTTTACTGCAGGAACAACCGTATGATTTACTATTATATCCATTACTCTGTCCGGATGAAAATTACTCACACCTATGGCTTTAATCTTTCCACTTTTATATAATTCTTCCATAGCTCTCCAGGATCCATGAACATCACCATAAGGTTGATGTATTAAATATAAATCCAGATAATCTGTCTGTAATTTATTGATGGATTCTTCAAATGCTTCTTTGGTTTTTTCATATCCGGTATGGGATATCCATAATTTGGTAGTCAGAAATAACTGATTACGTTCAATTCCGCTTTCTTTGATAGCCTGTCCTACTGCTTCTTCGTTATGATATGCAGCTGCTGTATCTATAGAACGGTAACCGGTTTGAAGCGCATCCAGTACAGTATTTTTACATTGTTCGTATTCAGGTATCTGATAAACGCCCAGTCCTAACATAGGCATTTCTATTCCATTATTTAATTGTATTGTTTTCATTGCTGATTAATTTTGATAGGGATATTTTTTAAAAAGTATATTCATCATCGTCTCATCCAAGGCATACATATCCACCAGCTTTAATGATTTAACCATTTTTAGTGTGGATGTCTTGTATTTAATAAAATGCTCAGTTTTCAGATGTTTTTCATACTCAGCTTTATTCGCATAAATTTCAAGTATTCTGAACTGAGTGCTATCTTCTTTCATATATAAGGGAAATATGGAAATAACACCTTTTTCCAACTTTACCGACGCTGCCGATTCTTCTTTCAAAATAATTTTGTACTGAGAAAGGTATTCCGGATAAATTTCCAGTTCAGAAATACGTAATATAGGGTGATCATTATTTTGAGAATATCCTAATGAGCCCATAATTACACTGATTATTAATAGGATTGTTTTCATATAAATTATTTAGGGGGTAAAATTTCATTCAGACAACTTATTGCATTCAAAGCACGGGGGTATCCAATATAAGGAATAAGCTGGGTTATCAAACTGATTAAAACAGCACGGTCGTTTCCCACTTCAACATTACCTAAAATATGACCTTTCATTTGATTTTCTGTCCCTCCCATAGCCAGCAAAAAAGTAAAAGTTGCCATTTCACGCGTTTTTAAATCTAGTCCACCCCGGGACACAAAATCTCCAAAACAATTAGATGATAAAAATCTTTGTATATGGAGTAAGTCAGCAGGAGAATTTTCATACATTTTTTCTATCGTTGCTCCAAAAATTTTCTTTTGCAGAGCCAATCCTTTTTCAAAACGATTTTCACTTACAGTTTCCGCTCGTTTCTCTAAAGGAAGCGGTATTTCCAATTCTTCAAAAATAGTATTGGTTATATAAATATACTCAATAATTTTGGATATTCCTAGATAAGGTACCGCTTGATATAAAATTTCTTTAATTTCAGCTGGTTGAGTATCGGTATTTAAGGCTGCGTGAACAAAATGTTTAAACTCGGTGGGTGAATTGGTTCCCAATGTGGATGCCAGTATCATGAGCACCCGTTTTTTAGTTCCCAGCTTATCATGTTCCAGTATTTCATCAAAAGCAAAATTGGCGACTATTTCTGCAAGTTCTGGATCTGTTTGAAGCATATCCGATTCATAACCAGGCCATAACTCCTCATAATTGATAATTGCTTGTGATGTTATATTTATTTTCTTTTTATTCTTGCTCATTATAAACTAATTATTTACTATTATTAAGTTTAATCAGGCTTACTTATTCCTAA
This sequence comes from Apibacter raozihei, assembly GCF_004014855.1. NCBI lineage: Bacteria > Pseudomonadati > Bacteroidota > Flavobacteriia > Flavobacteriales > Weeksellaceae > Apibacter > Apibacter raozihei. Next base: position 2,674,191 of record NZ_CP034930.1, read on the forward strand.
ATTCTCATTTACATATAAACCCGGATCATTTATTATACGACTAATAAAATCTGCAATGCTTTTTCTTGATAAAGCGTTTCCTGTTTCGGGTTCACCTTTACGAGTAATTTGGTAATTTATTTCATCTTCATTTGTAAACCAATTGGGACGAAGGATCGTATACTTTAAACCAGAACTTTCAATCAAATCAGTTAATATCCTATAAGGCAATAGTATAGACTTTAATGGTTGATCATAAATACCTATTGAGCTTACAGCTACAATTCGATACACACCTGATGCTTTCATTGCTCTGATACAATTGTTTATCATGGCTTCCAAATCTCCGGAAAGATTTACATATACGATATCCTGACCAATCATTGCTTTTTCGATATCCGGATAATTCATTGCATCGCCTTTGATTAGCGTGCAATTTTCAGTTTCTTTAACTGAAAGTTTTTCAGGATTTCGGGCAAAGAGAGTAATCGTATTAAACTTATCTTTTTTTAAAGCTTGAATGACTGGCCGAGCCAGGCTTCCCGTTGCTCCTATGATTAAAATTTTAGGCATGTTAACGTTACTAAATAAATTATAAATTTGTTATGAAACAGCTTGAAAGGCAAAAGTTGCAAATCACTTACCAACAATCTTCTGAAGATTTTCAGGATAACGTGCTCCTGCAACTGATATTTTAGATGCTGCCTCTTCAATTTTTTGTACATCTCCGGTAGACAATTGAACAGAGACTGCCTCTATATTTTCTTCCAAACGGTGTATTTTGGTTGTTCCCGGAATAGGTACAATCCAAGGTTTTTGTGCCAACAGCCATCCTAAAGCTATTTGTGCCGGGGTTGCATTTTTTTCTTCACCCATACTTTTTAACAAATTTACCATAGCTTGATTAGCTTTCCTGTTTTCTTCTGAAAAACGAGGTACTTTATTCCTGAAATCTGTTGGGTCAAATTGAGTAGATTCACTAATAGCTCCGGTCAAAAAACCTTTACCTAAAGGACTGAAAGGTACAAAACCTATTCCCAGTTCTTCCAGCAATGGAATAATTTCTTCTTCCGGTTCTCTCCACCATAGTGAATACTCACTCTGTAAAGCAGTTACCGGCTGTACGGCATGCGCTTTGCGGATAGTTGCTGCTCCAGCTTCGGATAAACCGAAATAGTTAACTTTTCCTTCCTGTATCAATTCTTTTACTGTACCTGCTACATCTTCGATAGGAACATCCGGATCTACACGATGCTGATAAAATAGATCTATATAATCGGTTTTCAACCTTTTTAAAGATGCTTCTGCTACCGCTCTTATTGTTTCCGGACGACTATCCAACCCCTTATCAGGCCGACCTTCTTTAAATCCGAATTTTGTAGCTAAAACAATTTGACTTCTATATGGTTGTAAAGCTTCTCCCAATAATTCTTCATTTTTGTACGGGCCATAAGCTTCTGCAGTATCAAAGAAAGTTATTCCTGAGTGAAAGGCCGTTTGCAAAAGTTTTACCGCTTCACTTTGATTTGTTGCAGGTCCATATCCGAAACTTAAACCCATACATCCTAATCCTAAGGATGAAACTTCTGGTCCGTTAGCTCCTAATTTTCTTGTTTTCATATTTTTAAATTTTTAGATTTTTAGATTTTTTATTTATTCTTCTGAAATGGATAGCAAATTTTCAGACAATCTCTCTCCTTGTATTTGTATTGAGGACAGCTTTTCATCAATTTCATCCAAATCTTTTTTGCTTAATATTACATCCGCAGATTTAATATTATCATTGATATACTCTATTTTATCCATTCCCGGAATTGGTACTATCCATTCTTTTTGAGCTAATAGCCAAGCTAAAGCAATCTGTACGGTAGAACATCCTTTATTGGAAGCAATATCATTCAACATAGCTACTAATGGCATATTGTTTTTAATAGCCTCTGGCGTAAATCTGGGAAAGGAAGCTCTTAGGTCATTTTCCGGATTAAATGTAGTTTCGGGTGTAATTTTACCTGTCAAAAAACCCGTTCCCAAAGGTCCCCATGGAACAAAACCAATACCTAATTTTTCACATAAAGGCAAAACTTGCTTTTCCGGCTCACGAGTCCAGATAGAATATTGATTCTGTACTGCTGTAACAGGGTGAACTGCATGTGCTTTTTCAATCGTATTCGTTCCGGCTTCTGATAAGCCGAAATAGATGACTTTTCCTTCCTGAACCAAATCTTTTACAGTACCTGCTACGTCTTCAATTGGTACATTAGGATCTACCCTGTGTTGATATAAAAGGTCTATATAATCTGTTTTTAATCTTTTTAAAGAAGCTTCCACTACTTTTCTTATATGATCCGGCCGGCTGTTTAAACCTCCGTTTTCTGATATCATACCAAACTTTGTTGCAATTACCACTTTTTTCCTAATAGGTTCCAATGCTTTTCCTACAAGTTCTTCATTGGTGAATGGTCCATAAGCTTCAGCGGTATCAAAAAAGGTTATTCCCTGGTCATAGGCATCTCTGATTATCTGAATACCTTCGTTAATATTTGCTGCTTCTCCGGTTCCAAAACTAAGATTCATACACCCCATTCCGATTTCTGACACTGTTAAACCGCTGTTTCCTAATCTTCTTATTTTCATTATATACTTTTATCGAATTATATTAGTTATATTTAGTACTTTTATTTCTGGTTACAAATTTCAGGAGAGTTAGCATTTTTATCCTTATACGAATTACTGCTTTTTATACCCATATCACTGATTGGGATAATTATGTGTTTTCTAATACCTACATTTGTATCAGTAAAAAATAGTTGACCATGGGTGAAATAGTTAATTTAAACAGTGTAGATGCATATAATAAATTGAGAGGTATTAAAACCCTGCATCCGCTAATCAGCGTTATAGATTTATCTCAAGCTAAGTCTATTCCGGCTCAAACGTATAATTTCGGATTGTATGCCATATATCTGAAAGAACTTAATTGTGGAGAGCTGAAATATGGTAGAAGTCATTATGATTATCAGGAAGGAACTTTGGTTTTTGTTGCTCCGGGTCAGGTAATGGGTATACAACCTAACACTACTAAGTATGAGCCTAAGGGCTGGGCTTTGATTTTTCATCCGGAACTGATTAAAGGAACTTCTTTAGGAAAGCATATTCAAAATTATTCTTTCTTTTCTTATGATGTTAATGAAGCTTTACATCTTTCCGATAAAGAAAGGCAGATAGTATTGGATTGCATGGGAAATATTCAATATGAAATTGAACAGTCTATAGATAAGCACAGCAAGACATTAATAGCTTCTAATATTGAGCTATTCCTTAATTACTGTACCCGATTTTATGACAGGCAGTTTATTACCCGAGATAATGCTAATAAAGGAATTTTGGAAAGGTTTGAAAGAGTATTAAACCAATATTTTGAATCTGACAAACCTCTCAATATCGGATTACCCTCCGTAGGCTATTGTGCTGATGAGCTACACTTGTCTGCTAATTATTTTGGTGATCTGATAAAAAAAGAAACCGGAAAATCTGCACAGGAATATATACATCTTAAGGTTATTGATTTAGCTAAAGAAAAAATATTCAATGTGGGTAAATCTATCAGTGAAGTGGCTTATGAACTAGGCTTTAAGTACCCACAGCACTTTACCCGCTTATTTAAGCAAAAGGTCGGCGTGTCTCCTAATGAGTATCGAAATCTGAATTAATTGTTGCTCTCTGAATTTGAAATTTGTTTATTTGTTGGGTTTATTTTATCTGCAATTATAGAATCAATTAGATTTTCTTTACCTAACAGATAGGCAGATTTGAGATTCAGTATATATTTTTGAGCAGACGATAGTTCTTCCTGGTATTTTTTTACATTCATCTGGTTTAAATAATATAATACCATGAATAATATAGAAAATACTACCAAAACTACTGCTAATAAAACAGATGGATTTATATCTTGAGAATAAGGCAGTTGTGAAAAATTATTCCCATAAATCCAATCGGCAAACATAACGGCACAGGACAAAATTAATAAACCAATTGCTGCCATATAATGAATAATTGAATATTTATTTAATTGATCTATCCTGTATTTGCTTTCGGTAATATAATGTTCAAACTCCCATTCTAATTTTTCCCAGTTGCTATTTCCTGCATATTTTTTTACTGAGGCAGATGTTTTATTCATATAAGTAAACACCAGATATTCCCATCCTACTCCAATTCCCAACACTATTAATATACCTATGATGGAAAGTAAGCTGTAAAATACATTCTGAATTACATGAAAGTAAAAGCCTAATACAATAAGTACAATTACAACAAATGCAAAAAAGTAAGCTTTGGTATTTCCATAGTTTTTACTTTTTATGTGTGCTAATTCTTCATTTACTTTCTCTTTTCCTGAATTCCAGGAATCTTCTATTCTTTTTTTATCAAAAACTATCTTTTTCATATTATGTATTTAATAAATATCGTTAGTAATTAAAATTTTAAAATTATAGCAAAACTCCTCCCGTAAGCATTCTTCCGGAGTTTAATGTCTGTCTTCTGGCTGAAAAAAACCTTTCTGAATCTTTGTATGTACATATACCGGATATTTCTATATGTGAATCTAAAAGTCCGGCTTCTAAAAGTAGAAAACGGTTAGCTTTCCATAAATCTATATGATGTTTTTCTGATTCTTTGTTTATTTTACTTATTATGGACAGATTGAAATTTGCAGATACAAATTCTTCAACTACTTCACTGCCTACTTCAAAATGTTCTATAGAGATAGACGGACCTATAGCGGCTAGGATATTTTCCGGTTTACAATTAAATTTTTCGACCATCAATTTCACGGTTTCTCCCGCTATATTGGAAACTGTACCCCTCCAGCCTGCATGAACAGTACCCAGCGTTTTGTTTACAGGATCGTATAGCAATACAGGAACACAATCTGCAGTAGTAATTCCTATACATATTCCTTTTTGATTAGTTACTAATGCGTCAACTCCCTTCAGAATTTCCAAAGATTTCGCATTTTTATCTAATAAAAAACTTTTATCTATAACTGCTACCTTATTACTATGAGTAAGCCGCGGTATAAAAATTTGATCTACTGAAATTTTTAATTTATCGGATAGAATTTTTTTATTTTTTTCTATATTGTTCGGTTCATCTCCAGATGATATTCCAAAATTGAATGAGGAATAATTTCCTGAGCTTACTCCGCCCCATAGCGTAGTTGTAAAATGTATCAGGGATTTATACCCTGAGAAACTGGAATATGTATAAAAACTTTTGTCCGAAATTGTATTCATAGTTCTTTATATCATCTTACTACTTACAATAATTATTCTATTTTCTTCAAATTGAAAAAAAAATCGAAAGTTTTTATATTTACATACTGATTTATAACGTTTTGGCTGCTTAAAATCTTTAATTTTTTTACTAATAAAGTGAATGTTAAATGTTATAAATCAATGCTATATTAATGTGCTTCCAGCCAATTCTGTCCATTCCCTACTTCTACTAATAATGGAACTTCAATTTTAATTGCATTTTCCATGGTATTTTTAATCAGTACGGAAACTTCCGTTACTTCTTCATCTGGTGCGTCAAACACGAGTTCATCATGAACCTGAAGCAGTAATTTAGTTTGTAGTTTCCTTTGATTTAACAGCTCATGTATTTGAATCATGGCTATTTTTATTATATCGGCTGCTGTGCCCTGTATAGGAGCATTGACAGCATTTCGTTCTGCATGAGATCTGACAATAGCATTACCGGAATGAATGTCCGGTAAATATCTTCTCCGACCGAGAAGTGTTTCTACATAACCGTTTTTCCTTGCTACTTCTACCTGTTCTGCCATATATTTTTTTAATACCGGATACGCTTCATAATAAGCATCAATCAACGTTTTAGATTCGCTTCTGGAGAGTCCTGTCTGTTCACTTAATCCAAAGGCGGATACTCCGTAAATAATTCCGAAATTGACAGTTTTAGCATGTGAGCGTTGTTCGCGGGTTACCTGCTCCATAGGAGTGTTAAAGACTTTGGCAGCAGTAGACCTGTGAAAATCTTCTCCATTGTTAAAGGAGGCTATCATCGCCGGATCTTTACTCATGGCAGCTATAATCCGAAGTTCAATTTGCGAGTAGTCAGCAGAAATAATTTTATGACCCAAATCCTTTGCTATAAAAGCTTTTCTTACCTCTTGTCCGCGTTGTGTACGGATAGGAATATTCTGAAGGTTAGGATTATTGGAAGCTAGCCGTCCGGTGGCAGCTACGGTTTGGGCAAAAGTTGTATGCACACGTCCGGTTACCGAATTTACTTCTCCGGGTAATGCATCCACATAGGTCGATTTCAGCTTTTGGAGCTGCCGATATTCCAGCAATAAATCAATAATTGTGTGCTTATGTGCTAATTTTAGTAAAACATCTTCACCGGTAGCGTATTGACCGGTCTTGGTTTTTTTAGGTTTGTCTCCTAGTTTCAGTTTATCAAAAATTATATCTCCCAGCTGCTTAGGTGAATTTATATTAAATTCTTCTCCGGCAAGGGTATAAATTTCCTTTTCAAGCCTGACCAAATCTCCTTCCAAACCTTTGGACATTTCATTTAATGCATCTATATCCAGGTTAATTCCCTGCCACTCCATATCTGCCAAAACTCTCATTAGTGGCATTTCAATTTCTCCAAAAAGTTTTTTTAAATTATCTTTATCGAGCTGAGGATCGAATTTGTTTTTTAATTGCAACGTTATATCGGAATCTTCAACGGCATATTCTTTTTGTTCTTCCAAAGGAACTGAGGAAAATATTTTTTGATTTTTTCCTTTTTTACCAATAAGTGTTTCTATAGGGACAGGTTTGTATCCGAGTTCAGTTTCTGCTAAAATATCCATTCCATGACGTCCGTCCGGATTAATAAGATAGTGGGCAATCATGGTATCGAAAAGCGTGCCTTTTACCTCAAGATGATACCTGCGCAATACTTTGCAATCATATTTCAGGTTTTGTCCCACTTTAATGACGGTTTCCATTTCGAAAAATGGTCGTAATATTTCTATAAATTCAGCAGTTTTATCTTCGTTTTCGGGATCAAAAGGAATATAATAACCTTTGGCCTGTTCGTAAGAAAAAGAAATTCCTACTAATCGGGCAATCATGGAATCGGTAGATGTGGTTTCAGTATCAAAACAAACCACCGGTTGTTTTAACAGTTTATCTGTAAGCAGCTTTACTGCCATTGGAGTTTCAACTAACTGATAAAAATGTTCTGTATTTTCAATAGTTTTCCAATGAGAGTTTTCAGCTGTTTGTTCTTCATTTTCTACTGAATCGAAAAGTGAGGTTTGCTGTGGATTAGAATTCTTTTTGGTATTGGAAACAGTTTCAGTTTCCTGGCCAGACATCAGGTTGTATGTTTTTTGAAAATTTTGAATCATGTTTCTGAATTCAAGATTTTCAAATATGTTTATCACTTCTTCAACGTTAGGATTATCTACTGTAAATTCTTCGTAATGAAATTCAATGGGTACATTGGTTTCAATGGTAGCCAATCGTTTGGATAGTATGCCTAGTTCTTTATTTTCTTCTATTTTTTCTTTTATTTTTCCTTTTAGTTCAGAAGTATGAGCAAAAAGGTTTTCCATGCTGCCATATTCTTTAATAAACTGCTTTGCCGTTTTTTCTCCTACTCCGGGAAGCCCCGGTATATTATCCACACTATCTCCCATCATACCTAAAAAGTCGATCACTTGTAAAGGGTCTGTTACTTCAAATTTCTCTTTTACTTTTTCGATATCCCAAATTTCTATATCATTTCCACGAGAGGCTGGTTTATAGACAAATATATTTTCGGAAACTAATTGGGCATAATCTTTATCCGAAGTCATCATATAGGTCGTATAGCCTTCTTTTTCAGCCATTTTAGCTAATGTACCAATTACATCATCGGCTTCATAGCCTTCTTTCCACATACAAGGAATATGCAGTGCTTTAAGAAGTTGTTGTATATAGGGAACAGCTATACGTATGGCTTCAGGAGTTTCTTCTCTGTTTGCTTTGTATTCTTTATATTCCTGATGGCGAAATGTTTCACCTACATCAAAAACAACCGCCAAGTGTGTTGGTTTCTCTTTTTTTAGTAAATCAAACAGGGTATTGGTGAATCCGAAAATAGCGGATGTATTTATTCCTTTAGAATTTATTCTTGGATTTTTAATAAAAGCATAATAGGCTCTGAATATTAATGCATAAGCGTCCAGAAGAAAAAGTTTTTTTTCGCAGTCCTGAGTCGTCATTCGTATATATCTTTATATTTCAATTCAAATATAAGATATTTATAAAAAAAATAGGTTTTCTACAGTTAATAAAACTCAGATTTTTCTACCTAAAAGCAAAAAAACTTACTTTAAAAAAAGTAAGTTTAAATTTTTTACTATATAAATATTGAAATGGATTAAGTTAATCCAGTCCATTTAAAAAGATATCTAATATTTTTCGATCTGCTTTATCAAAAACCGTATTTCTAAAATAATTTTCCTCGTATCGTATCTGGTCTAAAGTACCTTTTATATCTACAGAATACTCTTTAATCTCTGATAAATATAAATCACAAAGCTGGCCGGCATAATCTCTAGCATGTTTTTTTAGTGAACTATTTTTAAATACAGATACTTTTTGATCTAGTTCTTTGCAATAAACCGGGAGTCCTTCCCAATAGGGAGAATCTTTTTCTAATTGATCAACTGCTAAATTTGCACTTTCTATTTTTAAAGTTTTGTATTGAGAATTATAGTGTGTAAATCCTACAGATGCAGAATCAACAGCTACTGAATCTTCATCGTATCCATCATAAGGTATGGCTACCGAATCAGCAGCCATAGAGATATTCCGTTCATCTAAATCTTCCTTTATCTTGGTTACGATTTTTTTCCAATCCAGAGAAATGGATGAATTTGTTTTATTTATGGATTTTAACACATAAAATAGTCCTTCATTTTTAGATTCTAATTTTACTATTAGTCCTTTTATATTTCTATTAGTAACTGGTAATATTCCTAGTAAATCTATCTGGTTATTTTCTGATATACACATTCTAAATTCTGATTCATTTTTATCTTTAATTTGTACATCATAATAATTGCAAGATATTCCGTTTATTTTATCTTTATCAATAGTTTTACTTAATGTAAAAGAAGGTATGGAATCTGCTATACTATATCTTTGCTGAAAATTTGCTGTTCCATCTAAATCGACTTCTAAAGGAACGAATAACTGATCTTTTAATAACATTTTTTTATATCCCATATCCACTACATTCCCATTAGGAGAATAATATAGATTTAGCTCTATTGAATCTTCATCAAAATTCAGCTCATATACTAATTTATGAGTGAAATTTATTTTTTCTTGCTGAGCCATAGAAAAAATTGGAAGTAGTAAGGCAAATAATATTTTTTTCATAGTTATATCTTTCAGTTATTTGCTATTTCTTAATATTAAATTTTAAATTTCCCAATATATAACAAACTTTTTTGTAAATAGATTTTAAATTAATCTAATTCATTAAGAAAACTATCAAGTATTTTTCGATCTGTTTTATCAAAAACCGTATTTCTAAAATAGTTTTCTTCATAACGTATCTGGTCTAACGTTCCTTTTACATCAAAGGAGTATTCTATTATTTCTGATAAATATAAATCACAGAGCTGGCCCGCATAATTTCTAGCGTGTTCTCTTAGAGAACTATTTTTAAATATAGATACTTTTTGATCTAATTCTTTACAATAAACCGGAAGGCCATCCCAGTAAGGCGAATCAATCTCTAATTGGTCTACTGCTAAATTCGTATTTTCTAAATTTGAAATTTTATATTCAGAATTATAATCAGGAAAATTGATATCATAATCTTCATCTTCATAGTCTTCATAATCTTCATCTTCATAGTCTTCATAATCTTCATAATCTTCATAATCAATTGACGTATCTATTGAATCAACTACATAAGTTTTTCTTTCATTTAATTGTTCTTTTACTCTAGCTGAAGTTTTTTGCCAATCAATAGAAATAGATGAATTTATTTTATTTATAGATTTTAACTCATAACTCTCTTTTTCTCCGACAATTATCTTTACTATTAATCCCTTTATATTTTTATTAATAACTGGTAATGAAGCCAGCATATCTATTGGATTGTTTTCAGCAATACACATTTTTATTTGCTCTCTTTTTTGTTTTACTACTAAAAAATCATAATAATTGCAGGATATACCATTGGCATTATCTCCTTTATTTGTTTTTTGTAAGGTAAAGGAAGAAATAGAGTCTGCAAAAACATTAACTGGAAAAGTTGCAACTCCATCAAGACCAATCTTTACTAATAAGGATAGCTGATCTTTGAGTAATATATTAACGTCATATATTTCTAGTACACTTCCATTAGGAGAAAAATATAGATCAATGTCTTTTGTACCATATTCTTCATTGAATTCATAACTTAATTTGTGTGTGAAATTTATTTTTTCTTGTTGGGCTATTATTAAAGCTGGAAGTAATAATAGTATTAAGAGTGATTTTTTCATATTTTTAAATTTATTTTGTTTTAAGAGTTAGTTTATCATCAATTAATATTTAAAAAAATGACATATTATCATATTTATAAATATGAATATAATTAAAAGTAATAACGTAAACAAAATCAAAAAAGTGTATTACTTTATTAAAAATATTTTAATTATATGCACGTAATCTTACAAAATGTTTATACTTTTAATAAATATTAGTAAATTATTTCAACGTATCTTTTATTTTTTTAAATCTTTCTTCCAGCATTTTGTGTGCATCAAATTCTTTAGATCCAGAAGCTTTAGAGGCAAAACTTGCAAAATTTAAACCGGCACCGAATAAAGATAAAGCTCCGTTTGACAGATCATTATTTTTAAGATTTTGCAAAGCATCTTCTAAAAAGTTATTACTTTCTTCTAAGTGACAGTCTGCTATATATTTATCTCCTAAATAATACAAGCGAATATTATTTATAATCATGTCAGCTGTTTCTTCAGAAATCCCTCCATCAATTTTCAGAAGTATTTCATTAATAGGCTTAACCAGCTGAGCATACTGTGCAGGAAATTGGTCACAGGCTTCAGCTATTTGTTTTCTTAATTCTTTAGATTGCATAGTTTAAGGTTTTTTGTTATTTAATTATATAATTTTTCCCATTCCAGATGTATATTTGTTTTTTAGTGCTTTTAGAAAAAATATTATTAGATGTATTTTCGGAAGCACTTTCATCGTTAACCTGAATTATTTCAGTTTTTTTTATTATTTGATTTGGCTTTCCACCTTTTTCATTGGGGAAAATAAATTTTTCTTCATATGAATAAACTCCAGCATCGCTGACTGTATACCGGGAAGGCAAATCCAGTAATTGTTTTCCATTCCAGGCAAAATAGTAGTAATTAGTAGGAATAGCGCAGGCTCCACCTATAAACTCAAGACGTACTATCGTATGTATGTGGGTAAGTCCCAAATTTCCAAAGGCTTTAAAAGAGATGAAATTTTGTAATGTATCTGTTGTGAAAATTTTTTTAGCCACTTGTTGATTATTTTTTATTACTTTCAGTTCCACTCTGTACTTTTCATTTTCGTACAATGTACCTTCTGAGTCTCTTTCCTGTATTTTCTCTTTAGCACTTATTCCCATCATAAACTGAATGTCTCCTTTTTTTATTAAATATGTACTTAAATTTCCCCTCCATACATATCCAAACGATTCTTTAGATTGTTTATAATACTTTATTGGTAACCATTCAGCAGTTAAACCATCAGATGTATAGACTGCTTTATTATATTTTTGGTCCGAATCATTTATTATAAAAACTTTCTCAGCTGTTAATAGCTTATCTTTTATTTTAAAATTTATGCCGGGTCCTTCTCTTATATTTGCTACATCAGAAAACACATACATGGTATCTGAATAAAATTCCAGTATAGGGGTTATTTCCTGTGCTTTGATTAAAAACATACTGATAAAACTTAACCATAAAATTATTATTTTTAAATTTTTACTCATTAGTTAATTATAGATAATTTTTTATTATATATAAAAATATAAAAAATCAGTTAATAATGTATTAACTGATTTTTACTTATTTTAAAAACTGTTAAATTATATGCTCAGATTTTGGTGGATATCATTTCCATAATGCTGAAGTTCCAATCATACAATTTATTACGAACTATCTGATCATTTTCTGTTGGTATGCTGAGACCGGGTTACTTATATGTAGTTAATAATCATTTAATTATGGCTTACATAATATAGTTTATAATTTTTATTATGGATTCATTACCCCTAAATAATTAAAAGGTAAATAAGCTATAAGTAAAAAAAATAAAAAATAAATTTTATTATTCAATAGGTCTATTTTTGCACTGGTTTTATGTTCGTTAACTAAAAAAATAGTCATAAAAATTAAAAACATATATAAAGACATGTTAGAAAACCACCGGAGAGTGTCCCAACCTAAAAAAAACATCAAAAAATTAAAAATTATAGGAAATAATATGTTATAAAAATATTTTGATAAATTGATTTCATAAAGTTGTGAAATATTATTGAGAAATATATAAATCGAAAATAAAATTCCAATTCCTAAAGGCCAAAAAATGGTATGACTAAAGTTATAACTTATTGACTTTCTAATATCTTGAATTTGATTTCCAGTTATCAAATTTTTTTCAAAAATAATATCATCATTTCGAATTGAACTATCAATTTTTCCTTTTATATAAAATAAATAATCATCATAATCACTGATATAAATCGAACCATAATTTTTAATTAAAATTATGATAGCAAGATATGTAATTAATAATAAAGTTATAAATATCCAATCTTTTTTTAATGTAATTATTTGCCTGAGCATGGCAATACTTATAAGAGATGGAATACACATGAATAAAAAACCTTCATGTATAAACAACAGAACAGGAGAAAATAATAAGAGAATTTTTCCAAATTTTATGGATGTAATAATTAAAAGTCCACAATAAATAATCCCTAATATATCAAATTTTAAATCAAACCACAAATTTTTGGCTAAGGCAGGACATAAAAAAAAACAACTAATAATTAAATAATCAATTATTTTATCTTTAAAATTTATTTTATCTAGTATTTTACATAGTATGAATAAAAGAGATATGAGTAATAATTTATTAAATGTAATAACAAACCTTTCATTAATTTTTATAGGTACATAATTCATTATGGTTCCTATTAAACCTCTTTTTATAAATCCATAACTGTAATCATAAAGATAATATTGAATCATGTATATGGAAGAAAAATGTTCATGTAATCTATACATATAAAACAAAATAAAAACGAAGCCTAATAAAAAATTTTCAGGTCTTTTTAATTTCAAAAATGTCATTTCATATAATATCAATAGTTTTACTAATTCTCCTGTCCTTTTAACTTTTCAGCATTATCTGCAATTTTTACAGATTCAATCATTTCATCAATATCACCATTCATAAAATTATCCAAATTATAGATAGATTTGTTAATTCTGTGATCGGTCACCCTTCCTTGTGGATAATTGTAGGTTCTGATTTTAGCAGATCTGTCTCCGGTTGAAACCATCGTTTTTCTGTGAGCTGATATTTTATCGAGATGTTCCTGCAATTTCATATCATATAATTTATTACGAAGCATCTGCAAAGCCATTTCCCTGTTCGCATGTTGAGATCGGGCAACCTGACATTGAATCATAATTCCTGTAGGTTTATGAAATAACTGAACTTTAGTTTCTACCTTATTTACATTTTGTCCTCCTGCTCCGCTTGATCGTGCAGTTTGAAATTCTAAATCTGCAGGATTAATTTCAACGTCAACTTCCTCTGCTTCCGGAAGTACGGCTACCGTAATGGCCGAAGTATGTACCCTCCCTTGAGATTCAGTTTCAGGAACTCTTTGTACCCGATGAACACCGGATTCAAATTTCATAATTCCGTATGCGCCTTCCCCACTTACATTGATAATCATTTCTTTATAGCCTTTCACACTGCCTTCTGTAGCATCAGCTACCTCAAAATTCCAGCCTTTTTGCCTCCAGTACATGGTATACATACGGAAAATATCTTCAACAAATATGGCTGATTCATCACCTCCGGTTCCTGCTCTAAGTTCTACTGTTATATTTTTATCATCTTCCGGATCTTTAGGTATCAACATGAATTTTATATTATCTTCCATCTCCGGAATTTGACTTATGGCTTGATTTTTTTCCTCTTTTGCCAACTCTGTCATTTCAGGATCTCCTCCATCTTTAATAATCTGATCTGCTTCGGATATTGTATTTAAAAGTGATTGATATTGTTTGTAAATATCTACAATTTTACCTAAATCTTTATATTCTTTATTAAGTTGCGCATATCTTTTTTGATCGGATATGATATCCGGTTGTATAATTAAATCGGAAACTTCATCAAATCTCTGTTTAATGGCTTCTAATTTGGGTACTAAATCTGACATATCTATTATTTACTAAGTGTGCAAATGTACGAAAATATTCGTGTATTTAATCAAGCAGGAACTGTGCTGTGATATTTATCGTTAAAGCTTTAAATTATATGATATAAAGAAAAATTACTGTTTTAAAAAGAGATATAAAGTCTAATAAATTTTGAGTGCAATTTTTTTCAGACAATATACCTATAGATTGTAAAAAACAATAAACAAGCATGATAACCAAAAAGTATTTTAAGCCTCCCAGAAACATTCCTGCGAGTTTATTGGTAAAATCCAGTCCTATGGCTCTAAGAGCCTGTTCTATCATACGGGATATAAATTTTACAGATAAAAATACCAGGGTAAGAGTCAATGAGAAACTTATCCAGGTAGAAGATTGGGAAGATACTAAGTTATATTCTATAAAGAAAGCCTGCGTTTTACCTAAAAAAAATAATGCAATTAAATAACCTAAAATTAAGCCTAGAAGTGAAGAAATTTGTTTTAAAAAGCCTCGTATATAGCCAAATATCACTCCAAGAAATGTAAACCCTAGTAATATATATTCGGGAAAACTCATATTTCAATTTTATGCTGTATATATTCTCCTAAAATATGTAAAAAACCAGTTTCTTTTCTAATTTCCTCTAATGATTTATAATAATGATCATATCCTTTTTTTTCAGATACTACATCTACATGAAATGAGTACTCAAAGACTGAACCTGTTAAGGGTACTGATTGTATTTTTGTCATATTCATTTCATTTTCAGCTAAAATATTCAACACTTTGGCCAAACTTCCCATTTCATGTTTAACCGTAAAATATAAAGATGCTTTGTTAAAATGTTTTATTTTTTCCGGCTTTTTAGATAATAGGTAAAAACGAGTAAAATTATCAGTTATATCGTGAATATTTTCTTGTAATATTTTCAGGTTATACATTTCTGCTGCTAATATTGAACCTATCGAAGCTATACCTTTTAATTGATTTATTTGAATATTCTTTGCACAGGTAGCTGTATCATCTTTTGCCAATAATTTCCAATCGGGATGTAATTCCAGAAAATTTTCGCATTGTAATAACGCCATGGGATGTGTCTGAACTTCAGAAATGGATTCTAAGGTCTCTGATTCCAATGCTAACAGGTTGTGTTTTATTGGTAGGGCTATTTCTCCAACAATATGCAAATTATTTTTAGTTATTAAATTGTAGTTGGGAAGAATGGTACCTGCAATTGAATTTTCAATGGCCATCATACCATAATCTACTTGATTGCTTGTTACAGATTTTACCAAAGAATTAAAAGTAGGGCTATCTACCACTTTTACAGCTTCCTCTTTAAAAAATTTAACTACTGCTTCGTGATGAAAGGATCCTTTAATTCCTTGAATAACTACTGATTTCATAAATTATGTTTAATCTTTTTCGTTTTATTAATATCTTTACAGAAAATAATACATTTATACACAGGATAAAAATGTCTGTAAAAGTACAAAATCTTACTAAAAAATATAAGAAGCAAGTTGCTTTAAATGCTATTTCGCTGGAAATAAAAAAGGGGGAAATTGTAGGGTTACTGGGTCCTAATGGAGCGGGTAAAACGACAATGATGCGTTCTATCGTTGGATCACTATCCTGGGATGAGGGAACTATTTTAATAAATGGTATTGATAACTGCCTTCAACCTGACAAAACCAAAGCAATGGTGGGATATCTTCCTGAAAATAACCCTCTGTATCCGGATATGTATGTTAAGGAATATCTTCGTTTTGTTGCTGATATTCATAAGACTAACAAAAGTAAAATTAATGGAATTATTGAAAAAGTAGGCCTTAATCAGGAACAAAATAAAAAAATCAGTCAGTTATCTAAGGGGTATAAACAAAGGGTTGGCTTAGCACAAGCAATAATTTTTGATCCGGAAATATTGATACTTGATGAACCGACTAACGGATTGGATCCTAATCAGATTATAGAAATCAGACAACTTATTCATGAACTGGGTAAAGAAAAAACAGTCATTTTATCCACTCATATTATGCAGGAAGTAGAAGCTCTATGTTCAAGAGTTATACTTTTAAATAAAGGAACAATTATCCAAGATAAAAGTATTGAAGAATTTAAAGATACTTATTCTAATCTGGAAGAAGCGTTTTTTGAATATACACATTGATCATTCATTCATTAAAAAATTGAATTATGATAATTAACGGTAATTATTTCGGTAGTTATATTTGTTATACCAATTAATTATAAAAAAAATTCATCTTCCGAAGTCAAATACGTATCATCAGAAGTATCTTCAAAATATAAACTGTAAATAACTTCCGATGTTTTTTCTTCGTAATTATTTTTCATTTCTGACTTGTTCTGCAAAGTTTTAGATGTTTTTTTTATCTGCTTACCGCTTACCATCGGTTGATCAATATAGGATGCTTTCAAATTATCTGATTCTTCTTTTTCCTTTGTTTCCATACTTATATATTTATTAGCTATAGAGTTGTTAACAGATGAATCGTTATTTGTTTTGTTTAATTTAACTATTTTAGTGTTATCAGCTTGTTCCGTTTGATTAAAATAAAGAATTCCTAAACCTATAAATATAACAAGACATGCAGCAATAGATGTCCAATATATTTTTTTATTAAATAATGGAATTATTTTCTTATGATTTATTGATTTTTGAACAGGCACTATTTTATCTGCAATTGAACTCTCCAACTCATCAAAATATCGATCTGGAACTGTAAAGGGATTACCGTTTTTTTTATTTATAGTTGAATGTAAAATTTTATTTTCTAACTCAGAAAAATATCCTTCCGGAGTTTTAAATGGTTGTGAACCTGTTGGTTTATTTAAATAATCTTTCATTTTTCGACGTTTTTTAAAAGATATTCTTCAATTTTTTTTGTTGCATGATGATAGGAAGCTTTTAATGCTCCAACAGAAGTTTCCAATATTTCAGATATTTCTTCGTACTTCATATCATCAAAATATTTCATATTAAATACAATTCTTTGTTTTTCAGGAAGTTTAGCAACGGCCAATTGTAATTTTAATTGAATATCATCTCCTGTAAAATAATTATCGTCTTCCAGATTAGAAGATAATTGGGCTACTAATTCTTCACTATTAACATTTTTCTTTTTAGCTGCACTATTTAAAAAATTAATTGATTCATTAGTCGCTATTCTGTAAATCCATGTTTTAAGGCTTGAATCTCCTTTAAAAGATTTTAAATTCTGAAAAATTTTAATAAAAACATTTTGAGTAACATCATCCGAGTCGTCGTGATTAAGCAAAATCTTCCTTATATGCCAATATACCGGCTTACTATATTGTTTAACCAATATGGAAAAGCCTTTCTCAATATCTTTTTCTATCAGCAGTAGTAATTCTTTTTCTTCCATTTCTTAACTTAACTTATAGACAATAGATATTCAAAAAAGTTTAATCTGATTTATTATTTACTTACTTCTAAGATTTAACCAGACAATTTTTATACAAAAGAATCGAGTTTTTTACCGTTAACAATAATCCATTCATCCAACTGAAAATCTGCCATAAGACCCAGCTTAGGAAAATCTGATACTTTAGAATAAAAGCTTCTTCCTTCAGCATCGTATTCGCTGTGTGCATAAAAATGAGATAAATCACCTATTTCTTCAATTTTAGCACTAAAGGATATTTCTTCATCTCCAGATTTAATCGATTCTGCATATTGAATGCCTAAATCTGCTACCCGGTTGCTGTTGGTGCTTAATCGTACATTTCGATATATAATATCATAATAAGAAATTGAATTTTCAGGAATTTTTAAATATTCTTCATGTTGATCTTCCCATTTATATTCAGTAGATGCGTAATATAAAGCAGTTATCAATGCCAATGAAAAATATTTTCTTGTTTTTTTTCTTTGATAATCATCAGGATAGTGGCCTGCTTCAAATAATAAGGTAGGAATTCCTGATTTTTGAATATTGTCCCCCGAGGAACGTGGATAAAACTCATCGGTAAACCTTGAAATTTTATCTGGTAAAATACAGGTCAATTCACGGTAAATATGAGCAATAATTCCCATAGATTTTTTTCGTATATCTGTTATTTCCCTACCTTCTGATACTGAAGGAGATAAAAACGCTAATGTAGCAGGTTCTTTTTTCCCTTTAACTCCAAATATTGTTCTTTGGTCATGCAGGTTAAATGCTAAATGATAATTTTTTTCACTTATTATTTGTTTTAATACATGCATTTCTATAGAAGATTCAGCTATATAGTCCCTGTTTATATCAATACCTTCTATATTTCTTCGGGTCCAAACCTCTGATCCATCCGGATTAAGCATAAAAATAATATCTACTGTAAACTCGCTGAGAATTGCGTGTACGATATTTCCTTCGGACGATAAAAATTTAAGCAAATCTAGAGCGCTTAAAGTTCCGGTTGTTTCATTACCGTGCATTTGAGTCCACATGATAGCACATCTTTTTCCTTTACCCAAAGTAAGTTTGTAAATGGGTTTATTTAAAACAGATTTCCCAACCTGCACCAGTTGGTTTTTATAATTTGCATTTAAAAATTCATTCAGCTTTTTAGGATTGACATATCTAGTATTAAAATTATCTTCATATTGAAAGTTATTGTCTAATTCTTTAATATCAAAATCTGTTTTCATATCTAATTTTTTACAAATATAAATTAAAATAAAGCTACAGCCTCGTTACATTTGTATATTACAAATGTAATCATAGCCTTAACGCTATTTCACATTTGTAAACAAACATATATGACAGTATGTCTTGTTATGCTTGATTTTATAGCAACTATATAACCTAAGTAACTTAAATTGCTATATACTAGTTATTTAACATGTTATATATTAACTATTGGTTTAAGTTAAGTTTAAGTTGTATGCAGTTGTGAACTTAAAAATTATTCTTAAATTTGTATTTATATATATTATTTACATTTGTAAATAATTAACATTTGTAAAACATGGATATTTCTAAACGTATAACTTCTTTAATAAATATACTAGGTTTGTCACCTGGTGAATTTGCTGATAAAATTAATGTTCAGAGATCCGGAATTTCCCATATAACTTCCGGAAGAAATAAACCCTCTTTAGATTTTTTAGAAAGGACATTAAAAGTATTTCCTGAGGTTAATTCTGATTGGTTGATTTTAGGGAAAGGTTCTCCTGTAAAAAATAGAGATACTGAAATTTTTTCTTCATTGAATACTGATGAAGAATTGAAAGAATCTAAAAAATCACCTTCCGTTTTATTTGAGGATAATGATACCGTGCATAATCCTGATCTTTTTTCGCAAACCATCATACCTTCCTCTACATTCAATATTTCAAAAGAAAAAAAAGAAATTTCTCCTGACGAGAATGTCAGAGAAGACAGCAAGGAAATAAATAAAGAAGACAAGAAGATTAAAAAAATAATAATTTTATATTCAGATCATAGTTTTGAAGTGTATGACAACTAAAATTATTATAAAAAAAAAGAGCAACATTAGAAATGTTGCTCTTTTATTTTTTGCATAAAGCCGAAAATTATTAAGACCCGAATCTGGCGTCTTTAATTCTTGCTTTCTTACCTCTAAGATTTCTGAAGTAATAAATTCTTGCTCTTCTAACTTTACCTTTACGGTTAACTTCAATTTTTTGAAGAGCAGGCATATTAATAGGGAATACTCTTTCCACACCAACCTCACCACTCATTTTTCTGATGGTAAAAGTTTTAGTAGCTCCCGTACCTTTAACCTGAATAACAACACCTTTAAAGAACTGAGTTCTAGTTTTGTTACCCTCTTTAATTTCATAATAAACAGTAATAGTATCCCCTGCGTTAAACTCAGGAAATTCTTTTTTTGTAATGTACTTATCCTGTACGTACTTAATTAATGGTTCCATTTATAAAAATATAAATTAGTTTAAAGTTGAATAACATTCACGTACTTCGTCAGAGGTTAATCAATCAGGTTGCAAAATTAAGCAATTAATTTTAACCTACAAATACTTTTTATTATCTATCTTACTTCTTGGACTTTTTTATTTTTTCACTGATTTTCTTTGCTCTTTTTTCACTGTCGGGGTGACTGGAAAACATTTTAGATTGCAAACTTTTATCAGAACCAGCCTTTTTTTCCATTTCAGCAAATTTGGTAAATCCAGTTACCAGAGCCTGCGGATCTTTTCCTATAGAAACTAAAAATTTGTATGCGTAATCATCCGCAGCAGATTCCTGAGTCTGCGAAAACTGAGCTCCTGTTAAATTTTGGGCAACGGTTCCAATATCAGAATTAACCATAGCAGATACAGAACCTTGAGTATCTCCCGCATATTTGGCTGCAGCTTCAGTTAAAAGGGCTTGTTTGAATGCTTTTTTAGAATGCTCTAATTTAACATGACCTATTTCGTGTCCTATAATTCCTAATAGTTCATCATCTGTCATTATATCCATAAGAGATGAAAAAACACGAACACTGCCATCCGGACAAGCAAAAGCATTAATATCAGTTACATAATAAACTTTATAATTTAAATTCAGCCCATCATAATTTTTATAGGGTCCGAATATCCTTTCCAAACGCTCTGCATAAGCTTTCTTTTTTTTATCTTTATCCTTAGTCGAACAAACCGGATTGTTTTCATCCATATACTTAACAGATTTTGCAGCTGCGCTTGCTATTTCTTCATCTGAAACGGTAAGAGCTTTAGAAACATTTTTCACTGCATCTATCTTTCCCTTCCCTATGCTAGTTTTTCCTATTTTAATTTGAGCACTAATACCAGAACACAGTAAACAGGCAACCGATAATGTAAATAAAACTTTTTTCATAATAAGTAAAATTATTTATTTGTTTAATAAAACAAATATGGCATTTTTTTTTATATTAATTAGTATACATTAATTATTTTTCCCTAATTAATCTAAATACTTAATGAATAAAAATTCTATTGAATGACACTTAAAAAAAATTAAATTTCTTCTATGAATATATGAGTATAAATAAACAACCGCTTAAAAATTACTCTTTAAGCGGTTGTTTTAAAATATTTTTATTTTTTGAAAATGCTAGACATTAAATCTGAAATGCATCACATCACCATCTTTTACAATATATTCTTTTCCTTCAACGGATAATTTTCCTGCTTCTTTTACTTTTGCTTCAGAGCCATAGGTAACAAAATCTTCATAAGCAATTACTTCTGCCCGAATAAATCCTTTTTCAAAATCTGTATGAATAACTCCGGCTGCCTGAGGTGCTGTCCATCCTTTTTGAATAGTCCAGGCCCTTACTTCTTTTACTCCCGCAGTAAAATAAGTTTGTAAATCCAACAATCTATATGCCTGACGTATTAAGCGGTTAACTCCTGGTTCTTCAAGTCCCAGTTCTTCCAAAAATATCTGTCTTTCCTCATAGGTATCCAGTTCGGAAATATCTGCTTCGATTTGTGCAGCTAATACAATGACTTCGGCTTTTTCATCTTTAACTTTTTCTTTTACCTGATCCACAAACTCATTGCCATCTTTGGCTGACTTTTCATCTACATTGCAGACATATAAGATAGGTTTGAATGTAAGTAATTGAAGTTCTGATATAACGGAATAAGTAGTATCATCAGTTTCAAATTCCCTGGCATTTTTTCCTTGTTCAATAAATACGATTAATTTTTCCAGTACGGAAACTACAATCTGTTCTTCTTTGTTACCTGCCTTAGCTGCTCTTTTAGATTTATCCAGTCTTTTTTCTATCGTATCCAAGTCTTTAAGCTGTAACTCTATATCAATAATCTCTTTATCTCTTACCGGATTGATAGAGCCCTCTACATGGGTAATATTATCATCTTGAAAACATCTCAATACATGTATAATGGCATTGGTTTCTCTGATATTTGCAAGAAACTGATTCCCTAATCCCTCTCCTTTACTGGCTCCTTTAACCAAACCTGCAATGTCCACAATCTCAACAACCGCCGGAAGTACTCTCTCCGGATTTACAAGCTCTTCCAGTTTATTTAAGCGGGGATCCGGAACCGATACTGTTCCTACATTAGGTTCAATAGTACAAAACGGATAATTTGCCGATTGCGCTTTTGCATTAGATAAACAATTAAATAAAGTAGACTTTCCTACATTGGGTAAACCAACAATTCCACATTTCATATCTTGAAAAATTTGTGCAAAGATAGAAATATTTTATTCTTACCGAACAGTATATCTTATCGAATCTTTAATAATAAATTTTTACTATTTTTAATATTTGTAATTTAGGCTAAAGTTTCTGTTTTACACACTTATTTCTTAAAAAAGACAGATAAAGGCAATAAAAAAACAGCCTTTCAGGTTAAACCACAGAAATTAAGCTGTTTACTTACTATATATTATGATAATGAATGTTAAAGCTATACTCAAGAATTCGAAGATTAATTTTTATATTTTCTTACTCTCAGTCAATGTTCAAGCCCAAAATACAAACCGTTGTGATCTTATAAATGAAGAATTTGCCACTGTGTTTTCGGGATCAAACTCACTACGTGACGCAGGCGGGGTTGAAGAAATAATAATGAATGATAAATTACATATTCAGGGAGTTCCCGGTTCAAATATACTTATCGGCAGCAAAGAATATACTATTCCTGATTCCGGATATTTATTAGTTACTGAAAAGTTTCCGATAGCTACTCATGAATATTCAGATAAAATTGTAAAAATCAAATCTGATAACCCTAATACATTTATTCGGGTTGAAAGAAACAATCCCTACAGTAACAGCAGCTTTACGCTGATACCTAAATCGATGTGGGGGAAAGATTATTTAGTTCCCGGATATCCGGATCAATCGAAAAAATATAAAGTACAAAGTTTCATAGATATTTTTTCTATAAATAAAAAGAAAACACAGGTAACTATAAAAGATTCAAACGGTGCAATTGTTGAAAAAATTAGTTTAAAGGCAGGACAAAACTATGAATTTAACAGTATCGAGGATCTTACCGGTTATTCGGTAGAAGCATCAGATATCGTAGGAGTAATCAGTGGTAATCATTGTTTGCGAATATCTGCTGCCTGCGATCATACTGCATTAATGTTAAAAGATAATACGCATTTAGATAAAAAATTTTATAATCCCGGAAGTTCATTTTTTAGTTCTACTACTATCCATAGAATAGTCGCGTCAAAAAATCAAACAACTGTACAAATTGATAAATCACAAACTAAAACGCTAAATAAGGGAGAATTTTATCAGTATACTCATGAAAATCCACATACAATAGAATCTTCATCTCCGGTACTGGCTTATTCTATATTTGACAAAAGGGCTTTAGGTTCTCCGGAATATTCCCTGGATCCATCTATTTACTTCATTCCTTCTGAAAATCAAGCAGTTAATCTCGCACAGTTCTCTTTTCCAGAATATATGATTTATTCCAAAGATATAAAGGTTATAATGAGAAGTGACATGACAGATTATTTATTATTAGATAATACCCCCTTATCTGTAGATTGGAAAACGTTTAGTGCTGATACCTCTTTATCAACTGCTACCCTCGAACTATCCGATTTACACCTTCATACTTTATCTGTATCCAATAAAAAGGCATATTTTATACCTATTATGATGGCTCGTGGCTGGGACGTAAGCCTGGCAAGCTTAATTAAAGATGGATTTACTAATTTAAAATCAGGTGAAAACCCTCCTTGCCCGTTACTTATACATAATGGAATGAATGCTTGGGAACATAAAAATGCTGAAATTCAGGAAATACGACCTAAAGACATAATTTTGAATGATTTTCATCAACCCATCATTGTAGAAAAAGAGGAGATTGAACTTCTTGTATTTGATAATGCAGAAGAAGACGGAGACATCATATCCGTTTATTTGAATGATCAGCTGGTATATCCTGATGTTAATGTCTTAAAATCGGGTACTATTTTGAAATTTACACTGGAAAAAGGAAAAAATAACATCATTATTAAAGCGGAAAATGAAGGAAGAATATATCCTAATACAGCCGGGCTTACTTTTGATGACGGAACCACCCGGCAAACTATAATTCTTCATAATAGAAAGGGACAAAGCAAAAATCTAACTATTATCTCTAAGTGATTGTACATCCGTTAAAAAACTTACGGAGCAAAAAATTTAACTTAAAAGTTTAATTGTGCCCAATCTCTGGCGCCTTCAATTTTCTCTTTTACGTTTCCTTTTTCATCAATTAAAAAAGTAGTAGGAAAAGCTCTTGCAAGAAGTGCTGCATCTATAGGACTTACTGCCTCGTAGACAGGAAATGAATAGTTATTTTTTCTTAAATATTGTTCAACCAAAGCCCTGTCATCTTTCATATATATCAATACAAACTGTATTTCATTCTTTTTCTTCTCATAAAGCTTTTGTATTTCCGGCATTTCTTCCACACAGACAGGACACCAGGTACCCCAGTAATTTAAAAATATTTTTTTACCCTTAAATTCTTTAAAATTAACATCTTGAGCATTAACCCCTTTTAAATCAATCGAATATTGCTGATCCGAAAGTTTATCTATTGTTGAAAACTGACTTTGAGCATTGGTTGATTGCATTTTTTCCAATACTTTTCTTAAGGGAGAGAAAAGTAAAGCAATAACAATGATAATAAATAAAAAATTTACTATATAAATAGGTTTTATTTTCATAAAAGCAGTTTATTATACTCCTTGAATAAGATGCAAGATCTCATGAGATATGGTTTGTCCTTTATCAGTATTGTAAAAATTTTGTAAATCTTTGGCAAAATCATCATGTGTATAAGTTTCCGGCTGAGCTTTATACTTATCCAGAAAAGGTTGTAAAGGCTTGGGGCGCGGTCCCCAATGAGCAATTTCTTTAAAATCCTGATCTAATATAATAACGATAGGTATTGCTTTTCCTCCCCGGGTAAGGTATTTATTTATCAAACGTTCATCCTTGTCCCTGAAAAATATTTTTAATTCAATCTTATCAGAAGACTCTGCGAGCTTGTTTACTACAGGTACACTTTGTGCAGCATCGCCACACCAACCCTCAGAAATAACAAGTATATTTATTTTTTTGGAAATAGATTTTAATCCGGCCACTGTAGCCTCATCTAACTTAATAGTTTTATCATTTCTGTGAATTCTGCTTAAATTCAAATGAATATAGTCTGCAAGTTTTCTTTTTTCTTCGTCTTCAGAGTTTTTATCCTGCTCTTCCTGCTGAGTAATTAACTCTTTATATTCTTGATAAGTAACCGATTGATTCCAGAAATAGTGTAAATCTATAGTATTTTCCATTATTATTTTATTAGTTTATGTATCTTAATTTTATTTCATTGATTAGTAAACATTAAAAAACTTATAATTGTCTGATACAATCTTATAGCTTCCTAACTTTATTAAGTAATGAAAAGTCTGCAAGTATCATCGCAGCTAATGCTTCTACAATAGGCACGGCTCTGGGAACTACACAAGGATCATGCCTTCCTTTTCCATGAATAACTGTGGCTTTTCCGTGTTCGTCTATAGTAGACTGTTCTTTCATTATGGTAGCAACCGGTTTGAAGGCAACATTAAAAATTATATCCATACCGTTTGATATTCCTCCCTGAATTCCTCCTGAATTATTGGTTATCGTTTTGCCTCCTTCTATAAAAGCATCATTGAGTTCGGAACCTGTATGCTCAGTTCCGTTAAAACCACTTCCTATTTCAAAACCTTTTGCGGCATTAATGCTCATCATGGCATGGGCCAGGCGGGCTGATAATTTATCAAAAATAGGTTCACCAAAACCAACAGGCACATTTTTTATAACACAGGTTACTACTCCTCCTATGGTATCTCCATTCTTTTTTATTTCTGATATACGCTGAATCATTTTCTCAGCGGTATCGTTATCCGGACAGCGGACAATATTATTTTCTGCTTCTGACAAATCTAATTCATTGTATGGCTTTTCCAACTTAATGGTTCCCACAGAAGAAACATAAGCATTTATCTCAATATCTGCAATTAATTGCTTGCACAAAGCTCCTGCTGCTACCCAGTTGGCCGTTTCACGGGCTGAAGTTCTCCCTCCTCCCCGATGATCTCTGATTCCATATTTTTGAAAGTACGTATAATCAGCATGTGAAGGCCTGAAAACCTGAGTGTTATGTTCGTAATCCTTAGATTTTTGATTGGTATTTTTTATTAAAAAACCAATGGATTGACCGGTTGTTTTTCCTTCAAAAATACCGGAAAAAAATTCCACTACATCATCTTCTTTCCTTTGAGTAACAATTTTAGACTGACCCGGACGTCTTCTGTCCAGTTCTTTTTGTATACATTCAAAATTTACAGTCAACCCTGCCGGAAATCCATCAATAATTCCACCAATAGCGGGTCCATGACTCTCTCCAAATGTCGTAAGTTTTATTATTTTTCCTAGCTCATTAAACATAAAGACAAATATAAGGAAAAATTAAATCGTAGCACCAAGTGTTTTTCTTAGCTTTTCAACAAAATTTATCTGACAAACTTTTAGGATCAACTCAGATAAAAGCTATTCAATACTAATTTTATAACTCATATATAGTATAACGGCTAAGTACTGGTATATAAAATTTTTTAGTGTCTGAAAGGTCTGATACAATCGTAAAACTCCCCGTAGCAATATCTTCTAAAGCAATAAAAATTAGTCAGCCTCATGATTCTCTATATGTCCTTTGTCTGTTACTTTGATAATTCCCCCTGTAGCACAGGGGCAAACAGAAGTGTCTAATAAAACTTTATATCCGTTCAGCTCGTCTTTCGTTGTAGTTTGCTGCCAGGATATCGGAGCTGCTTTACAAGGAAGAAATCCTCCGGGTACAGGTTTTAATTTACATAAACCGAAAGGCTTTATATGAGTCTGGGATTCTTTATCTTGTTCTGTAGCTATGGCCTTATTTTCAATAAAGAAAAAATTCTGGCTGGTTACATGTAATTCCGTCTCAATAGTTCCCTGGTTACATTGTAACAAAGCTTTTTCTGTTATTTTTTGCGCCATTATTTATTTTTTTAAATCAGGTTTTAATTATCCAATAAAAACCGAGAGGTAAATCCATTCGTGTCTTTTTTATCATTTTTTGCAATAGAAATATTGTGCTTACGGGCATAGTCTTCAAATTGTTTTTGCTCAAACTCTTCCCATTCTTCCCGGGTATAATCTTTCCCTTCATAGGTTTTATAAACCCCGGAAGCCTCTTTATCTTCAGCCCCGTCTATTTTTACTTTTCCGGTTTCTCCATCCATTACATAATTTAAGGGTAAAAAAGCCGGAGGCTCACCGAATTCAGGAAAGTTTTTTGGGTCAGTATTAGGAATTCCTTTCACGATAGAAATTATCCAATACTTCTCTTTATTTTGTTCTCCAAAATATAGATTAAAAACGGCATTTCCATCTTCATCTATTCGTCCTTCTCCGGTTTTTAGGTTAATATAGCCCTTTTCCTGTAAAAATTCCAACACCTGCTGGGGTTTGATTTTCCCGAATTTCTGGTCTTCATTTACCTCTTTGATTAAATTTCCTTTTTCATCGTAGTATTGGGAAATTCCTACTTTTACATTTTCTCCTATATAGGTTTCTTTTAACTTTAAATTTCCATTGGCATAATATTCTTTATATATAGTTAAAAAGGAAGGGGAAGGTAGTCGTTCATATTGAAATCCTTTTTTATCCTTAATAAATCCTATAGAAAATATTGTATTGCCATTAGGTAAAGTAAATTCATCAGATCCTTTATTAGTTTTTTCATATATATTAAAATCAAATTTTTCTATCATTGTAACATTTTTTGTATTGGGTTTACTTTCTTTTTGTTCCTGTCCCCGGCATCCGGTTAGCATAAATATAATAAGTAGAAATGTTATTTTTTTCATATTTAACGTATTTTAGAATTAAGAATTTTCCATTGCCATAAAAATAAGCAAAATCTATCTATACCTATATGGTGACTATAATCCAATAAGTTATTAGTTTTATAGACTTCATAGGTATAATGGGCAGAAGCAGATCTGCCGTCAAAGGTATGAGGAAGATTCATGGCGTGCATGGTTTCATGAGCAACCGTAGCCTTATTGTGCGATGCAAAATAAACTCCGAACTGAGAGTTGAAATACGAAAAACCGTTCCAATTTGCCTCTTCGCCTATAAAATACATGCGATAATAAGAATCATATTTAGTTCCAAACTGGTCTTTCAGTTTCTTTTCCAGATAATCCTTTAACCCCGCCTGTTTGGTTATTTTATAACCGCGGGTCTTTCCGTCTGCTAAAAGTTCGTAAGTACAAAACTTCTTTTTAAACTCATTACCTAATAAACTTCCAGTACAATCTAAGTCCTCTTCTACAATACTGGGAATAACCAAAGCCTGATTAAAATTCTGCTTAAAAAAATCTTTGCTTCCAGATTTAATAGCTCCTTTTTTAATTGATTTATTTGCATCAGTCCATACCTTTACAAAAACCACATCAATTTTCTTTTGGTAAGCGGCTGTATTGGGGTGTAATTTCAGTGCTCCACATATTTCTCCGTCTGCTTTTACGTATAGTATTTGTTCTTTAGGAGATTCTTTTTTACAAGTTATTTTAAAATAATTGAACTTATCGTATTTCCCTTTTCTTATATCTCCTATTTCTTTTAGGTTTAAGGTAAAATACTCAGATCCTTTTTTATCTTTAAATTCAAAGGTCAGTTTTTTGGGCTTTTCTTCTATTTGTATTTTCAAATTAAATAAGGCCGATCTTCCCTGCAAAAGAGTTAACACAGGAACAGGGTATAAATAAGGTTCTTTTTTTCTGTTTTTTCCTTTTCCCGTCCATTTGTCTTTCCATGAAATATTCAGGCTTGTATAACTTCGTAAAAGTTTATTATACATTTTCATGTCTTTTATAAAGTTGGAGTTCCAGCTGTTGGTATTTTTAAATACAGTAACATTATCCGCTTCATAATATTTACCCATAATATTTCCGAACCAGTTATCCCCTTTCTGTCCGCTATCTCCGGCCCTCAACCAGTCAAAACCGAAATCAGGATTGTCTTTATATTTATCATGTGGTCTAAACATTACCACACATTTAGCCTTTATTTCTTCACGCTGGGGTTCATAGGCATTACTTATATTACTCAAAGAATTTTTAGTTTCTCCTTTCATTTCAGCTACACCCTGAGAGTTTAACGTAGCTAACTCATCGGAATGTAAAAATAGTTTCTGTCCTCCTTGTACAAAGGTTTCCGGGCTTTCAATTTTTATTTCATTTGCAGAGGATAGTAAGGCTTTTCCTGCCTGGGTATGGTAATAATTACTCACCAGCTGCTGCATAAACGGAGTGTTGATGAACATCTTTTGCATAATATCCAGCGTAGCCCGGTTTCCTACCGTAAAATGCAAGTCATTTCCTACCTGCATTTTCATATTATCTCCAGCTGTTATTTCTATATCTTTGGGTGCATTTACTTTAATATTTCCCTCTCCATCCATGAACATTTTATTTCCGCTGGGATCTTCTATCATTATAGAGCCCTGACCTTCGGCATCGTTAAATACAATCTTGGCTCCGCTTCTCGTTTGTATCACTTTTATATCGTTTCCTTGGGTATAATAAGCGGCAATCTCCCCTCCGTTATAGGCGGTTCCTAATACAACGGGACACTCCGCATTACCTCCCTGAAACGCACATAACACGGTTTCTCCTATCTCCGGATTCATATAGGTACCCTTGCCTGTTCCGGCATGGGGCTGTATCACCTGTATCCAGGGAGATTGCTGATTGTTCGGTTTCTGCCAGACAAACTGTACCCGTACCCTACCCATCTTTAACGGATCCTGATTATCCGTTACCGTGGCATGTTGCAACTCGGCTTTAGGGAAGCAGGCAGCATTGTAGTAAGGTGGGACACTTAAATCTTTAGGTACACCGGTAAAACTGTTGATATAGCCCCCGCCATCCGAAAATTCATGAATTATCTCCAGAATCCGGTACGATTCTATCGGAGTTACCCCTGTTTTAAAAACTTTGTGACCCGGCATCCAAGCATTCATCTTTGCGATGTCGCCCACCCGTAAGTGAGGGTTATTGCTCGTAGCTTCTACATACACCAGGTTTTGTTTATGCTGCCTTTCCCTAAGTACCTGATGCTCTATTTCCTGCTGGTGTTGATGCATAAGACTCCCCAGATAATGTCCGGTGGGAGAAACCGTAAACAAACCTTCGCTGGTATTGGAGGCTGAACGCTGGAATGGATTTTCCGAACTTTGTACTCTTAAGTGAGAAGAGTCTATCGTATAAGATGAATTTTGTTGGGGATCGTAACCTGTATAACTGAATTTTTGAGGCAGGGTTTTGAGCTGAACATCGTAGTCGTAAACATCTTCTCCTTCCAATACTTCCACTATGCGGCTCCCCCAGCTACTGAAGTGGTATTGTTCTCCTGAATAATAAAAATATTCTCCAAACCTTTCCGACAGATGGCATAAAAACTCAAAATCGCTCTGATTATACTGTACGATATAGCTTAAGCTTTCTTTAAAATAAGGGTTTACTTTAAAGCGAATTAAATCCTGAGGATACCCTCGGGTGACTTCTTGTATTATCTCTTCAAAGGTTTTGTCTTCAAAACTACGGCAATGAAGGCCATTTTCCATAAGCACTGAGGGGGATGTTCCCTGAAGTATCACATGGCGGATTCCCTTATTTTTCCTGCTGGAAATGCTAGAAATAACACCCGTCCATACAGATGCCGTTTTCCCGAACTGTCGAAATTCAAAAGTTATGTGACTCCCTAAATACTCACGCGAATTCTCTAAAAGATATCCGTCCGATTCTCCGAAATCATCCGGATCCGCTATAAGGGTAAATTCATGTTCCCCCTTGATTCGTTCCACTAACCTTAGTTCTATATGCGTGTGAGTAAAAAATGGTTGGCTCTTAATATGAACTCTTATATGAACCAGATGCGAATCTCCATAACGATTGTCTTTACTGCCTCCGTAACGGGCGTAATATTTTTTTTCTTCTTCTTCCGGTAAAAGGCGAAACGGAAGACCGGCAAAATCTTCGGGATCATACGTTATCATGAAATCAGTTTATTAACATTTATAAAAAATCAAATTATTTAAATACCAAAAATAAAAATTATTTTCAAGATAATAATTAAAATAAAATTAGATTTTTATTAAAAATTAAATCAATGTTATACAAATTAAACAAAATAATAAGGATATTACTTTATTAAAAAGTATAATTATATTTGATAAGAAATATGCTTTTGTTGACTATCGGTAAGCAATATTTCACGGTGAAATACACATGGGCTCGTTCCTAATTATTTGTATTTAAAAAGAAATAAAATCAACCGCCAAACCGTCCTTACAATTAATGCCATTTTGACATTATTTCTACTTCGTATTTTTAAATATTTATTTTCAGAAAAATAGTAATGGAATATTCAACACTATCTTATTCATTTATAGCTTCTTTATTTACATAATAGCATAGGTTTATAACAATTCTAATATGAACATAGAAATCATCTATATATTTTAAGATATGAGGCATGGTTATTGGTGAATTTTAATGAGAAACAATGGTTACTAATACCATTAAACTAAAATTATAATTTATAAATATGAAAATTGGATTTGTAGGATTAGGAAAAATGGGCGGTAAAATGGTAGAACGCCTTTTAGATCATGGACATGAAGTTGTAGTTTATAATTTAACAGCTAAGGAAGTGGAAGAAGCTGCTGCAAAAGGCGCAATTCCTGCTTCCGACCTACAAGATCTGGTTGGAAAGCTTGAAGGAAGAAAGCTTATCTGGCTTATGGTTCCCGCAGGTAAGCCTGTGGATGAAAATATTGCGGAATTAACAAAACTACTGGGTAAAGGAGATATTATCGTAGATGGTGGAAACAGCTATTGGAGAGAAACTGTAGAACGTGGGAAAAAAGTTAAGGAATCCGGAATACACTATCTGGACTGTGGTACCAGTGGGGGTGTTTGGGGACTTCAAAACGGTTATTGTCTTATGTATGGAGGAGATAAGGATGCTTGCGATTTTGCTGAACCTATATTTAAAAGTCTTGCCCCCGAGAATGGCTATTTACGATGCGGTGAAAGCGGTTCCGGGCACATGGTAAAAATGGTTCATAACGGTATTGAATACGGAATGATGCAGGCCTATGCCGAAGGATTTGAAATTATGAAAAATTCTCCTTACGATGTAGATTTGGAAAAAATATCTAAAGTATGGATGCAGGGTTCGGTGGTTCGTTCCTGGTTATTAGAACTGATTGGAAATGCCTTAGACGGTAACGAAAATCTGGAGGGTATCAAAGATTATGTTGCTGATAGTGGAGAAGGTAGATGGACCGTACAGACAGCTATGGACTTTGATGTTCCTGCGCATGTAATTACAGCTTCTTTATTTACCCGTTTCGAATCCAGACAGGAATCATCATTTGCCATGAAATTATTGGCTGCTATGAGAAACCAGTTTGGTGGACATGAAGTAAAAAAAGATTAAAATTTAGTATAAATTACTATTTATAAATGTCTCAAAAAAATATTAAAAACCAAATATTAGTGATTTTTGGAGCCTCCGGAGATCTTACATACAGAAAACTAATTCCTGCTTTGTTTGATCTTTATAAGCAAAAATCACTACCTGAAAAATTTGCTATTTTAGGGGTTGCCAGAAGTGCATTTACGGATGAATCGTTCCGTGAAAAAATGAAAGATGGAATTATTCAGTTTGCCAATGGAAAACAGGATCCAGAAGAAGATATTTCATCTTTTTTAAATAAACTGCATTATCTTTCTATCAATACTGATCAGGAAGAAGAATATGTAAAACTGAAAGAGAGGCTTGAAAGTCTCGACAAAACGGAATTTACTGAAGGAAACTACATCTTTTATTTATCTACTCCCCCTACCCTATACCCGCTGATACCTAAATTTTTAGCAAATCAGGGGTTAAATAAAGAAGAGGAATTTTTCCGAAGAATAATCATTGAAAAACCTTTTGGTACGGATTATAAATCAGCTGTTGATTTAAATGAACTATTAAAGGAAGATTACAGAGAAGATCAAATCTATAGAATTGATCATTATCTGGGTAAGGAAACGGTTCAGAATTTGTTGGTTACGCGTTTTGCCAATGGTATCTATGAACCGCTCTGGAATCGAAATTATATTCATCATGTAGAAATTACCGCTGCCGAAAGTTTAGGTATCGAAAACAGAGGAAGTTATTACGATCATTCCGGAGCTTTACGGGATATGGTTCAAAACCATTTAATGCAATTATTGGCTCTGGTGGCTATGGAGCCTCCGATGTCCATTGAATCTGAAGCCGTCAGAAACGAAAAATTAAAGGTTTTTCAGGCTTTACGTCCCTTAAAGGATGATGATTTGTTTAAAAATGTGATTCGGGGTCAATACACGTCTGCTAATATCAAGGGACAATATGTTAAAGGATACAGGGAAGAAAAAGATGTAGCTCCCGATTCCCGAACAGAAACCTATATTGCCATGAAACTATTTATAGACAATTGGCGATGGGCAGATGTACCTTTTTATTTAAGAACCGGAAAAAGATTACCCACCCGGGCATCTGAAATAGTCATTCATTTTCGTCCGGCTCCGCAAAGGTTATTCCCTGAAATTGCAGATTCCAGTAGTGACAGTAATCAGCTGATTCTACGAATTCAACCCGATGAAGGAATACTTTTGAAAACCCGAATGAAAGTTCCCGGAAACGGATATCAGGTTAAAAATGTAAATATTAATTTTCATTATTCGGATTTACAAAATACGTATGTTCCCGATGCTTATGAAAGACTGCTTCTGGATTGTATGACAGGTGATTCTACCCTATATATAAGAGGAGATGCTGTGGAAGCTACCTGGAAATACGTGCAACCGATTTTGGATTTCTGGGATAAAACTCCGGATGCTCCGCTATACGGCTATCCTGCAGGTTCCTGGGGGCCTGTACAAGCTGATGACCTAATTGAAGCTTGTGGATACGGATGGAGATATCCTTGTAAAAATTTATCCGATGATGGTATATATTGTGAATTATGATAAAAGAAAATATAAACGTTTATAAAGATACACAAGATCTGAGTGAAGGATTCACTCTGTTTTTACTCAAATTACTGGAGGTTTATCCGCATGTAAATATTTCATTGTCCGGGGGCTCTACTCCTAAAGTCTTGTTTGACTATTGGGCTGAGCATTGTAAAGAAAGAATTGACTGGAATAAAATTTCTTTTTTCTGGGGAGACGAACGCTGTGTTTCTCCCGATGATGAAATGAGTAATTTTAAAATGACTAAAGAACATTTATTTGATCAATTACCCCAAATTAAAGATAATTCAATTTTCAGAATTAAAGGAGAATCTAATCCTGATGATGAAGCCGTAAGATACAGTAAAATTCTTGCTACAGAATTATTAACCAAAAATTCTATTCCTAGTTTTGAGCTGGTCGTACTCGGAATGGGAGATGATGGTCATACAGCATCAATTTTTCCCAATCAGATCCAGCTTTGGAATGAAAAGTCCAGTTGCGTAGTTGCTTCACACCCAGAAACCGGAAAGCAAAGAATCAGCCTTACAGGAACCGTTATTAATAAAGCACAACATGTTGCTTTTCTTGTAACAGGTGAGAATAAAGCAGAAAAAATAAAAGAAATGATCGAAAACAGATCGGTTGCTAAATCTAAATATCCCGCAGCTCTAGTTAATCCGGAACAAGGATACTTATATTGGTTTCTGGATGAAAAAGCTGCTTCGCTACTATAGAAATGATATCAATATAAAAAAAAGAGATAGCTTAAACTATCTCTTTTTTTATATCTCTTATTTATCTATTTATCAATGAAGCTTATGATGCTGTATGATTTTTTTGCAGAAAGGATGGAATTTAAAACACAATTGATATTTAACAACTTACGCATTAGTGTATCAAATAGGTAACAAAACCTTTCAGTATTTATATTAATTTTATGCCCTACCAGTCTGCATACTCTTTTTTTACGCCTCCCTCACCTTTTATAGTTTGCGCCAAAGATTCTACCGATTCTTGCATTTTTTCTACTAAAGCGTTAAAAGCTTCTTCTTGTGCCTTCTTGGTCATAGCAGGTGCTCGCTTGTCTGTAATAGGTAAGTAATTTGCGATTGCATACTCATATTTATCATCTAAATAAGATGAACTATTAGGTATGATAGTCGTTGCAGTACAAATTATACGGGCTCTACCGTCTTTAATATCTATCCTAAGTATGTGATACGCATTTGTTTTCCAAGTTCCAAGAAGAAATGTAGTCATATTTAAATACAACCCCTTGCCTATGACTAAACCACCTTCCTTATCATCTGTTTGAATTACAGAATTTGCACTACCATATGAACGCGTAAAATAAGATTTTACACGTTTATAAATTTCATCTTTGGTCTCCCCTATATTCTCAATAGTTTTAGTAACTACAATATTACCATCTTCTACTTCATATTTACTCTGAGATATACCTAGACTGGAAGTTAATAGGACTAATAATAAAATAAATTTTCTCATATTTTTATTGATAAGATTACTCAACATTATTTTTTATGTACAATAATTCTTACTACATCATCTATACTTACAAAAAGAGACATCCACAACCAATTAAACAAGCCAATAATAAGTATTATTCCTATATATAAATACTGCATTGGATCTTCATATATAACTCCAGCAACAATAAAAATAATTGCTCCTATAAAATGGAGTATTACTAATAAGGCTGAAATAGAATTACACCACCCGGCTAATTTCCCCGATTTTTTTACCTTAATTTTAATAGTTTATCAGATAAACAAATATAGGATAAAATATTTTATTTAATTGACATACTAAATAAAACTCCGATACATCATATAAAGATTAAACATCTTTCATATTTACCAAAATGGTTCAAATTTAGGATCTGGATTATTAGACCAACAAATAATATGATATTTATCTTCTTTATGTTCTATTATTTCTTTAATTAAAGTACCGTTACAATTATCTAATAGATAAACCTTCCGCCATTCAATAAAAGCTTTTTCATTGATTTTTTAGATTTGAAAGCCATTTATATATTCCTGATATATACTGTCGCCGGTAACATTAGGCTAGTTATTCTTTCGCACTCATAAAAGTTAGGTGAAGTCGTAAACTCACTTAATCTCATGGTCTAAGCTTAAACAAAAAGTAGATAATTCGTATAGGAAGAAGATTCGTTATTATTTAACTTTAAAGATATCAAATTATCATTTTCTTCATTTTTATCATTTCTCCTTACGTGTATTATTTATCAAACTTTCGTAATCATACTAATTTCTGAATTCTCTATTTGCTCTCTATACTTGTATCTATTTCTTTGTTTTAGTTGGGAGATAAATTGAATCATAACTCATTCAAAACAATAGTCTTGTATTCCTGAAATTTTCATAATTATAAATAGGATTATTTTCTGTAACTATTATATTCTTTTTCTGTAACCGGATCTAGCCAAACAACAGAACCCTTATGGGCTTGGGTTGTGATCGCAATATGTGTAAAATCACTATCAGGGCTTGCACCATGCCAATGCACTACATTAGGCAATATCTCAACTACATCTCCTTTGTGAAGTAATCTTATGGGTTGACCTTTTTCCTGATAGTATCCTTCGCCATCTGTACATAACAATATCTGACCTCCTGGATGAGAGTGCCAATTGTTGCGAACTCCTGGTTCAAAAACGACATTACCGATGGTCAGATCAAAATTATCTTTATCTTTCATCAACATTTGTAACCAAGCCTCGCCACTGAAGTAATCATTATTAATTATCTCTCCTTTAGGAAATATTTGATTTTTGGTTTCATTACTATTTACTGTCATAGCTTCTTTTTTGTCTGATGTATTGCAACATCCTGTAATTAATACAGTCAAACCTATGAGGAATATTGATTTATACATGGTAAAAAATTATTTTATGTTATTATTATAAAAATTTACAAGCTTGGCTACTATTTGATCTACATACTCAGGTTTCCAATAAGTTTGAATATGGGTAGCTCCATCAACAACAAAAAGGTCTTTGTTTTTAGCATTTGTTGCTTTAGCAAATGCTTCGTCAGTCATGTATTTTGTGTCAGCTTCACTTCCTGCAATTATCAGTAAAGGTTGTTCTATCAAGTCCATATTAGCTGTAGCATCCCATGTCATTAAATCTAACAAGCTGCTCATTGTATACAGAAAAGTGGAATTGGGATGTGCATGTGTCCTGTAATAATATTCGTATCCTTCACGATAGAGGCCTTTAGGTGTTTTTGCAATTTCCTCGTCAGTTACACTAGCTACTCCGGCATAAATGATTTCACCGTTTGCTTGTTTAGCTCTAGCTTCCGATGCTTTTTTCAGGCGTTCTTGTATGGTGCTTAGTTGTGAGTTTTGGAAACCATTACGTCTCACTTCTCCCGAATTAAACATACTTAGAGTGGCAACAGCCTTGAATCGTTTGTCCGATTGCACAGCTTTTAAGGTGTAACCACCACCACCACAAATACCTAAAGCACCTAAACGATGGGTATCGATACCCGGATATTGAGAAATATAATCTGCCATACCACGAATATCTTCAGTACGGTATGCCGGATTATCTGTATGACGAGGTTCGCCCCCACTTGCTCCTTGATAAGCCGCATCGGCAGCAATAGTAATATAACCGGCTTCAGCTAAACGCTGTGCATACAAGCCCGCTGTTTGCTCCTTAATACCTCCATTAGGATGAGCTACGACTACTGCCGGATATTCTTTCGAACTATTATAATTTGCAGGTGTATATACATTTGCCGCAATATCAATTCCATTTAATTTATAAGTTACTGGATGAATATTTACTTTTCCTGAAATATTTTCTGTTATTGCATCTCCATATACCAAACCCAAAGGATTGTTGGAATTGCTTTGTGCTGAAGATATAATACTTGTTGCCATAAGCGTTGCTATTAAAATTGATTTTATTTTTTTCATGACTGTTTATTATTAATTATTTAATTGCAGGTCTCTATTTTTTAGAACCTCTGTGAGTATAGACTTAGCTATATCACCATTTTTTGGATCTACGTTGTTGCTTATTATTTGAGTCATTTGGTAAAGTTGGTCAGGAGTAATACCTACATTAAGAGCAAGATTGATGTGTGAGCTTAACATTGGCTCAACTCCATCCAAACTCATCAATATGGAGACGGTAACCATTTCTCGTTGAGCATAAGTCAATACATCTCGTTCAAAAATATCTGCAAAAAGATGCTCTTTCAGAAAAGTATCTATTTCGGGACTAAATGCTCCATAACCATTAGTAGGACGACCTTCTGGAGCAGCTACTCCTGAAAGTTCTGCCAAAATCTCTTTTCCTCTTTCGTATTTCGGACGAACGTCTATAATTGGCGAGGCTTCTTTTCCAAAACTGTCTATACTCCCATTTGCTTTTCGTTTTTCAAGAACCGACATAAGGGTTTGTAAACCTCTAATCGAACGAGGAAAACCACAATAAGCATAAGCTTGTACTATCATTTCTTTTATTTCATTCACAGTCAAGCCGGCATCGAGTCCTGCACTTAATTCAATCTTTAACTTGTTCAGCTCGCCTCTTGCCACAAATGCAGCAATAGTTACTGTTTTTTCTTGTTGTAGATCTAAATTTTTTGTTCTCATATTGTTACTAATTCCGTTTTGAGCTTTAGCTTCGTTATATCCGCAGGTAAAGCAAATAATTGTAATTAGAATAATTAGTCCATTTTTTCTCATGGTTAATTATTTATGTAATGAGCATAACCTCTTAACCATCTCAGGATCGTGGTGATCAAAAAACAAACTCGCTCCTGTATCTAATGTGGAAATCTTTTGCATATCTATACTGCTCAATTCGAAATCAAATACATTGAAGTTCTCAATCATTCGTTCTTTGCGAACCGACTTGGGAATAACGACGACATTTCTTTGAATTAGCCAACGAAGAACTATTTGTGCTACCGATTTATTATATTTCCCCCCCATAGATACCAACAACTCATTCGTAAACATATTGTTTTTACCTTCAGCAAAAGGTCCCCAAGATTCAATCTGTATATTGTATTTTTTCATCACTTGCTGATTGTTTATTTGCTGATTGAATACATGGGTTTCTATCTGATTAATGGCAGGAGTAATATCGTTGTTAATGCTCAGATCGACCAATCTGTCTGCTTGAAAATTACAAACCCCAATAGCTCGTATTCGCCCTTCTTTGTACAATTCTTCCATAGCCCTCCATGCTCCGTAAACATCGCCAAAGGGTTGGTGTATGAGGTAAAGATCTAGGTAGTCTAATTGTAATTTTTTGAGTGATGTATCAAAAGCTTTTTTTGCTTTTTCATATCCTGCATATTGAATCCAAAGTTTGGTTGTTATGAACAATTCGCTGCGATCAATTGCACTATTCTTAATAGCCCTGCCAACAGCTTCTTCGTTGTTGTAGGCTGTAGCTGTGTCAATAGAACGATAGCCTACTTCTATTGCATCTAATACACTTTTCTCTGTTTCCTCAGGTTTTATTTGATATACGCCAAACCCTAAGATTGGCATTTCTACACCGTTATTTAATATTACTGTTTTCATTATTTTATGTTTTATCTATATTAATTATTCAAGAGTTCGGGTAAATGATAGCGACCCCAATTTCCATTCGTCGTCTATTTTTATATATACTTCTGTTACCATAAAAGGATTGATAACCTCATTGCCTTCAACTATTGCCGTGAGCCTAATTTTATCTAAGACTATAGCCATATTGTTTATGAAACGAACAGATATAT
Source organism: Apibacter raozihei (assembly GCF_004014855.1). Taxonomy (NCBI): domain Bacteria; kingdom Pseudomonadati; phylum Bacteroidota; class Flavobacteriia; order Flavobacteriales; family Weeksellaceae; genus Apibacter; species Apibacter raozihei. Next base: position 2,714,600 of record NZ_CP034930.1, read on the forward strand.
CTTGAATTTCGGTATGTTTGTACTGAATGCCTCCGCTTTTAATTGTATTGATTTCTTGTTCTTTATTCATCGTTGCACCCATATGTACAAATACCGCTTTTTCGTGAAACAAGTTTTTCAATAAATCTATATTACGATCGGCCATCCATTGCCAATTTTGTTTTGAAAGTGCAATTAATTCAGAATTATTATCTATATTATTTTCCTTTTCTTGCGAATATGCATTCGTAATATTTACACAGCATAAACAGATTAATATGCAATAAAATTTAAGGGGTAAGTTTTTCATTTTATAAGTTCTTTTTCATTTAACCATTGTTCGAGTAAATTAGCTATTTCAATATTATTCAAGTCTGAAAAAGGGAAGTGTGTATTTCCATGTATTCCTATTTCAGGAAGATGAACAACAGTGACATCTCCGCCATATTTATTAACTGTATCTCTCCATTTTCTAGCCATTTCGAGACGTACTCGCCAACCATCAATACCCGGGTTTTCAACTCTCTCAGTCGGAATATAATCTCCGTAGTATATTACAATAGGAATTTTGGTGAGCTTCATAAATTCATCCATAGTTATACTATTAGCAGATAATGCTCCTGCTGAACTAGGAATAGCAGAAGGTACTTCACCCTCAGGAAAAGGAAAACCGCTTCCCGGCTCATAAGATGCTATTGCTTTTACATGATTATTTTTGATCGCTGTCTGCCATCCGAACCCACCAGCATGAGAATGTGTAACCAATATGCCATCACCTATTTTATTGAAGAGAGCTGAAGTAGCATCTACAATAACGTCTGTATCAAAAGATCCGATATTAGGTGTCATTTGACGAAAGTATTGGTTTAATGTTTCAGGATCTTTTGCAAACTGAACTCCTTCAAAATATTCAGGCCAAACACCTACCCGGAACGTACTGAACCATTCCATTTCATCCGGAGTTGCGTTCACTTTTGCATCTACCGTACTACGTCCTGCGTTTCCTCTTCTAGGCTGATCTATAAGATAAGTGCTAAATGATTTGCGTAAAAAAATGTTCTGAAATCCTTCTCTTCCATCAGGAGTTGTCTCCCATGTTTTTGAAAACTGACCGATACCATGCCAAAATACTAAAGGAAGTTTTTTAGAATTTGCAGGTATTTGGTAAAATACATAGGCATGATCTCCGTGTAAAGTTTGTCCCTCAGGTGTTCGAGTAATAGGATTAAACGTTCCTGCGTTTTGTATAACAGAGCCTCCTACGGCAAAACTTCCCTGGTCTTCAATCGTCATTGGCTTTTGTTTGTTTTGAGCATTTACCAATAGAGGTAAAAGCATACTCAATAGTACTAACAGAACTATGTAATTGTATTTATGTATTCTTTTTATATTTGAGTCCATATTATTCATTACTTCATTTCATTTTAGATTAAAATTATTTCAATGTTTTCATGTCAATAACGTAGCGGAATTTTACTTTTCCATCTATTACATTTTTGTAAGCATCAGTGACTGATTTTACGTCAGCATTTATAATTTCTACTTCGGGATAAATGTTATTTGCTACTGAATAATCGAGCATTTTTTGAGTTTCAGGGATGCCACCAATCAACGATCCATATATTTTTTTGTGCGGATTGAAAACAAAAGACCCTGCCGGTATCATTGGCATATTTTCACTTGCGGGTAATCCAACAATAGCCATTTCTCCTCCTATCTTGAGCATTTTAACATACATTACAGGGTCGTATTTAGCAGGTATTGTGCTTATGATAAAGCTATACTTATTGTTTTGACCTTCAAGTTCTTCGGGCTTGTTTATGTTAACATATTCTACTGCTCCAAACTTTTTTGCATCAGCTCTCTTTTCCTCTGTAATATCAAAGATGGTAACATTAGCACCCAAGGCAACCAAATATTGTACTGCCATATGCCCTAATCCTCCAAATCCTGCAACAGCTACACTATCTCCTTTTTTTACGTTCGAGAAATGAATCGGAGAATAAGTAGTAACACCTGCACATAATAGAGGTGCTACTTTTTTCATATCTGCATTTTCGGGAATTTTTATCGCATAATTTTCTGATACTACATAATTGTTGGCATAACCACCTTGTGTTATTTCATTGTTGTGAAAATAGTCATGAGAGGCATAAGTCCCAACCATCCCTTTTTCGCACAGATTTTCTAACCCATTTTTGCAATTATCGCATACTCCACAAGAGTTGATAATACAACCTATACCAGCATAATCTCCGACCTTAAACTTGGTAACATTTTTACCTACTCGTGCTACACGACCTGCAATTTCGTGCCCTCCTACAAACGGGTACGAGATATTTCCCCATTCGCTTTTTCCCATATGAATATCGCTGTGGCAAATGCCTGAATACATAATGTCGATGAGAATATCATTGTCTCCAATCGCATGTCTGCTAAACTCATAAGGCTGAAAATCTCCATCTTTTGCATAAAGAGCCAAACCTTTTGATGGCACTCTGTTTTCTTGAGAAAAAGTAATTATAGACATGGTTAATAGTATGAATAAGCTAAATATCTGTTTCATAATTTCTTTATTATTAATTTGTTACTTGTAATCCAATTTCTTTTTTTTCAACCAACTTGATATGTGATTTGCTATTTCTACATTATTCAGATCTGACATAATAAAGTGTGTATTTCCTTTTATCCCTATTTTAGGCAAATGAATAACAGTAACATCGCCACCATGAGCATTTACTACTTTAGCCCATTCACGAGCAGTAGCCAATACATCTCTCCAAAAATTTTGAGAATAAGCAAGAGCTTCTCCTTCAGGAATATAATCACCGTAATAAACAATAATTGGAATTTTGGTCAGTTTCATAAATTCATCCATAGGAATGCCTTTCCCCCCACGATTACCCTCAAGGGCTTCTCCTTCAGGAAAACTAAATCCACCGGGTTCGATAGCTATAATTGCTTTTACATGGTTGTTTTTGATAGCTGTTTTCCATCCCGGAGAACCTCCTGCGGAGTGTGTGAAAAGGATAGCATCGCCCGATTTATCAAATACTGCCGACATGGCATCTACGATAGTTTCCTCATCTATTTTTCCGGTATTGGGGGTCATCATTCTGAAAAACTGATCTAAAGATTTTTTGTCTTTGGGAAATTGTACACCTTCATTAAAATTGGGATATAAGCCGATGCGAAACTGGGTAAACCATATTTGATCGTCAGGAGTTATAGAAACCTGAACTGGCTTTGTGGCTTGACCGGCCTCACCTCGTCCGGGTTGATCTACAAGATATGTACTATATCTATTTCTCAAAAAGATATTTACAAAACCTTCTCGTCCATCAGCAGTAGTTTGCCAACTACGACGGGATTGTCCATATCCGTGAAGAAAAACCATTGAATTACGTTTTGCATCAATAGGGATTTGATAAAAAACATCGGCATGATCACCGTGTCTTGTTTGTCCTCCTTGTGTTTCATACCAAGGCTTTAAAGGATCGAATATACCCTCGCTGGTAACAACTGTTCCTCCTGCCGAAAAGGAACCCTGTTTTGCGATAACTAAAGGTTTGTCTCCTCCGTTTGTTTGTTTTTGAGAATAGGCTGATAAAACAAAGAAAAAGCTAAATGTTAAAATTATAATCTGTTTCATACTCTGTTCAGTTAAATATTGATTTAATACAAAGATGAGATAAATACACATTATTTATATGGGTGAACCGATTAACACGAAAAATTGAATGATAAAGACGAATAAATATAAAAAATCCTCTCATACTCAAATGACAGGATTTTATTTTAGGGAAAAATCGATTTTTTATAGATTACTCATTTACCATCCATGTTTTAAATTCAGCAGCCTTATTTTTGCTGACATAAATACGTTCAGGTATATCTGTATTAAGGCTAACTAATAGACGATTGTCAAACCAGATTGTAATATTTTCGACACTACTACGTGCTATAATAAATTGTTTATTTGCTCGATAGAAATCTGCCGGATTTAATTTCATATAAATCTGTTCCAGTGTTTTAGAAATAGGGTACGACTGCCCATCCTTCAATGTTACCTGAGTATTTTTATCAGTTGTATAGAAAAAAGAAACATCACTCAGACTTATCGGAAGCAATTTATCTTTGATTGGAACTAGTATTTTGCTATTGTATTGCGGCTTAGAGGCTAATTGTGGCAATCGGGATAAATAATCGAGGAAGTCTTTTTGTGTCCACTTCTTGAACTTGTTCAATGCTCGTTCTAAATCCTCGGGTTTTATAGGTTTTAGCAGGTAGTCAATGCTGTTTTGCTTAAAGGCATCAATAGCATATTCGTTATAAGCCGTAGTAAAGATTATAGGGGTGTCTACTTTTAGGTATTCAAATATCAAAAAAGAGTCACCATCAGAAAGGTGGATATCCATTAGTATAAGATCGGGTTCTGGATTGTTTTGTAACCATTTTACCGTTTGGCTTACACTTTCGGTATTGCCCATAACTTCTATGCTTGAATCTATATCCTTCAATATGGCTTCAAGGGTTTCGAAGGCAGCGGTTTCGTCTTCTACTATCAGTACTTTCATGAGCAAATTATTTTAAAGGTAAATATACATAAAACATACTTCCGTTGTTTTCGGTTCTTATTTTCTTATTCATCAGTAAAGAAAAACGATTTTCGAGATTTTTCAAGCCTGTTCCATTGGTGTCAGATTTGATTAATTTAGGGTATATTGTGTTTGAAACGACTAATTCTTTTTTGTCATTTATATATATTGATACATGCATTTTATGATCGCTATCTATCATATTATGGACAACGATATTATCTAAAAGAGGCATAATAGACAAAACAGGTATCTTATAAAATAGAGCTTCTCCGTCCACATCTATCCTATATTCCAATTTGTTAGCAAAGCGTACTTCCATCATATAGCGGAAAGCATCTACAAATTCCAACTCTTCGCCAAAGGTTACTAAGCCTTTCTTATCGCTCTGAAGTATGTATCTGAAAACATCAGATAGTTTATTTACATAAGTAAGGGTTATTTTATCATCTTTTTTTCGAATAAGTGAGGTTAAACCATTCAAAGAATTGAAGAAAAAGTGTGGGTTTATTTGATTTGTCAAAGCATCATAACGGCTTTGCAAATTCTCAATTTTGAGTAATTCTATTTCTTTCTCTTTAGTTCGCTGCTCTTGGTATAATTGATAAATATATCCTATGGATGTGGCTAATATACATATAATGAAGAATTGGAATAAGATTAAACTTCCAAAATGTCTTACTTTTAAATAAAGGATAAAAGAGATTAAACCATAAATAGCAAAGGTTATGAAGCAAATAAGTGCATTGTATAAAAAGCGTTTTTTAAACGAGGATATTTTTATTTTGAATAGATTTAGCTTAATCAAAAAAAATACTATTGCAACATAATAGCTATAGCGAAATATGAAAAATGCTACATACTTAAAGTGTTCGCTTTGAGGTAAATTACTTAATTCATAAGGAATCCAAGTTATTTCGGGATATAAGACTAACAAAGCACAAACTAGGCTTGTTAACAATAACTTATAAGGGGTGTATATTTTAGCTAAATCTTGCATGATTCAATTTGTAAAATTAATCTTACGAAAATAACTATTATCGTTCTAAGTTAACAGAAGTTCTAACTAAAACGAAAAAATAGGAGTAAACGCGAAAAAATATTTTGTATCTAGATTATTTTAATAAAAAGATACTATTAAAAAGAGATATCATAACTCTTTCACAATATGACATACGTGGAAAATAGAAAAGTGTATTGAAACCCTCTTAGAAACAAAGAAACCCGCTTTTAAGCGGGTTTATCAGCAGAGAGGATGGGATTCGAACCCACGATACGGTCACCCGTATACTACCTTTCCAGGGTAGCCTCTTCAACCACTCGAGCACCTCTCTGAATTAGGTTGACAAATGTAGAATTTTTTTTCCAAACAGCAAAAACTATTCTTTAATTTTCTATAACAATCTCGCACTACTTGAAAAAACGGAAAATATTACCGATTTATAAAAAGGTATGATTGTTGACATTCACAGAAAGTTTAAAATGAAAATATAATGTAATTATGAAAAAAAAACTAGTTATTATCTTAGGAACCCTTACTTTAGGTTTTTTTCAGGCTCAGGAAGTTAATGAAATAACTTATCTTCTTAATAAAAATTCTGTAGATGCGTTTCACTTTACCCAAAGTACTTGTAATAAAAATATTATTAATGACGCATGGAAAAACTTCATTAAAGAAAATAAAGGTAAAATCGGTGGTGATTTAACGGCAAAGATTTCCGGTACCCACCTTCAATTTAATTCTGAAAATTTATGGGACGCAGGTATATTTTATACCATTGAAAAGAATAACCCTAATATAGAGGTATACATGTACTTTAAAAATGCTGAGGGTAATTTTTTGAGCACTTCTAATTCTCCTCAGGATATAGAAATAGTTAAAAGCAAATTACAAAAATTCAGTAATACGGTTAATCTGAATTGTACAACCTCTGATTTGAAAGCTTCCTTATCTGTTAAGGATAATCTTACTAAAGAGTTAAATAACAATAATGCTAAAATTAAAAATTTAACTAAAGAAAATGCTAAAATCCAAAATGATCTGAAAAAAGATTATACTGCTTCTGATATTACAAAAAAAGATTTTAATAAAATACAGAAACAAAAAAATAAACAATCATCCAACGAATTACAAATTCAAAACCTGCAAAACAGGAATATTGAAATTGAACAGGAGCTAAATACCAAGTCTCAGGATATCACAGATATTCAAAATAAATTAAAGGACATTAGAAATTAGAATATTCAGCCTGACTAAAATTAGTCAGGCTTTTTTATTGTTAATAAACAGATATTTCACCTGCTATCTGTGATTCAAATTCTTTTTTGAGGTCTTCTGATTTGTATTTTTGTCCTAAAAGCCACATCAGCTTTGTTGTAGCAGCTTCTACCGTAATATCAAATCCGTTACAAACATTTAAGTCAGTAAAAATAGTACTGTTATGATATTTACCAATACTTACACTTCCTCTCACACATTGGGTAATAACTACTATTTCTTTACCCAAATCTTTAGCTTTTTTCAAATAGTCAATCGTTTCTTTATCCGATGGAATATTACCGGAACCAAAGGTTCTTAGTATTAATCCTTTTATTTCCGAATTTAGCAATGAATATTCCAATAAACGTTTGTTTCTTCCTGGAAAAAAACTAACTACATCAATATTAGGTTCAATATCTGTATTAAGATTAAATTTAGAGGACGGCTTAAATAGGTTTTCATTAAAAATTTCAAGATTAACTCCAGATTCACCTAAAATAGGATAATTCGGAGAAATAAATGCATCAAAATGTTCAGAAGAAAATTTAGTGGTTCTGTTGGCTCTATATAATTTATGTTCAAAATATAAACAAACTTCCTGAATAACGGATTGCGAATTTTGATATAAACTAGCATAGTATATGCTCGTAATTAAGTTTTCTTTTGAGTCTGTACGAAGCTCTCCAATCGGTAACTGAGAGCCTGTAAATATTACCGACTTTTTTATTCCCTGTAGCATAAAGCTCATCATAGATGCTGTATAAGACATTGTATCTGTACCATGTAATACTACAAATCCGTCATAATATTCGTATTTTTCTTTTAAGAGCGATGCCAGAAATTTCCAATCTTTGATTTCTATATCTGAGGAATCAATAGGATTTTCAAATTCATAAAAATCAATATTCGCATTGATTAATTTTATTTCGGGAATGTGATTAATAATATTACTGAAATCAAAAGGAATCAGTACTTCTGATCCGTATTTTTTCATCATACCTATAGTTCCTCCCGTATAAATAAGTAAAATTCTTCTCTTCATAAGAAAATTTTATTTTTTAAGGCTAATTTATGAATTAATTAACAGCTTAAATTATTATTTTTGAGCTATGATTCCAAAAGGTTTTGAAGAAAAGCTGAGTCTTTATGAGTATTTAAAAGGTTTTATTTCTACTGTTAAATTAGATAAAATTGAAAAACTGGTATCTTACAGAACAAATTATATTGCTCCTGTTTTAGAAGATATTTATCAGTATCGTAATGCCGGAGCCATTGTCCGAAGTATGGAAGCTTTTGGATTTCAGTCCGTATATGCTCTGGAGAACAGAAATTCATTTATTCCGGAGGCTACTGTATCTAAAGGTGCTGATAAGTGGGTAGATATTATTTATATGCATGCCGGTTTAGGGGCTTTACAAAATATAAAAAATAAAGGTTATCAATTGGCTGCCATTTCACCTGAAAAAAATGCAATAAATATTCAGGACTTTCAAATAAAACAACCGGTAGCTTTAATATATGGTACAGAATTTAAAGGAGTAACTGAGGAAACTCTTAGTCTTGCAGACATCTGTATTAAAATTCCTATGCTTGGATTTACTGAAAGTTTAAATGTATCGGTAGCTGCAGGTATTTCATTTTATGAAATGAGAAATAAACTTGAAAAATCAAGTTTAGACTGGAAATTATCTGAAGAAGAAAAATTGGAATTAAAAATAAAATGGGCGATTAAATCGGTTAGTTCCGGTGAGGAAATAGCCCTACATTATCTTAAAACTTTTCAAAAATGAAAAAAACATTACTGTCCTGCTGGGTTTGTCTAACAATATCTTTACTTCCTGCTCAAAAAATTGAGGAGGTTACATTCACTGAAAAAAATAAGCAATTAGATGGTTTTGGTTTTAAAGCCCCCGTTTGCAACAAAGACGTTTTAGTAAATACGTGGAAAACCTTTATAAAAAAGAATGGAGGAAAAGTGAAAGGGGGTGTCATCAATAAAGTAACGGGCAGTGAAATTCAGTTTCTACAGGAGGGAAATAGATGGAGCGGATATTTTGCTTATAGTTTTAATGAAGATAACACCCTGACTATATATACTTCTTTTCAAGATATGCAGGGCGATTTTTTAACTTCTAAAAACTATAAAAATGAATATGACTCGCTGGTAACCATTTTAAGCGGTTACAGAGATTCTATTCTTAAAGAGTGTAATTTGGATGACCTAAATCGAGCCAGAGCCTATAGCAATACGCTCAGTAAAGAAAAAATACGAAATTCTGATCGTATTTTATACCTTGAAAAAAGTAATCAGTCTGATCAACAAAAGGTTACCCTGAGTGAAGGAAAAGATCTGACTGAAAAGGAGAAAGTTAGTATTGAGAAAATAAAGCAACGAATAATATCCAATATAACAGAAATTCAACTTTTGAGGGACAAAAATAGAATACTGGATGAGCAAATAAAATCGCAAAGCTTAGTAATACAAAGATTTGAAACAAGAAAAGATCATTTGGAAAAAGGAATTGAATTAAGTTCCAGTGACAATGCGGATACTTCTGAAACTGTTAAAAAAACAGATGAAAATACAAGAGATTACTTTGATCGTTAAAAAAAATCCACTATATTTATAGTATATATTTAAAATAAATTTATAGATCATTCGTATTAGCGTATGATTTTGGACCTTAATTCATTTACATATGAAATTAAAAAAATTAAATTTAATGAATCTTAATGAAGTAAATTTTATGGAAAAACTTTATTTGGATTCTTTTCCTAAAGAAGAGCAAAGACCTACTGAAAGAATGTTTAAAGCTTACGAAAATTCACAAAATAAATTTTCAATATTATTGGCTGTGACTGAGAGTAAAAATGTTGGCTTTTTTAATTTTTGGGATTTTGATAAATTTATTTTTGCAGAACATTTTGCTATTTCTTCAGATTTTAGAAGTGGCGGATATGGAAGCAGAGTTATGAAAGTTTTTATGGAAAATATATCTAAACCTATAGTACTGGAGGTAGAACCACCGGAAACAGAAATTTCCCAAAGAAGAATAGGTTTTTATGAAAGATTAGGATTTAAATTATGGGATAAAATCAAGTATAGACAGCCTTCGTATGAATCAAAAGGAATTTCTTATCCTATGAGAATAATGTCAGTCGGTGAATTAGATATTGAAAAAGATCACAAATCTGTGATTGAAACTATACATAACGTATATTCTATATAATAAAAAAAGACTATCTGTGAAGATAGTCTTTTTTATTTTATTCTACAGCTACTGATGATTTAAACATCAATTTTAGCATATGCAGCATTTTTTTCAATAAATTCTCTTCTTGGCGGAACATCATCTCCCATCAACATAGAAAAGATTCTATCTGCTTCAGATGCATTGTTTATGGTAACCTGACGTAGAGTTCTTTGCTCCGGATTCATAGTTGTATCCCAAAGTTGTTCTGCATTCATTTCCCCAAGACCTTTATACCTCTGTACAGAAAATCCTTTTCCTTGAGCATTTCCAATCTGAGCAGCAATTTCTTCTCTGTGCTTATCATCCCAGGCATAATATTCTTTGCTGCCTTTTTTTAATAAATATAACGGTGGAGTTGCAATATAAATGTATCCTTTTTCAATCATTTCTTTCATATAGCGGAAAAAGAAAGTAAGAATCAGAGTTGTAATGTGCGAACCATCTACATCGGCATCGGTCATAATAACCACTTTATGATACCTCAATTTAGCCATATTTAAAGCTTTGGAATCCTCTTCTGTACCTACGGAAACACCTAGAGCCGTATAAATATTTTTTATTTCTTCACTTTCGAAAACCTTGTAGCTCATTGCTTTTTCCACGTTAAGAATTTTACCTCTTAGTGGAAGTATAGCCTGAAACATACGATCTCTCCCCTGCTTAGCAGTTCCACCTGCTGAATCTCCCTCGACAAGGAACAATTCACTGTCCTCAGCTTTTCTCGAAGAACAGTCAGCCAGTTTTCCAGGAAGACCGCTTCCTCCTAAAGGTGATTTTCTCTGAACCAATTCACGTGCCTTTTTAGCTGCCTGTCTTGCTTTTGCTGCTAATAAAACTTTTTGTACTATTTGCTTGGCTTCATTCGGATGCTCTTCTAAATAATTAGTTAACATTTCTGCTACTAGTTTATCAACCGCAGAACTTACCTCTGAATTTCCCAATTTAGTTTTGGTTTGGCCTTCAAACTGAGGTTCCATAACTTTAACAGATACAACAGCTGTTAAACCTTCACGGAAATCATCTCCTGTAATTTCAACTTTTTCTTTAGCCAGATTTATATTTTCATCCGCATATTTTTTTAATGTACGGGTCAATGCTCTTCTAAATCCTGTTAAATGTGTACCTCCTTCGTGGGTATTAATATTATTAACGTAGGAATGGATATTTTCTGTATACGAAGTATTGTAACGCATAGCTACTTCTACAGGAATATCTTCAATTTCACCTTCCATATGAATAATTTCGTCCATAAGAGGCTCACGGTTCCCATCTACAAACTCAACAAATTCTTCAAGTCCACGATCTGAATGAAAGGTTTCATTTTTAAAACTTCCATCTTCTTCCGTTTCACGTTCATCTGTGATAGTTATTGTAATTCCTTTGTTTAAGAAAGAAAGCTCTCTTAAACGAGTAGCTAGTGTATCGTAGCTGTAAACCGTATCATTAAAAATTGACGGATCTGGTGAGAAAGTTACTTCAGTACCGGTCTTTTCAGAGGTTCCGACAACTTCAACAGGGTTTAAGGCAACCCCTTTTGAATATCTTTGTTCGTATTTTTTTCCGTTTCGATTAACCGTAGCAACTAACAGGGTTGATAGTGCATTTACACAAGAAACTCCTACTCCGTGGAGACCTCCCGATACTTTATAAGAATCTTTATCAAACTTCCCTCCCGCTCCTATTTTAGTCATTACTAATTCTAAAGCAGATAAACCGGTTTTTGTATTAACATCTACGGGAATACCTCGTCCATTGTCTTTAACGGTAATGGAATTATCTTTACCAATAATTACATCTATATCATCACAATAGCCAGCTAAAGCTTCATCTATTGAGTTATCTACCACCTCATATACTAAATGATGCAAGCCTCTGACACCCACATCTCCAATATACATGGAAGGACGCATACGTACGTGTTCAATTCCTTCTAAGGCCTGAATACTGTCAGCCGTATATTTTTGTTCACTCATATTATATTCTATCGGTTCTTTTACTATTTAAAATCGACTTACAAAGATACGAATTTTTATTGTTTTTTCCAGCTCTAAATTGGCTTATATTGATCCTGTTTCGGGATAATTTTACCATTTTATTTTTACTTATTTTTTTATTTATAAAATTGAATTAACAGCTATCAATTGTTTACTAATAAATAATTTACATATTAATTTATTTTAAGCTAAGTGAATATAAGCAGAAAAGCCTGATTAATATTTAATCAGGCTACAACTATTTTGTATTTATATAATCAAATTTCTGAATACGTTTGAATTAAGGATCCAAAATCTTTACTGTTTAAAGAAGCTCCTCCTATTAATCCGCCGTCAACATCCGGTTTTGAAAATATATCTTTTGCATTCTCCGGTTTTACACTTCCTCCATATAAAATGGAAACTGAATCAGCTATTTCTTTTCCATATTTTTCTGCCAATAAACTTCGAATATATGCATGAATTTCCTGTGCCTGGTCGGGTGTAGCTGTTTCCCCTGTTCCTATAGCCCAAACAGGTTCATAGGCAATAACCACTTTTGAGATTTCTTCTGAAGATAAGTTAAATAAAGCTACTTCGGTTTGTCTTTTAACAACTTCGAAATGTTTGCCCGCCTTTCTTTCCTCTAACACTTCCCCATTACAAAAAATAGGTGTTAATCCATTATCTAAAGCAATCTTAACTTTTTTACCTATTTGCTCATCCGTTTCATTATGGTATTGTCTTCTTTCCGAATGCCCGATGATAGCTCCATCAGCCTGAATTGAGGCTAACATTTCAGCAGAAATTTCTCCTGTATAAGCTCCGGATTTATGCTCGGATATATCTTCTGAATAAATATTTAAATTTTTAAAGTTAGATTTAGCATTTTCCAAATATATATAGGGTATACCCACCACAACTTCACATTTAGCATTATTTGAGTTTAAATATGCGTCTATTTCAGATAATAAAGCTTTGGCTTCCGGCAAAGTTTTATTCATTTTCCAGTTACCAGCTACAATTTTTTTTCTCATTAGGTTAAAATTTATGTTAATTTTTATTTTTTTATTTTTAATTAAAGTTTTACCATTTCTTTAACTTCCGGAAAATCGTTAGCATGATATTTGGCTACCACTATTCCTTTTTTCAGAACCATTAATCCGGGGTTACTTCTGTTAATTGTTTTTAAAGTAGTCTGATCCATTGAGCAGGAACCTACAGGAGTTAAAGCTCCAGGATCATTAGACAAGATTACAAATTTAACTTTTTTCTGGTTTAGTTCATTAGTGATTTTTCTTAGCTTTGCTTTTTCTATTAAAGTCAGTTTATTTGCAAACGGAACTGTAAATACAGCTATTTTATCTGAATTTAAAATTTCCTCTGTGCGATCATTGTTCTGACAATCTACTATAAAATCGTGAACAGAATTAGGTATTGCTTCTTTTATAATTTCAACTTTAGTATCTTTAATAGCCCAATTTAAAGTATCTTTCCATATTTCTGTATTAATATATTCATCAGCTGTATAATTCTTTTCTTCATTATTTTTCAAATTTCTAAGAGTATACACCGTATTGTTTACTTCCGGTATTCCATCGTTCATCCCTGATATTAAATTTTTTCCTACAGCATAAGGTCTAAAATCTATGATCGGTAGATGAGCAATGCCCTGATAGACTACCCAACCTAAAAATAATAATGAAACCACAACTAAAGTACCGTTTATTTTAGTACTGAATAAAGGTGTTATATATTTTGATCCTGAAATTATCAATAATATCATTACAAGTAGGGCAATATCTTTATAAAAAGATGTCCAGGGCTTTAATTTCAGAGCGTCTCCAAAGCATCCGCAATCTGTAACTACATTATAATAAGCCGAATAAAACGTTAAAAAAGAAAAGAAAATGATTAAAATAAGCAATGAGTATATAGTTAACTTTTTTAAAATGCCCAGCAATAAAAATACTCCTAACATTACTTCTAATATAACAAAAACTATGGACATAGGTAGGGCTAAATTATGCAATACCGATATATCGAATACACTCGGTCCAAAATACTCTTCTAATTTATAGGAAAATCCAATGGGATCTATTACTTTAACGAAGCCGGAGATAATAAATATTATTCCCACCACAATTCTTACTAAATTTGTTATATATTTCATACACTTATTTTTGGCTTTTTTCGTCTATCAATATTAAAGCAAATACTGCATAATTTAGTATGTCATTATAATTTGCTTCTAAACCTTCTGAAACTAATGTTTTCCCTTCATTATCTTCGATTTGTTTAATTCTGAGCAACTTTTGCAGAATCATATCTGTTATTGAGCTAATACGCATTTCTCTCCAGGCTTCACCATAATCATGGTTTTTATTATTCATTAATTCCTTTGCTTCAGAAATTTTAATATCATAAAATTCAAGAGCTTTTGTAGAGTTTATATCCGGTTGCTCTACCACACCTTTTTCAAGTTGAATAAGAGCTATAGCTGAATAATTAATTATAGCTATAAATTCACCCTCTATATTTTCATCAATTTTTTGCTCTCCTTTTTGCTGAATGGTACGTATACGGTTAGCTTTTATATAAATTTGATCTGTTAAAGAAGGTAATCTCAAAATTCTCCATGCAGCTCCATAATCGGACAATTTATTTTCAAATAATTTTCTACATATTGAAATTACAGAATCAAATTGTTGGGAAGTATTTTTCATGTTTTTTTTATTCACTACAAAAATACTATTTCACAACATATTTTCCTAAAGGTAATCTATCAATTATCCATAATATTAAAACTGATAAAAATAAGGTAAAGAGAAAAGTTGCTGGTATAGATAGATAAGGGTTAAATGTATAATAAGCCAAACCTATCTTTGCAGAGATATCTATCATAAGAACATGAATCAGATATATACCATAACTATATTTACTGATAAAACTTAAAAATCTGTTTTTTTTGTTGAAAAATGGAATTGTTTTAAAAATAATAAAAATTGAAATTGCTTGTATAATATCCCAAGGCTTATAATTTTCTGTGAGAACCCCGTTTTTTACAGAAGATAAATAGGTGTCTAAGCTAATAAGAAGACATGAAAAAAAGTATACAAAAAATAAAATAATTTTATTTCTATTATTAATATTTAGCTTAGTTGTAAATAGAAAATAACCTAGTACAAAAAATCCTAAAAATTGTGAAAAAAAAGATAAATCAACAGATGTTTTTAAATATACAAACGGAAAATAATTAATCAAAACAGCAAATGCACAAATACATAAAAAATAAATTTGTTCTTTTCTGTTACTATTTAATAACCACTTGTTTATGACCGGATGAATCAAATATAAACTAATTAATAAGTATATATACCACATATGATAGCCAGCACCGAATGCTAATTTATTCCAGCCATATTCCAATGAATATTTTACAAATTCTAGGTCAAACGTTCTATGAAATTTAAAAAATTCTCTTGATAAATTATACATAATATAAATTAAACTCCAAAACAGAAACGGAATTAGTATCCTTGTAAATCGTTTTTTTAGAAAATCAGTTAATTTATAGGGTTTGCCTAAAGTTAACGCTCCGGTTATCATCAGGAATACAGGTACGCAAAAACGAGTAAAACTTTCATAAAGATTAGCAGCCCACCATTGAGAGTCAGGGACATTGCCAAAAGAATATATCATTTGGGCGGAAACATGTAGTAAGACCACTGCCATTGCTGCAATAGCACGTAAATTTTCAATCCAAATCAGTGGTATTTTATTATCTTTATTTTTATCCATCTTTTATTATATGCACAAAATTATTAATTTTAACCTTTATTTAAATATTTAACTTAAAAAATGACAATTAACCTTAACGGTCAACTCATCAATTTTGATGTTCCAAAAATTGCTGGTATATTGAACTTAACTCCTGACTCATTTTTTGATGGGGGTAAATACAAAACTATCGATCATGCTATAATTCAGGTGGAAAAACTTTTAGATGAAGGAGCTGATTTAATTGATATCGGAGGTCAATCTACACGTCCAGGTTCTAAATTAGTTTCTGATAAGGAAGAAATTGATCGGATTTTACCTGTAGTTAAGGAGTTAGTGAGAAGGTTTCCTGATATAAAAATATCTATTGATACTTTTTGGTCTCGCGTAGCGGAACAAACTGTTAATGAAGGAGCAGCGATGATAAATGATATATCCGGAGGAACTATTGATTCTCGAATGTTTCCAACTATGGGACGTTTAAATATTCCTTATGTATTGATGCATATGAGAGGGACACCTCAAACTATGAACAGTTTTACTGATTACAACAACCTAATTCTGGACATCAATTTTTATTTTTCAGAAAAACTTAATGAATTAAGAAATCAAGGAGTAACTGATATATTATTGGATCCGGGCTTTGGATTTAGTAAAAATATAGATCAAAATTTTGAACTAATGAAAAACCTTGATAAACTGGCCGTATTTAATTTACCTATATATGTAGGTATTTCCAGAAAGAGAATGATCTATCAGCCTTTGAATGTTACAGCAGAAGAAGCGTTAACCGGAACCGCGGCGGTAAATTTATATGCCTTACAAAAAGGTGCAAATATTCTAAGAGCTCATGATGTAAAAGAGGCTAAACAAGTTATAAAATTATGGAATTTGTTGAAATAAATTAAAAAACTTCTTACTTTTATCCCTTCAATTACAATATGCAAAATTCAGAAATAATTTTAGTTAGTATTACGGGTATGGATAAACCCGGTATTACAACGGCTTTAACAGAAATTCTAGGAAAATATAATGCTACAATTCTTGATATTGGTCAGGCTAATATACATAAATCTTTATCCTTAGCTATCATATTTAAATCGGAAAACGGAAGTTCCGGAAACATTTTAAAAGAAATGCTCTTTAAAGCTAATACCCTTGAAGTCGGTATTCGTTTTCGTGCTTTATCTGAAGATGAATATAATAACTGGGTGAAAGTTCAAGGAAAAAACAGATATATTATTCATATTTTAGGAAAAGAACTGAGTGCTTTACAAATATCAAAAGTGTCTCAGGTTTTATTGGAATTCGAATTAAATATTGAAAGAATTATTCGTCTTACCCAACGAATACCTTTAGACAGACATATTAACCGAACTTGCTTTGAATTTGCAGTACGTGGCAACTTATCTAAAATTAAAGAAATACAGAACCGATTCTTAACTTTATCTTCAGAATTAACTATAGATATTGCTTTACAGGAAGAAAACAAATACAGACGTATGCGTCGACTGATTTGTTTTGATATGGATTCTACGTTAATTCAAACAGAAGTCATAGATGAGCTTGCAGAAAAAGCTGGAGTAGGCAAAGAAGTGAAAGCCATAACTGAATCTGCAATGAACGGTGAAATTGATTTTTCAGAAAGTTTTAAAAGACGTATCAAACTGTTAAAAGGGTTAGATCAGAGTGTCTTAAGGGAAATTGCTGAAAATTTACCCATTACCGAGGGGCTTGAAAGATTGATGAGCATTTTAAAAAAGAGCGGTTATAAAACTGCAATCATTTCCGGAGGATTTACATATTTTGGAGATTATTTAAAAGATAAATTTGGTTTTGATTATGTTTTTGCTAATTCTCTCGAAATAATTGATGGAAAATTGACCGGTAATTATTTGGGTGATATTGTGGATGGTAAGAAAAAAGCAGAATATTTAAAACTTTTATCTAAGATTGAGAATATAGACATACAACAAACTGTAGCTGTAGGCGACGGTGCCAATGATCTCCCTATGCTTTCCATAGCTGGTCTGGGAATTGCATTCCATGCAAAACCTACTGTTAAGAAAAATGCTAATCATGCTTTATCAACCGTCGGATTAGATGGAATATTGTATTTCTTAGGATATAAGGATTCTTCTGAGGACATTGAAATGACTAATATTTCATAGTATTTATAGCAAAATTCTGGTAAATATTTTTAAAGATAAGTTTGCTAAATTTATTTTTTTCTATATTCTATTGGAGATAAGCCTCTGTTTTTTTTAAAAAATTTACTAAAAAAAGAGGGATTTGGAAAATTTAATTCCTCTGAAATTTGCAGAACAGTTAAATTAGAGGTTTTTAATAAATTTTTGGCTGTAATCATAACCATTCTGTTTATCCACTCCGTGGCAGATACTCCACTTATATCCTTAATAATCTTAGACAGATACTTGGGTGTTAAAAACATTTTCTCGGCATAAAACCCTACGCTTCGCTCTTTTTTATGAAACTTTAATAATAATTGAATGAATTTATTATACAATTCATCTTTTCTTATAGAAACAAAGTTTTTTTCAATTTCGACTGAATAATATATCCCGGCAAGCTCCGTTAAAAACGCTAGCAATATTGTTTTGATAATTTTTTCCTGAAAAATATGAGTATTTTTTTCATAATATTTAACAATTAATGAATGAAAATCACTAAGATTATGAATTATATCCTTACTAATACTTAAACAAGGAATATTCCTTATTTTATTTATGGTTTTTATGTCAAATACAGGATTAAATTCCAGCAAAAAATCGATTGAAAAAAATAAAGATTGTAATTTAATATTTTCTCCCCAGACAAGAGGCTCTATCACCTGCCCTGGCATAAAAAATATAATTTTATCAGGAACTATTTCATGTTCGTTCATGTTTATTTTAACCTTACCTCTACCCTCTTTACATATACAAATAATTATGCCTTCAACTATATATAACTGATGGATTACAACCGGAAAAGAATTATCCGGAATTAATAAATTTTTAATTGTAGTTTCAGTGTTACTGACAGGATAATTACTTAATGTTATTTTATGAATTTTTTCATCTTGTCCGTTCATAACTCAGAAAAATGATAGTTTTACTAATTATTAATAAATTGTACTTATCTAAAACTTATGTATTCGACTTTTAGAACACTTTTAGAGAAATATTGATCTGTATATTTCACCTTAGTTTTTAGACCTTTGAAATACGATTAGTTAAAATACTAATTAGTAAATAGTGTGTATGTAGAATTTGTTTATTGGTTAGAGGCTCGATATATGCAAATCTCTCTATTCTTCTTTCATATATAGCAAAAACAGTTTTTAATGAGTAAATTAACTCTAACCAATAACAAATGTATTATGAAATATTGCTGACTTCACTAATACATTACCTGACGCATCAATAGAATCCAGATAAATTTCCTCTAACTGATTTATTAATTTTTCATTATATGGCTGAGTTACTCTCACATAATTTTCTGTATAACCAAACATCATTCCATTTTTGTTTTCATGTTCCCATAATACTGTTTTAATTTTACCTAATTGAGATTCATAAAATGCATGACGTTTTTTCTCAGATAAAATTTTAAGCATCTTATTTCTTTTTTTTCTTTCACTTATTGAAACTACTCCCTCCATAGCTATAGCTTCAGTGTTTTCCCTTTCAGAGTAAGTAAATACATGTAAATAACTAATAGGTAAGCTTTGTATAAAATTATAGGTTTCCATAAACTTTTCTTCCGTTTCTCCAGGAAATCCTACAATAACATCTACTCCAATACAAGCATCTGCAATAACTGAACGTATCTTAGATACTCTTTCTTTGTATAGTCCGGACAAGTACCGGCGTTTCATTTTCTTTAATATATCATCTGAGCCCGATTGTAAGGGTATATGAAAGTGAGGTACAAATACTTTTGACTGACTAACAAAGTCAATGGTTTCATTTTTTAACAGGTTAGGCTCTATGGAAGATATGCGTATTCTTTCAATACCGGGAACTTTGTCTAATTCTTTTACTAATTCAAAAAAAGTGTGTTCATGCTTTTTATTTCCGAATTCTCCTTTTCCATAGTCTCCTATATTAACCCCTGTCAAAACAATCTCTTTAATATTCTTCTTAGAGATCTCCTGAGCCTGAATTAAAACATTTTCAAGTGTGGATGATCTGGAAATTCCTCTTGCTAATGGAATTGTGCAGTAAGTACATTTATAATCACAACCATCCTGTACTTTAAGAAATGCACGTGTTCGATCGCCTATCGAGTAAGAACCTACAAAAAAATCAGCCTCATCAATTTCACATGAATGAATTTGAGCGTCCGAATCTTTTTTTAATTCAAGTATGTATTTATATATATTAAACTTTTCCTTAGCTCCCAATACTAAATCTACGCCTTCTATCTCTGCAATTTCTTTAGGTTTTAGCTGAGCATAGCATCCGATAACGCAAATTAATGCTTCCGGATTTTTATTTAAAGCCCTTTTAACTATGGTTTTGCATTCTTTGTCAGCATTATCTGTAACTGAGCATGTATTAATAATATATACATCTGCACTATCATCAAAAAGAACTTTTTTAAAACCTAACTCAAGCAATTGTCTGGCTATCGTAGAAGTTTCTGCAAAGTTTAATTTACACCCTAAAGTGTGAAAAGCTACTGATTTTGTATTGTCTAACATATTGCAAAATTAATATATTTTTTTGTCAGTCAAAATCAATAGCTTCTCATTAATTATTAATTATTTAAAATAATTCTGTCGTGAAGTGGTTGAATAGGACGATTATTACTTTTAGGTAAGTGGTCTGCTATT
Source organism: Apibacter raozihei (assembly GCF_004014855.1). Taxonomy (NCBI): domain Bacteria; kingdom Pseudomonadati; phylum Bacteroidota; class Flavobacteriia; order Flavobacteriales; family Weeksellaceae; genus Apibacter; species Apibacter raozihei. The sequence goes on from NZ_CP034930.1 coordinate 2,735,284, forward strand.
TCATCAATTTCTTGCTCAGTCATATCAATAGGATTTTTAAACACTATCCAGGTAACATTTTCAGCACAAGGGGGTGTAGTTAAAGATCCTACATAGGTATAATACGATTTCTTTTTTGGATACATTTTTTCAGGATTAAATACTATATGAGTCTCTTCTTTACTGTGTTTACCTAATTTTTTAAATACATCCAGTTTTTCAAAATATGAATTTTCAGGTCCGTCTTTTACCATAACTGCTATTACCAATACAGAACCGTCTTGAGCTCTGTGAACAAAGTGAAGCTCTAAAGGATATCTGATACCGTCAATTTTATGTTCTGACTCTTCATGAGCATGAAACTGAGCTAAAGTATATACTTTGTTATTGTACGTTATAGTACTACCTTCTTTAAAATCGAATTGCAAAGAGTGACCATTATCCTCTATTTCATCAATTTCACCAGAACCATAATTAAAAATGATCTTAGGTAGTTTTTTATCAAGCTTAGACTTGGTAATATTAATAGGTGATTGATACTTACCTTTTCCGCATTGTTCACCACCTTGCATTTCCCCCCAGTGTTCCGGCGAACCTTCTCCGTCATACCCCCAATGGTGGTTTTGTGAAAAAACAAAAGAAAAAGCTAAACATCCGATAAGAAATAATTTATTTTTCATTTAGTGTAATATTTTAATTTATGCAAAATTAAAGAGTATCTCATTAGCCATCAAGTTAAAGTTATGTTAATTATTTTATACTAATTTTTCAACATTATAAATATAATAAAAATAAAAACGTATTTTATATATTTGCAAAACTTAATTTGTTGTATAGTTCTTATGAATTACCTTGGTCTTCACTCTTTATTAACTTTAAAAGTTAATGAAAGTAACAAACTGCTATCTTTAGATGAATTTTTATTTTTTACGAAAAAAATACTAGTTAAGTATGAGCTCGAAAAAGTAGGTTGCTCATCATTTGTTTTTGACAACGGTGGTTTTACTTCTGCATTTTGTCTTAAAGAATCTCATATTTGCATTCATACATGGCCGGAACTTAGCACATTGACCCTTGATATTTATTTATGTAATTATTTTCAAAACAATAATCAAAAAGTAAAAGATATTTCAGAAGAATATATATATTTCTTTAATGCTGACATAATCTCTAAACATGAAATTTATAGATAACCTATGATTGTTCGCTGCCCAAAATGTTCTAAAAATAACTCCTCAAGTTTTGGAAACAATTACTTATATTTTGCATGTGCCAAATGCAAAAGACTCTTTGTTTTTAAATCCAATAATTGGCAATTATTAAAATCTTTGCGTAAAAATATCCATACTATTTTAGTTTTAGGCCAGAAAGGTATTTTTGATAGTCAAGAATACACTGTAACAGGTATTCTAATCAAAAAAGACGATGAATTTTATGAGTGGACGGAATATATTTTACAATCGGAAACATTAGATTTTATTTATCTTTCAGAATATAAAGGTCATTGGACTATACTAAAAGAGGTCGAAGATTTAAAAGAAGTTAGAAAATTATCTAAAAATAAATTACCCTCTTCTATTTCTTCAAAATTTAAAGAAAATAATGTAAAATTAGTTTCAGCTTTAGGCTTTTTCGACTTCAACCCATCTTTACCTTATAAGACTCTGGAATATGATAACACCCCCTATTTGTTATCTATTGAGGAATCATTAGAAAAGTCGATTTATGTAGGTAAATATTTTACTCACAAAGAAATGAAAATAGCTTTTGGAAGCTTGTCATTACCTCCTAAAAAAGGTTATGGCCTCCTTCAGCCATTTTTAATTAATGTGAAAAATATGTCTTTAATCTTTATATTTATATCTTTATTTCTAGCTGGTTTTCATTATTGGGCATATTCAAAAGAAAAAAATCAGGAAATTCTAGATACTAATGTTGAATATTATAATAATGAGGTTTTTATTACACCATCATTTGAAGTTGAAGATAGAGTTGGAAATTTAATAATTAAACTGTATTCCTCCGTTTCTAATTCTTGGACTAGTTGCGATATGGTCTTGGTAAATGAATCTAATAATAATAAAGAGTATGCATTTAAAGATATTGAATATTATTACGGATATAGCGAAGGTGAAACGTGGTCTGAAGGAAACCGTGAAGGTATTGTAAAACTGTGTGGAGTAGGTAAAGGAAAGTATCACATGGAATTTACCATGTCTGCAGATAAATCAAGTGTAAGCAGACACTCAATGAAAATTGAAGTATTATGGATAAAACCTTCATATTGGAATCTTTTGATAATTATTGGAGGTTTAGTTGTTATTTTAGTACTTATTTTCGTCGTAAACGTTTTATATAATAGAATTAAGTTTAATCAAAATAATTAAGTTATGAAATTATTACATTTTATTAAAAACAATAAAACATCACTTATTATTGGTTGCTTAGCATTACTTTTTTATTTCCTTTACACATTCACGGGTAACCGGATATGTGATTGTACAAAAACAGAAAAATCCAGTACAAGCAATAGTCAAAACAGAAATCATTCGAGATCTTTCTTTTATCATAAATAAATATATAAAAATATAAGTATGGACATATCATTAAAAGTTATAATCAATTCATTAGTATTTTCAGGTTTAGGATTATTAATCTTAATTATATCCTATTACATCATTGAAAAACTTACACCTGAAAAAACCTGGAAAGAAATATCAGAAAATGGCAACATAGCTTTAGCTATTGTATTAGCTGCATCTATATTAGGCATTTCACTTATAATAAGTGCAGCAATACATGGATAAAATTAAGTTCGAATATTTACTTCTTTTTTCCGTTTTTATAATCGCTACCTGTGGGCTGGTATATGAATTGGTTGCTGGTGCTTTAGCTAGCTATTTATTAGGTGATTCAGTAAAACAATTTTCATTTATTATAGGGGTTTACTTATTTTCCATGGGAATAGGTTCATATTTTTCAAAATTCTTTAATAAAAATTTACTAAATGTATTTGTTGAAGTAGAAATTTTGGTTGGACTCATTGGAGGATTAAGTTCAGTTATACTTTTTTTAATCTTCAATATTGCTAGTTTTTTTCAGTTTACACTTTACTTACTTGTGTTTCTTACCGGCTGTTTAGTAGGCTTAGAGATTCCAATTCTTATGAACATTCTTAAAGGTAGAATAGGTTTTAAAGATTTAGTTTCCAATGTTTTTACCTTTGATTATATAGGAGCATTGATCGCTTCTATACTTTTTCCACTTATACTAGTTCCTAAATTGGGATTAATGAAAACTTCCTTGTTTTTTGGAATGATAAATGTCAGTATTGCTATATTTCTTGCTTTCCACTTAAAAAGAGAGCTAAAAAATGTTATTATTTTGCAAATTAAAGCTGTAAGTTCTTTTGTAATTTTACTGGTTGCTTTTATCTTTTCTGAGAAAATTTTATCTTTTTCAGAAGAAAAAATGTATGGTGAAACAATAGTATATACTCATTCTACTTCTTATCAAAGAATTGTTCTAACTCATAACCACAACGAATACAGATTATATTTAAACAATAACCTGCAATTCAGTTCTGCCGATGAATATAGATATCATGAAGCACTTGTTCATCCAGCCATGTCTCTGGCCTCAAATGTTGAAAATGTACTTATTCTGGGAGGAGGAGACGGACTTGCCGTGAGAGAAGTTCTTAAATATAGAGATGTTAAAAATATCACTTTGGTTGATTTAGACGAAGGGATGACTAAATTATTTAAAAATAACTCATTGTTAACGAAACTAAACCTCAATTCTCTTTGGAATGAAAAAGTTAAAATTATTAATTCTGATGCTTACATTTGGATTAAAAATTGCGATAAAAAATTTGATGTTGTAATTGTCGATTTTCCGGATCCTTCTAACTATAGTTTAGGTAAATTATATTCCGTGGGTTTTTACAAAGCTTTATATAATAAAATTACTCCAGAAGCTATAGTTGCAATACAAACTACTTCACCATATTTTGCGCCAAGGTCATTTTGGTGCATCGCTGAAACTATAAAACAGGTTTTTCCTAAAGTTGAAGCTTATCACGTATATGTTCCTTCTTTTGGAGAATGGGGATTTACTTTATCTGCTAAATCTTCTAAAACTGATTTTCATAAAATACAAAGGAAAATAAGTAATTTACGATTCTACACATATAATTTTTATGATTTTACCTTATTTACCAAAGACATGTTAGCTAAGGATATTGAAGTAAATCGTTTAGACAATCAGGTTTTAGTAAGGTATTTTGATGAAGAATGGGGAAAGATTCAATAAAGAACTGCTAAAATGAATAAAGAAAATTATAATCGAAGAGAATTTTTCAAACTTTCATTTATCGGATTGTTCATAACTCCTTTTTTACTTCAATGTAAGCAAAAAGCAAAAAAATTACTCATAAACCTTACCGGCACTAATCATATTTTAGGACATCGGCTATGGAGTAAAAATTTTCCAGAGGTTTCCGGTATTAAAGAAGTAAAATATTTAATTATTGGAGGAGGTATTTCAGGGCTTTCCGCTGCAAGACAATTAATTAGTAAAGGTATTACAGATTTTGCACTACTTGAAATGAGTGATGAAATTGGTGGAAATGCATCATCAGGCAGAAATAATATTTCTTCATACCCCAGAGGTGCGCATTATTTACCTCTACCAGATAAGGAAAATAAGGAGTTACTTAATTTCCTTTATGAATCTAATATAATAATTAATTACAAAGAAGGAATTCCGGTTTATGATGAAGAACAATTATCTTTTGCTCCTCACGAACGGTTATTTATAAATAATTCTTGGCAAGAAGGACTTATTCCTAAGTCAACGCGTAGTAAAGATTCTGAATTGGAATTTAAACGTTTTTTAAAAGAAATGGACATATTCCGAAATATGAAAGGAGCCGATGGAAAATTTTTCTTTGCTATCCCTTTTTCATTTATTAGCCTGGACACAACACTACAATCACTCGATAAACTTACGATGAAAGACTGGTTGATAAAAAATAATTTTTCTGCTGAAGAATTGCTATGGTATGTCGATTATTGTTGTAAAGATGATTATGGTTTAGGTATAGATTCGGTATCTGCTTGGGCTGGAATCCATTATTTTGCATCTAGAAAAAATAATGCAAACTTATATGCGACAGATGCTGTTCTTACATGGCCTGAAGGAAATGCAAGATTAGCAGCCCATCTTAAAAAACGCTGTATAAACCATATCTATAAAAATCATTTGGCTTACAAAGTAGGTTTGGAAAAAGATAAGGTTCATGTACATGCATTTAACTCAAAAAATAATCAATCTACACTTATAAAGTCAGAAAAAGTCATTGTTTCCTCTCCTCAGTTTATAAACAAGTATTTAATTAAAGACAGACATGTATTTACCAAAAACTTTAATTATAGTCCCTGGATTGTTGCAACTTTTACTGTCAATTCGGCCTTACACGATAGTGAATTCCCTCTTTCATGGGATAATGTGATTTATAAAGGAAAAGGCTTAGGGTATATATACAATCAGAATCAAAATTTAAACCAGATAAACGATAAAAAAGTGATAAGTTATTATTTATGCCTTTCAGGTCCAGATTTAAATTTAGAACGCAAAAAACTTTTTAATAAAACAGAAAACTATTGGAGAAATTATATTCTTAACGATCTAAAAAAAGCACATCCTGATATAGAAAATTTCATTGAAAATATGGAAATTTACCGAATAGGTCATGGAATGATAGCTCCAGTTCCAGGATTTATTTTTGGTAAAGAAAAAAAGGAGGCTTCAAAAACAATAAACGACAAAATATATTTTGCCCATACTGATTTAACAGGATATTCATTATTTGAAGAAGCCTTCCAACAGGGAATAAATGCAGCAAACCAATTATTAAAGTAAAGATATTACCAAGTAAACGAAATGGTTTGAGCTACCTCTGGTGAAAGCGATAAGGATACCGGGCAAGTATGGGCTACACGCTCTAAAATAGTTTTTTGCTTTTCATCTAAATTCAGATTGGGGAAATAAATATCTATTTTGATTTCACCAATCCTTCTGGGAGAAGAATTCATTATCTTGGTCACTTCTGCACGAGTACCTATTAAATCAATGTTCATTTCACGTGATTTTATACCCATAATCGACAATATACAGCTAGCCAAAGCACTTGCCACTAAATCGGTAGGCGAGAAACTTTCCCCTTTCCCATGATTATCTACCGGTGCATCTGTGGCTATTTTCGCTCCACTTTGAATATGAACAGAATCTGTGTGAAGATCTCCTTGATAAATTACTTCTAAAGTCATAATATTTGTATTTAATTATTTTTTAATTATTTTCAATCGTACAATTAATCCACTCAGGATCGAAAGAGGCTTTACATTTTTTATAAAATTTAATTGCCGGTTCATTCCATTCCAATACCTGCCAGGTCATACCCGAAAAATTATTACTTTTCATTTCTTTAAGCAAAGAATCAAAAAGCTTACTACCTACTCCCTTCCCTCTCCAGTCCTTACTCACAATAATATCTTCCAGATACATACGTTCACCTTTCCATGTTGAAAATCGAATATAATATAAAGCAAAACCTACCACCCTTCCGGATTTTGTATCTTCTGCAACAAAAGCCCACCAAACAGGATGTTTACCAAATCCACTTTTTTCAAATTGATCAATTTTGATTGTAACCTCTTCAGGTGCCTTTTCAAATTCCGCTAATTCTCTTACTAACTCTAATAATCTCGGACAATCTTCTTTTTTTGCTTTTCTTATGATCATGTATTTTCTTTATTTTACTTTATACCAAAGTTACTAATTAATACTAATACGTAAGCATCTAAAATTTCGAAAACGTCAATTTGTCACTATTAATGAGTTGGTATTTTTTTTGATTTTTAATGGAAAATAAATTTTAATAAAAGATATAACACATATGGCAAAAGGTAATATCAATGTATCAGTAGAAAACATTTTTCCTCTGATAAAAAAGTTTTTATATAGTGATCATGAGATATTTTTACGTGAATTAGTTTCAAATGCAACTGATGCTACTCTAAAACTTAAACATTTAACCAATATTGGTGAAGCTAAGGTTGAATATGGTAGTCCTATCATTGAAATTAAAATAGATAAAGAAAATAAAACACTTCATATTATCGATCAGGGTATCGGTATGACGGAAGAAGAAGTGCAAAAATATATCAATGAAGTAGCTTTCTCGGGTGCAGAAGATTTTATATCTAAACATAAAGATGCTGAAAAAGAAGGTATTATCGGACATTTTGGTCTAGGTTTTTATTCATCTTTTATGGTCGCGGATAAAGTGGAAATTATTACCAAATCATTTACAGATGCACCTGCGGTTCATTGGGTATGTGACGGTAGCCCTCAATTTGATTTAGGCCCTTCAGATAAAACTAATCGTGGAACTGAAATTATTCTTCATATAGCTGAAGATTCTCAGGAGTTTTTAGAGGAATATAAAATACGGGAATTACTGCAAAAATATAATCGTTTTATGCCTATTCCAATTAAATTTGGAACTAAGGAAGAAACTTTACCTTTACCAGAGGATGCAGATAAAGATGCTACTCCAGAAAAAGTAGTTGTAGATGATATCATTAACAATCCCAACCCTGCCTGGACCAAAGCTCCTTCTGAATTAAAAGAGGAAGATTACAAAGCTTTTTATCATGAGCTGTATCCAATGCAGTTTGATGAGCCATTATTCAACATACATTTAAATGTTGACTACCCCTTTCATTTAACCGGAATATTATTTTTCCCCAAACTTGGTAACAATATAAATATTGATAAAGATAAAATACAATTATATCAAAATCAAGTATTTGTAACCGATGAAGTTAAAGGAATTGTTCCAGACTTTTTAATGTTACTACGAGGAGTTATTGATTCTCCGGATATTCCGTTGAATGTTTCCCGTTCCTACCTTCAGGCTGATGGTGCTGTGAAAAAAATATCTTCTTACATCACGAAAAAAGTGGCTGATAAAATGGTTTCATTAATGAATGAAAACCGTGAAGACTATGAGAAAAAATGGAATGATATAAAGGTTGTTATTGAATATGGAATGATTTCAGAAGAAAAATTCTTTGAAAAATCAGACAAATTTGCATTATATCCTACTGTTGATGGTACTTATTATACATTTGATGAGCTTAAAGATAAAATTAAAGATCTTCAAACTGATAAAGACGGAAAATTAATCATACTTTATGCTTCCAACATCCATGAACAGGATCAATATATTCAAACAGTAAAAGATAAAGGATATGAAGTTTTACTTCTAGATTCTCCTATTACATCTCACTTAATTCAGAAACTGGAAACTTCTAAAGAAAATATATCTTTTGTTCGTGTTGATGCAGATCACATTAACAACTTGATTAAAAAAGAAGAAGAAACAGTATCTGTTCTTTCAGATGAAGAAAAAGAAAACCTGAAAAAAGAACTGGAAGAAGCTATTGATTCTAAAAGTTATACAATTGAGCTGGAAAATCTAGGCAAAAATGATGCACCTTTTATGTTAACACAGCCCGAATTTATGAGAAGAATGAAGGATATGCAGCAATTGGGAGGTGGTATGTACGGAATGATGGGTAATTTCCCTGAAATGTATAATCTGGTAGTAAACACTAATAGTCCGCTGGCTTCAGAAATTTTATCCAAAGATAATAAAGAGGAGAAAGCCAAAGTTATTAGACAAGCTCTTGATTTGGCAAAACTGTCTCAAAATATTCTCAAAGGTAAAGATTTAACTGATTTTATCAAACGTAGTTTTGAAATGATCAAATAACATATTTATAGTTAAACATAAAAAAGCCACTTAAATAAAAAGTGGCTTTTTTTATATTAATATTAACTGAATATTATTAATTCGAACTACCTCCGAGCAAAGTTCCAAGTATACTTTTAGAAATTGAATTTTTCATTTCATAATCTTTAGCAACTTCAAAAAGGCCATCTACAATTTGTTGTGATGCATATTGGCTTATGGAAGAACTTACATTCGAATTTGTTGAAGATTGTTTATTTCCTAATAACGCATCAATTGCACTTTTTACGCTTTTATCTTTAGTTGCATTATTAATTAAAGAGGTTAATCCATTTGAATTTAACTGACTTTCTACCTGAGGTTGAATAGCTGCAATCAATTTAGATTGAGTTTTATTTTTTAAATATTCCGTAGCAGCTCCTTTACCTCCGGATAAAATAGATACAGCATCTGAAATAGTCATTTCCTGTATAGCGGAAGTTATTATAGGCTTAGCTACGTTTACAGAAGATTCTGCTGCCTTTCCAATATATTCTTTTTCTTTAGTAACCAGACTGCTTAGACCTAAATTTTCAAGTTTTGTATTAATTTTTTTGAGCTCATCAGGCATAACAGCTTCAATTAAAGCATTGGTAATAAATGAATTTGAATTACCTAACACAGAAAAACCCTGATTAGTACTTGAGGTCATCATCTGTTTGACCGTATTTAAACCTGCAGTAGAGGTTGTAGAAGTAGAAGAACCTTGTGTATCACACGACTGTAAACTTATAACAAAAGTAGAGACTAAAATTAGTTTAGAAATTGTACTTATTTTCATTTCATCAATATTTTTGCTTACTACTTTACAAAAAAGGTACCATTTTTTATAGTAATTACACTACATCTATATAAACTCTTATTTTATAGATGAATAGACCTAAAATATCTATCTATATTCATATTTCTACTATAATAAAGTTTCAGGATTTACTATTTTGAATGATCTAACCTAAAATATTCCTGCAAAAGATCTCCTCTTTTTTTACCAATCAGTTCTTCAATTTCAGCTGGTGCTGCCTTTTTAATGGCTTGCACAGATTTAAAATGGCTTAATAGCTGCTGGATGGTTTTTTCTCCAATTCCGCTTATATTATCTAATTCTGTAGTAAATGTATTTTTACTTCTTTTATTTCTGTGACGGGTAATTCCATATCTGTGAGCCTCATCCCTTACCTTTTGCAAAACTTTTAGAGTTTCTGAAGTTTTATCTAAATATAGCGGAATAGAATCGTGAGGAAAATAAATTTCTTCCAGTCTTTTTGCTATACCAATAATGGGAATTTTTCCAGCCAAGCCTAATAATTCCAAAGATTTATAGGCAGAACTCAATTGACCTTTTCCTCCATCAATTAATATAAGCTGAGGTAGTTCATTTCCTTCATCAAGCTGTCTTCTGTATCTGCGGAAAATGACTTCTTCCATTGTTGCAAAATCGTTAGGCCCTTCCACTGATTTAACATTAAATATTCTATATTCTCCTTTACTGGGCTTACCATTTCGAAAAACAACACAAGCAGAAACCGGATTGGTACCTTGAATGTTGGAATTATCAAAACCTTCAATAAGGCGTGGTTCCTGAGGCAAATGAAGTAACATTTTCATTTCTGCCATTATTCTATTAGAATGGCGCTCAGGATCAATAATTTTAACTTGTTTAAGCTTTTCCAGTCTGTATTCTTTAGCATTTCTTTCCGATAAATCAAGAATTTTTTTCTTATCTCCTATCTTGGGAATAGATAATTTAACATTAGGTATATCCAAATCAATAGGAAAAGGCAAATAAATTTCTTTAGAAAAAGATTGAAATTTTTTTCTAATTTCCACTAAGGTTTTTTCCAGAATTTCTTCCGGAGATTCATCCAGTTTTTTCTTTATTTCTGTAGTATACGATTGAATAATTCTACCTTTAACAATTTTAAAATAATTTACGTAAGCTGCTGTTTCATCTGTAGTTATTCCAAATACATCTACATTTGAAATAGTGGGTGAAATTACTGTTGATTTTGCCTGGTATTTTTCAAGCAAATCCAGCTTTTCTTTAATTAGCTGAGCCTTCTCAAATTCCATATCACCAGCAAAGGTCATCATTTTTTTTCGTAAAGAATTCAAGGGTTCCGTAATGTTTCCCTTTATAATCTCACGAATTTCCTGAACATTGTCCAGATAATTTTCTAGCGATTGGTGTTCTTCACATGGCCCCAAACAATTATGAATATGATATTCCAGACAGACTGAATACTTATTAGCTTCAATTTTATCTTTTTTCAAATCCAGATTACAGGTTCGTAGCGGATATATACTTTTAATTAATTCCAGCAAGGTTCTGGCAACTATAACAGATGTATAAGGGCCATAATATTCCGAACCTTCATATACCAGTTTACGGGTCAAAAATATTCTGGGAAAAGGCTCCTTTCTAATACAAATCCAGGGATAGGTTTTATCATCTTTTAACCTGATGTTGTATCGTGGCAAATATTCTTTAATCAAATTATTTTCCAGAAGCAATGCATCATATTCCGTATCTACAATTGTCGTTTTAATATTACGAATTTTGGAAACCAGAACTTTAGTCTTTCCGAAATTTTCTTTATTAAAATAAGAAATAACTCTTTTTTTTAGATTTTTTGCTTTCCCTACATACAGAATTTTATTTTCCTCATCAAAAAACTGATATACACCGGGCTTGTTAGGTAACGTTTTAAGTTGAAGCTCTAAAGACATTTTACAAATTTAGTGTTAAGATTTTACAAATATCGGACTATTTTAATATTTTTAAGTATCAAACAATTATAAAAAATTATATCCCGAAAAATCGGGATATATTTTTATTTTTTTCCTTCAGTAGGCGCTACTTGTATTGAGTCTGATTTATTTTTTTTATCTTTCTTTTTTCTTCCTATAATGTCACTCAATCGATTAAATGAACGTTTATAGACAATACCCGCTCCATAAGCCTGATTATTGGCTCCTGAATTTCCTAGTAAAGAAGTCTCCAATCCAAAAGTAGATGGTTTGGAAAATCCGCTCAATACTAAAGATTTATCACTGTTTTTTGAAATATCATAATTTATTTTAGCTCCATATGTCCAAACATCCGCTGCACTCTTTTGTTCCAGTGGCATATTTACAGAGCCGACTATTGATAATCGGTTGTTTAGTTTGAAGGTAGGATCTATAGATATTCTATCGCTTGTATTTTCCACTCTAGAACCTGCATTAAAGTTAGCATCTAAAGAAAATACACCACTAATGTTATTGATAACAGAGGTTAATTGTTTTAAAACAATATCATATGCAGAAGAAGCATAACTGCTCCCTCCCATTTTATCGGATAAGAAACTTCCGAAAACAACTATTCCTGCAACTTGATTATATTTTTCTCCTTCGTTATTATTAATCTTACTTCTTAACTGATCCCTTATAGAAGAAGCTCCTTCGACATCAATATCGAAATTGATGCTTGGCTTGGATAAATAACCTGTTAATAATGCTTTTACTATGACATTGGTAGCTGGAACTGTAGATATACCCAGATAGTCTCCTATATTACTAACTAATCGGGTATAGGTAGCTGTAATATCCAGATTAGCCTCTGTAGGCCCTCTATTTTCCCATTGTATCTTACTACCGGGTACAATTGTAAAATCTTTATTTACAAACATATTATAGTAATATTTACTATCACCGGTAATTGTATACGTACCTTCCATTGTTATGGTTCCTGCACGCGACATATTAAATTTTAAGTTTTTAGCGTCACCTCTCACCTGTATCCTATCTCCGGTTTCCTGACTGATGATAAGATTTACTACCGAATTACTGTCAGCGGTGACATCAGCACTTATTGTAAGGCCTAAAGGTGGTTTTACTTCCGTTTCTTCTCCTTCTTTCGGCTGATCAGGAAGGAATTTTATAAAACTTATATCAGTAGCGTTTGTTGTACTGCTGCTGTTTATAGTCAGGTTACTTCCACTTAAAGCTCTTGCTTTGGCTGCAATTTCAATTCCGGAAACTGTGGAACCTGTAATTGAAAATGTACCCGAAGCATATACAGTCCCGTAAAACAAATCATTTTCCTTCATGGTCGTATTCAAAACTAACAGCTTTTCTGTAGAAAAGTCTAAGTTCAATCCCCATTCCTGGAAATTTTTCGTCAACAATGCCCCATAAACCGTTCCTTTTGAACCATTTACCGTATCCATTAATTCAATATTATCCAGATAAAAAACACCATTGGAAATTTGTAAATCCTGTTCTTTGGTCAATTGGTAATCGACACCTAAAAAATTTACCGTAAAACCTACGTTATTCATTGCCAGTACTCCCTGATATTGTGGATTAGTCAAATCGCCGGTAATATGAACATCCCCGGTTGCTTCTCCTCTGAATTTAGAAAAAACTGCCTGCAAAAATGTACCTATAGGAGCTACATTAAACTTATTTGCAGTTAAAGATATATCTACTTGAGCGGGCTTTCCTGTCTCGTTTTTGATAAATCCTTCAGCAGAAAAATTCTTAACTCCATTATTCATTAATTTAGTATCCAGAACGTATTTATCTTCTGAAGCATCATAAGAAGCATCCATAATCAGATCTCCTAAAGGCTGATTATTAAACTTCAATCCGCTGACATCCAGATCTACCAGCGGTTTAAATTCCTGCGGAGTTTTTGTTATTTTGGCTGATCCCGTAGCAATCCCTTCAAATGTCATGTCCTTTAAAAAGCTTTCAGGAATAACTTTCGAAAGCTCTACCTCCTTTAAATTTAAATCAAAATTAAATTTATCTTTGGATTCATACTCTCCGGATAAGTTCACTTCTGATTCTCCTGATTTTACTACAATGTTTTCCAGCGATAGCTTATTGGTGATTACATTATACTTTACAATAGCTTCATCTGGTTTAAAATCGGGATTTAATGTCCATTTTCCTTTGTTTAATTTTATATCTGATGGTCTGAAACCATAAATCATATCATTACCTCTACGTGTCTGATATAAATTAAGGTCGAAATTGGTTTGTTTTCCTTTGTATTTTCCATGGTAAAAGTTCGTAGACGCAAATAAGGTATCATTTCTTTTGAAACCGGAAAAATTAATATTATCTATTTTATTTTTATCTATTTCAAAAGAAGATAGCGATCCCATAAATTGACGTAGCGAATCAGCCGTATTCAGAAAAAGATTAGGATTAGTTAGCTTTATGTTTTTGTAATAAATATATTGTGAAATAACCTGTGTCTGCAACTGATTTCCCTCACCAATATATCTGCCAATAATAGTAGTTCCGGGAGAAATATTAACATCCAGCATTAATAAGTCAAATAAATCTTTTTGTATATCCAGAATAAAAGAAAATTCCTGATTAACAAATCGCTTTTTAGGCTTATAGTTTACTAATAAGTTACCGATTCCCTCTTGCAACATGGCTGGAACATCATTAAGTTTGTATTTTCCATAAATGTTAGCAGTTATCATATTAGGAGAAAATACATCAAAATTCCTGTTACCGTTGTCTGAGGTTGTCTTTATTTGAATATCATTGTAGGCGGTAGTAACCGTATCTTTGGTTACCTGTATTTGAGAAAGATTAATTTCCCCTATTAAATCATCGATAGTACTAAAAGATATGTTAGTATTTACCAAACCTTTAAAAGAAGTATTTTTGTCTACCACTGTGGTAAAATAACTTAAATCTAACTTTTTAATATCGGCTAAAAATTCAGTTTTAACAGTTTTACTGGAAAAGTCAAGATTTCCCTCAAAGTTAAAGTTGGCATGGCTGTCTTCGGTATTTATTTTACCCCTGAAAACTTTATTTTTCAAATTACCTACGGCAGCTATATTATGTAGTACTTTACCGTTAATCTCAATCTGTTCGAGTTTACCGTCAAACTTGGTATCCATATGGTTTAATTTAAAACCTTTGCCGTCAAAATATACTTTTGAAGTTATAGGACCAATTGTAGATGACTGTGTAAACGGAGCCAGATTTAAACCGGTAGTTTCCACCTCTCCTTCATACTTAGGAAGATCAGTTGAGTAATCATGTAACTTAGCATCTGCTTTTACCAGCCCTAAAGCACTTATCAGACTACCTTTCGTAACAATGGAATTTTTATCAATTGAAAAATCACCCGTATAATTTGCCGTACCAAATTTAGTGAGTATATCCGGAATTTTAGCAGATATGAATTTTGGTAACCAATTTTTTAATGATGGATAAGAAGTTTGTAATTTAGCTCCCTGAGTGTTTATTGCAAAAGATTTATCAGATTCAGATGGAACTAAATCCTTTAATTTCAGAGAAGGAGCTGTAAAAAAGGTGTTTTCTGATGAAAATATAGGATTTGTTAAAACCAGATTATTAAGCGGTCCTTTTGCCGTTGAAGATATTTGCATGATAGCATTTGAATTCCAGTCTTTTACGAAATACCTTATATCTTTTCCGGAAATTTTACTACCTGTTTTTAAATCCAAATCCCAACTTACCTGATCACTAAAATTTGCTAATCCGTTTTCTTTAGTATGTCTGAAGTAAAGGCTGCCCAGTAATAAGGAAGTATCAGATTCCAAAATTAAATTTTTAAACGATAATTCCGTTTCAGAATAATGAACAAGTCCTGAAATCTGATTGACAATATAATTATCATTATATCTCTTACCTTTAAAATTAAATAAATCAACCCAAACATTTATATCAGAACCGTTAATTTTAACTTTCGAGACTTTCAGGTTTAAATTTTTAGCATCCAGCCAGGTCTGATCTTCTTTAGGTTGATTTTGACTGACAATTGAAAACTGACCATTTACAATATCTGCTCTTCCTTCAAGCTTAAAAGGTTGATCCGATGATTGTTTATCTGATTTAAATTTATCTATGAATAGTGAAAAATTATCTCGATCTTCTCCTTTATAAGTAATAACTCTTACTACTGGTTCTTTTAATCGAATCTGATTTATTTTAAGACTGTTTTTCTTATCAATCAATAAATTTTTTATTAATGAATAAGTGCTAAAAAAAGCTTTTGCTTCTTTAACTTTAATAAAATCGAAATTATGATGATCTTTGACTGCTGTCTCATTTAAAACCAGATTACCAAAATAATCTACTTCAACACTTTTAACAGATATTTGAGTCTTAAATTGATTATTAAGAAATTCAATACCTGCCTGCGCAATTTTTTCTTTAACCGGAGGAAGATTGATTATTACTATAAATGCCAGAAATACAAAGAGTATTATGTAAAATGCAAATAATACTGTATTTAGTATTCTTCTGAATATCTTTTTAATTTTTAACTTTGCCATAAATGAAAACACCCATTATTTTAGGAATAGAATCTTCTTGCGATGATACATCAGCAGCTATTATTAAAGGAAAAACTATTCTTTCCAATATTGTTTCTGCACAAAAAGTACACCAAAATTACGGAGGTGTCGTTCCTGAATTAGCATCAAGAGCACACCAGCAAAATATAGTACCTGTTGTTCAGCAAGCTATTCAACAAGCAAATATAACCAAAAAAGATATAGATGCAATCGCGTTTACACGTGGTCCCGGATTATTAGGTTCTTTGCTTGTAGGTACCAGCTTTGCTAAATCTTTAGCTATGTCTTTACAAATTCCTTTGATTGAGGTAAACCATATGCAAGGTCATATTTTTGCGCATTTTATTGAAGACGCTAATGCTAATTCCATAAATTTTCCTTTTCTATGCTTAACGGTAAGCGGAGGTCATACTCAAATTGTTAAGGTCGATAATTATTTTACTCTTTCTGTTCTCGGAGAAACTTTGGATGATGCTGCAGGCGAAGCTTTTGATAAAATAGGAAAATTATTGGGATTGAATTATCCGGCGGGTCCGCTTTTAGATAAAATGGCACAGTTGGGAGACGAAAATAAATTTAAATTTTCACAGCCAAAGCTGGATGGAATAAAATTTTCATTTAGTGGGATTAAAACATCTGTATTGTATTTTATACAAAAAGAAATACAGAAAAATCCAGACTTTATTCAGGAAAACCTACATGATTTATGTGCTTCTGTACAAAAAACAATTGTGGATGCTCTACTTATTAAAATTAAAGAAGCTGTTAAATTAACCGGAATAAATAAAATTGCGATTGCCGGAGGAGTATCTGCAAATTCCAGATTGAGATCTGAAATCCTAAAGCTGGAAGAAACTTTTAATTGTAAAACTTTTATACCAAAATTTGAATATACCACGGATAATGCCGCAATGATTGCTGTTGTAGGAAGTATAAAATATGAGTATAATGTTTTTTCAGATTTATCTGTAGCTGCAACAGCAAGATATAAAATTTAATAGCAAATACGTATGATAAAAAATTTGTTCAAGCATAGTATTCTTATAACTTTATTCGTAAGTTTAGCATTTTCCTGTCAAAAAAATAAAATTTTATTTAAAGAAGATTTTCAAAATAACCATAACGGATGGGATACTCTTACAACTTCTTATTTGTCAAATAAAATTGTTGACAGGCAATTTATTTCTACCAATGAATTTGATAATGTCATAAACTTCTCTTTAATAGAGCCTCAAATTAAAGAAAAAAATTTATGGATCGAATCATCAATTAAATTTAATAAGTTTTACAAAGCAGGTTCTTTAGGTGGTTTGATTATTTTAGCGGATAATATAAAAGATCCGAAAGAATATTTGTTTTTTGGAATTAATGATAAGAAAGAAGTCTGTATTTCAAGAGAAAGTCTCAATCCTTCCAAAGCTCAGACTTATTATATGCATAAAAATGAGAACTTAAAATTAGATGACTATAATACTTTCTCAATACATATATCAAACTCAAAATTACAGTTTCTTCTTAACAGCAAATCTGTTATAGCTATAGATAGGATAGAATTTTCTACCACTACTATGGGATACGTTACTTTAGGGTCTCAAATAGCGGTTAAAGATTTAGAAATAAAAAAATCACTCTAATATCTGATAAAAAAAGACTTAACCTAATAAGTTAAGTCTTTTTATTTATTAATACATAAATGATATTATTTATACATATACGCCTTATTTTGTTTTTGATTTGTTTTGTTACTTCCTTTATTGTTAGTAGCATTTGAACTTTTAGACGTCGATGTGTTCTTAGTTTCCGAATAACTTTTTACTGAACTATTCTTATAAGGACTGGAATTATAATATTCCAACGCTTTTGACATGTCTTTGTTAAGATCTGCGATTCTGTTTTCCGGATTAGGGTGGGTTGATAAAAATTCAGGAGTATTATTTCCCCCTGAAGCTTCAGTTGCTTTTATCATTCTTTCCCAGAATAAAGGTGCTTCTCTGGGATCATATCCCGCCATTGACATTATATAAAGTCCCATAGCATCAGCATCAGTCTCTTGTTTTCTGCCATATCTTAATAAAGTAATATTACTGGCTATTGGATAATAATCGTTAATCACTCCTTTTAATTGTTGATTGCTTGTAACACCACTTAACAGTTGCCCCCCCACCTGGGAAACATAAGACTGGGAAATTTTTTCAGCTCCATGACCTGCCAGTGCATGAGCAATTTCGTGACCCAAAACAACAGCCAGTCCTGCATCGGTTTTTGTAACGGGCAAAATTCCTGAATATACAGCAACTTTTCCTCCAGGCATACACCAGGCATTAATTGTTTTTGGATCGTCTATCAATACAAATTGCCACTCATAACCATTTAAGGCAGCCTCCTGCCCTATGGATTTATAATATGCTTCAGCTGCATTTTTTATACGACTACCAACTTCAGATACTTGTCTGGACTGAGCAGTACCGGTAATTAATTTGCTCGATGACAAAACTTGAGTATACTGCTGGAAGGATAAAGGCAAAATTTGAGAGTTTGAAACAAAATTTAATGATTTTCTTCCTGTGAGAGGGTTAGTTGCACAAGCAACTGTAAGCAAAGCAACGGCAGAAGCTGCTATTAATTTATTCGCTTTCATAGATTTATATAATTTATATTAGCTATATAGTAAATTTATTAATTAATGTTATTAAATTTGCAAAGATTTAAAAACAACATAAAATCAAAAAATATGCCTTACTTATTTACATCCGAATCGGTATCGGAAGGCCACCCAGATAAAATAGCAGATCAAATATCTGATGCTATACTTGATAACTTCTTAGCTTTCGACCCCGAATCTAAAGTAGCTTGTGAGACTTTAGTTACAACGGGACAGGTAATTCTTGCGGGAGAAATAAAATCAAATACCTATATTGATTTACAACATATTACCCGGGATGTTATCCGAAAAATAGGTTATACCAAAAGTGAATATAAATTTGAAGCTGAATCTTGTGGTATATTATCGGCATTACATGAACAATCTCAAGACATTAACCGTGGAGTTGATAAAGTAAATAAGGAAGAGCAAGGGGCTGGTGATCAGGGAATGATGTTTGGATATGCAACCAATGAAACTGATAATTTTATGCCTATGGCATTAGATATTTCACATAGCATTCTAAAAGTTCTTGCTAAAATAAGAAAAGAAGGTAAAGTAATGACTTATCTGAGACCGGATGCTAAGGCTCAGGTTACTATAGAGTATGACGATAATAATAAACCGGTTAGAATTGACACTATTGTTCTTTCTACTCAGCATGATATGTTTCATCAGGATGAAGAAGTAGTGTTGGAACAAATTGCTAACGATGTAAAAAATATTGTAATTCCTGAAGTTAAAGCAGAATCGAAAGAAGAAATCAAAGCACTATTTGATGGTGATATCATATATCATATCAATCCTACAGGAAAATTTGAAATTGGAGGTCCTCATGGTGATACTGGTTTAACGGGACGCAAAATAATTGTAGATACTTACGGTGGTAAAGGAGCTCACGGAGGAGGTGCTTTTTCAGGAAAAGATCCTTCAAAAGTAGACCGTTCCGCAGCCTATGCAACACGTCATATTGCAAAAAATTTAGTAGCAGCTGGAATCGCTGATGAGGTACTTGTACAGGTATCCTATGCTATCGGGGTTACCGAACCTTGTGGTTTGTATGTAAATACTTATGGCAGTTCTAAAGTTAATCTAACCGACGGAGAAATTGCTGCAAAAATTGAAAAAATATTTGATTTACGTCCCTATGCCATTGAAAAAAGATTAAAACTTCGAAACCCTATTTATGCTGAAACAGCAGCTTATGGTCATATGGGAAGAAGAAATGAAACAATTGTTAAACGTTTCGAAAGAAACAGTGACGGTGGAAATGTAGAAGTTAAAGAAATTGAAGTTGAACTTTTCACTTGGGAAAAACTTGATTTTGTTCAAACTCTTAAAAAAGAATTTAATCTGTAAATCTCTTTATTAATTATATTAATATTTATGCCTAAAATACTAGCAATAGACTTCGGAGAAAAAAGAAGCGGATTAGCAGAAACTGATGATATGCAAATTATTGCAAGTGGATTAGCAGGCATTTTCACTAAAGATTTATTTTCTTTTTTAGAAAAATATATTCTCAAAAATTCCGTTGAGAAAATAGTTATAGGTTTACCTGTACGTCTTAACGGGGAACTATCGGAAATTGAAAATTTAATTCAAAAATGTATTTTAAAAATCAATACTTTATATCCGGATATTCCGGTTGATAGAATTGATGAAAGATTTACATCCAAAATAGCAGCACATTCAATAAGTATGAGTGGCAAAAATAAAAAGAAAAGAGAAGATAAACATTTATTGGATGAAGTAAGTGCAACGCTTATACTTCAAACTTATTTAGATAAAAAACAATAAGATGATTTTACCTATTTTCGCTTACGGCGATCCTATATTAAGAAAAAAGACAGAAGATATCGATCAAAATTATCCTGAATTGGATCAATTGATCTCCAATATGTATGAAACCATGTACAAAGCCTATGGTATTGGCTTAGCTGCCCCACAAATTGGTCTTAATATTCGCCTGTTTATCATAGACGCTTCTCCATTGGCAGAAGATGAAGAATATGAATCTATTAAAGATGAATTACTGGATTGTAAAAAAGTATTTATCAACCCTAGAATCATTGAAAGAAGTGGTGAGCCCTGGAAATTCAATGAAGGTTGTTTAAGCATTCCCGATATAAGAGAAGATGTAAGCAGACCTGAAATAATTAAAATTGAATATTTTGATCAGGACTGGAATAAAAAAATAGAAACTTTCGGAGATATAAGAGCTCGAATAATTCAACATGAATATGATCATATCGAAGGAATTTTATTTACTGACCACTTATCACCTTTAAAGAAAAAATTGGTTAAAGGAAAACTAAACAATATTAGTAAAGGAAATATTGATGTTGCATATCGAATGAAATTTCCTTCTCATTAATTATTAAATAAATATAATATTAGCATAACACACATTATGGATCTTACGAAAATAATTGCAATTACTGGAAAACCCGGTTTATTTGAATTAGTATCTCAGGCAAAAGGTGGATTTATTGTAAAAGACCTTACCTCTCAAAAGAAATTATCTATTAACTCGAACAGTCAGGTAAGTTTATTACAAAATATTTCTATTTATACTCAAGATTCTGAAGTTCCTTTAGTAACTGTATTAATTACAATTTCAGCTAAGCATGATTATAAGGAAATTGATTTTAACAAAAGCGATTCTCAGAAGCTAAGAGCTTTAATGGAAGAAGTTCAGCCAGATTATGCTGCCGACAGAGTATATGATTCTGATTTGAAAAAATTATTTTCCTGGTATAACATATTAGTTAAGAATAAGATTATTACTGAAAAATCTGTAGCTACATATCAGGAAAATCTAGCTAAAGCTAAAGAAGAAATGGAGAAAGCAGAAGCTCAAAAAGAAATTACTGCTGAAACAAGTGAAGAAAAAACTTCTAAACCTGCAAAAGCTACCAAGAAAAAAATTGAAAAAGACGATAAAGATAGTATAGAAGAAAATAAAACAGCTAAAACTACTAAAGCTGCATCTAAAAAGAAAACAGATAAGTAAGTTTACAATTAATTATTTAAAAAGGAACTGTTTTTGAAACAGTTCCTTTTTTTATTATCTTTAGACTATGAATTCAAGACAAAATAATTTAAAGGCATTTAATCGACTACTTGATATTATGGATGAACTCCGGGAAAAATGTCCCTGGGATAATAAACAGACGATGCAATCTTTAAAAAATAACACTATTGAAGAGACCTTTGAATTAGCGGATGCCATTCAAAACAATGATATTCCTGAGATTAAAAATGAATTAGGGGATTTAATGCTGCATCTAATCTTTTATTCTAAAATTGCTTCTGAATCTCAATTATTTGATATTGGAGATGTTTTAAATGGTATATGTGATAAATTAGTATATCGGCATCCGCATATTTATGGTGATGTAAAAGTAGA
Source organism: Apibacter raozihei (assembly GCF_004014855.1). Classification (NCBI taxonomy): domain Bacteria; kingdom Pseudomonadati; phylum Bacteroidota; class Flavobacteriia; order Flavobacteriales; family Weeksellaceae; genus Apibacter; species Apibacter raozihei. Next base: position 2,757,516 of record NZ_CP034930.1, read on the forward strand.
AAATGAAGAAGAAGTAAAACAGAATTGGGAAAAATTAAAATTAAAAGAAGGAAGAAAATCGGTGCTGGAAGGAGTTCCTTCTTCTCTACCTGCCTTAATTAAAGCTTACAGAATACAGGAAAAAGTAAAAGGTATCGGTTTTGAATTTGAAAATAATAGTCAGATACTTAACAAAATTAAAGAAGAAATTAATGAATTTGAAAATGAAGATGATTTAGAAAATAAAGAAATTGAATTTGGTGACGTTTTGTTTTCTTTAATTAATTATGCGCGCTATAATCAGATTAATCCAGAGAATGCTCTGGAAAAAACAAACCGAAAATTTATTTCAAGATTTCAAATGATGGAACAACTAGCCAATGAATCTAATAAAGAACTTTCTCAATTAACTATTAACGAAATGGATAAACTTTGGAATGATGCTAAAGCTTTTGAAAAATAAGTCTATTGGGTTGAATCAATAGAAATTTAATTACTAAGCCTAGCATATTAAAATATATAGTGAGATAAAAAAACCTTAAACTATTGCTTAAGGTTTTTTTATCTTATTTATTACCTAATTAAGAAAACATATCTTTTATTTTTTCAAAAAATGTTTTATCATTTTTAGTCGGTTTAGGAGAAAAATGCTCGTCTTCTACCATCTTTTCAAAAAACTCTTTTTGATCTTTAGTTAATTTACCAGGATTAGGTGTCCAAACGTTAATATGAATAAACAAATCTCCATGACCATAAGCCTGCATTTGTGGAAGTCCCTTACCTTTTAATCGAAGTATTTTACCCGATTGAGTTCCAGCATCAACAGTAATTTTGACTTTACCATTTACTGTTGGTATTTCTTTTTTGGCTCCTAAAACAGCCTCAGGCATTGAAATGTATAATTCATAATGAAGGTTATCTCCTTCTCTTTTCAGGTGTTCGTCTTCAATTTCTTCAATGACAACAATTAAATCTCCGGGAATACCTCCAAACGGGGCGTCATTTCCTTTTCCGCGAGCCTGAATTTGTATTCCTTCTCTAACACCAGCCGGTATTTTGATAGTAACTTCTTCTTCAACTTTTATAAGTCCCATATTATTGGCACCCGGAGGTATATGATCGGCAACTTTTCCAGTTCCATTGCAAGTACCACAAACGGTCTGTGTCTGCATTTGTCCAAAAGGAGTATTCATTACTCTTCGGGTTTGACCTGAACCGTGACAAGTAGGACAAGTTTTAGAGGTTGCACCTGGTGCTAATTTGAACCTTTTAACTTTTATGGTTTTTTCTACTCCATTAATAATTTCTTTGAGAGTTAGTGATAACCGTATTCTTAAATTAGAACCCTGTACCTGCTGTGGCCGTGAAGAAAATCCTCCAAAACCTCCGCCACCAAAGGCTCCACCAAATATATCACCAAAATGAGAAAAAATATCTTCCATATTCATTCCTCCGCCACCAAAACCTCCTCCTGCAGCACCTCCTACACCAGCATGACCATATTGATCATAACGAGCCCTTTTCTGCGGATCACTCAATACTTCATAAGCTTCCGCTGCTTCTTTAAATTTTTCTTCGGCTTCTTTATCTCCAGGATTTTTATCCGGATGAAATTTTATTGCCTTCTTTCTGTAAGCCTTTTTTAACTCAATTTCAGTAACAGTTTTGGAAACTTCTAAAACCTCGTAATAATCTCTTTTTGACATGTTTACAACTACTAATAATAAGAAATATGATTAATTTTATTTTCCGATAACTACTTTAGCATATCTAATAACTTTATCGTGCAATAAATACCCCTGCTGCACAACATCTACGATTTTATCTTTTAAGCTTTCATCCGGAGCTTGAATCTGCGTAATAGCTTCATGTAAATCCAGATTAAAATCATCTCCGGACTTTACTTCTATAGGAGATAATCCTTTATCTTTCAGTGTGTTATATAATTTATTATATATAAGTTTTACACCTTCCAAAACAGCTGCATTAGTATCATCCTTTTCCAGTTCTTTCATTGCTCTGTCAAAATCGTCTAATACAGGTAATAAAGATTCAAGTAAATCTTTATTCGAATATTTTATTAAATCCTGTCTCTCTTTGGTTACACGTTTTTTATAATTATCAAATTCTGCAAATAACCGAATGAATTTATCTTTCTCTTGTGCCAATTTTTCCTCTAGTCCGGAATCTTTTTTAATATCTGACAAATTTTCAACATTTTCAGTTTCCTCCTGAGAATTTTGATTATTGTTAGGCTCTTCAATTAACTCATTTTCTTCGTTTTCATTATGTTTTGACATGATTGAATTCCTTTTTAAAATTATTATTCATTAAATATCAATTTTACTGCCAATTTAAATTTACTGTCAAATCGACGTAAGATCATATTTTTAAATATTTCAATCAATCTTAGTAAATTTACACATTCAAATTTTAGTGATTAAAATTCTAATGATAAATCCAAACGATATATTTACTATAAATTCTGAAGAAGAATTTAATAATGCGGCAGTTTCAATATTCAATTATCAGTATACCAATGTTTATGTATATAAAAGATTTGTAGATTTTTTGAAAATTGATAGTAATAAAATTAAACATTATACAGAAATACCATTTTTACCAGTTGAATTTTTTAAAAAGCATAAAATACTCGATAATAATATTAATTCTGATGTATTTTATTTTCAAAGTAGCGGAACTACTTCTGAAAATCTCTCCAAACACTTCATTGGAGATGCTAAGATTTATCAAAAAAGTATTTTGGAATCTTTTAAAATATTTTTTGGGGAACCTTCAGAATATATTTACTTAGGTTTATTACCTTCTTATCTGGAAAAGAAAAATTCTTCATTGATTTATATGGTTGATTTTCTAATGAAGCAATCGTCTAAAAAAGAAAACGGTTATTTTCTATATAATTTTGAAGATCTTAATTCACTTATTAAAAAACTGGAATCTAAAAATCAAAAAATTATATTATTTGGTGTGTCATACGCTTTGCTTGACTTTGCTAATATGTTTCCTCAAAACTTAAAAAATACTTATGTAATAGAGACTGGAGGCATGAAAGGGAGAAAAGAAGAAATTACTAAAGATGAGCTGCTAAAAGAACTTCAGAATGCTTTCAACACACAGAATATTTTTTCTGAATACAGTATGACTGAATTATTATCACAAGCATACTCTTTAGGTGAAAATGTTTATAAATGCCCTCCCTGGATGAAAATTTTAATTAGAGATGCAGAGGATCCTTTTGCTTATGAAACTAATGGAAAAACAGGTGGAATTAATATTATTGATTTAGCAAATTATCATAGCTGTTCTTTTATATCCACTCAAGATTTGGGAAAATTAACTGTTTCTGATTCTTTTCAGGTTTTAGGAAGAATGGATAATTCTGATATCAGAGGCTGTAGCTTATTGTTATTGTAATCTTCTGTTATTTTTTAACTTTTTTAACTTTGTCTTAGTAGTTTTTAATTAGAAATCATTTATAAATTTACAACCGTTTAAAACTTAACTGAACGTTTAATTAATGTCTTATTATAAGAAAATATTCAAGTATACACTTGCGTTTATTTCACTGGTTTTCTTCTGGTTTATTGTACACACTGTTATAATTGTTACAGATGGTATTCAGGAAGATATAAGAGATGCAGATGTAGGTGTTATTTTCGGTTCAAAAAACCGGAAAGACGGTTCTTTATCTAAATCTATGGAAAGACGCTTAAACATTGGATTAAAGTTATACAAAGCGGGTCAGGTTCAAAAGTTGATAGTTACCGGAGGTATTGCTCATAAGGGTTATTGTGAAGCTGATTTAATGATGATTTATTTATTAAAAAACGGAGTTCGGTTGGGCGATATTATTGCTGATACGGAAGCTATTAATACAGAAGAAAATGTTGAAAATTCATTAAAAATTATGGAGGATAATAATTTTAAAAAACTTATTATTATTTCTCAATATTATCATATATCACGTATTAAGCTTATGTATTATAAAAAAGGATTTTATAATATTGGTTCAGCCAGCTCACATTATTATAATAAAGAATATCATCCGGGAACTTTGCTCAGAGAGTTTATCGGTTACTATTATTATTACTTTTTTAAATAAGTACCTGAAAAATCTTAAATAGTATTAAAATTTTATAGTGGCTGTAGCTAAAGCATTACGTGGAGCTCCGGGAAACAGTCTCAGATAATTTTGTGCTCCAATCCAATAGGTTTTGTTCATTACATTGTTAACATTGAGCGTAAATTGCATATTTGTATTTTTGGGAGCATAATATAAAGCTAAATCAACTAAAAAATAAGAAGGTACTTTGAATGTTCTGTCAAACCAAGGAATACGATTACTATTATACTGAAAGCCTGCACCAATCCCCCAGTCTTTTATAATATCAATATTCTGAAAGTTATACCTTGTCCAGAAACTGGCACTGTTATAGGGGCTATTCTGTTTTCTGGCACCAATTAAATCGGGATTGTTATCCTTGGTAATTCTTGCATCATTGTAAGAGTAAGATGCATATAAATGCCAATAGGCAGCTATATTAAGTGATATTTCTAGTTCTAAACCTTTACTTCTTTCAGCTCCTCTGGTTATTAATGAATCGGGATATTGAGCGAGATTAGCATTCATTAATAAATTTTTTTGATTTATTTCATAAACAGAGAGATTGGCTACCAACTTATTATTGAAAAAATTGGTTTTAATACCAGCTTCTTTTAAATCGCTGATCAAAGGTTTAAATTTTGCTGCAGATTCCGTACTCCAATTATAGTTACCTGTACTGGGTAATAAACTTGCCGTGTTACTTTGTGGTTGATAACCTTCTAAATAGGTTGAATAAATGTTTATGTTATCACTTAAAATCAAAGTGATACCTAATCGGGGAAGTAATTTATTATTTTTAAAGGATTTTTCATTTTTTTCATCATAATTTGTTTTATCTTCAAACCAATCCTGACGAATTCCGGCTATAACTATGACTCTTTTCCATCTCAATTGTTCTTGTATATAAATAGCTTGATTTCTAGATAAAGTTGGAGGAATAGTAATTTGTGAATTCATTATGTAATTGCTATCCGAGGATGTATGATTCAAATTTATTAAATCAAAATAATTAACATTCGGCTTCGGTAAAGTAACATTATTTATTGTCACGGTTTCATATTGTTCTGCCTTTGTGGGATCATAACGACTGGTAACACTTCCATCTTTCAATATATACCCTCGTGCTGCACTTTGGTTACCTCCTTTAATTTTTTTCCATGCGCTAAAATCAAAACCTGTAATTAGATCATGAGAAATGGGTCCTGTCTTGAAATTATAACTAATATAAGCGTTAAAATTATCTACACTCCAGTTTTGTTTACGTTTTACGTATTGCATTCCCACTAAAGAATTAACAGGATTATTATTTACATCTACAGCAAATGCATTAGTTGTTCTGTGTTCTTGAAGATCTTCTTTCCATGTTTGTTTCATATAAGCAGCATTCATACTTATTTGTTTATTGAATGCATGTGTAAATGTACCCATAAGTATTAAATTCTCAGATTTATAATAATCTCCTTCTTTACCTAAATTAAGGCTAATGGGTGTACTTTTTAAATTTGTTATTCCGGAAACTGCTCCGAATATAGGCTGTCCCCTATCTAAATTACCTGTTTGATTAGTATATATAGTCTCTATATTAACTTTTGTTTTGTTGCTCAATTTATACGTGAATGAAGGTGATAGCAGCAGAGCATCGTTATGCACTAAATCCCTGTAACTTCTCGCTTTTTGAAATCCTGCATTTAATCGATATAATAATGTTTTATTTTCGTTTAACGGTCCGGTAAAATCTAAAGCGCCCCGTATTGTATTATAGCTTCCCGTATTCAATGTTATGGTTTTACTACTTGTAACCAAAGGTTTTTTAGTAATTAAATTTATACTTCCTCCCGGATCTACACTTGCAAAAGTAGCACTTGCCGGACCTTTAATTACTTCAATTTTTTCTATGTTAGTTGTTAATGGCTGTAAAAAATAATATTGTCTGGTACGCATTCCGTTAATTATTTGTCCTTCTTCATTCTGACTTATCCCTCGTATGGTATACTGATTGTAAAAACTGCTAGATTCTACACCGGGAACAATTTTAACTGCATCTGCCAATTGAAATGTCTGCCGGTCTTCGATAATATTATGATTTATAGAGTTTATTGATTGTGGAACTTCTCTAGCCAGCATTGATAATCTTGTTGCACTGGAACTATAATTGTTGATATAACTTTCATTTTTACCCGTAACATTGATTGAAGATAGTTCCGTATATTTTGAATCATTATTTTTATGCTTTATGTCAGATTTAAGTATAACATCTAAAGATTGAACTTTATTTAAATCTAATGTTTGATTTTGTGTATAATATCCTAATGCACTTATTGTTACAATAATTTTATCTGCATTAATTTTATCAATATAGAAATATCCTGTACTATCCGAATAAATTATTGATGATTGTTCAGCTTCATCTATAATTATTTTAGCTTTATTTACAGGATTGTATGTTTCGTCCATTATATATCCTGAAACACTCATCTGGCATAAGCCTGTAAAATTGTTTATAAAAATTAGAAAAAAGACCAGTAGAAAATTTTTATTTATCTTAAGAATATTCATAGAAAATTATTTTTAAAAAAAATTAATTTATATTTATATATTAAAAATATATATAAATACAAAATTTTACATCAATATATAAGCAAAAATATAAAATTAAGATTTTATATACAAAATTTATTTTTACTTTACTTTATTCAAGAATGATTTTATGGAAAACCTGAATATATAATTGTAATCCGATTAGATAAAACTTAACCAATTTTTTTGAAAAGATTGTCGAAAATCTTAGGGAATTAAACGCATTTTAAAATCATTATCTTATAAAATACTTTTTACTACATTTGTTTATAATTGAGTTGAACACGAAAATGTCTTTTATTGAAAATGTAGTTACTAATTTACTGGATAATCAAATTGATTTATCCAAAACCCAAATTATATTACCAGGTAAACGACCTATTATATTTTTTAAAAGGTATTTTTCAGAAAAAGGGTATAAAGGATTCTTACCTAAATTTATAACTATTGAAGATTTTGTTGCCTTGTATAGTGATTTGGTAAAAATTGAAAATATACCTCTTTGGTTTGAAGCTTATACTATTCAAAAACAATTTATTAATCCTGAAGAAAATCTCGAAGACTTTTTGAAATGGATTCCTACACTTTTGAAAGATTTTAATGATATTGATATTTTTTCCAAGGATCCGATGAAAGTTTTAGAGCATCTTACTTCAATTGAAAGACTTGAAAATTGGAGTGAAATACTCGATACCGGCGATAAAGAAAAATTATTTTATAAAAACATCAAATTTTGGGAAAACAATGTTGTATTATATAAAGAATTAAAAGCATCCTTACTAAATAAAGGCTTAGGTACTCAGGGTATGATTTTACATTCTGCAATTCAACATCTGAAAAACACTAAATTATCTGCGGATCAAACTTTTGTATTTGCCGGATTCAATGCTATAACACCCAATGAAGAAATATTGATTAAACATTTTGTTGCTAATTATCATACGCTACTCTATTGGGACTCTGATGAGTATTATATGAAAAAAAATAATCAGGAGTCTGGTTATTTTTTAAGAAAATTTGTTCAATGGAATTATTATGCTAACAGAGAGTTCCTTTGGACTGAAAATAATTTCTCTCAAAAAAAAAATATACATGTAGTTAGCACTTCTCAAGATGTTGCCCAGGCAAAGTATGCCGGAAAACTTCTGGAAAACCTCACGGAATATGAATTACAAAAAACCGCTTTGGTTTTGTGCGATGAAACTATTCTTCCTTCTGTAATGGAAAGTTTACCTGAAAATGTAAAAAGGGTTAACATTACTATGGGATATTCACTTAAAAATTCAATTCTTGCCTCTTTTTTTAAACAGATATTTCAATTACATATATTCAGGGAAAAAAATAAAGCTAAAGGATATTATTACAAAGATGTTTTATCAATCCTTAACCATCCATTATTAGAAAATAATTCAGACGTATATGAGTTATGTGAAGAAATAAATACTTACAATCTGGTATTTATATCAAACTCTTTATTATATGATAAATTAAGCACATGGGAATTATTTTTTATCTTCACTAATTTTGAACATCCTATTGATTTACTTCAGAAATTATATGATTTTTGTAACGAAAAATTTTGGGCATATTCAGAACAGCAAGCTATATTAAAAGAAAATTTTCTGAAATTTAAAAATGTCTTTTCAATACTAATATCACAATTATCTCAAAATTTTTATATTGATAATTTTACTCTTTTATATTCTTTTTACCAGCATATTCTTACTAATGAAAAGATTGATTTTATAGGTGAACCTTTAGAGGGTCTTCAATTAATGGGTGTATTGGAAACTCGTCTGTTGGGATTTGAAAATATTATTATGCTTGGGGTAAATGAAGGTGTTATTCCAGCAGGAAGATCTGATAATTCTTTTATTCCATTTGATGTTAAAAAAAACTATGATATTCATACTTTTTTAGAAAACGATGCTATTTATGCCTATCATTTTTACCGCTTATTACAACATGCAAATTCAATTCATTTAATATATAATAATTTTACAGAAGGATTAAATTCAGGAGAAAAAAGCAGGTTTATCAGCCAATTAGAATTTGAATCTCCACACACTATTCACGAAATTACAGCATCTTATTCAGGGGAATTGGAAAGCGAAAAAGAACTTACTATTGAAAAAACTCCTGCACTGATCAAAGCAATTAAAAACTGGTTAAAAAACCCTGTTTCTCCAACTCATTTAACGAGTTATCATTATGATCCTATTAGTTTTTACTTGCAGAAAATTCTTGAATTGGGTGAAAAATCTGAAATTGAAGAGGAAATTTCGCCTTTGAATTATGGGAATTTGATTCACCATACTTTAGAATCTTTATATTCTCCTTTAAAAAGTCAATATTTAGAAGAAAAATCTTTATTAATTCTTCTAGACACATATAAAGATCATCTGAATGAGTATATAGCTAAAGAACTAAATGCTGATTTGTTTGATCGGGGACAAAATTATCTGCAAAAATTATTAGCTGAAAAAACTGTCGAAAAAATTATACTTCGAGATTTAAACGATATCCGAAACGGCCATAGTATATTTTTAAATGATATTGAAAAAAAACTGACCTCTCATGTATCAATTGAATCTTTAGGAAAAATTCAACTTAAAGGCTTTGCAGATCGCTGGGATATATTTGACGGACAAGACCGAATTATTGATTATAAAACTTCTTCTGTTGGATCACTTAATTTTAAAGCTGATCAATTATCTGAGATTAAGAATAACAAGAATTTTAAATTTTTTATTCAATTAATTTTTTATGCTTACATAGTTTTAAATGAAAAATCAGCTTCAACTATACAGGTAGGAATCTGGAGTTTTAAGAAACCATTTAAAGGAATTGAACTTTTAAATTTTGATAACAATACTATTTTTACCTATCCTCAGGCTTGTGAATTATTTAAAGAGATTACGTCTCTAATCAAAGAGATTGCAGATCCTAATCAGCCATTTGTAAAAAAAATTTAATTAACTCATTACGATTTTCAATGTTAGAATAAATAATATTAATTCATATTTGTTTAAATTTACCTTATGAACATAGATTTAAAATATATACGAAGTCAGTTTCCTATTTTGGAACAGTCTGTAAATGGAAATAAACTGGTCTACCTTGATAATGCAGCAACATCACAAAAACCATATTCTGTTATTAATACTGAAGAAGATTATTACAAAACCATAAATTCCAATGTTCACCGTGGTATTCATACATTAAGTCAGCTTGCAACTGTAGAAATGGAAGAAACACGAAAATCGGTTCAAACCTTTATAAATGCAAAAAAAGATTACGAAATAATTTTTACTAAAGGTACTACTGATGGTATTAATTTAGTAGCCAATGGTATTGAAACTCTTATAAATGAAGGAGACGAAATAATTATTTCCAATTTAGAACACCACTCTAATATCGTACCATGGCAAATGCTAGCTGAGCGCAAAGGATTAATTTTAAAAATTATTCCTGTTAATGACCATGGCGATTTGCTAATGCATGAATATGATAATTTATTGACAGAAAAAACTAAGATTGTAGCTGTAAATCATATTTCTAATGCTCTGGGTGTAGTTAATCCTGTTAGAGAAATCATTGATAAAGCACACCAGTATGGTGCGATTGTCCTTATTGACGGTGCACAGGCAATTCCTCATATGGAAATAGATGTTCAGGAATTAAACACTGATTTTTATGTGTTTTCTTCTCATAAAATGTATGGCCCAACCGGCGTTGGTATCTTATACGGAAAAGAAAACCTGCTTGAGCAAATGAGACCTTACCAAGGAGGGGGAGAAATGATTAAAGAAGTCACTTTTGAAAAAACTACTTACGCTGGTCTTCCTTTTAAATTTGAAGCAGGAACTCCTAATATTGCCGGCAATATAGTTTTGAAAAAAGCAATTGAATTTATGCAGAATATAGGAGTTGAAAATATCAGAAAGCATGAAGAAGATATATTGAACTATACAACAGATCAATTGAAATCTATAGAAAATCTTACTGTGTATGCCTCAGAAGCAAATCAAAGAGCAGGTGCAGTCTCTTTCAATTTTAATATAGACAACATTCATTCTTCTGATGTTGGTTTTATTCTTGATAAGCAAGGTATAGCTGTCAGAACAGGTCATCACTGTGCCCAGCCGATAATGAAACGCTTCGAAATATCAGGTACTGTGCGGGCATCTTTCGCTATATATACTTCTTATGAAGACATAGATAAACTTATTGAAGGATTGGCTAAAGCGCAACAAATGTTACAGTAATATATATATCGATAGAGGATATAAAATTATCCTCTATCAAAATCATCATAATTATATTGTTCGTAGTCATACTCATAATAGATTTCCATTTCATCCTGAAATTCATACTCCCGGTTTTTCTCTCTATTTTTAGTTGTAGCACAACCGGAAATTATGCAAAATAAGCATAATATAAATATATATTTAAGTTTTAACATAATGTATTAATTCATTAGGAACTCAATACTCAATAAAAATAACTATCAATTTCATAGTTCAAAAAAAGAAGCCTTACGCTTCTTTTTTTAATATTTTAATTAATTACCAACTTCCACTTGATCCACCACCGCCAAAGCTTCCTCCGCCACCAAATCCGCCAAATCCGCCTCCGGAACTTCCTCCACGACTACTTCCAAATCCGCCACCTAAGAATCCGCCACCAATTCCACCCCAAAAATCATCATCATTTTTACGTCTTTTCCCATTTCTATCGTAGTAGGTTCCTCCTCCATTGTTTCCTCCAGAACTTATAAAAACTATAAACATAATTACTACAAATACAATAATAGCTACCATTAATCCAGAAAAATCATCTTCATTTTCAGCACTTTTTTTAGCTTTAAATTTACCTTGTAACACATTTATAATCTGATCAGTCCCGGAATTAATAGCCTCATAAAAATTGTTTTCTTTCAGATAAGGAACCATATACTGATTAATAATAATACCCGACATCATATCTGTCATAGCATCTTCCGTTCCTCTCCCGTTCTGAATGGTGAGTTTATGATCATCCGTAGCGATTAATAGCACAATACCATTATTAGATTTTTTTTGGCCTATTTTCCACTTTTCACCCCATCTAGCTCCTACAAAATTTATATCATCTCCATTTATAGTCTTTACTGTGCAAACTAAGATTTCTGTAGATGTAGAATCACTGTAGGTTATTAATTTCTTATTAATAAAATCTTTTTGCTGTTCTGATAAAACATTGGCATAATCATTAACCGGATAAATTTTAGAAGGGGCATCTGGAATTTCAAATTCACTCTGCGCAGAAACAAAAGTTCCTAAGAAAATAGAAAAAGTTAATAAAAGTAACTTAATTTTATCGTGAAATTTCATCAGGAAGTTCGTTTTTAATTGTTTTTCCATTATGTGGAAAATATTTTTTCAGTTTAATTCCGGTTTTATTAATAGCTTTAGTCAGACCTTCTTTATAAAATCCATTTTTAAAATCTGATACAATTTCATTTAAAATCTGATCCCAAAAAGCCTGTTTAACGTAAGTATGTATATTTTGATCTCCTATCACAGCAACTTGCTTCCTATTCTCGGACACATAAAATAAAATCCCGTTTTTATCCTTCGTTTTATCCATTCCAATTTTATAAAAAATCTCCTGGGCTTTAGCTAATGGATCTCCTTCAAGTTTTTGATCTAAATGCACCCGTATTTCGCCGGTCGACATAGTTTCAGCCAATCGAATGGCTTCGATTATTTGTTTTTCATCTTCCGGAGTAAAAAGCATATCGTGATGTTTTATTCTGTAAATTATTTACCGTTTAAAAGTTCATTAACATTGGGTGCTTTTTCTGCTCCTGCATCTGCTTTAAACATTCCTTTTTCTTTTAAACCTTTCATACCGGCAATAATACTTCCCGGAAATTTTTGTATATAATTGTTATAAGTCGTTACAGTAGCGTTATAATTATCTCTTTCAATTTTAATTCTGTTTTCAGTACCTTCCAACTGGTTTTGAAATGATAGTATACTTTGATTAGCTTTCAAATCAGGATATCTTTCAATAGATACTAATAACCTGCTTAAAGCTGAACCAACTCCTGCCTGAGCTTGTTGAAACTCTGCCAATTTTTCAGGAGTAAGATTAGAAGGATCTATTTGAACAGAAGTAGCTTTAGCTCTAGCTTCCACAACTGATGTCAATGTTTCTCTTTCATAATTGGTAGCTTTATTGACTGTTGCAACCAAACTAGGTATTAAATCTGCTCTTCTTTGATAAGCACTTTCTACGCTTCCCCATTTTTGTTTAGAATCATTATCTAACTCAACAATACGATTACTCATAGAAATCCAGTATCCTACTAAAGCTATTCCTATTACAGCCAATACAAGAAATATTCCTCCTCCTATGATACAACCTTTTTTCATATTTTTTACTTTATTTTATTTATAATTTAATAAGTACAAATATCGTGCACAAATTTTTAAATAGAAAAAAAGACAAAAGGCTATTAAAATAGCCTTTTGTCTTTTTATTAATAAGAAAAATTATTAATTATTTTCTTTTCTTAACTGATCTAATTTATCTCTTTTCTGGAGAACTTTATAAGCATTTTCTAAAGCCTGATAAACTGCTTTGTCTTTAGGTTCCAGTTCATGAGCTTTTTCCAGGAAAGGGAGAGCTTTAAAAAACATTTTCTTTCTTTCAACCGTCAGTGCATCGTATTTCTGTTGATCCTCCTTAGATGTTGTTAAATTATTTAATTTATTAACAATCTCTTTATCCGGCTCAAGGGCTAACGCTGCCAAATTGAAATAGGCTGCTGTATAATCCGGTTTAACTGAAACTGCTTTATTATAATATTCTTTTGCTAGATCATATGTTTTTTCATCTTTACTGTATATAACTCCTAAGTTGTATAAAGAAACATAGTCATTTGGATTTTTTTGCACAGATTCTTTTAACCTGTCTACATATTTCTGAGTATTTCCGGTCTGATAATACAGTTCTCCTACCTGAGAACTTAAATTGGTATCTGTAGGAAATTTAGTCAGTCCTTTTTCTGCTAAAGATAAGGCTTCTGAATACTTTTTATCGGCTGTAAGTAAAGAAACTGCATAATTATACAAATCTGCCTCTACAGAAGGAGTAGATTCAATTTTTAAATCTGTATAATCAGCACTTGATGCTTTTTTCAGTAAATTATAATCATTTTCGGATAATGTTACTCTTTCTTTTTTGTTATTTAAAGCGGAATAAGTATTTCTTACACCTGTATAGCCTTCATTAATAAGCTCTTTATATAATTCCAAGGCTTTAGCACTATTGTTTGCAGCATGATAAGAAACGGCAGCATAATATTTATAAACATCATCATCTACACCCGCAGCTTTAGTCAGATAATGTGACTCAAGAAAATCTTCAGCAGATTTTTCAAAATCTTTTGAATTATATTCATCCGTTGCTTTGGTTACAGATGCTTGCCTTTTTTGTTCTAATACCGGTAATAGTTTATTTAAATAATCTGTTCCTGATTTCGTTTCTTTTAAACCGGAAAATCCTTCAGAAACTAATTTATCTGCTTGTTCTTTAGATAAAACAAAAGCTTTTTCTTTGGTATTTTTATTTTTCAAGGAATAAATCGGTCCCTTCTCATATTTAGAGAGTTCTGCCAAAACTTTTGCTGCTTCGAGCGTTTTACCTTGATCTAAATAAGTAGCCCCTTTAACATAAAGATATTTGGCATATAGTTCTGGTTCAATAGATGAAATTTTAGTATTAACTAAAGGGTCAGCCTGTTGAATAAGAGTCTGTGCCTGAGATTTGTTACCTCCTTCAAATGCATTAAAAGCATCTTTTATTTCTTTATCCTGTCCAAACGAGAACAAAGCCATAAGAGTAAGTAATGATATTGTAATTTTTTTCATATCATAATAAATTATAAAAATTATTCTGTTACTTCTGTGTTTGCATCATCCTGTATAGAAGAATTTTCTTCGGTTACATCTGAAGGATTAACATTACCTTCATCAATATATTCACCGTTTTCATCTTCGTCTACTCCTTCTTCTTTTTCAATTTTCGTTATGGCAGCAATTTCGTCGTTTTTCTTTAAATTTATTAATCGGACTCCCTGTGTATTTCTACTCATTACTCTGAGTTCTTCCACAGACATACGTATAGCAACTCCTGATTTATTTATTATCATTAAATCATTTTCATCAGTTACTTTTTGAATAGCAATCAGATTACCTGTTTTATCTGTAATATTTAAGGTTATAACTCCTTTTCCTCCCCGATTGGTGATTCGATAGGCATCTGCGTGAGTTCTTTTACCGTAACCTTGTTCTGAAACTACCAATATGGTATCGCTTTCAGGTTCTGAAATAATAACCATTCCGATAACTTCATCTGTCTCGTCGCCTAAGGTTATTCCTCTTACACCTGATGCATTTCTTCCTATGGATCTTAATTTTTCCTGAGGAAAACGAATTGCTTTTCCATATTTGGTAGCAATCATTATCTCATCATTTCCTGAGGTAAGACTGGCGCTTACTAATGTATCTCCTTCACGAACATTAATCGCATTGATACCGTTCGATCTTGGTCGGGAATAGGCCTCAAGAGTTGTCTTTTTTACTGTTCCTTTTTGAGTAACCATAACTAAGAAAGTATTATTGGTATACTCCTCGTTTTTCAAATCGTGAGTTAAAATGTAAGCTTTAATTTTATCGTCCGATTCAATATTTATTAAATTCTGAATAGGTCTTCCTTTGGCTGCTTTGGAACCTTCGGGTATTTCAAAAACTCTTAGCCAAAAGCATTTTCCTTTTTCGGTAAAAAACAGCATGTACTGGTGAGCAGTCGCAGAAACAACGTATTCCAAAAAGTCTTCATCTCTGGTTGAAGCCGCACGATTACCTACTCCACCTCTTGATTGGGTTCTGTATTCTGATAAAGAAGTTCTTTTAATATAACCCATTTTTGAAATTGTAAGTACAACTTTTTCATCTGGAATTATATCTTCTATGCTCATTTCTCCGCCGGCAAAATCTATATCCGTACGTCTTTCATCTCCATATTTTTCTTTAACCTCTACCAGCTCTTCTTTGATTATCTGGTAACGTAACACTTCATCGTTAAGAATACTTTTTAAGTACTCTATTTCTTTCATTATGGCCTCATATTCATCTCTGATTTTGTTTAACTCCATACCGGTTAATCGAGCCAGACGAAGATCCAAAATGGCCTGAGCCTGAATTTCAGAAAGTTCAAATGCTTCAATTAAACCAGATTTAGCTTCCGACGGGTTAGAACTGTCTCTGATGATTTTGATTGCCAAATCCAAAGTATCCTGCGAAGCGATTACTTTCATAAATCCTTCGAGAATATGAGCTCTTTCTTCAGCTTTTCTTAACAAATACTGGGTACGCCTAACAACTACATCATGCCTGTGATCTACAAAATGATGAATTATATCTTTTAAATTCAACTGTACCGGTTTCCCTTTAACCAGGGCTATATTATTAACGCTGAATGATGTCTGAAGTGCTGTATATTTATACAAAAGATTTAAAACAACATTAGGAATTGCATCGTTTTTTAGGATATAAACGATTCTCATTCCTTTTCTATCCGATTCATCCCTGATTTCTGAAATACCCTGTAGTTTATCTTCTTTTATCAGTTCGGCAGTACGAGAAATCATATCTGCTTTGTTTACCTGATAGGGTATTTCTGTCACTATAATTGCTTCTCTGCCATGAACTTCTTCAAAGTTGGCTTTTCCTCTAAGAACAATTCGTCCCCTTCCGGTTTCGAATGCAGATTTAACTCCCTCATATCCGTAAATAGTACCTCCGGTAGGAAAATCAGGAGCCTTAATATGCTTCATCAGTCCCTCAATGGTTATTTCTTTATCATCAATGTATGCACAGATAGCATCAATGGATTCTGAAATATTGTGCGGTGCCATATTAGTAGCCATACCAACAGCAATCCCTGAGGCTCCATTAATTAATAAATTGGGTATACGGGTAGGCATTACTTTAGGTTCTTCTAAAGTATCATCAAAATTAAGTTGAGTGTCCACCGTATCTTTATCTATATCTGAAAGAATTTCTTCTGAAATCTTTTTTAATCTTGCTTCTGTATAACGCATTGCAGCAGGTGGATCTCCGTCTACTGAACCGTAATTCCCCTGACCGTCTACTAACTGATAGCGCATAGACCATTCCTGGGCTAAACGTACCATGGTATCGTACACTGAGGAATCTCCGTGCGGGTGATATTTACCCATTACCTCCCCTACAATTCTGGCAGATTTTTTGTAGGCACTGTTTGAAGATACACCTAATTCATACATTCCAAATAAAACCCTTCTGTGTACGGGTTTTAATCCATCCCTTACATCAGGTAATGCTCTGGAAACTATTACAGACATTGAATAATCTATATAAGATGATTTCATCTCATCTTCAATGTTAATAGGAATTAATTTTTCCCCTTCTCCTGTCATATTTATATATTTATTTTTAAATAGTATAAGTGTGTAAAATTACTATTTTTTTATTGAATAAACAACGTTTTAGCTTCTTAATATAGCTTGGAAATCCATGATTATTATTGAAAAAATTAATATATTTGGACTATGAAAATTAATCGTTTACTATTTCTCTTTTTGTTGATATCTTGCTTTGCCAGTTCTCAGCAAAAAAATTTAAATTGTCTGGATTTCTCAAAAGGTGAATTTCGAAATATTGATACAAACACGGGTAGTATTTCAATTATTATTAGAAACGGTGAAAAACAACTGGAAATTTCCAATGGAACTGAAAGTTACAAGAAAGTTCGATGGCTCGATGATTGTAGCTATGTTTTATACTTTCCAAGCAAGGAAGCCCGAAAAGATAAATTTAAAAAATTTATTAATGAAAACGGAGGAATAACGGTTACTATGGAAAGAACAGATGGTAAAACTTTATACTATAAAACTTCTTATAATGATGGTAAACAAATCATTACTTCTGAAGGAAGGCTTGTTAAACTAAGTAATAAAGCTTCTTTTAACTAAGATTGGGTATGATAATGTGAAGGAAATGCTTTTTCCGGACTAATTTTTAAAATATTTAAAGCAATATATGATTTTAGAAAGCCAAATCCATAGGAAAAAAATTGTATAAATGTTGTAACAATTGACAAAAATCCGACTTGAATACTTTTATTTTTAATTGTTGAGTCTATAAAAATCAATGCATAATATATACTTAAAAATAAAAACGGAATGGTGGCTAAAACTTTTACTAAAAAAGGTAAATTAGTATAGTAAGAAAACAGTAAACTTAAAGAAACTATAGTATAGATAAAAAACAAGCTGGGAAACCAAAATGTTAATTTGACATATTCAGGATGTCGTAAATTTAAAATAGGACGCGCTATTCCAAAATGATACACTTGCCTAGAAAATTTTTTTAATGAGGTTCTTCTTTTGTGAAAAACTTTGCAATCGTTGAAAAAACGGGTTTGGAACCCTTTTTCCCATAAAGTTAAACTTAAATCCGGATCTTCTCCAATCCTCAGTTCTGAAAAACCTCCGGTAACTTGAAAAGCCTCTTTTGAAATTCCCATATTAAAACTTCTGGGTTGAAACTTATCCACTGATTTTTTATTCCCTCTAATTCCTCCGGTAGTTAAAAGCGAAGTCATAGAATACGAAATTGCTTTTTGTAAATTATTAAAACTTGCATCCGCTGAATCTGCTCCTCCAAAAGCATCCACATATTTTGATATGAGGTTAGACCGAACTTTATATATGTAATTATCTGGAGCAATACAATCGGAATCCAAAAAAATAAAATAATTTCCGGAGGCAAGTCTTACACCGTAATTACGAGCCAATCCTGCTCCGGAATTTTCTTTGTAAAAATATTTTATATCCAGTTTATCAGAATATTTTAAAGCACAAGATTCTAATTTTTCTGAGGAACCGTCATCTACAATTACTACTTCAAAATCTTTATCGGACTGTTTTACAAGACTATTTAACAAGTCCTGAAGTTCATCTTTTCTATTGAAGACTGCAATAATTATTGAAAGTTTAAGTCGAAAACTACCGTGCATATTAACTATTAGACTTTTATTCTCTGAATATCTGCTCCTAAAGCTTTTAAGCGTTCATCAATATTTTCATATCCTCTGTCAATCTGATAAATATTATGTATCTGACTTGTACCTTTGGCTGACATAGCAGCTATTAGTAAAGCGATGCCGGCACGTATATCGGGAGATGTCATCATAGTTGCTCGTAAAGGAGCTTCCTGATTTAAACCTATAACAGTAGCTCTATGCGGATCACATAGTATTATCTGAGCTCCCATATCAATTAATTTATCTACAAAAAAGAGTCTGCTTTCAAACATTTTCTGATGAATCAGAACACTACCTTTAGCCTGAGTAGCAACTACCAATACAATGCTTAATAAATCTGGGGTAAAACCTGGCCAGGGGGCATCTGAGATGGTAAGTATAGAGCCATCAATAAAATTTTGGATTTTGTAATGCTCTTGTTCAGGGATATGCATATCATCGCCTTTCCTATTTATTTCAATCCCTAACCGCCTGAATGTATCTGGTATGTTCCCTAAGTTTTCCCAGCTAACATCTTTTATGGTAATCTCAGATTTAGTCATTGCTGCCAAACCGATGATACTTCCAATTTCTATCATATCAGGAAGTATGGTGTGCTCGGTACCTTTAAGTTCTGTTACTCCCTGTATCGTGAGAAGATTAGAACCAATACCTTCAATTTTTGCACCCATTGAATTGAGCATTTTGCATAATTGCTGTATATAGGGTTCGCAGGCTGCATTGTATATTTGCGTTTGACCTTTTGCTAAAATTGATGCCATAACTACGTTTGCAGTACCTGTTACAGATGCTTCTTCTAAAAGCATATAACTTCCTTTCAGTTCATCGGCTGTAACTGAATAAAATTTTTCATCATCATCGTATTCAAACTTAGCTCCTAAACTTATGAAACCTTGAAAATGTGTGTCCAGTCTTCTACGACCAATTTTATCGCCTCCCGGTATTGGTATGTAGGCTTCTTTAAATCTTCCCAATAATGGTCCCAGCAACATAATTGATCCTCTTAACTGAGCACCATTTTTACGAAATTCTTTACTTTTTAAAAAGTCAAAGTCTATTCCATTAGAACAAAATGTATAGTCACCTTTGGCATTTCGGGATACTTTTACACCTACAGTTTTTAATATTTCAATCAGTTTAAGAACATCCTGAATTTCCGGAATATTTTTAATTCTAACAGGTTCGGATGTTAATAAAACTGCACAGATTACTTGTAAAGCTTCGTTTTTTGCACCCTGAGGATAAAAATCGCCGGAAAGTTTCTTACCTCCGACAATCTGAAACGTATTCATTACTTATTATTTTTTTTTAAATAATTGTTGTTATTATTCTTGTTTTTATTTTTGTAGTTATTGTTATTAGTGTTATTATTCCTGTTATTATTATTATTATTATTGTTATTGTTATTGTTATTTCTGTTCTTATTTTTATTATTAGAATAACTGGAATTGTTGTTACTATAGCTATTATGATTATTCTGAATAACTACATGCATTAAAGATTCTCCTTCATTGGCTTTAAGATTCCCATCTGATAATTCTTCTAAATGATTGAATATCACTTCATCTTCTACCTGATCTTTATTCCACTTCAGGTAATTTTTTTTCATTTGATTGGCAATGGCATATTTTAACCCGTCTTTCATATCACCATCTTCCCATGTTCTGGCAACATCAATCATTTTTTTAACATTTGTTCCGTAATATCTGTATTTGGATTCGTTTGCCGGATATTCCATTTTTTTCGGAGGAACGTTTAATTCGGCATGTGTAGGTATGGGATACGGAGATTCAACTTGCAACTTAAATTCAGACATTATAAAGAGCTGATCCCACAACTTGTGTTGAAAATCGGGAACATCCCTTAGATGTGGATTTAAATCTCCCATTACTTCTATTATAGATCTTGCGAATTTATTTCTCTCTTCATCTTCTTCAATAGTCAGACAATGATCGACTAACTGTTGAATATGTCTTCCGTATTCCGGAATAATTAATTTTTTTCTTTGAGTATTGTACTCCATTCTTTTAATCTGTATAGTAAATAAATATTTTAAAACTGATAATATTCTCTATTAAAATTATCAGTAGAATTTTATCAATTATGTTTCACTTTATAATATATCTTTCAAGTAGAAAGACAAAGTCTTTCTTATAGTATTGACTTTTGTAAGTTTTGAAGAGCTATATCTGTCAATACATAACCTACAAATGTAAAGATAATTCCCGAATTTATTGAAAAAGATTTTTTTTTATCTGCAATTATGTAAAAGGCATTCAACTACCAATTATTTTTATTTCTTAACTTTTTTATTTCAGAAACTTTTTTCTTGAAAGAAAGCCTTTTCTCAATAGATGATTTGGTTCTTCTGGAAGGTCTTCTGCTTTTAGGTATGTAAAGAGATACATCTACAAGTTCAATGATTTTTTTTGTTGCTATTTCTTTATTCTCCAATTGCGATCTGCTTTCAGAGCTTCTTACTAATAACTCGCCATCTTTATTAATGCGGTTAACCAATTTTAAATGAATACGCTCTTTCTCTTCTTCGGAAAAAAACAGGGAATTTTTTACAATCCATATAGCTTCTACCATTGTCTCAACTTTATTAACGTTTTGACCTCCCTTTCCTCCGCTTCGTGCTGTCCTGTACTTTATTTCTGAACTGAAATTACGCATTTGTATTAAACTTTTTTTACTTCTTTGAAGTTTCGATTATGCAATATATATGAAACTATAGCCAAAATAATTACGATTACTATAACAATATACACCCATAAAGGTATTGGAACCGGATCACCTTGTGCATAGGAATGAAGACCGGATAAATAGTAGTTAACACCAAAATAAGTCATAATAACTGAAGAAAATGCAAGTAAGGAAAGTAAGTTGAAAATATATCTGCCTCGCCAACCGGGTACTAATCTTAAATGCAATACAACAGCATAAATAATAACGGAAATAAAGGCCCAGGTTTCTTTGGGATCCCAACTCCAATAACGCCCCCAACTTTCATTTGCCCAAATACCTCCTAAAAATGTACCTATAGTTAAAAGAAATATACCAATGGCTAAAGATATTTCGTTTACAATAGTTAATTCTCTTATTGAATCTTCTACTTTGTGTGATATTCTCTTGTTATTAATTATAAATAAGAGTAATACAACAGTTCCTATGAGTGCACTCAGTCCAAAAAATCCGTAGCTAGAGGTAATTACTGCTACATGTATCATCAGCCAATACGATTTTAATACCGGAACCAGCGGAGTAATCTGCGGATTCATCTGGTCTCCACCATGTGCAAATCCCATTAAAATTACTGCTACCAAACATCCTGCAGCCGGAATAAATCCGTTGCGGTTTTTATAAAGTAAAAATCCGGCTAATACTCCTATCCAGCTTATAAACATAACAGCTTCATATCCATTAGACCAAGGTTCATGTCCGGATACAAACCACCGAACTCCTAATCCAAGACCATGTATAATAAATCCTAAAAATATAATTCCAAGCAATATGTACTCAAAAATTGAAATAGTTTTCAGCTTTATCAAAAATAGTTTTGCAAAAGCTACTATTAGCAACAATGTACCAACAATAGCATACAAAATCATCATCTTAAAAAATACATCCCAGTTGTTGTATCTAATCTCCCATTTCACTTTAGCTTCAGAAGGAATCACTTGTCCTCCCCATTTATGCTGATATTCTGAAACAACCTGAAGCTGTTTATCTGCAGTTCCCCAATTTCCTGTTTCTTCAGCACTAATTACTGATTTGAAGTAACCTCCTATCAGATCTAAAGCAATATCATTTTCCTTAAAGTCTGAAGTTATCCACGAAGTCCAGGTATGATTCGGATCATTTTGTAGAGGAATAAAACGTAAGTACAAACCAGCTATTAATGCTTCCATTACTTGTAACTTATCATTAATTTCTATTACTTCTTTATCATAATTGGATTGATCTGCTGGTTTTTTAGCAAAGGCTTTTTTGAAATCTTCTTCTAAAATAAATCGTGGACTTCCATCTGAACCTGCAGGATATAAGTTAATTAAAGTTGTATATCCTTCATCATCAGCTTTAACACGTTTTTTGAGCTCATCTCCGCCCCTGTTACCTATTTTTATTAAAGGAACTTGCGCCCAACTCATAGGATCTATAGATATAGATATTAAAAACTGGTTTGCATCCAGATTATAGAAGTTATTACTTTTATGTAGTTTTCTTAGTATTTCAAGAGCTAATGTATTTACAGGTTCAATTCTTCCGTCAAATGACTGAACTAAAAGTGAACCAAATTTATCCGAATGTTCTTTGGGTATTTTAATGCTTTCTGCAAAGATTTTCGGATCCAACGGTGTTGCCGGAATTGAAGAACTTTTTTCCTGTTTAGGATGGTTGTGAGCATTTTCTGCTGTAGGTTCTACTTCGGGAGTATAAATTTCATTGTTACTATGTACGGTTCCATCAGAATGAACATGAGTATCGTTAGAATTTTTTATAACTGTTTCTTTTTTTATTTTTCCATCTTCTGTTCCATGCATATCTATGGTCTGAGAAGATAATAATAAACTACTTAACAGTAATAAAATTAGGTATGTTTTCTTATTTTGTGAAATCTTTTTCAATTGATCATTCAATTTCCAGAAACGTGTCCCTTTCCAAAATAGGGTAACAAACATTCCTAAAATAAGTAAAGCATATCCTATATAAGTCACAGTAGTCCCCCAGAAATCGTGATTAACGGAAAGAATGGTTCCTTTTAAATCCTGATCAAAGCTAGACTGGAAAAAACGATATCCTTTATAATTAAGAATATGATTCATGTATATTTTGTAAGGAGTTTCTTTACCTTCATCAATTATTGAAACTTTAGATTCGTAAGAAGAGGGACTATTACTTCCCGGATATCGTTCCATGATAAATTCATCCAGTTTCAAATAGAATGGTTCTGTTTTATATATTTTAGCTCCATATCCTACTGAAACTAGTAAGTTGTCTAATAAAACCTGCTTTTGAACTCCAGTCATTCCTTTTTTACCATAAAATGAAATATTTTGGGTTTCTTTATCAGTTGAAACTTCCATAAATATTAAATCAGGGGAACTCTGGTTTTTATTTTTATCTCCTTCAAAATATATAATTTTACCTTGTTTGGGTGGCTGGGGAACAACAAAACTTGCATTGGGAAACTGATATAAACTCGCTAAATGTAACTGTTGGATTTTATCTTCTCCATCAACAGCTACTTCTTCTTGTGTTGCCATAATTAAGCGTCTACCCATCATAGGCGAGGTAAGTGACATCTCACCATTTTTTATGGTTATATTAATAGCTTGAGGCATGGGTGCATTGAAACTAATGGTTGCATTTTGAACCTGTCTTGCTGAACCTTCTTCTATATACACGTTTTCTCTTCCCCCTTCACCAATAGTTACAATGTGAAGAATGGGTTTTCCAGTATTTGAAAATTGAACGGAATCCTGTGCCCTAGGTATATAGTCAATAGTTTTAACTCTGACTTTCTTTCCGTAAAAATCGTATTGAGCTTTAAAATCTTTTTGAAAAGGTTTTAACAGTATGGGAATATTTTTTGAGGTCAGTGTAAAGGGTACATCTTGATAAGCTCTTGTTTCTCCTTGTGCATTGGCTATTTGAACTTTAAAAAATGTTGCCTCTGAAATTACTTCATTACTTTTCTCACCTTGACGAATGTGCATAGTTCCTTCATAGCTAATGTAACGAGTAATTGCACCGCCAATAAAAATGAAAATAAATGCAAGGTGAAAAACGAGAATCGGCCATTTTTTAAGTTTCCATAACTGATATTTTTGCATATTCCCAATAAAATTTAAAATAAGTATCAGCATTACTAACTCAAACCATTTGGCATTATATATTAGTGCTTTGGCTGTAGGTGTACCGTAGTCATTCTCAACGAAGGTGGCACAAGCCATTGATACCGCATAGATAACAAGCATAACTGCTGTTGTTTTCGTAGAAAATAATAGAGCAAGAATTTTCTTCATAATTTATTTACCCTTGTAATTAAAATCTGTCAAAAATACATTAAGTATATTCGATAGCAAAATGTTTGTAATAAAAAAGATGGAAGTTAGGATTGTTCTAAATTATAGCTGTCATTCTTACTTTTATTGAATTTGGTTTTTTGATCCTACAATTGGTTTTAAATCACCAAATTCGTAGGCTCTTATCAGTATAGATTCAACATAAGCATCATCTCTGATATGATAAGGATCAAAAGGTTCTTTTAAATCTATATCAAATGCTCCTGCTTTAGCATTCCACCAAAATGCAGACCATCCGTTTTTTAATTCTTTAATAATGTCATAAACACTTTTACCTGTAGATCTGTACATGAGTTTAGAAAAAATTTTACCTTCAGACTTTGTTAATTTCTTCAATTGTGTTTCGTATTTTTCTGAAAGTTCCTTCTGCCTTTTTTTTATATATTTTTTAAAATCAGAACTATTATTATCTAACTTAATTGAATCTTGTAAGTTATTGTATTCTTTTACGGCTAATTCCAAATAGGGGTATAGATTGTATACTTTCTTTTTTAATCGATTATACTGGTATCTGTCTAATTGATTGTTAAATTTAGGAAGACTTGAGACATTAATTAATTTAAGATCAATAGATATACTATCTTCATATGATTTAAAATCTGTCGCTTCTTCTTTAATAATTTTTTCAGGATCAAAGGAATAATTAGATATTGAATCTTGATTTTCAGATAGCGGTAAAACTTCCTGTGCTTTATATAAGCTGAAAATAAATAAAAAGAAAACCTTTATTAATACAGTGAGTTTCATTAAAAAGAAAATACACAAAAATTATTCCCAAATTTACTATTTTTGTAGAAATAAATTATTACAACTCTGATGAAAGATAGTATAATAAATAAAAAATCGATAAAATTTTTAGAAAAATATCTCAATACTCCATCTCCAACCGGTGCTGAAAGTGAAGGTCAAAAAGTATGGATAGATTACATCAAACCTTATGTAGATGTTATTCAAACAGATAATTATGGTACCGCTTATGGGGTCATAAATCCTAAAGCAAAATACAAAGTAGTTATAGAGGCTCATGCAGATGAAATATCCTGGTTTGTTAATTATATTACTGAGGAAGGTTTGATCTATGTTGTCAGAAATGGAGGTTCTGATCATATGATAGCTCCTTCTAAAAAAGTAAACATACATACTAAAAAAGGATTGGTTGAAGGTGTTTTTGGTTGGCCAGCAATTCATACAAGAAATTATACTGGGGTTGAGGAAGCTCCTAAGGTAGAAACTATATGGGTTGACTGCGGTGCTTCTTCTAAAAAAGAAGTGGAAGATTTAGGAATCCATGTTGGGTGTATTATAACTTACCCAGATGAATTTTTCATTTTGAATGATTCCTATTTTGTTTGCCGGGCATTAGACAATCGTGTGGGTGGATTTATGATTGCTGAAGTAGCCCGTTTACTTAAAGAAAATAATGATAAACTTAGTTACGGTTTATATATAACAAATTCAGTTCAGGAAGAAGTAGGACTTAGAGGAGCTGAAATGATTACTCAGACAATTAAACCCGATGTTGCTATTGTTACGGACGTAACTCATGATACTACAACACCTATGATAGATAAAAAGAAACATGGGGAAATAAAATGTGGTAGTGGTCCTGTAATATCTTATGCACCAGCAATTCAAAATAATTTACGGGAACTGATTATTGAATCTTCTGAAAAAAATAATATTCCTTTTCAAAGGAATGCCTGTAGCCGTGTAACCGGAACAGATACTGATGCGTTTGCCTATTCCAACGGTGGAATTCCTTCAGCTCTTATATCCCTTCCTTTGCGCTATATGCACACTACAGTAGAAATGGTTCATAAAAATGATGTGGAAAACGTTATTAAAATGATTTATTATTCTTTGAAAAATATTAAAAACGAACAAAGTTTTAAATACTTATAAAAATAAAAGGGAGCTTATTACAGCTCCTTTTTTTTATTTCCATTGATTTTCATCTATGGAATTTTTAATTTCTTCTGCTATTTTTGGAAAGAATACAAAATTTGTTAAATCTTCTAGCTCTTTTACTGTGAGCTGATAAAGTTTAAAATTTGTGTTATTTGTTGGTGAAACATTATCCATTTTATATGCAATTGAAGTAAAATTATTTTTGGTTCTTTTGAGTAAAGCTTTAAAATAATATTTGGGAATTGCTATTTTATTTTTATTATTATCATAAGCATAATTGATTTTTGAGTCTGTGGATGATGTAATCATAGCACCTGTAACTACATACAATGTATCGCATTGGTAAGTCCAGGTTCGTACTTTATTTTCAAGATTTGCCCACAACTTTTGATTAAGATCCTTATTTTGGGGAGTCATATTTGAAAAATAAAAAGTCGTTTTGTTATTATTTTTTGAACTTGTCCTATCTGCACTCGGTATCTGATGCCCTCTGTCATAACCAGAAATACCTTTAAACAAAGAAGCTTGTTGACTTTGAGATATATTTGGATCAAAATCCCAGGCATCTGTTCGACCAGAGCTTCCTATATAAGATGAGTGCATGGGATATGCCACCCAATAAGCAACCTTTTGTTCTGTATCATATAACATTGAATAGTTACGAATGGTCGGATTATCTGGTAAAGAATGCCTTACAAACATTGTGTTTGTTAAATTTTTTCTTTCAGGCAATTCTACCCAACCTAAATTTCCCGTATCTGTTCCCGGATTCGGCTCTTGGGTTAAACGTACTTTTAAATCATTAGATCCGTTTGAAACTGATATAATAGCACTCCTGCTTTCTGATGTACTGTTTGCATCTACTGATATATTAACTGTTGAGTTACCTACCCCTTGATCTGCTGAAAATGAAACCCAAGTTCTGTCTTTTTCATCAACGGTTATATACCACTGTTGCGTTGTGGTTATATTTAATTTTACCGTTGTAGCAATAGAAGATATATTTACAGTAGATAATGAAATGGAAAAATTATCAGTTTCATTTTGTCCATCATCACTTGATGAGCAACTTTGATACACCGATGATGAAATCAAAATTATTAAAGAAAAAATTACATAATATATATTCCTCATAATAGCTATACTTATTATGTAGCAATATATAAATTTATTTTTGTTAATAATTTAACTTATTTATTAAATGCTTATGATTTATTTCAGTATATCTGTTTGACAATTATTTACAATAAAAAAATTAATCAAAAATTAATATTTCAGTTCAATTCAGGATTAGCGGGTGAGTTAACCCAAATAATATTTGTTTTATCAATCTTAATTAATTGATTTTTCCAAATATTCTCATCCCATTTTAGTATATTAACTTTTTCACTATCTGTTACAAGCCAATCTTCTCTGTTTAATTCTCCTTCTAATTGTCTTTTCCCCCATCCGGAATAACCCAGAAAAAATCTTATTTCTTCTTCTTTAATTAATTTGTCGTTAACTGCATTTTTAATTTGCTCATAATCTCCTGACCAGAAAAAATCCTCATTAATGGATACTCCTCCTTGTATTACGTCTGGACGCGAATGTATTACAAATAAATGATCCTGATTAACCGGCCCTCCTACGTATACTGTCATATCTGTTTCAACATCCGGAATTAAATCAGATAGTTTTTTTTCGTATGTCTTATTAAGGACAAAACCTACAGCCCCTCTTTTCTCTTCATAATCTGTTATATAAATTACAGTTTTGGAAAAAAAGGAATCATTCAAAATAGGTTTTGCAATTAATAATTTACCTTTGTAGTTCATTGTATACTTAATTTACATCCTAAAATTACATATTTTTTCATTATGGAAGATCTATCTGATAAAAGAAAAGTGTATAATTCAGGTTATTTGCTTGAATCTGAGTTAAAAGAAAACCCTATAGAAATGTTTAGAGACTGGTATTTTATGGCTGAAAACAGTTCTTTAATCTCGGAACCTAATGCCATGTGTATTACCACTATAGAAAATAATTTAATCCCTCGTTCACGAATGGTTCTTTTAAAGCAATTTACCTGGGAAGGGTTTATTTTTTATACCAATTATTTAAGTAGAAAGGGTAAAGCAATACTTGAAAACACACAAGTCTGCTTGCATTTTTTTTGGGATGTGTTAGAAAAACAAATTATTATTAATGGTAAAGCAGAAAAACTTGCTGAAAATCTTTCCGATGGTTATTTTCATTCCCGCCCCCGCGGAAGTCAATTGGGAGCTATGGCATCACCGCAAAGCAAAGTAATACCTAATCGGGAATACTTAGAAAACAAACTTTCAGATCTAGATAATAGTACAAAACATTTAGAAGAACTTACACGTCCTGAAAATTGGGGTGGATACTTAATAAAACCTACCCAAATAGAATTTTGGCAGGGAAGACCCAATCGGTTGCATGATCGAATTATTTATGAATTAAATACGGATGGTGAATGGGTGGTTAGTAGACTAGCTCCATAAAAAATGATTAATTTATGATTTAACTTATATTAAAAAACAATTAATCCAATTATACAGGATCTACATCTATATCAATTTTGACGGATCGATATGCTTGAATCTGCATTAGTTTTTCAATTATATCTTTAATATATGTTTTAATATTTCTTGTTGATTTATTTGACGGATGTTTAATTAATAATTTATAAATATATTGATTGTTTATACGAGGTATAAGGCCTTCTTCCGGGCCCAAAATATATGGATCCTGTATATAATTCCTTAAATATTCTCCTGTAATCGTAGCTACATTTTTTACTCTTTCCTGTTTTTTATGTTTAAATGTTATTTCGATTAACCTGAAATAGGGTGGATAAAAAAACTCTTTTCTATCCTGTAAAATAGCTTCTTTTGCCAGCTCGTAATTATTTTCTTTAACAAAGAGATAAAAAGGATTTTCAGGTTCAAAAGACTGTATAAGTACTTTCCCTTGTTTTCTTCTACCCGCTCTCCCACTCACCTGAGTTAATAACTGAATTGCTTTTTCTTCTGCTCTGAAACTGGGTAAATTAAGCAAAGAATCTGCTCGGATAACTCCAACCAGTTGTACAGATGCAAAATCCAAACCTTTGGTAACCATCTGAGTACCAATTAATATATCTATTTCATGCAAAAACATTTTTTCAAATAAAATTTCATACGCATGTTTTTTCTTCATTGTATCCACATCCATTCTGGCTACGCGCGCTTCAGGAAAAAGAATTTTAATTTCTTCCTCAATTTGCTGAGTACCAATACCTTTTGTTTCTAACGAATGAGAGTGACAATTTGGACAACGATTGGGTAATGCCATAGAATATCCACAATAATGGCATCTTAATGCAGAAGTTGCTTTATGGTAAGTCAGTGAAACATCACAATTTGGGCAACTTGGAGAATGACCACAACTGTTGCATTCCAAAATGGGAGAAAATCCTCTTCTATTGTGAAATAATATAATCTGGTGTTTTTGTTCCAGATTTTTTTTTATTTCTTCGTTTAATTCTAATGAGATATTGGGAGAAACAGTCGGTTTTTTTAAAGAAATCATTTCCGTTTCCGGTAAATTTATTTTACCAAAACGCTCTTTTAATTCAACCCAACCAAATTTCCCTAACTCATGATTATAAAAACTTTCCATTGAAGGAGTTGCTGAGCCTAAAAGAATTTTTGATTTATTTTGTTTTGCCAATATCTGAATACAATCTCTGGCTTGATAATAAGGTCTTGTATCGTTTTGCTTATATGAACTGTCATGTTCTTCATCTACAATTATTAAACCTAATTGACTTAAAGGTAAAAAAATTGCAGATCGAGCTCCTATAATAATTTTATATTTGTTATTCAGGGTATTTTTCCAAATTTCTACCCTTTCGTTCTGACTAAGTTTAGAATGATAAATACCTACTTCATCTCCAAATCTTTTCTGTATTTTACCTACCAACTGAGTAGTTATCGATATTTCAGGAAGTAATAATAAAGAGTTCTTATTTTGAGAAATTTGTTTTTCAATCAGCTGAAAGTATAGTTCTGTTTTACCTGAACCAGTTATTCCATGTAATACTACGGTAGAAAATTTTTGAAACTGTTCCTCAATTTCCTGTAATGATTTTGTTTGCGCTTCAGAAAGTTGGAAAGCATCTTCAATATTATCATCATATTCTTCCATTCTATCTTTTTGCAATTGAAACTCTTCTAAAAAATGTTTTTCAACTAAACCTTTTACAACTGATTGTGAATATTTATCAACTAATTCTTTTTTTTCAATATAAGTGGTTCTTTGTTGTTGTATTTGGATAAAAAACAAAAATGCTTCCCTTTGTTTAGGGGCTCTATCAATTTCAGCTAGTGCATTTTTAAATATTTCTGCATTATCAAAATCCGGGTTTAGCTGAAGATAAGTAATTTTTTTTGGTTTGTATTTTTCAATAACCTGTTCATCTAATTCTAAAAGATTTTTGTCATATAAAGATCTTATAGTTGGTATGATATATTTTTTTGCAAGAAATGCTTCAACCTCTTTTAAATTAATAGAGGTTTTGATTTCCAGGCTCTGCATAACAAAAGTTTCTTTTTCATCTAATTCTTCCCAGGGAATCTCTTTTATAGTCTTTCTTATAAATGTTTCGCTTTCCAATTTAAGAGCTGAAGGAAATGCATTACGATACACGTCTCCTAAAGAACATAAATAATATTCTGAAATCCATTTCCAAAAAGATATTTGTTGAGACATTACCATGGGATAATCTTCTAATATAGAGTAAATTTCCTTGGTTTTGTAAAGTTCTGGTTTTCGATTATGTACTTCTTCAACTATTGCAGTATATAATTTTTTTCCACCAAAAGGAACTACTACTCGTTGTCCCACGCAAATATCATCCTTTAACTCATCAGGTATCTGATAAGTAAAAACTCCATCTATGGATAAAGGAATGATAACATTAGCAAATTTCAATATTTTTGAATTTTTAAGAGATCAAAGATACGATTTTATAGGTAGTTTTTAAACTTCCGGTTAGAAGCTTTTCCAACTATTACTCATCTTTATTAAAATCAATATTTCTCTTAAAACCTGTAAATTTTGTTCTTTTGACAGCAGATCCTTTAAAAAGATTACTAAAAGCTTCTTGTTGTAAATCCTGCCAATCTTTACGAGTAAAATGAAGTAATTCCGGAGGTGGTTCAAATTGAGGCTCCGAATGCTGTTTTGAAAATCTATTCCAAGGACAAACATCCTGACATACATCACATCCAAAAATCCAATCCTGCATTTTACCTTTAAATTCTTCTGGGATTTGGTCTTTCAGTTCAATGGTAAGATATGAAATACATTTATTTGCATCTATAACTCCATTTTTAACAATTGCCTGAGTAGGACAAGCATCTATGCAACGGGTGCAGCTCCCACAATGATCTGTTTTAAGTGGATAATCATACTCAAGCTCTAAATCACAAATTATCTCAGCTAAAAAGAAAAAAGATCCTTTTTGTTTAGATAGCAACAGTGAATTTTTCCCAATCCAACCTAAACCTGACTTTTTTGCCCAAGTTCTCTCCATTACAGGTGCTGAATCGGTAAAAACCCTATATGTGAATTCTCCAATATGTTTTTGAATTTCTAAGACTAACTGACCAAGTTTTTCTTTTATGACTGTATGATAATCTTTACCATACGCATATTTCGCAATTTTATATGAATCTGAGTTCTGTTTATGTTCAGGATAATAATTATATAAAAATGAAATAACAGATTTTGCACCTTCAACTAATAAGGAGGGATTCAATCTTTTATCAAAGTTTTTTTCAAGGTAATGCATTTTACCTTGATAGCCTTTGTTTAACCATAATTCTAAATTAGGTGCTTCTTCTTCGAGAAAACCGGATTTCGATATTCCACAGTCTAAAAAAGAATATTCAAAGGCTTTTGATTTGATAAATTTAGTTAACTCCTCTTTATTCAATTTTTTAAATTATATGCAAAAGTAAAACTCATATGGGTTTAAATAAAATTTACTTTTTAGAAACATCAAATATCAATTAAGAAACTTTTAAACAATAAAATAAACATTTGAACGAAACAATAATAATAGATTTTTATAATTTATTTATATAAAAATATATTTTTTTTAGCTTTTATATTCTAAGTACAACTATTTGAAAATAAATGATATAAACACATTGAATTAATCTAAATTATGAATATAAATAATATATTTAATGCAAATATTGTAATATATTATTTCAATATTGTTATATTTTAGTAATTTTGTATTGACTATTATATAAAACAAACGCCTTGCTTACAAATAAATTTAATTTTTTAATTCTTTTGTGTCTATTATTAACACTATATTTTAATATATCAAGTGGATATACTAAAGAATCATGGGTTATTTCAGAATTTTTAATAAATTATGAAGGTGGATTTGTTAGAAGAGGTCTATTAGGACACATACTTCTGATTATGAGTAAAAAATATTCTATCCAACCCTATTATACCGTTATTTTAATTTGCTTAATTATTTATGTATATGTGTGTTTATTTTTTTTATACTACTTGAAAAAATTTCAAATACCATTTATATTATTATTATCCGCCTGTTTATTAGGAGGACCAATAATCTTTGATTTTGTAATAAGAAAGGATTGTTTATTAATAGTATTTTTTATATCAACCATTCAATTAATTTATAACACAAGAATAAATTTTACATTAAATTTACTTTTAATAAACGTTTTAGGAATTCTAGCTATCTTAATACATGAAAGCTATATTTTTTGGGCATTAATTCCAATAATCATTTCTTTAGCATTTAGAATAAATTTTAATCAAAATAGTAAGTTTTTGAATTCAATGGTAAAATCATTGATATTACTACTTCCTAATTTTATTTCTATTTTAGCTTGTCTATATTTTAAAGGTAATGAAAAAATTAGGATGATCATATGGGACTCCTGGGGCTCAATAAATTTCCCTTATAATTCAAAAGAAATGACAGAGGGATGGGCTATAAATGCTTTAGGCTGGCCTTTTTCAACCGGAATAAAAATGTTCTTTTCTTCATTCTATCATTTTTCATTTGGGGTTTATGTACCTTTAGGTATTTTTTTATCTGTTTCCATATCATTAGCATTTATTTATAGAATCTTAAATCTTTCACCTCATAGAAGTTCAAAGTTTTCAAATGGAAGATTATTTTTAAGTCTATTTTTGCTTCAACTTCCTGGGATTTTATTTCTATGCATAATGGGATGCGATTATGGGAGATGGATATTTTTATGGTTTAGTTCATCATTAATCATGTATTTTTTAGCAGATATAAAGTTTTTAGAATTTTTGAGTTTAAAAACTATTAAATTTTCAAATCTCTGTCTAAAAACTGGCTCTAAGCTTTATCTAAATAAAATAAACTGCTATATTTTGTTTTTACTATCAGGAATATCTTTAGTACATTGGAATTTTCTTTCTTATTTATATTCTACACCTGTGGGATATTTTATTAATTTGGTATTATATTATTTTGATTATGTAACTTTTATTGGATATCATTCTAAAGTATAAAATAAAACATTTAATTAGAACTAAGTTTCAGTATTCTTAAGTTTTAATATTTTGATAAATAAAGATTTATTGCAAAATAATTTATTCTATTTAATTGTTTTTATATTAAATAAAATAAAATGATACTTTATAATATGTAACATCTTCTTTTAAAAACAGTAATTTTACAGATAAAAAGTTGTTTTTATTTAATATTTCATTTACATTTGTCTACAATTTTTATTTAAATTTATATGAAAAAGACGATATTGGTTTTTTCTTTAGCACTGACATCTTTAGGAATGTATGCACAAGAAGGTGCAACTAATGCAGGCTATAAAACAAACGGTTTTTGGGACAATTGGTTCGCTAATGCAGGCGGAGGAGCTTCAATGTACTTTGGAGATACTCAACAAGACGAAGCTAATCTTGCGGAAAGATTAACTTGGGGAGCTTCAGCTAGTTTAGGTAAATGGTTTTCACCACTAGTAGGTGCCAGATTTACTGTTCAAGGAGGTAGAAAACATACTTTTAATGAGAAAGGAGCTGCTAGTAATCCGGGACATAAAATGGCTACAGGTAATTATATTTCTGCTCATGCAGACGCTATGCTAAATTTTTCTAATTTAGTTGCAGGATATAAAGAAAATAGATTTTACAATCTAATTCCATATCTTGGTGTAGGTATGGCTGTTGATCATAAAAAAATTAACAAATATAAAAGTGCTGTTGTAGCAGCTGGACTTTTAAATACTTTTAGAGTTACTGATGGTTTTGCTATTACTTTAGACATTTCTGGTCAGGCAGTACAATCTAAATTTAACGATGCAAGGTTCGATACAAGAACTACTAAAGGAATTGAAAAAACTACTAAAGGTTATAACAGACAAGACTGGGATGGAATAGGTTCAGTTATGCTAGGATTCAATTTCGGATTAGGAGGAAAACAAAAATTTGAAAAAGCTGAAACAGTTACAACTGTTATTGATAATACTGATAATTCTTTGGTTGATGATTTAACCAGACAATTAAATGATTTATCATCAGAAAACGAAAGACTTAAAAATCAGTTGAATAATCAAAAACCAGTTCAAGCTCCTGCTGCAACTGTAGCTTTAAATGTACCAAACCCAGTACAGTTTGAAATTAACAGTAGCACTATTGAAGCTAAACAAGAGGCTGTTATTTACAATGTAGCTGAGTTCTTAAAAAACAATTCAAATACATCTGTTCAAATTGTAGGTCTTGCTGATAAAAAAACAGGTACTCCTGCTTACAATAAAGCTTTATCTAAGAAAAGAGCTGAAGCTGTAGAAAGCAAATTAGTTAAAGAATATGGTATTTCTAAAAATAGAATAAGTACTTCTTGGAAAGGTGACACAGAGCAACCTTACCCTAATAATGACTGGAATAGAGTTGTTGTTATCACTGTTACTGAATAAATTTAGTCACATCACATACAATAAAAAAAGCTATCAAATAATTGATAGCTTTTTTTTATTGTACTAATTTAGTTTAATAATAATTTTATAGTACATCTGCTAATTAAAATTTATAGTAATCTGAATATTTAATAATAACATTCATCTTAATAAGTAACTAAATATTTTATTTAATAGTAATATAAAACTGTATTCGGAATTTTAATATGAATTTTGGAGCAGACAGAATCTTTTACAGGGCATATTTGATATATATTTTAATTATTTCATGATAATATAAAAGACTCAAATTGCTTTATCATCTCCTCCGATAGCTTTAAAAACTGTCCTTATAATTATAAACATATCTAACAAAAAAGACCAGTTTTTAACATAAAAAATATCCGCTATAATTCTTTTTTGCATATCTTCTTTAGAATTTATCTCACCTCTGAATCCTTTAACCTGAGCAAGCCCTGTTATTCCAGGTTTTACATAATGTCTTAAACTATACTTTAACATAATTTCACTATAGTATTCATCTTGAACTACCATATGAGGTCTTGGTCCAACAATTGACATATTACCTTTAAGAACATTAAAAAACTGAGGGAGTTCGTCTAGACTAGTACGTCTGAGTATTAAACCGAATTTCGTGATTCTTGTATCTCCTTTAACTGTTGCTTTAACATCATTATCTTTACTGAATTTCATTGTCCTAAATTTATAACAATAAAAAGGTTTTCCCTTTAAACCTATTCTTTTTTGCAAATAAAAAATAGGTTTTCCTGAGTCCAACAATATACCTAAAGCTATGATTGGAAACATCCAGCTAAGAAAAAACACAATAACTAGTAATGAAAATATTATATCAAAAATTCTTTTCAAAAATTGGTTCCCAAAATTATCCAACGGAAACTCTTTAAATACTAATACTGGAAATGTATCATAATATTCCATTTTTAAACTGCTAAAAGAATCATAAATAGTACTAGGAACAAATCTAATTTCGATATGTAACTTTTGAGCTAAATATATTATTTCTTCCTGTACTTCACAGGATAGTTTTCCATCTAAAGAAAAAAACACTATTTGTATATTATTTTTGAGCAAATAATATTTTAATTGATTAATGTTGAATTCAAAAAGCTTATCTTTATTTTGACTTTCAATTTCTTTTAAAAAAATACCAAAATTAACAAAACCATAGTCTTTTCTCTTTTCTAACATTCTTACAAAAGAACTTGTATTGCTATTTTCATCAACAAACACTACACGTCTGAAATTCCCTCCCCAAATCCTGTACTGTCGTAAAAATTCAAAGAAAACCAAACGTAAAAATGACGTTAAAACAAACATAATAAATAAAAAATATAAAGATAATCTATTAGAAAATAATTGAACATCTTTTAATCCTGAAACAGTAAACAATACAATTGAAAATAAGAAAATATGAAAAATATTTCTTTTTAAAATATCTAAAAAAGTTATAGGCCTGAATTCTTTGTATGCTCTATAGTCAATTGAAATCAAAAACCAGCTAAAAATGAAAAGTATGATCGCTTTATAGTGTAAGAGGATAAAATGTGTAATGTTAAATTCAGTTCTACCATGTTCTTTATAATCAATTTTCACACATAAGTAAAAAAGAATAAAAATAATAATACTATCTATAATATTTATTATAAATGATATGTACTTAGAATATCTTGTTCCTTTATTCATAGTATAGTTAAGCTATTTAAAATAATATTTATTAATAATATTTTTAATTAATGCATATTATATCTGAAACATAGACGAGCAAAGCATTTAGGGAGTTAAATAAGATTAAATATTTAATGGTTTTAGGAAAACAAGTTTTATAATTTTGTTCTTGAGCAGGTATCATATTAATATTTATATTAAACTAAATTGTATAATTTTAAATTAAAAGTTTTATAATTCAATAGCAAATTCTAATTCTATTTAAGTCTTCAAATTATTTATTAATAGATAAATTATAAAATATTAATAATTTAAATGATTTTTTTATAAAAATATGATAGTATTATAAAAAATTTATCATTAAAAAATAAAGGTAAAGATATGAAAGATATAAATACATATTGATTTATATTAGAAATATAATTTAATTGTAACATTAAAAAAACTACAATAGATATTAGACAAATCAGCGGTAAATATAATAAATTATTATGAATATATAATTCAAACCAAAACTTTTTAAATATAACTCCTAAAAAAATAAATAATATAATACCAAACCATCCAAAATCTAAATACCAATAAAAGAAAAATGTTGACCAGACACCTAATCTTGCATTTGCCTTATTGACTTCGGTATTAATATCTTTATAATTTTCAGAAATTCTAAATAATTTATAATATATTTTGTAAAAAACTGGAAAAGTAGCCTTCCCATACATGTATTGTATATTATTGTTATCTACATTGTTTTTTACTTGAGAAAATTCGAATACAGCATGAATAGTATATTGTGAAGAATTTACATATCCTACTAAGAACGGATACCATAAAGTCCCTTTTGATTTTATAATTAAATTTTGAAATTTTTTTGTAACAGGAACTTTTTCTGAAAAAGCTGATGCTTTTCCATTTAATGCGTCAATAGGCTCCTTGTTCATATTTTCAATACGATTAATAAAAAAAAAGCCAACTACATAAAAAAAAGAAGAAGTTATGATTATTCCCCCTATTAACAATTTATATAAATTTAACTTATAATTTGAATATGAACTAAAAAATACAATAATTAAATAGATAAATGGAACTATAATACCAAATCTGGAACCGAAAAATAAATTGCTAACAGGTAATAAAATAAATAATAGAAATGAAAAAATTTTAATTTTAAATGAGTGAAAATTTTTACATAGTAAATCTATGGTAATAGGAATATAGGAATAATACATTAAAAGATTTGCCAATGTAGAAAAAATTGACCCATCAGAAGATCTTCTTAAGTAAATATTTTGCAAAATATTATTTTGAAAAGAAATATTCTTATAAAAAAATAAATCTATATAGTAAAAAATAAATCCAGTAATTCCCAAACAAAACGAAATCCAATATATTTTTTTTAGATTGTTAATTGAAATGAAGCATTTTAAATATTTATTATAGTTCTTTACATCATTTTTAGGTATTGAAATGATTTGTGTTCCTAAAAATAGAGCTAAATAAGAAACTATTATGTAAATTAAAGAAATACTATCTATACTAGCTTTAATATCAACAGGAGCAATTACAAACATTAATATCCAAAACAAAAAGCTATAAACTATTATGAGTTCAGGCCTTAAAAAGCTTATAAATTGTTTATTTAATTTGATCTCCATAAAACATAAAATATCAATCTATACTTTATCTGGCAATAATTTTTTTAATTACTAATATTGGATATTAATTAGATTAGATTTAATTAATTTATCTTAAAATTTGATTAAAATGGTTGATATATTTTTCAACTATAATATCCCAATTATATTTATCGTTTATCTTTTGTACATTAGATTTTATTTTGTCTTCATAATTTATTTTATTAATTGTTAAAATAATACGACATACATCTTCAGAATTTTCAAAATATACTGCATCTTGATCCAATATTGAATAATTAAATATATTTTTATGTGCACAAATTAAAGCTTTTGAAGACATTGCTTCTAATAATGATGGATTTGTTCCTCCAACTGTATGACCATGAAAATATAAATTGGAAAAATATCTTAAATTATTTAAAATATTTATATCATATATTCCTCCCAAAAATTTTATATTGGAATACTCTTGAAATTTATTTTTTAAATATTCTCCATATTTGGTTTCATGTTTACCAATTATTAAAAACGGATGATTATTTTTTGCTTTAGCTACACCTTCTAAAATTGTATCTACACTATTTTCAGGTTCTAAACGAGCAATTAGCATATTGTAATTAAATTTGAAAATATTAAATTGACTTATGCAAGAATCATCTGGACTATCAAATAAATCTGCTCCATAAGGTATATAGATTGAGTTTTGATTATATTTTTCTTTTAAATAATCTTGTATACCAATCGAATCTGATATTAAAAAATCGCTATATTTAACACCTAATTTTTCAGCAAACTGGAGAAATTTCTGAACTTTTTTTGAATACTTTGTTCGTTTCCATTCAAGGCCATCCATGTTGGTAGTTACAACACTTTTACTTCTAGGCAACATCCACCCCCAAATAGAACTGCTGGTATATC
Source organism: Apibacter raozihei (assembly GCF_004014855.1). NCBI lineage: Bacteria > Pseudomonadati > Bacteroidota > Flavobacteriia > Flavobacteriales > Weeksellaceae > Apibacter > Apibacter raozihei. The sequence continues at coordinate 2,797,585 of NZ_CP034930.1, forward strand.
CCAACTGTAAAATTATATCAAAATTCTTTTTGCGCGTATCTTTAATACAATTAAAATCATATATAAATTGCCCAGCGGTGCCCATTTTATCTTCTGGATCGTAACAATGCACAATACTTACTCCTTGCCATTCTTTTTCTTGATAGGGATGGCTATGTGAATTGTAAACTGTAACCTGGTTACCTGCTTTTACCAATCCTAATGATAAATATTCTGCAAACTGTTCAAATCCGCCATAGTGATTAGGTATTCCTCTCGTTCCTATTATTGCTATATTCATTAAATTATTTTAAGTCAAAAACTGTAATTAATAAAAAATATATCTTTTATAAGCAAGTAGTTAAATAATTATATAAATTATTGGATATTTTATCCCAGTTATAATTTTCTACTATTTTATCATGTATAAACTTATATGGATAATTTTTATCATCTAAAACCTCTTTTAATTTTTCTTTAAATTCTTCAAAATTGTTAGGATTAAATGTGTATTTAAAAAAATTAAAATCTGACATCGCTGTTTGATTAGAAGATAAAACTTTACAATTATTAACTCCTGCCTCTAAAGGTGGAATACCAAAACCTTCTGCAAAAGAAGGGTATACAAAACATGATGATTCCTGATAAAAATAATTCATTTCTTGTTCACTTAAATCATCAAAGAAAAATATTCGATTAGCAATGGTTGGAGGAATTTTTTTAACTAACATTTCGTATGTTTGTTTTTCAACCTTATCTTTTTTTCTTCCAATAAATACTAAATCATATTCTTTATAAAGATTTAAGTTTAAATAGACCTCTAAAAGTCCTATTTGATTTTTCCTAGGTTCAAATCTGCTAACATAATGTATATAATTTCTAAGATTGTATTTATCTTTCATACTTATATTAGATTTTATTTCTTTAGATAACCTTACAGCATTAGGAGTAATAAAAATTTTATTCGAATCAATTTTAAAATTTTTAGCTATTGCCTTTTTTGAATATTCTGAAACTGTAAGTATAATATCTGTCTTTTTTGCAGAATATCTAAATAATATTCCTTTGACTAATCTATAAGACCAAGGAAAATAATTTTTAAAATCTAAAAATAAAACATCATGAATAGTATTAATATATTTACATTTTTTTATTGGAGGAACAATATACTGAAAATGTGCATAATCAAATTTATTATCCCTAATTATTTTAGGCAACTCAAAAAGTAAACGTTTTATCTTGGATTTCGATTGTAACTGTATATATTTAAAATTTTTATGTGGGAAAAAATTTTGTAACCTATTCACATCATGCGAACATAATGTTATTTCAATATCATCAAATCCAACTAAAGAATTATAAAGTCCCATCAAATAGCTTGTTGTACCTTGAAAAGAATTGTCAAATACATGAGCATCAACGAGTATTTTATTTGTTTTTTTCATATTAAAAGTTTATATAGGTTTAATAATTAGATTTATACCTTAATTTATTATTATTACTCAATTTAACATAAGAAAATAAGAATAATACAACGAAATATGGCATAAATATATCAGGAATATCAGTTCCTATAAGATGAATAATAACCCCTACAAACATTCCATACGAAAATATATTATTTTTTATTATTATAATTTCCGAAAACGCTAAAAGAAATAGAATCATTCCTAAAATTCCCATTTCTCCTAAGAGAGAAAAAATAAAAGCATCTGTTACCACATTATAGGACACAATACCTGCTCCTGAATCTATTTCAACATTTAAATCTGCTTTTTTGGATGTTAAATTACCGACACCTTCTCCTAAAATTGGTTTTTTTTCGAAAGCTGAAAGCGCATAATCTGAAAATATTTGTCTTTGAGATAATACATTTTTTTTAGAATTATCATTTGAAAATATATCAAATGTAGATGTAAAATCTACCAAATTATTATTTAAACTAATTGAAACATTTCCAAACCCAATAATTATAAATGTAATAATAGAGATAATTATAAGCCCTATTTTAAAATTTTTATTTACTCTGAAATATATGAATAAAATCAATAAGAATATAAATACTATGATCCCACCCCTTGAGACTGTTGATAATGATACAGCAAACAGTAAACAAACCTCCAATAAATTTATATTCTTCTTCTTTTGTATAAGTATGTAAAAATAAATATATACAAAAATGCCTAAAATTCTTCCATCAAAAAAAATACCTTGATTTCTAATTAAATTAAAATAATCTATAAAAGGTATATCGTTAGCCTCGCCGAATATAGTTCCTTCTTTATATAAAAAATTATTTGTTTCAATATAATTAGGCAATAAATAAGTTATAAGGGAAGTAATAAATATTAATCTAAAATAGATTGTGATATGAAACAAATTAATATTTTTTATTTTATCGGAATAGAAAAGTATAGCAATAGCAAAGTATATAGGGGGAATTATCCTTTTAAATAATAAATCTGAAGATTTAGGAAGATTAAAAATAAAACTTAAAATTAAGAAAAAAAGAAAAATGAAAAAAAATTTGAATTTTGAACTTATTCTTTTTTTTATAAAAGCTAAATTTTTAACATTAATTAATATATACAATAAAAAAGGAAAATAAAAAGTACAAAATATAGTAAGCTTATAAAAAATGATATTATTAGGAACTATAAATCCATTAATAATTCTAGCCGAGAGAATAAGTATAATAATAATAAATAAATTATTATATTTAATTAAAATATAATAAGATAAAAAAAGAATTAAAACGCTAAATATTGGTATAATCGGTTGAAAAACATAAATTAAAATTTGTGAAATAGCAATTAATAAAGATAATGCATATATTAATTTAATTTCTTTATTTTTTAAATATATCATATTGTTTTACCTAAAATTATTTTATAAAAAGCTTTCGAAACATTATCTATATTGATGCTTTCAATACATTTAGGATTACTTACTGGATCACTAATGATTCCTTCAAAGGAATTAGCAAAAATATATTTCTTTTTTCTTTCGTCATCTTCATTATTAGGTATAGTATCCATTATACTTAGAATATTTTTACTAAATTTAAAATCATCTAATGATATTTTTTTCACATATGAAAAGTCAAAAAATACATCACATAAAATTAATGATTTCTTTTGTAATAATGCAGCTTCATAAGCTATGGTTCCGGATATAGTAACAACCGCTTGACAATATTCTAATAACTCATAAGAATCTGTTTTTTCATCGATAAATATCAAATTTTTATATTTTCTCAGTTTATTATAAAACTTCCAAGATCTATCTCCTACTGCATTCGTGTGTTCTTTTATCACTAATAACCAGTCTTGTGGTAATTGCTTCCAGATAACAATAATATTTGTAAACTGGTCTTCCATATATCTTCCCAAAACATCTACTGAAGCCTCTGGCTGTTTATGCAGAGTAAGCAAAATAAATTTTTTGTTTTTTATAGTATCTAGATTAATTTTAGGTATAAATTTATACGTTTCTTTGTTTAACTCTTCAATAAACGGAATGAAAAATCTATTAAATTTCCATTTTTCAGGTAAAGTAATATCATCAGAATCTAAATTTTCTGAAGTAATAAATTTTTTAATCCTTTTAATTCTTCCTTGCCATGAATTTTTCTTTTTTAATATTTGATCATTTAATTGTAAATAATCTGGTTTTTTGGGAATAAACGCATCAACAGGATATTGCATTTTTTCATAGTTCAAATCAAATTCATACATTTTAGATTGAAATTCATCCACAAAAAAAGCAAATCTTCCTCCGGGAATTCTAATAGTGTGCGGATTTAAAAATTTACAATTTAACTCTTGACAATATTTCGTCATTCTAAAAATCAATAACTCATGAGCCCACGTTAACTCTCCAAAGATATATTGAATGCGATTATCTTTAATAAAATCATAAACGGGTTTTTGTATTTTTGTCAGAAAATCAACACCTTTATTAGTAGAGAATTTCAATATTCTATCTCCGTATACAATTTCGTTAAGTTTGAAATCATCAATAGCTGTGTTTTTAGTATCTAAAATTACACTCTTAGATAAATATAAAATGTTATTAGTATATTTTTCTAAAAAATTTTTGTTTGATTTATTAACAACAATCCAATAAATGTTAATATCATATTTCTCTGAAAGATATTTAGATATCTCAAAAAAGAATTGTGTTTTATGATAGTTAGCAATAAAACAAATATTCATATAAATTTATTTTCTTAAAAAGTAATATCCATTTTTTTTAACAACATTTTCATCATTTTGAAAATTTGCCACTTCTGATTTTTTAACTAAACCTGTAGAAACATAAAAACCTGATGAATTAATAGATTTTGAAACAACTGTCCCAGATCCTACCGATACTTGATCACATATATTACAACCTGGTAATATAATTATTTTTGACCCCATATAACAGTTATTACCGATTTTGATCGTTGATTGTTTTTTAACATGCTTTAAATCAAAGCCATGAGTCCACAATTGAGATCCACTTCCACCTATGGTTACATCTTCTCCAATAATTATTTCATCTGATAAATCAAATGAATGTTTATTAGTAATTATGGAATTTTGTCCTATTTTTATATTTTCATACTCTTTAAACGGGCTTATATCTCCTGATGTTCCAAAAAAAACATTTGAAGAAACAATTATTACATTATTTTTAATTATACAATTATTAAGATTTGAAAATCTATTGAATTTAACAATAAAAGAATTTTCTCCAATACACATCTTGTTAACATTTCTTATTATATTAAAATATCCTGAAAATCCTGCATTAGGATATATTTTTAAATTTTGACATAAAATAAAATTTAATGGTTTAATTTTACTATTATATGAAATATTATATTTCAATGTATTTCTATATAAAAAAATCCTCAAAATATTAAAAGGAATAAATGCAATTACTACTGCTAAAATTTTTTTCATATTAATTTTATTTTTTTTAAACAAAATAGTAGTAGAACAAATGATACTAGAACCGAAATAGCCATACAGAATGAAATGTAATTTACTGTTATATTAGCTAACGGGTTAAATAATAAAAAGAAATATATAATCATACTAATACATGAAATATATAAAATCCATTTATTTCTATTCGTTTTGTTTAAATATTGTTCAAAGTAAGATTGCTGACACCAAATAAATACATATAACAATAAAAATATTGCCGTAACACCTAAATCAATTTTTGGTAAAAAATTTAATGTATTTATCACAAATATCATCATTAAACACAATAAAACCGTTGAAAATAAAAATAGTGAATAAAATTTATATAAACGAAAATCTATTTTAGTAGTTGAATCTAAATAAATTTTTTTAGAATAATATGCTGAAATAGACACGTGAGCCATCTGAATAACCATAGAAATCCTCAATAGATAAGAAAAAGTATACATTTCTTCTTTTGAGAATCTTTGAAAAATATATATTTTTCCAAAATTATTCATTATAGTTATTAAAAGGACATTTAATATTACGGGCCAAGAATATTTAATTGCTTTTTTTAGATAATCCATACTAAATAAAATAGAGCTTTTATTTATATATTTTCCTTCTTTTATAGAAACCAAAACTATAAATAACATTTGGACTGAAAAAAAATAATACACTCCATTTGTATTTGTAATAAATTTATTTAAAATAAATAATATCAATATAGTCAAACTGTTTATCAGTATTGAAATATACAATATATTTTGAGGCTTATCCAATAATCTAAAATAAACTGAAAAATAATTTATAAATAAAACTATTAAACACCTTATGCTAATAAAAAAAATAATATTATTGATAAAGCTAGTTAGTGTGCATGTTAGTAATATTGCCAGTACTAATAAAATATAAAAAAAATTAAGTATGTAAAAAAAACCTTTTACTCCTTCTAAATATTTTTTTTTATCTTGTATATTGACGTACCCATACAACATATACGCTCTTCCTCCCAAATCTAGAACTACCACCATAATATTAGCTATAGAAAATATATATTCTATATCATTGTATAATGATATATTTTTAGTAAAATATAGAACAAATAATGGTAGTAAAAAAGCTAATCCTTTATCTATATAATTTAGAGAAATAAAATATAATAACGATTTATATTTTAAAATTTTCATAATAAATATCATTTAGTTTATTATCAAAAAAATCATAAACCTCATTTTCAATTATTCTTGGATTAGTAAATGTGCATTGATTTTTATCTTTTAGTTTTAAGACATTTAATTGATTTTCTTTACTTACCGCATATTTAGGAAAAAAAATCTCATGAAAATTATCTTTATATTCAATAGTATGATAGATTAAATCTGGTATAGCAAAAGGCAAAATAACATTATTAAAACCAAAATATTTAGGAGCTTTTATTGCAACTTGATTATCAGAGCCTTGAAGAAAAGTATTGATTTTTATTAGCATTTGTTTCATAAAAAGTTCAGTGACATCTTTGGTTATTGAAGTATTATATTCCTCAATACTTTTAATATATTCTAAGTCAAAATCATTTAATAAAAATATATATTCTTTTTCATCCGTAAAGGCTATTAATTTTTCATTTTTATTTTTAGGTAATTTTAATTTTAAATTATTTTTATGTTCAAAAATTTTTTTAGGTAAAAATGATACCCAATTAGGACTATATAGAATAATTCTTTTTAATAAAGAACCAATACCTTTTTCTGAAGGACCAAAAGATAAAATGCTATCTGAAGACTGCCCATTAATAAAAATTGTATCTTTTGTAAAAATATCTTTCAATTTCTGAAATCCACCAAAGTGCAACAAAGAATAATGTTTATCAAAAAACATTTCATTAACTATATTATCAATTAGATACTTTTTAGTTTTCTCCAAATCTACTTCCACCTTAATAAAATCAATATCTAAATGATCAGCTACTTCTTTCGCTCTTATAAAATCATTATAATTAGACTCATACTCCGGATAAGCATATAAAAAAACTGCTTTAAAATTTATCTTTAACTCTTTTAGTATACTAACTAAAAAAACAGAGTCTTTTCCACCGGAAAACAATATCACTATTTCATTTTTAACATTGGTTAAATAAGAAAAAACCTCAATAATGTCTTTTCTTATTAGTTTTTTATGCAGATATTTATCAGGCTTTCTTTTTAAATCCTTTTTAAAATAGCTTTTAACGGTATTTTTTCCATTTTTAAGAATTCTAAAAGTAGAATGAGGAGGTAATTTATTAATCTTTTTTATAAATGTTCTATCTCCAAATGTATATCTATGTTTTTTCCAAAACTTAACTTGAATTTCATCTATCTCCAAGTGTCCGCTATTTTTAATATAGTCTATTATTAAATTATAATTGTTAGTTAAAAATAAAATACTTTCATCTTCGTATTTATATAATCTATATCCCCCGGTAATATCTGAAGAAATTATTATTTCATTATCATTATAGTATAAATATAAAAAATAACCTGAAATTTGATTTAGTTTTTCAGATAAATCTCCTTCCAATTCAAATAAATTAATTTTACTTATTGGATATCCCCACCAAATTACTTTATCTTTTTTATAGAAAAAACTATCATTTATATCTATTATAATTTTTTTTCTAAAATTGAACTCTAATCTCATTATTTAATCAAATCGAAATTTAACCGTTCACCTTTATTTACCTCTTGATTAACAGTCTTACCTAAAATTTCAGGTAAAAATTTTGGATGCAAACCATATCCAGGCCGTATGGATTTAACATTATCATTTGTGATAACTTCGCCTTTTTTCATATTTTCGACCACATACAGTGATCTACAAAAATCTTTACCTTTAATTTGTTTGTCTGTCAAAGAGAAATCACTACTGCCTAAAGATAACTCTGCTTCTCTAACTGATTTAACCATTTTAGTGAACTCAATTTCATCTAAAGAAAATGATGCATCAGGGCCCCCTATGCTTTTATCTAATATAAAGTGTTTTTCAATGACCTTGGCTCCAAGCGCTACGGAAACTATAGGAACAGTAATCCCTAAAGTATGATCAGATAGTCCTACATTTGTATTGAATTCTTCAGCAAGCTTAGGAATCATAGTAAGATTAGCTTCGTCGATTGGTGCCGGATAAGATGAGGTACATTTTAATAAAGTTATATCGTTATTCCCTACCGAATGACAAGTTTCAATAGCTAATCTAATATCTTCATACTCTGCAATTCCCGTAGATATAATCATAGGTTTACCCTTAGAAGCTGTATATTTTATTAATGGTATATCAGTTATTTCAAAAGAAGCAATTTTATAAATAGGACAATCTAATTCCTCTAAAAAATCAACTGCTGAAAAGTCAAAGGGAGAAGAAAAACATAGTAAACCTTCTTGTTTTGCCGTATCAAACAATTCTTTATGCCATTCCCAAGGCGTATATGCTTCTTTGTATAAATCATATAAATACTGGTCTTGCCATATTGTTCCTTTAATCCTAAAATCGTCTTTTTTACTATTTAAAGTTATAGTATCAGCTGTATATGTCTGAAGCTTAATAGCATCAGCTCCAGCTCGTTTAGCCGCTCTAATAGTTTCTTTAGCAACACTAATATCATTACCATGATTAGCGGATAACTCAGCAATCACAAAAACTGATTGTTTATTAAATTTTGATATTTTCATTGAATTATGATTCAGCGTATTTTCTTAAAGTTTAAATAATTATAATATTCTTTTTAAGAATTATTCAAAACATTGTATTATAAATCTTAAATACAGTAAGTTTTAAAATAAAGTAATACTTTGCAAATATAATTATTTAGATTATTATTTAAATTTTTAATAATTTACCTATATAAGCCTTCTTATTTTCCCATTCTTTTTTAAATAATGCTAATATATGTACATCTTCAAATTGATTATCTAAAATGTATTGCTCTTTTAAAATTCCTTCAGTAATAAATCCAAATCTTTTATGTAATTGTATAACTTTTTTATTAAAATTCAGGACTTCGCATGAAACTTTATTCATTTCCAGATCTTCAAAAATATAATTTAAAATTTTAAATTCAACAATTGCTCCAATCCCCGAGTTTAAATATTCAGTTTCTCCAATGTATAAGCTAGCAAACTCACAACGATGATTATTGTAATCTATATTTTTCAGACATGCATAACCTACTGATTTCAAATTATTAGTTATTATCCAATGAATTTGGGATTTATTATTTTCTAAATTGGAAAACCATAATTTTTGATTTTCTTGAGATATATAGGCTCTATTATAAGAAACATTTTTAATTAAATCCGAATTTCTCCATTTTCTGATTTGTTCGATATCGGATTCATTAACTAACCTAAAATTAATCATGAATTAAATTATTAAATATATTAAAATACCTTTCCTGCTGTTTACCATCAAAGAAATAATCTTGAAGTTGATAATTGGGTTCAAAATGGCTCCCTATAAAATAATTATTAATTGAGTCAGCTAAATTATTTCTTATCGAATATTCATAAAAATCCTTTTGATTATCTGCTGTTTTAACTAAATATAATTTGCCCTTACAAACAGATAAATATTCTAAGGCTACCGTACTCGGAGAACAAATTGAAATTTTGCTTTCAGTCATTATTTTAATTATTTCAATCGAGCTAATATTTGAATAAATTAAAACTCTATTTTCTAAATTATTTTGTTTAACGTAATCATCCAATTCATTTAAATATAGATACGCTGCTCCAACACAAATATTAATTTTTTCAAAACTGATAAGTTTCTTTAAAATTTTTAAAGTTATATTGTTTATATCTCCTCCCCCTAAGCATAAAAATATATTATTATTATCAGGAAATGCCTTTTTTTCACCAGAGAATTGTAAAAATTCATTTCTTAATAAAGCATATTGAAATCCTAAAAACATTTTTGTATAAGGTTGAACGGAGTAGTCATTTTTAGAAACACCTTCAGATGGGTTAATTACAATATCCGAATAAAACTCTTTATCATGAACATCATCAATACATACTAGTTTAGATCCAAAATTTTTAATTTTTTTTTGATATTCTGTATTAAAAAAATAATTATCCAAAACTGCTATTACATTTCTATTAAGTTTAGATAAAAATTCATTTTCGTTTTTTATTAAAAAAAAATGAAAATTTTTATTTTTTATTTGACTGATTAATAAATCAGGAATTTTTTCACAAAAAAAAGTAACTTCAAAATAAGGTTTCAAAATTTCACCTAAAGCTAAGCATCGAAATAAATGTCCTAAACCAATTTGAGTATTACCATCCACTCTTATATAAACTTTCTTACTTATCATTATTTAATTTATATTTAAGTTCAGCCAGCTTCCAATCTGTTTCATTGTCTATATCCTGTACACTTAATTCTGATAATATAATTGAAGTTGAATTTTCCATAAATAAAGTATGAGAAAATTTTTTTACCATAAACCAATACCATTGTCCGGCGTCATGGTATACAGAGTCTAAATCTTGTGAACGTGAGTTACTATATTCAGGCCAAATCATTTTAGTTTTTCCATCAATTATTTTCACACTTCTCCAAACCGGATAACTAAAAGCTACTATAGGAAAAACTGAATCGAATATACCTTTTTGTAATGTTTCATATCCTTTTATTAAATCACCTTTTTTAATTAATGGAGCGGTCGGATATATACAACAGGCATGATCAAATTTTTTTCCTATTAATTCATAATTATCGAGTACCTCTTGCAACACATCCATTGTAGTTGAATAATCGTTAGAATTTTCTTCAGATCTCATAAAAGGTACTTTAGCCCCGTATTTTTGAGCAACTTCAGCAATTTCGCTATCATCTGTTGAAACCATTATTTCGTCAAACAAATTACTATCTATTGCAGACCTGATAGAATAAGAAATAATTGGTTTTCCTAAAAAATTTTTGATATTTTTTCTCGGAATTCGTTTACTTCCTCCTCTTGCAGGAATAATAGCCAAATTACTCATTAAAAAATTCTTTAATTTTATCTATCACGTAGTTTTGTTCTTCATCCGTTAGTGTAGGATACATAGGTATACTTAGACAATTTTTATAATAGTTTTCCGAATAAGGCATATCTCCTTCTTTCCAACCTAAAGATTTATAGTAAGGCATTAGATGGCAGGGAATATAATGAATTTGTGCAAAAATCTTATTCTCTTTAAGATAATTGTACAATCCTAATCTGTTTTTAACCTCCAAAATGTATAAATGATAAGCATGGCCTTCTACAAGTCCTGACTGACCCAAAATATAGTTTTCATCTTTGAAAGCATTATGGTAAATTTCAGCTATTTTTTTTCTTTTATCCAAACCTTTATCTGCTCTATTAAGCTGGCTGATTCCCAATGCTGACTGAAAGTCAGTTAATCGATAATTATAGCCTAAGGTTTGCATCTCCATATACCATCCCGGATAATTTTCACTTTTTTGCTCACCATTAGCAAATTGCAAAGAATTATGAAATAAATTACTATCTCTGGTAATTCCATGAGTTCTTAAAGTTAATAGCTTATTGTAAATTTCCAGATCATTTGTTGTAATCATACCTCCCTCTCCACAAGCTATATGTTTAACTGGGTGAAAAGAAAAAATAGCTACGTCTGCATTTAACCCATTACCACATTTTTCTATATTTCCGGTAGTTTTGGAAAAGTATCCTCCAGGTGCATGACAAGCATCTTCAATAATCCATAATCCATATTCATCTGCTAGTTTTCTGAATTTTTCCAATTCGACAGCTCTGCCTGCAAAATCTACAGGAATAACACCTTTATACGTTCCTTTAGGAGAACTTTTTACAAGCTTTTCAACCTTATCATAGTCCAACAAATAAGTTTTTGGATCAATATCAGAAAAAACTACTTCTCCTTCACAATATCGAATACAATTGGCAGATGCCGCAAAAGTTATTGGCGTAGTTATTACTTTGTCATTTTTATTAACTCCTAATGCCATAACGGATAAATGTAAAGCAGCAGTACCATTAGAAACAGCTACAGCGTATTTGCTACCTACGTAATCTGCAAATTTTTTTTCAAATTCTAAAATTTTAGGACCTTGAGTTAGATAGTCTGATTTTAAAGCTGTTATAACTTCCTGAACATCATCTTCTGTAATATTCTGTCTTCCATAGGGAATAATATTAGTAATCATATTTCAAAATCAGAATCGACATGTTCTTTTATCAAATTTCTTAAGATTTCAACTGTTTCCCAGTCTGTATTATTTCCAGAATTATAGTTAAAACCATCAGCTACTTTTACCGCTTTAAATGCTAAAATAAAATCATTTAAATTCCAATTAGGAACACTTGGTAAAATAGTATAATATTTCCCTAAATCATAGGTATAAAACGAGTCTGAAGAGGTAATCATTTCTTCATGTACTTTCTCTCCTGGCCTTATACCAATAGTTCTGTGTTCAATATCAGGAGCTATAGCTTTTGCCACATCAGTTATTCTATAAGATGGAATTTTGGGTACGAAAATTTCACCTCCCCAAGCATGTTCTAATGCATGTAAGACCATATCAACTCCTTGATCTAATGATATATTAAATCTTGTCATATTTTCATCTGTAATAGGTAAAAAACCTTCTTTTCGTTTATTCAAAAAAAATGGTATTACAGAGCCATTAGAACCCATTACATTTCCATAGCGTACAACAGAAAATTTAATATTTTTAGTACCTTTAATATTATTAGCAGCAACAAATAATTTGTCTGAAGTAAGTTTAGTTGCTCCATATAGGTTTATAGGTGCACAGGCTTTGTCTGTTGATAATGCTACTACTTTTTGAACTCCAGTTTCTAAACACGCATATATAACATTTTCAGCACCACCTATATTAGTTTTTACGCATTCATCCGGATTATATTCTGCGATTGGGACATGTTTCATAGCTGCTGCATGTATAACGTAATCTACCCCATTCATTGCTCTTACTAATCTTTCTCTATCTCTAACATCTCCTATAAAAAATCGTATGGCTGAATATTTGGAATCACTATATTCCTGAGCCATTTGAAATTGTTTCTGTTCATCTCTCGAAAATATCACCAGTCTTTTAACATTCGGATATTGTTTAAAAATTCTTTCAGTAAGTTTTTTTCCTAATGATCCGGTTCCTCCTGTAATTAATATAGATTTATTATTTAGCATAACTATTATTTTAGTTTTTATTATCGCGTATTGTTCAAGGGTTTAAACTTTTAAAAAGTCTAAATTTTCAATGTTTCCGGCATCAATCCAGTTTTTTTCATCAATTAAAAAAACACCTATTTTACCTTTACGATTTTTTATATTTTGAATTAATTCTGTAATGTGATAAAACATATTATCAGGTATCTCATTCAATAAATGAGGTTCCAGAATATACATTCCACAATTAATTATATATGTTGTGTGGGGTTTTTCAATAATATTTGCAAAATTACCATTTGAATCAAGATTAACTACTCCGTAAGGAATAATATTTGATTTGGATGTAGCAATTATTGTCAACTCATAGTTTTTATTTTTATGAAATTTGTAAATTTCAGAGTAATCTTCATCTATCAATACATCACAATTGGTAACAAATATGGATGTTTTAAATTGATTTTTTAACAAAGACAAACTTCCCGCAGTACCTAAAGGCTTCTTCTCAAATACAAAATGTATCAAATAATTTTTATTTTTTAGGTTACTAAAGTAAAATTCAATTATCTCAGCTTTATAGTTTACTGATAAGTAAAATTCCCTACAATTAAATTTTATAAATCGATTCATAATATTTTCGATTATTGTAGAATCTCCATAAGGTAATAAAGGCTTAGGTAAAATATTAGTTAAAGGTTTTAAACGTAAACCTTCACCTCCTGCCATAATAATAACAGGTATATTTAAAATTTTATCATTCTTTTTTACACTCACTATATTATAATCTTATCTTTTTTTAGATCAATATATTTTAAATTTTAATACTACTAGGAACGTTAACAATTCTTTCGTATGCCCATAGAGTATTGATCAATTCTCCTGATTGGCAATTTTTATAAATATCAAGCTGATTTATCGGTTTCCATATTGATCTTGTCATGATTCCGGCTGAATTTGTAAACTTAAGAAAATCATCTTTTTCCTTTATATTATTTAAAATAAATGCATTTAACCAATAATTTGATTTACTATTATTAGGTTCAATTACAAAATTAATATTATTTTGTTTACAAAAATCTTTATATTTATTAGCAAGCTGTCTTTGATAAGAAACAATTTTATCCAGGTTTTCCATTTGTGCACATCCCAGAGCTGCATTTATACTTGGTAATCTATAATTATATCCGATAGAATCGTGTTCAAAATTCCACTGATGGTAAACTTTAGCCTGAGTACTCATATGTTTTGCATATTTACTTAATGCAGAATTCTTAAGCAAGAGAATTCCGCCACCTCCGGTAGTTATAGTTTTATTTCCGTTAAAGCTTATCACTCCAATTTCTGCAAAAGTTCCGGTATGTTTACCCTTATAAAAACTTCCAATACTTTCTGCCGCATCCTCAATTAGCTCAATATTATAAAACTTACAAATATCATATATATCATCAATTTTAACCGGATGCCCAAATGTATGCATAGGGATACAAGCTTTGATTCGCTTTCCTGAATTTTTATTATAGCAAACTTTGTTTTTAAATAAGGTATTTTTTGAAAGCCAGTCTTCCAGTTTTAATGGAGACATTCCTAAAGTATCTTTATCAATATCTATAAATACTGGATCTGCATTTACATATTTAATGGCATTTACACCCGCGACAAAAGTTAATGCTTGAGTTAGTACTTCATCATTTTTTTCAACTCCTGCCACAATTAAAGCTAAATGCAGGGCACTTGTCCCATTAACACATGCTACAGCTTCATTAGAACCCGTATATTCTTTAATTTTTGTTTCAAATAAATCTACATATTTACCTACTGAAGATACGAAAGTAGAGTCAACACAATCAATTATATATTTTTTTTCATTTCCAAAAAAAACAGGCTGATGCAAAGGTATAAACTGATCTGAATCATACAGTTTTCTAATAAAATATTTAAAACTTTCAAACATTATAAATATATGGATTGAACATTTTTAAATTATTTTTATCGGAAAACCATTCTATTGTTTTTTTTATACCTGATTGAATATCATATTCAGGTGTGTAACCTGTCAATGAATGTATTTTTCCATTATCGCCCTTTAACCTTAATACTTCAGAGTTTTTAGGTCTTAATCTTTCAGTATCTTCAGTTATCGTTCCTTTATAATCCATAATAGTACTAATCAAATAAACTATATCTTTAATAACTATTTCAGTATTACTGGAAATATTAACCTCTTGACCTATGGCCTCATTACATTTAGCTAATTGTATAAATCCTTTACACGTATCTTTTACATAGTTAAAATCACGACTTGTAGATAAATCCCCTAATTGAATGTTACTTTTACCATATGCGATTTGAGTAATTATTGTAGGAATTATGGCTCTGGTTGATTGTCTCGGACCATATACGTTAAAAGGTCTAACAACAGTTACAGGAAGGTCATACGAATAATAAAAACTTAATGCCAAAGAATCTGCCCCTATTTTAGAAGCGGAATATGGAGATTGAGGCTGTTTAGGGTGATTTTCATCAATAGGTACATATTTAGCCGAGCCATATACTTCTGAGGTAGATGTTACTAACAGTCGATTCACTCCTGTTTCTTTGGCAGCCTGACAAATATTCAACGTACCTTTAATATTTACATCTACATAATTATCCGGAGATATATAGGAATACGGTATTCCGATTAATGCCGCTAAATGAAAAACTGTATCAATTCCTACCATTATATTTCTACAAAAATTAGGATCTCTTATATCACCGCTAATGATTGTTAAATTAGGATGTACTATATGTTCCAGCCATCCGCTATAATTAAAGGAATTATAATAAGATAAAGCAACAACAATATATCCTTCATCTAACAAACTTTGAGTTAAATGAGAACCAATAAAACCATCTGCTCCTGTTACTAATATTTTTTGCATTGAGATAGTATATAGTAGTAAAAAATATTAATTAGCGACTCTTATTTTTAAAATTAAATATTTTTTTATACCAGACAATGTCTTTATCCTGATCGCTATATCCATACCCATATCCATATCCATAATTAAATCCATTTTTCATATCAACATCATTAATGAGTATAGCCGTTTTATGATTTTTGAGCTTTTTATCTTTATATAGTTGTTCTGGTATTTCGAGTAATTTTTTATCTAAATAATTGGATCTTACAACATAAAGCAACAGATTAGCGTAATCATTAATTAGTAAAGTATCAGTTACTGCACTAACAGGAGCTGTATCAACAATGACAAAATCATAATTTTCAAGTCCGTAATCTACAATATCTTTGAAACGTCCATTCATAAATAATTCAGAAGGATTAGGAGCCTTTCTTCCTGAGGGAAATATATCAATTTTAATAGATTCACTTTGAGGATATTTTGCAATAATTATATTATCATTAAGATTAGATATATTTTCAGATAAATATTCAGTTATACCGTTAGGGTTTTCTTTAATTTTCAAATATTCTCTGACCTTAGGCTTTCTTATGTCTGCTTCTATAATTAGTACTTTTTTATTTGTTAATGCTAACGTATAAGCTAAATTTACAGCTACATAGGTTTTACCCTCTCCACTAATAGTAGAGGTTATGTAAATACATTTTGAATTATTTTTATCTCCTGGAAGTAAAAAATTAATGTCAGTTCTTAATACTCTAAAAGCTTCTGCAGATGGTGAGTTTGCACTATTAATATCAATCAGCTCATCTTTAGAATGAGGTATATATCCACTTATAGGAATATTAGTAATTACCTTCTCAATATCTTTCTTAAATTTAACTTTATTATCTAATATGAATCTAATATAAAGTATAACCACAGGTATAAGCACCCCAAAAACTAAGCTAAATAATATAACTAAATTTTTTTTAGGTGAAACAGCTCTGTCTGTATAAAAAGATTTATCGACCACTTTTACTACATTTGGAGTAGAAGCAGTTGATATTTCAGTTTCTTCCCTTTTTTGTAACAATAGAAGATATAAAGCTTCTATTGTCTGTTGTTTTCTGGCTATATCTCTAAATCCACGTTCTTTTGAAGGTAATTCAGAAATACTTCCTTTTACTTCTCCTAATTGAGACTTTAAATTTCCAATCGCTAACTCTGTTGTTGATTTATAGTTTCTAAGACTTGATATTAAATTATTATTAAATTCTTTTAACCTGCTATCCAAATTTACAATTATAGGATTTTCTTCTGTTGAACTTTTTAAAAGATTATCTCTTTCCAGTACTAATTGATTATATTGCTGTGTAGCTTGTGCAATTGAAGGATCAGTCAATCCAATATTACTAGGTACCAAAGACTTTCTATTATTTCTAATAAAGTTATCCATATAGTTAACCAGACTCAACTGAATTAGATATTGTTTTAGCTGATCGTCAATTTTAGAAGATTGCTGAACAGATATTTGGCCTTCTGTAACAATATCTGTAATAGCTTTTTTGGATTTAAACTTTTCCATACTTTGATCCGTTGTACTTAAATCTTTGGAGATTAAATCCAATCGATCATTAATAAAAGTTATAGTATTTATACCAACTTTATTTTTATCTTCAATAATATCTTTTTCATACTGAGAAACCAACAAATCAATAATTTTATTTGAATTGTTAGGAAGTATATTTTCCATTTCCAAGTTAACTATATTACCATTTTTGGTATTAGCTTTAACATTGATTTGACCAATGTAATGTAAAGCTGTTGAGTTCATGGGGAAAATAGATATTCTTAACTTATTATTTTTCTCAACTGCATCTTTTAACAAAGGATTATACTGGAAAATAATGTGTCCAAATGAAAATTTTATAGGCTTATCAAATGAAGCCGTTTTTTCATCTGATAAATCATTTACTTCGTAGGTAAAAGTTTTTGCATCTTTAACTTTAATTTTGAAAGAATACAATGAATCTACCAAATATTTAGATTTAGAATCTAAAAAATGTACTGTGACTGGTGATTCTTCTTTGTAAATTTCATTAGTTATTAAGCTATTTCTCTGATAATAATGTACATTTAAGTCCAAAGAATCTATAACTTTTGTCATTAGCCGTCTGGATTTAAGCACCTCTATCTGATCTTCTATTTTTGAACCATTTGATCCGGTAAGAGCAGTTAAATCTTGCAATCCTAATAAAGACGAACCTTTATCTGAATCTAAATTTAACAGTATCTTGGCTTCTGATCTGTATTTTTTTGGGGTTAATTTCAGATAAACAAATGATATTGACAACATTAATACTATAGATACGACAAACCATTTCCAATATATAAGATATTGATATAAAACCTCTTTGATATCAATATTACTTTCTTCTGGATATTCTGTGTTAGAGTCTTTCATAAATTTTATTAACGGGTAAGTACGGAAATCACTGAAATTATTACACCTGCCAATGAAACAAAAACTGATGTTGTTGCACTATAAGCAGAAGATGTCCTTTTTGCACTGTTGGGATGAACATACACCACATCATTTTGTGACAAATAATAGACTGGAGATCGAAATATATCTTTAGATGTTAAATCGACATGTGTAAATGTTTTGTTACCATCAATCTCTCTTACAACTATAATATCCTTTCTTTTTCCATAAATAGTTAAATCTCCAGCTAACCCTAAAGCTTCTAAAATAGTAATTTTTTCATTGGCTAATGTATAAGTTCCTGGCTTGGTAACTTCTCCCAAAACAGTTATTCTGAAGTTTGTTATAGAAATATTGACTGATGGATCTTTTATGTACTTAGATAATTTATTTCTCATAAAATCCATAGCCTCATTTCTAGTTAATCCTCCTAATTTTAATTTCCCTAATACAGGAAAATCTATATCTCCATTTTCATCTATCAAGTAGGTTTTTAGTCTAGGATTTGTTGTTGTAACACTTTCGGTCACATTATTATAATTATACGCATTTTGTTGATTGAATGGTAATGTTGATTCCAAATCCAAAGCAGAAACTGTAATCACGAGTAAATCATCCGGTTTTAAAGTAGGTGTATATTTATATACATCTTTTAACAAAATTTCATCTCCCTGAAAATAATACATTTCTTTTTTGGAAGCACAAGATGATAAAATAAACAAAGACAAAATAACAATATAATAGAAGTTACTTTTTTTCATTTTTTATAATTTAAGTTGTTAACTTTAGTAAATATATCAAAGAATGTAGATTTTTTTTTTAAAAAAAAATCTACAAAAAGTTTATAACTTCTTATATATGTTTGATCAGTTATAACAGGGGTGCTATTTAATAAATTCATTAATTAGTATTAAACTATTAAGTAACGGCAAAAATAATGTATTTTTATGTATAAGACAAAACTAACTAGATTTTAATGATAAATAATATATTATAACATTAAAAAAATCATAGTTTTTTTAAATTTGAGTATTATCAAAATAATAACAATAAACCTAATATGGTATAATTATTGTCACCATATATGGTTAACCTTCTATAATTTTGACAAAAATTAAAAAAACTATTTTATGAATAATTATAATAATAATTTAGATGATGAATTCGAAGTATTTATAAAAGCTATATATGAATTTTCTAAAACTGTAAAAAATGATATTCAACTTCAAATTTATGTTTCCGAAACAAGAAAATATATTGAATTTCTAATCACTTATTATTTAAGGCTTGGTAAATTGGATGAAGTAAGAGACAGAATAAATGAATTGGACATGATTCTTTTAAAAGAAATTGAAAATATTGAAAATAGAATTAACAGATAAATTTTAGTACGAAAAACATTAAAAGCGGTAATAAATTACCGCTTTTAATGTTTTTGAATTAATGTATGTATTATGAAAATTATAAATTTGCTGTCCATCCTTGCGCCCAGGTAGGAATAGCTGTTCCATTTCCGGCTCCGGTTGCTGTATTATCAACAGTATATGCATTCGTAACATTTACTACAGTTTTGTCTGATTTTTTTCCACTGGACTCTGTTGTAATATTATCAAATTTTATTTTGGTTATTTTTAATGAGCCAGTGGCTACATTGTCCAAAGTAGAATCATGTTCGATATCCACTCCGGTTGAAAATCCGGATACAACGATATTCTCGAAACTTCCTTTAGTACCGTATCTGAGTTTTAAAGCTTGCGATTCACTTCCTGCTGTTGCCCCTATAAATGTAGCATTTTTAATTGTAGGATTTGAAACGGGAGCCGCTAGTTCATTAACCTGACTGTTATCAGCTTCTACTCCACGATTACCCGTACCATCGGTTCTTCGGGTCGTATATATATATTCACTGGTACCTGTCCATCCTTCCGTATAATCAAAAGCATCATCCTCATTACCATTAGAAACAATATGATAAGCATTAACAGTTCCACCAAAAAATTCAATACCGTCATCATTTCCCTGATAGATTTGTACATAATCAATGGTTGTTCCGTTACCTACTCCAAATAAAGATAAGCCATTAAATTCCTTTTCTGAATTAAAAGCAGCTCCCGAATATTCAATTCGGCAATATTTAATAGAGCCTGAGTTATCACTAACACTGGTTCCTCCGTATGTCAAAGAAGCTACCTCAGAAGTTGCTGTTCCATTACCTACATTGATAGGAGCTCTACCACATAAAACCAGACCTCCCCAGTCACCACCTGCCGGAGTCGTATTACCTGAAGTAAAGACTACCGGTGCAGAGGCCGTTCCGTTAACAAAAATTTTACCCCCCTGAGCAACAGCCAGGTAGGAAGAAGTTCCTCCGGTTGCTTCAATTCGAGTACCCGCTGGTATTTCCAAAGACGCACCATCTCTTATCGTAAATCCTCCGGTCAGCTTATAAACTTTAGATGGATCTAATTTTGCTTGTTGTCCGGACTTTAGTTCTCCTTTAAAATTAGATGGGTCTATAGTCACCAATTGTGGAGTAGCAATGTTTTCATTTTTACTATCATCGCTCCCGCATGATATAATTGTTGACGAAACTGCTCCTAAACCCAATAAAAATTTGATAATAGTTTTACTTGCCATAATGTTTTGATTTATTTTTATTTAATTAGCTTAAAATTGTTGTGATAAACTTAATCCGAAATATCGTCCTTTATCATATGATCTCTGAGTTATATCTCCGGCA
This sequence comes from Apibacter raozihei, assembly GCF_004014855.1. Taxonomy (NCBI): domain Bacteria; kingdom Pseudomonadati; phylum Bacteroidota; class Flavobacteriia; order Flavobacteriales; family Weeksellaceae; genus Apibacter; species Apibacter raozihei. The sequence continues at coordinate 2,818,839 of NZ_CP034930.1, forward strand.
ATGGTTTTTTGTTTTCTTTCATATTTAGGATTTAACAGATTTTTAGCTGTAAATCCTAAGGAAGTATCTTTAGATAAATTAAATTTAAGAGTAGCGTCCAGTAAATGCAGCTCCTGTTCAACAAGATTTCCTGTAAGATTATAGCTTAAGGCATAAATGTTACTTCCTACATAAGCATAAGAAATAACCATATCCATAGACATTCTTCCCATTTGCTGGTTATATCCCAGATTAACATTAGCTAAAAAATTAGCTGCACCCTGTAAATCATCCTTTTTTTTATCAAAAGATGCATTAATAAAACCGTTTGTTTCCCTTTCAATTTTTCCCGAATTCAGATCAGATTGGGTTTTCATTACAGTAGCATTTAGAAAACTATATATTTTACCTGTTGAAAATTTTATAAGATCCTTTCGAATTTCTATCTCTGCTCCATAAACATAGGCATTATCGCCTACGTTGGCGTATGATATCTCATTAGCTGAAGATGATAAGGTTAGCTTAGCTATTGGATTTTTAATATATTTTCCAAATGCAGTTAAAGATAGCACCTCTCCCGATTTAGGAAAAAGTTCCCATTTCAAATCAAAATTATAATTATCCGATGGATATAAATACGGATTTCCCATTCGTATTTCAGTCACATCTTCATAATAAAATGGTGCCACCTCTATAAACTGAGGCATAGTATATGTTTTCGAAAAAGCCATACGTAAATTATGATTGGGAGTTAATGAGTATTTTAAGTTTAAAGAAGGCAGGAATTTGGTCTTTTCGAGCTTCATATCTTCAGTACTCACACTTAAGTTGGTATCCCAGTTAATCTTTTGATTAACATTCTCAGCTCTTGCACCTGCCTGAACCGTGAATCTATCTGAAAGTTTATAAATAATGTTAACAAATCCTGCATGAGTGATCTGTGTTCCTTTGAATTCACTGGGATTTAATGCTCCCGGGGTAAATATATTTCCTCTGAATGTTCTCATGATAAAAGAACCGGACTCAAATCCCGACTGATTAAAAAAAGAATCAAAATTATTCACATCAGCAAACATTTCCATGGTAGGAATTTTAAAATTAATTTGAGTAGCTTCAAATTTTCTTTCCTTGCTTTTTCCCTGATATCCCAGACTTATTTTATTTTCTCTATCACTTCCAAAAAAATAATAAAGTGATGCCCCGCCTGTGAATTCATTATCTTTAAGCTTGTCAAAATATCGATTCTGATCTGAATCTGAATTACTGATAAAAATGGAATTTCCTGATAATTCAGATGTTTTCGTTGTTGTTTGCTGTCTGTCCGGATTTTTACTATCTAATATATTGTATGCAACATTCCAGTCAGCCTCTACTCTATCTTTAAATTTATGACTACCCAGCAATTGGTTTACCCATAAAGACGATAATTTATATTCTGCTCTCCGTATAACTCCCGTTGCATCTTCTGCCAGATCTTTAATATACCCTTTCATAACTCGGTTGGTCTGATCCGAAGAGTTTACAAATAATGAATGGTAACTGATTTTATTTCTTTGATTGATTTTATATATGATATTGGCCATACCGGTCGTATTGGTTGAATATTCATACTTTTCGGAAGTTAAATCTTTAAGTGCATTTCCCTGGGCATTTAAGGTTTTTTCTATACCTTTACTATACACATAATCATTATCAAAAGATAAAGTTGCAGATAAAGATAACTTACCTTCCGAGCCTAAAGAAAAGCTTTTTCCTGCCTCCAGATTTAATCCTGAATCAAATGGATTTCTAATATTCTTCCAATTCCATGAAGTTGAGAAATTATAACCGGATAGAGCCTGAGAAGGTATATGGGTATTCTTAAAACCCCAGAAATTAGTTCCGTCTTTTTGCCAGAATTTATCCTGAGCTATAGCCTGAGTATTCACTCCGGAGTTCAGTCCTAATTTTACATAACCTTTTGCTTTAGGCTCTTTAGAGACAATATTGATATTAGCGCCAGCTACGTCTCCAAACATGGGTGATGAAAAAACCTTTTCTAAACTAATGTATTCAACAATACCTGTCTTAAAAATAGACAAATCAATGTTTTTCATATCCGGATTGTCGGAGGGAATCGGAAGACCGTTTAAAGTTGTTGAATTATATCTGTCTCCCAACCCTCTGATAAAAATAGTTCCTGTGCCCTCCTGTTTAAACGTACCAGTTGCTTTAGCCACAGCAGAAGCAACATCGCCAACTCCTTGCTTGCTAAGTTGTGCAGAAGATACATTCTCAGTAATTTCAACGGACTTTTTTTGCAATGAAACCAAACCTGTTTCCGTATTTAATGCTGATTGACCGGTAACCACTACTTTTTGAAGAACTTTTTCCTGACTTTCCTGAACCAATTTTACTGGAAGAATTGTATATTGTTCTTTAGTAACAGTAACTCTCTCCGTTATTTCTTTAAATGTAGAAGATGTAAACTCCAGTGTATATTCTCCAGGCTCTATTTCCAGCTGATAATTACCAGAAGCATCTACTTGTGTAAAATAATCCGTTCCCTGAACAAAAATATTGCAATCGGTAACTGCACGATTCGTATTATCTGTTACTTTACCACGTACACCTTGTTGAGAATATAAAAAAACTGAATAAATAATTAATAGAAAAGAAAGAATGGGTTTTGTCTTCTGCATCGTAAATTTTTATGCAAAGAAATACGTACTATATTAATTAGTCATTACAAAAAGATAAAGATTTAGTTACAAAAAATAAGATACTATTTTTTTGACTAAAAAACAAAAGACTGTGAAACACAGCCTTTTAAAATATAAATTTAACAAATAAAAAATTACTTTTTCAATGTGAATAAGAATTCCAAACCTCCATGATTATGCTTTTTAACGTGAATTTCACCGTTATGCAACAATATTGCATTCTTAACTATAGAAAGTCCCAATCCTGTTCCCCCGCTATTACGGGTTCTCCCTTCATTAACACGGTAAAACCTTTCAAAAAGACGATTTAAATGCTTTTCTTCCACTCCCTCTCCGGTATCATAATAAGAAAAATACACAAAATTGGAATCTTCCATATAATTACTGATGTGAATTTCAATATTTTCTCCTCCATAATTGATTGTATTTTCCATAAGATTCTGAAAAACAGAATACAACAAAGTATAATTCCCATTAACCTTCAAATGTTCATCAATAGAAATTTTAAGTTTTATCTTATGTCTCAATAAGCCATCCATCAGATTTATTCTTACTTCATTGATTAGCTGAGATATATTTACAAATTCTTTTTTAAACAAATTTCCTGCCTCTTCCATTTTACTGATTAAACTAATATCATCAATTAAATGAGATAAGCGAACCGATTGTAAAAATGCTCGGTTTATAAATTGTTTTTGTTTATCCAACGGAAGATCCTGTTCTTCCAGAGTTTCCAGATAAGCCCGTATACTCGCCACAGGAGTACGAAGTTCGTGAGTGATGTTATTAGACATTTCCTGCTTAATCAAACGCGTCTTTTCCGATTTGGTAATATCTTTAATAATTATTTCAAAGCTTTGGTCCTCAAACTTAATGGTTTGCAATGAAAAAACTTTTTTACCCTTATTAATCTGTACTAAAAAATGATTTTCCTTATTATTTTCGTCTAAAATAAAGGCTTTGATTGGAAAAAATAGTTCATGATCAAATAGTAAACTTACATCAAGAATCGGATCATCAACAATAAAATTTAAATATTGAATAAACTGCGAATTTGAATATATACTTTTTAAATCCGGATTAAAAATACAGACACCTTCATTCACATATTGAAAGTGAAGGATTAATTTTTCTCTCTCCAGTTCAATCTCCTGTTTGCTTTGTTCTTTTTGTTTAACTATAGCCGCAAGTTCCGTTCCTATTTCCCCCAAATCATCATCAGGAAAATGAACATTTTCCGGAATGCTTTTTCCATTTTTAACATCAATAACATAATTCTTTAAACGAATAATAGATTCGTTAAAACGATCAGATACAAAATTCAATAAAAAAAGAACAATGATAAACATACCCAGTGTCAGGTATAAAAAAACATTGTCGGCTTTAAAAAATTTTTCCGTCTGAATATTATAAGGTAGTGCTACACGAACAAAATACTGGTTGTATGATGAAGCATAGTACATATACTCCTCCCGTGTAGAAGTTGACATGCGTACATTAGATCCCTTCCCCTGAAAAATAGCTTTTTGAATTTCGGGCCTTCTGAGATGGTTTTCCAGTGTTTTAACGTTTTGTACATCATTGTCGAACAATACATCTCCTTTTTTACTGATCACCGTTATTCTTATCTGCTTGGGCAACAATTGAGACAATTCCTGTAATCTGTCTGAATTTCCTTCCAGAAGCTTTTCGTGAAGAATATACGAATTAATAACATTAGCATAACTCTCTAATGTTGTTTCGATTGTCTGGGTTTTATAATTTTTTTCTTTTTTTCTTTCAAAAAGCACCAGAATTATAGTGAATAGGGCAAAAATGGCAAAAAAGTAAAAGAATATGCGCTGTTTATAAGATAATTTCATTAAATTAGGTTCTTAAGTACAATTAAAATATTTTATTTCATTGAAAAACTATATCCGTATCCCGTTTTGTTAACGATCAGCTTACCATAGCTACCAATCTTTTTTCTGAGTCTGGCAATATGCACATCCACAGTACGTTCCAGTACAAACTCATTGTTCCTCCATACTTTATTCAGTATCTCTGCACGTGAATGAATCTTATTTTCATTTTTAAGCAGGAAAACAAGAATTTCAAATTCTGTTTTAGTTAAATCAACCGTGTTTTTATCAATTGTAACCTGTTTAGTTTCAAGATTTACTTCCAGACCATCAATCGTTACCATATTGCTCTCCTTTTCAACAAGTACCGGCTTATCCGATCTTTTAAGCACACTTTTGATCCGGGCCACTACCTCTTTGATTGAAAAAGGTTTGGTAATGTAGTCATCACCTCCGATTGAAAAACCCGTTAACATATCATTTTCCGTATTTTTTGCGGTAAGAAAAATAATTGGTACCTGATTTTTAGACTTTCTTAATTTTTCGGCCATTTTATATCCGGACATTCCTTCCATCATAACATCCAGAAGAATCAGCTCATGACTGGAATCAAATATTTCCAGAGCCTCTTCCGCAGATTCCGCTAAATCCACCTTAAAACCTTCACTTTCCAGATTAAACTGTAAAATTTCACGAATATCGGTTTCGTCTTCAACAATCAGTATAGTGGGAACAGTTTCCATAATGCTCTTTCTAGGTTATTTTTTATGTCTTATATCTCTTCCTTCAGTCAAATAAATGGCTGATTCGGCAATATTGGTTGCACCGTCACCGATACGCTCAAGATTCTGATTAATAGAATTTATAATCAAAAGATTTTCAATATCGGTTCTGGCCAGGATTTTATCGGAGAAAGTTTCCTGTAAGTTACTATTTATTTTATGAAATAAGGTATTCACCTTTTTATCCTCTCTAATAATTTTATAGGCCAACACATTGTCATGAGCTGTAAATGAAATCAGAGCATTCCGAACCATTTCACTCACAATTTCCAGCATTTTGCTGAGCTCTTTTTTAAATTCCGAAAAATTGGTAACGGCACTATCATTATAATCCTTGATAAAATGAATGATGTTTAAAAGAATATCACCGATTCGTTCCAAATTGGTAGTCATATCCTGATAAGCTATAATTCTTCTAAGGTCTTCCGCCAGCGGATTAAAAGTAAATATCGTGAATACCACTTCCTCACGTATTTTCATCTCCAGCCGGTCAATAATAATTTCATTTTCCCGTCCTTCTTCGTACAGTTCATTGATCTGGTGGTTATCCAAAAGTTTTTTGGTAATCTGAATCTGAGTTAATACCGTTTTGGATATCAATTCAAAATCGTTTTGCAGAATTTCTAACTGTTTAATTTTTATATTTGTCGGCATACTATCAACTTGTTTTATAATTAACTAAATACTCCTGTAAGATAATCTTCTGTTCTTTTATGTTTAGGCTTGGTAAACATTTGTCTGGTTGAATCGTATTCTACCAGTTCACCTAAATACATGAACATAGAATTATCGGAAATTCGGGCAGCCTGAGACATATTGTGAGTAACCACCAATATAGTATATTCTTTTTTAAGTTCCAACACCAATTCTTCCACACGGTTAGTTGATATCGGATCCAGAGCAGACGTAGGTTCATCCATCAACAGAACTTCCGGTTTCAATGCCAGTGCCCTGGCAATACACAAACGTTGCTGCTGGCCACCGGATAGAAAAGTTCCCCTTTTATTAATGGAGTCTTTAACTTCATCCCACAATGCCACATCCTGCAAACTTTTTTCAACAATTTCTTCTTTTTCCGATTTTTTAAGTTTAATACCGTTTAAACTATATCCCGCCAGCACATTTTCCAGAATACTCATCGTAGGAAATGGATTAGGTCTTTGAAAAACCATTCCGGCCATTCGCCTTACTTTCATAGGATTCATATCAAAGATATTTTCACCTTTAAGAATAATTTCTCCGGTTGTTTTTATGCTGGGATATAATTCATGCATTCTGTTAATGGCTCGTAAAAGCGTACTTTTTCCGCATCCCGAAGGCCCCATGATTGCAGTAATTGTATTTTTGTTCACTACGGCATTAACATTTTCTACGGCATTTTTTCCCGGAACGTAAGAAACGCATACATTTTTTAATTCCAGAATCGGCGTATCATGATTAATTACTGAATTTTCCATTTTTTAGAAATACTTTTTGCTGTTAGGTTGATAACCAAAATAATTAATAATAACAATAAAGATGAAGACCAGACCAGGTCTGATAAATTAGGATCATTATAAAATTCCCAGATTAACAGAGGTATGGAGCTGGTGGGTTTTGTAAAATCCCAGTTCACTATAGAGGCACCTAATGCGGTAACCAATAGTGGTGCCGTTTCACCCATTACCCGTGAAATAGCCAGCAATATCCCTGTGAACAAGCCTCCAAAGGCAGAGGGTATTAATACTTTAAATACCACATTTACATACGAACCACCCAGGGCCAGTGCTGCCTCTTTAAGAGTAACGGGAAGCATCCGGATACTTTCTTCGGTAGAACGGATAATCATAGGGAGCATCATAATGGATAGAGCCACACTCCCGGCTAATGCCGAATAAGAATGCATCGGACGTACTACCCAGATATACACGATAATACCCACAACAATAGAGGGAATTCCCTGAAGCAAATCTGTTAAATTACGAATCAGGTTAGCAAAAAAACTGTTTTGTTTTTCCGCCAGGTAAACCCCTGCAAAAATCCCTATAGGAATAGATATGACAATGGCAATACCTAAAATTAAAAGTGTCCCGGTAATTCCATTTAATATACCGCCGGGAATTAAATCATCGCTCATTTTTGCCAGCATGGCATCCATAGAAGTCGGAGCCGTTTCGGTAAATAAGCTGAGGTTAAATTGCCGATATCCTTTTTTTAAAAGTTCCCAAAGAATTAAAAATAAAGGAACCATAGCCAGAAAAGAGAAAATACAAATAATATAAAAGAAAAATTTGCTTTTCAGTTCCCTGTATTTTATACTGGATGTAAACATGGTTTAAGCTTTGTTAATTAATTTCATACTGTATTTAGCTATAAAATTGATGACAGCCGTTATCAAAAACAATAACAGGCCAATCGCAATCAGCGAGCTCAATTTAAGACCGTCTGCTTCACCGAACTGGTTGGCAATAATACTGGCCATGGTATTTCCAGTACCTGTTATTCCGGTAGGAATGGCATTTGTATTACCAATCAGCATAGTTACGGCCATGGTTTCCCCCAAGGCTCTTCCCAATGCCAATATATAGGAAGTAAGAATGCCTGAACCGGCAGCCGGAAGACTTACCCGGGTAACTACCTCCAGGCGGGTGGCTCCAAGGCTGTAAGCTGCTTCTTTAAGTTCATTGGGAACCATAGAAATAAATTCCGCACTTAGAGACGATGCATAAGGAATAATCATAATAGCCAGCACAATAGATGCCAACAGCACACCAAAACCGGTATCGCTGAACCCTAAATCAACCAAAACAGGACAAACTACATAAAACCCCCATAATCCGTAAACTATGGAGGGAATACCTGCAAGCAGATCCACTATTGAACTGACTACTGTCGATATCTTTTTTCCCCGGAAATATTCCCCGTTAAACAAAGCCACCGGTAAAGAAAACAATACACAGAAAGCTAAAGCCAGTACAGAGGTCATAAGGGTTCCTGATATAAATGATAAAGCACCATATTTATCTGTTTTAGGATTCCAGGAATCTGAAGTAAGAAATTTGAAAAATCCTATTTCGGAAAATGTTCGTAAACTCTGGCTGATTAGAGCGTATACAATACCCGCAGTTAACAGCAGTATGAGAAACGAGGCTAAAAATAATACTATTTTAAATAATCTATCTTTCATTATATCAGAACTTGACAGTTATAGATAGTTTTTGTTTTATTAAGGATTAATTGCTTTTTTATTGAAAGTGATAGATTTGATATTGGTTTTATTTAACTCAACCGCTTTCTGTGGAAGAGGTGCATAATGAGTTTTCGCCGCCACTTTCTGACCTTCTTCTCCGATTACGTAATCAAGAAGTCCTACTAAAGCTTTAGCGGTATTTTCGGTACGGTTGTTATACGATTGTTCTTTAAACAGGATGATCCAGGTAAATGTACTGATAGGATATGCATCTGCTGAAGAAGAATTGGTAATCATTACGCGGGTATCTGCTGGTAAATCTACATTTGCAGACGCAGATATTGATTCAGTAGTAGCTTCCACGAATTTACCGGAAGAATTTTTTAACGAAGCACTAGGTATGTTGAGTGCCAATGCATATTCAGAACCGATATATCCGATAGAACCTTTAGTTTTTGATATGATTCCGGCAACTCCCGGATTTCCTTTTGCCGCTATACCTGCCGGAAATTCCAATGATTTTCCTTTTCCTATTTCTTTATTCCATAACTCATCCGCTTTAGACATATAGTCGGTAAACACATAGGTTGTTCCGCTTCCGTCTGAACGGTATACCGGAGTAATTGCCAAATCAGGGAAAGTGATTTCCGAATTGATGGCTTTTATTTTAGGATCATTCCAGTTTTTTATTTTTCCTCTGTATATTTCAGAAATAAGTTCAGCGGTAAGTTTTAATCCTTTTACGTCCGGAAGGTTGTAAGATAAAACCACTGCACCCAAAGCCGTAGGGATATGAACAATCTCTCCTCCCATTTCCTTAAGCTCATCATCGGATAAAAATACGTCCGTAGCACCAAAATCTACCGTACGATCTTTCAAACTTCGTATTCCGCTTCCACTTCCGGTAGCTCCATACGTAACTTCGTTTCCCGATTGTTCCGAATAATTTTTAAAAACAATATTGTAAAAAGGAGCCGGAAAGGTTGCTCCTGCTCCTGAAAGCTTAGCCTTACCTTCTTTGTCTTGGTTACAGGCAGTTAACATCATAACCGCTCCTGATAGTAAAAGAATTATCTTTTTCATTATGTAATTTTTATGCAATACTAAAGGTATTTCGTAACAATGTTGTTACAGTTTTGTTGCGATTTGGTTAAGATTTATTTGAAAGGAAAATTTGCACTCAGGGCAAAGAAAATGCGTATTTTTGGAAAAAATATATTAAATGACGGCTCAGGAAATTTTAGGAAACATATTAAAGGCTCACGATTTGAATACGTTAGAGTACAAAGGATGGCTTTTGGTTGACGAACAGCTGCCTGCCATGAGTGCTGCTACACAAAATCTGAAAGAATATGAAAACGGAGCCAGCATACGTTTGGATATCACTCTTCTCTTAGGAGATAAAAAAGTGATATACGAAAGCTTTGCAGGAGTAGGTAAAGACGAGCTTTCCGCTACTCAGGATGCTTTCCAGAATTTTGCTGCTAACTCTCTGCATGTTTTTTTATCTGCTTTCTGGCAGGTGGACGAACATGAGCATATAGGTATTGAAGAATGGGAAATTGATGGTGAAATGTGGAAAGTTTACATTGGTAATTTCGGCTGCAAGGGAGATTACAATATTCCTCAGGATCTGTTTTCCACCATTGAAGAACAGATTAAAAACGATACCCTTACTGAAGATCTTAACTGGTACAGGATTTATTATGCTAATATTTCCAAAGACGAAAAAATGATTGAATCGCTGAAAAATAATGAAGACTGGCCATTGCTCGGAGATAAACTTAAAGACATCCACTGGACAGCTTCCGATAAATTTTACAGCCTTCGGAATTTCATATTAATTAAAAAGATGGATGTAAAAGACTCTATATGAAGAAAATCCTTTTTTTGGTCTGCCTGTCGGTTTTAGGAAAGGCGCAGACTACAGATACCCTGTTTTCCGCTAGCAAGATACAATCCATTATAAAAGTACTGGCTTCCGATGATATGAAAGGCCGGGAAATATTCACTCCGGAAATTGACAGTGCCGCGGCTTTTATTGCTTCCCGTTTTCAAAAAACCGGACTGACTCCCTATACCTCAGACTCGTATTTTCAAACATTCAGTTATGAACGTTATCCGCAAGGAACGCTTACCAATGTGATAGGTATACTGGAGGGTAAATCCAGAAAAAATGAATATGTGATTTTTTCGGCTCATTATGATCACTTGGGCATGCGTTCCCCTCAAATGGGAACTGATTCCATTTACAACGGAGCAAATGACGATGCTTCCGGGGTTGCTGCAGTACTGCTTCTTGCTGAATATTTTAAAAAACTGAACCAAAACGAAAGAACTCTTATTTTTGTCTGTTTTACCGGTGAAGAGGAAGGTGGACTAGGTTCCCGGTATTTTTCAAAGCAATACGATCCTAACCAAATTACTGCTATGTTTAATATTGAGATGATTGGAACGGATAGCAAATGGGGGAAAAATTCAGCCTTTATTACCGGTTATAAAAAATCGGATTTCGGCACAATTCTTCAAAAAAACCTATCCGGCACCCCTTTTAGTTTTTATCCGGATCCATATAGAAAAGAAAAACTCTTTTACCGTTCAGATAATGCCACTCTGGCCTATCTGGGAGTACCGGCCCACACTATCAGCACCTCAAAAATGGATAATGAACCCTACTACCATCAGGTAAACGATGAAATCGATACCCTGGATCTTTCCAATATGAGTGAAATTGTTAAAGCGATTGCCCTAAGTGCGCAATCCATTATTTCCGGAGTAGACACTCCTACCCGAATCAATGAATAACTAATATCAAACCGTATGAAATATCGTAAAACACCTTTAAAAAAAATTATTATACCTATACTGATCGGACTCGTTTTTATTTCTGCAACACAAGAACAAAAAAAGAGGAAAAAAATTTCCGAAATTAAGAGACTGGTAAAAGAAATTAATGCAGATCAGGAGTACGAAATCATTAAAAAACATTACAAAGGGATTCTTTTATCCGGCTACTTTAAAAACGGAGAACTTAAAAAGATAGTAGCCGATACGCACAGCTTCATAGGCAGGTACATAACCGAATATTTTTTCTTCTCAGGTAAACTTATCTTTATTTATAATTACGACAAAGCTTTTGAGATAAACGAAAAAACCCAGGAGCCGGATTCGTCTCGTATCAGCCGTATTCTCGAAACCCGCACCTATATTAAAAATGATAAGATACTGGAATTTAAATTTCGTGGCAATTCTCATCATGACGATGAGGACATCGATATTTCCGATGCCTATAAGTTTGCCCGTCAGCTCAGAAACTGATTACGCTTTCATTTTTTTATCTAAAAAATCCTTGAGAATCAGAGCATGGTTTTGCTCTTTATTTTTAGAAGCATACAGTAAGGTTATCTTGGGATGAGAAGCCAGCAGGGGCATAAGTTTTTCTACCGCATCCGACTGACTGAGCTCTTCCCGGTAATGAGAAACAAAAACCGGCCAGTGATGCTCCGGATCTGAATGAAACCATTTGCGCAACCCTGACGAAGGAGTTACCTCTTTCGCCCACATATCGTAGGGCAAATTTTCTTTTTTTATTCCTCTGGGCCATAAACGATCCACCAAAATACGGTACCCGTCCTCGGGATCGTAAGGCTCATACACCCTTTTTACTACAATTTCTGGCATAAGTTACCTAATTATTTATTTATTTACTGCGAAAAAAATGCCAGAAGTTTCGATTTACGGAAACCATCTATCCACACATTCCCTGAGGCACCTTGCAGGTAGAAATTCTAGGTAAACCTAACCTTTAGTTTGTTTAATATATTAAACACAATAAACATAAAATATACTATTTTAGTAGTATAAATTTAATAATATAGATAATTTTAACCATCTATTAATATAATTAATAACTATTTTTCGTATTTTTGCTTTATTATTGTTTAAAAGTTGTAACTTATACGGTATCTCTATGAATTCAGATGAAATTTCACGCAAACGCCTTAAAGAAACAGATTCTTCAGAGGAATATTCAAACTTTAAGCTTTATACCCAACAAGAGATAGAGCAGTTAAACAAAGGGAGCTACTATGCCCGCTACGGAGGAAACAAAGACAGCCAGTACGGCAACAGCTCGCTGGTCAGCATAAGTGTACAGATACAGGGAGTGGATTATTTCAACCAGACCAACCTGAAGCTGGAGCTGAAGCAGTCCTTTAGCGGACACCACGAGTTTGAGCTTACCGCCGACCCCGACGAATTTTCCGAATCCAAAGCCTATCCGCTGGAAAACTCCCGCCGCCATCTGGGTAAGAGGATCACATTTTCCTTCCGGCAGTACGGCCGGGTGATGAGTCAGTTTATTGGCGTAATCACCCAGATATCCAGCCGGATACAAAACGGCTCCAAACATATTGTTTTACGCGGAAAATCGCCCTCTGTCCTGATGGAAAACGGAAGGCACTGCCGCAGCTTTGAAGATTCCAGCTTCGAAGACATTGTAAAAAAAGTAACCGCCGGCTATCCGCAGGATTTGGTAAACTTTGACCTCAATCCTAATTACAAAGAAAAACTTCCCTATACCGTACAGATGAACGAAAGCGATTACCACTTTTTGCGGAGGCTTTCCCAAAGGTACGGGGAAAATTTGCACTATACCGGCGAGCAGTTCCGTTTCTCCGCCTGGGGCGGAAAAATCGTAGAGCTTACCGAAGGCGAAGATATTTACGATTATGAGCTTAAAATGGAAATCAAGCCTCAGCAGTTCAGCAGCTCGGTGTACGATCCCAAGCAGGCGGAAGACTATAGCGTAGATTCCTCCTCGCAATCCGTGCAGGCCTCGGAAAACCCTTTCCAGCAATTTGCCCAGAATGCCTCGGCCTCAGCCTTTAACGTATCCCCTTCGGGACATTACCTTCAAAATCCTGCCGATGCCTCGCAGCTGCAACGCTCGGTAGAAAGGGAAAAAAGAAACAGGCAGAACCTGGTGTATATGGAAGCCACCACCAACCATCCGGAGCTACAGGTAGGCACGGTCGTAAAGATGATGGCCTGGATGCCAGGCCATGAAATATTCAAATCGGGAAAAGTACCGGTAGAATCCTATAAAATCACGGAAATTACCCATCATTTTGCCGATGGCGAAGGCTATACCAATAGTTTTAAAGGCATACCCAAAGACCTTAGCGTACCCGATGTGTACGAAGAAAACGCCTTTCCGAAAGCCGATTTGCAGCATGCCACCGTAACCGACAATCAGGACCCGCTGAAGATGGGACGTGTGCGGGTACAGTTTACCTGGCAAAAGCCCGAAAACAGCCAGAGCCCCTGGGTGCAGGTCATACAGCCCCATGCGGGAAGCGGTAAAGGCACCTACCTGAATCCTGAGATAGGCGAAACCGTATTGGTAGCCTTTCAGGGAGGCAATGCCGAATATCCGGTAGTCTTGGGAACCGCTTACAATGGAGGAGAAATAGCGGCCTACTATACCGAAGGAAACGACCTCAAAGTCATACAGACCCGTAGCGGAACCAAAATCGTATTTAACGATGCCGAAGGACAGGGTTCCATTCTGATTGAAGACCCCAGCGGTAACCGTATGTTTATGGACGGAGAAGGAAATATCTCCATGAATGCTCCCAGGAATTTTTCGGTAAGTGCCGGAGAAGATATTGTGTTAAGTGCCGGTAAAAATATGATTACCACGGTGGGAGCCGACCAAACCACCAGTGTAGGGAAAAACTCCGCCACTACCGTAGGAAGGCAATATACCCTGTTTGCAGGGGATATACAGGAAGAAGCTACCGGAAGTATTAGCTCCAGAGCCCAAGAAGCGCAATCGTACGCACAGGAAAGAAATACCTCCACCGAGGGAAAAACACAGTTTCATTCCGACCAGAATTTTAATAACAACAGTGGTGAAAAATCCAAATTATTCTAACACATTATGGCAGGAGGAAAAATAGTACGAATAGCCGGAGGGAAAATAATAGAACGTTATGGAACCCTTACCTATTATCAGGAAAATTTTACTATTAACGCCGGCGGGCCCATAGAACTTACTACCGATGGGGAAATGATTTACGGGGAACCGGAAGAACCTAAAGCCGCGGGCATTTATATTATTCGCGGATGGTGGAGCTCCGATAAGGAAGGAAATAATAAAATAAGGGAAGCTTACCTGGGAGATACGGTATACTTTCAGTTTGAAACCCGTAACATACCTGTCTATGATTATAAAAACGATGATAAAGATGAAGGCCTCAGCCGGCTGAAAATTTCTTTTTACGATTCACAGCTGGGCTGGCTGGGTATAGATTGTATTGCCTGGGACCGAAGACTGGATGGAGCGCAGAAGTATGCCTATGTAGAATCTGAAAACAGGGCATATGCCACCTTAAAATTTCTTTATAATAAATATACCATTCAATTGGTTAAAGAAGATGATACACCGGGTGACATTGAAGTTTACTGCAAAGCTGAATATAGTCCCAAAACCCTGAAAAGCAGCTTTAACGGAGGGCCTGTGTACCAACTTGCCCACCTGCCGGTCAGGTTTACGGATTATCTCAGGGTAAAACTACCGGAAATTCCAGATTTATACTTTATCCGACCGGGTATTGACTACCAGTTTCCCGAAATACGAAGCAGTGAAGGAAATGCTATTTATATGGAATTGTTACTGAATGAAGATACGAGTTCCCAGCAAAAGATAGAACATGCCCAGGAAAAAATAAAAGCTAAGATAACAGACCAGGCAAAAGAAAAAGTTAAAAATGAAGTGGGGAAAGGATTGGAGTATCTGAAAAAGAAAACCTATACGCTGGCTATACGGGAATTGGAAAAGGGATATTTGATGTATACGGACGGAAGCATCACCTTAAGGAAAAACGTATACGAAAATAAAACCATTACCATGATAGACGGAAATGTGCACCGCATAAAAAGGGCTTCCGATACTGCATTTCGTATTGCCCACCCCACCCTGCAGGGAGAAACCCGCTACGCTACCACCAAAGGACTGAACCAGCTGGAAGTACTTGCTCAAAAAAATCCCATACATACTGCCACCCAGCTTAGTACCCAACTATTTGAAACGATGGGCTATGTGATAGACCTTCAGGGAATGGAGGAAAGCATGGCTTCCGGAACTCCGGATTATAAAGGAATGGGAAGCTTTTTACTGAAAAAATTCTTTGGGTTTTTCCCTTCCTGGGTAGGACAGCTGGCTGGCCAGCTCTCCCTTCCGGTAGCTCTGATGATAGAACAATACTCCCAAGAACTAGAGGAACTGATTAAGGAAGAAGCGTTTAAAACCTTTTTAAAGAAAAAAGAAGAGGGAATGAAAGCTATGGAACTCTTTTTAGGGCAGGATAAACCTAATAAAACTTTAGCGGAAGAAAAGATCATTGAATTAGGCTTTGGTTTTCTACGAATTAGTACCTCTACCTTACAAAAACTTTTAGCTAAAGAATTTGACACTCTTGAAAAGTTAAATGATTTTGAATGGAATTTACGAAATAAAGATTTATTACACGGAGTAGTAATAAGAAAAATAAAAAATATTGATTATAAGAGGTATGATTATTTTATTTACTGTATTTTTATTGATGATAAAAATTTAGACTTATGAGAAACTATATTTTAGTATTATTTGTTTTACTTTTTATAAGCTGTAAAACTACTCCGGAAGATTATTCAGCTTATCCATTTATAGATCAAGAGATTCGAAGTGAAAAATATGAAACATATACACTTATTCCTCAAGGATATGAATTGAGAAGTGTGTATGGACATCGGTACCCTTCTTCTTCAAATTTATCTGGAAATATTGAAAAAACATTAGCTCTTCCTTTTATCCTTTTTGATAAAAAATTGAATACTATTTTTTTCTTTTCTACTAAAGAAGATAAATATACTCCGTTTACTATAAAGTACAATTTTGAAAAAAATAAAATTGACACTATTTCTTACAATGGCGATACTATCCGAGAATTATATGACAAAAAAAAATCTGATCTAACAAACTTTAAATTTTCTGAAGCAAAAAAATACTATAAGGTAGTAAATAGAGAATATCATAGTGAAATTTCGGAGGAAAAGAAAAAAAGAATATTTGAAGAATATAAAAATAGCAGTGAAGAAACCAAACAAGATATTATAAAAACTTTTTCTATACGGTATAATACTCTCTATGTAGAATTGCAAATGCCTAATGAGAAGATACATTTTAAATTTAGTACTTCTAATGATAAAATAATATTCTTTGGTAATGAAGAGTTGTACAAAATGGGCTATATATATATATATATATACGATAATTTAAATATGTTTCCTCATTCCGGAGGATTGTATGTAATTAGGCCTAAAGAAAAAAAATAAAAAAGTGTTTATAATATTCTAGTATATATAGTTATAAACAAGGAAAGTCTAAACTTATGAAAAACTCTATTTTAGTAATACTTATTTTATTTTTAACCAGTTGCAAAACTACCAACAAAGATTATTCCGTTTATTCATTTATAGATGATGGGATTCAAAGTGAAAAGTATGAAATGGTAACCTTAGTACCAGAAAAATATGAATTAAAAAATATGCTAGGCTATAGTTTAACCCGTGGAATGTTGTCTCCTGTATTAGAAAAGAAAACCTGGGATATGCCTTTACTATATTACAATAAAAAAAATAGAATTTTCTATATTATACATGATCGTAAAAATAGTAAAGTTTATTTTATGAAATATGATTTTTTATCTAATAAAACAGATACGATAAAAAATGAAGACAGCATTAAAGTTTATAATAAAATCTTTAAAGAAAATTATAAGAAAAGCTCTGATTTAGTAAATTTTAAATATCCAGAGGCTGAAAAATATTATAAAGTTTTAAATGAGGAATATCATAGTGAAATTTCCGAAGAAAAAAGAAATCAGCTTTTAAATAAATATAAAAATGAAAGTGATACTTTTAAAGAAATGATAATAGAAAATTCCTCCTCACGCTATAACACTACATATGCAGAGCTGCAAATGCCTCTGGAAAAAATTTATTTTAAATTTAATAGTGATTTAGATAAAAATGTAAAACTCTTTGGTAATGAAGAATTATATAAAAAAGGATATATATTTATATATATATATAATAACTTAAATATGTTTCCTCACTCAAGAGGTTTGTATCTCGTACGCCTTAAGGAAAAAAAATAAAAAAGTGTTTACTATCTATCAAATAGATAAGAGGTTGCTTAGACTGATGAAAAACTATATTTTAGTAGTACTTATTTTGTTTTTAACCAGTTGTAAAACAACACCGGAAGATTACTCTAAATACCCATTTATAGATCAAGGGATTCAAAGTGATAAGTATCAAATTGATTCAATTTTTATAGAAGGAGGAAAATTAATTACAATATTTGGGCATCGTTATCCTGCTGATATTAGTGAAGCACATGCTGACGAAATTAATAAAATGCCTTTGATATTATATGATAAAAAGAATAATTTATATTTTAGAAATATAAATAAAATATTCTATAATTTAAGGTATAATATACCAAATTACAAAATCGATACCTTAAATAATGAAGATATAGTCTCTGTTTGTAATTCTTATGCAAACAAAGAGAATAAATTTGTCAATTTTAAATTTCCATATGCAGAAAAATATTATACGGTTTTAAATGAAGAAAATCATAGTGAAATTTCTGAAAAAGAAAAAAAGAAAGTCTTAGAGAAATATAAAAATAGTAGTGAAGAAATAAAGCAGGATATTATAAAAACCCGATCCTTACGCTATAAGACCATATATTCAGAATTGCATATGCCTAAAGAGAACATTCATTTTAAATTCAATAGTAATTTAGACAAAAATATAGAATTCTTTGGTAATGAAGAACTATATAAAAAGGGCTATATATATATGTATATATATAGCATATCAAGTCAAATACCTCATTCCGGAGGATTATATTTAATTCGGCCTAAAGAAAAAAAATAAAAGCTTAGACTTATGAGAAACTCTATTTTAGTAGTACTTATTTTGTTTTTAACAAGTTGTAAAACAACACCGGAAGAGTATTCTAGTTATCCATTTATAGATCAGGGAATCCAAAGTAAAGAATATGAAATTAGTACTATTTTTTCTGAAAATTTGGAATTAATAACCCTATTTGGAGAACGTTATCCACCTGATCCTAGATCTTTTCATGCAGAGGAAATCAATCGAATGCCCTTAGTGGTATATGATAAATTAAATACTTTGTATTTTATTTATTTATTATAGGCTTAAGATTTTCTTTTATTCTGTTAAACTCTTCTTGTGTTATTAATTCTAATTCTAACTCCATTTTTTTGTTTTTTAATATCTCTATTGCTTCATCATAAGTTAAAGGACGTGTTTTGTTTAAGGGAATAATTTCACCACTTAAAATTGCATTATCTACCATTGTAACAGTAATATAATTATCTAATAATAAAAAGTTAGTACCCGGCAATGGTTTTATATAAAAAAATATATAATTTTCCTGCCCCATGCTACCTTTATTAAATTTAATTTGTTCAATAGTAGCCTTATAACCTTTATATTTTTCATCTACATATCTTATGCCTTTAAATAATACAGCAGTAGGTTTGCCATAAAATATATATTGAAAATTTCTTTTTTTACTAAATGCACTTTGTCCTTCTCCAGTAGCTTCTCCTAGAATAATTGTATCACCGGATTTATATATATTTTTGTCTGAAGCTATGTAATTTTTAATATTCGTACCTGTTTTAAAATTTTTAGATTCATTTTTATTTATCACAACGTTATAATGTAAAGTATCTATATCACTATTTTTTTGAGCTAATAAAAAGACATTGAATAAAATGATTAGTAAACTTATTATTTTATTTAAAAATTTCATTTTGAATTACTGTTTAGTTATTAATATATTTCGTAATTTTTTATTTAATGTGTTATACGAATAATTTTATTAAAATTCCTATACTACTTTTAGCTTAAATACTTAATTCAGTATACTCAGCAAAATAAGTTTCAATTTATTTAACATTGATTAAATGTATTAAAAAGTAAAAAGTATTATTATTATACCTATCACTATTTAATTTATAACAAAACCTATAACAATAAAGGACAAATATATTAATTTTATATTTATAGAAGCTAAAAAACATTAAAAATTATTGAAAATAAATTTCATAGTTAAATTTCTGAAAAATGAAAAACAAGAAGTATTGAAAGAATATAAAACAGAAGCGAAGAAGCCAGGCAGGATATCATAAAAACCTTGCACTTACGTTATATTACCCTCTATGCAGAATTGCAAATGTCTAAGGAGAAAATTCATTTTAAATTTAATAGTGATCGGGGAAAGGAAATTGAGTTTTTTGGAAACGAATAAATATACAAAAAAGGATATATATGTATATATTTATGTGATGACTTAAATATGTTTCCTCATTCCGGAGGTTTATATCTCGTACGCCCTAAAGAAAAAAAATAACGTTCAATATTGGGTCTGTAACTTACTTTTTTAATCAGCTACGTATCTTATGTTTACTATCACCTAAATCTGATGAAACAATTCAATCATCCCCTTAAAAGGAGATAAACCATAGCTCTGATTTTCTTGTCAGCCGTAAAAAGCGCATTGGTGAGTTTACGGACCAAAACAGGATTACCCGAAAGTTTATATCGCTTTAGATTAATAAAATTATTGACCGAGGAGTAAAAATTATATTCAATACCTTATACTTTACCATATAAAACCTTCTTTATTAGAAAGCTCTGCTTGAGAAAAAATACCCAATTACTTCCGGCGGGTATTCTTAAATGATCCAATAAATTCTTACATTTGCAAAAATTAGAAAATATTAAATTCCCTGAAATAATCATGCAGTATAACTTTCAAGACATCGAAAAAAAATGGCAGAAAAAATGGGCGGAGCAACAAACGTTTGCCACGTCAGATAATACTTCACAACCGAAATATTATGTACTGGACATGTTCCCTTATCCATCGGGAGCCGGACTGCATGTGGGACATCCTCTGGGCTATATTGCCTCAGATATATACTCAAGATACAAACGCCACCAGGGATTTAATGTCCTTCACCCTATGGGATACGATAGTTTCGGCTTACCTGCCGAGCAGTATGCCATTCAAACCGGCCAGCATCCGGCAATAACAACCGAAGTAAACATTAATGGTGGAATCGATAATAAAAACAACCAGATTGCCGGTTACAATAACCAGCTTAAAAAACTGGGTTTTTCTTTTGACTGGAGCCGTGAGGTAAGAACTTCGGATAAAGAATATTACCGTTGGACCCAATGGATTTTCATTCAGCTTTTTCATTCGTATTACGACCAGGCACTTCATCAGGCACGCCCCATACAAGAACTGATTGATAATTTCTCTGAAAACGGTTCTCTGAAAGTTAATGCCTGTACCAGCCAGAAAGAACCTTTTACGGCAGAAGAATGGAACGGATATTCAGAAGATCAGAAACAGGAAATACTTTTAAACTACCGTCTGGCTTACCGTGCGGAAACTACTGTAAACTGGTGTCCTGCACTGGGAACCGTTCTGGCCAATGATGAAGTGATAAATGGAGTGTCCGAACGTGGCGGATATCCGGTATATCAGAAAAAAATGATGCAATGGTCTATGCGGATTACGGCTTATGCGGAACGTCTGCTAACCGGTCTGGACACCCTTCAATGGAGCGATGCGATAAAAGAAAGCCAGAGAAACTGGATTGGTAAGTCCCAGGGAGCTGAAATACTTTTTTCGGTACAAAACTCGGACGAGCAGATCAAAGTTTTCACTACCCGCCCCGATACCCTGTACGGCTGTACGTTTATGGTACTGGCTCCCGAACATCCTTTGGTGAACCAGCTTACCACCGGGGAATATGTTGAGGCAGTCAACCAATATAAAGAAGACAGCACCAAACGTTCGGAAAGAGAACGTATGGCGGATGCCAAAACGGTTTCCGGACAATTTACGGGTGCCTATGCCGTGCATCCGCTAACTAAAGAAAATATACCGGTATATATTGCAGATTATGTTTTAATGGGTTATGGTACCGGTGCAATTATGGCTGTTCCGGCACACGATGAAAGAGACCATCGCTTTGCGAAGCATTTTGGCATTTCCATCAAAGAAGTAATTGAAGGGTCTGAAAACATACAGGAAGAAGCTTTTACCTCCAAAGAAGGAAAAGTCATTAATTCCGATGCAATTAACGGTCTTTCGGTAAAAGAAGCCCAGATTAAAATGATTGGAATGGTGGAACAGATGGGTATCGGACACGGAACCATAAATTACCGCTTGCGAGATGCTGTATTTTCACGTCAAAGATACTGGGGAGAACCTATTCCGGTATATTATAAAAACTCTACCCCTTATACTCTTCCGGAATCTGCATTGCCGCTGGTACTTCCTGAGGTTGAAAAATACCTGCCTACAGAAGACGGCGATCCTCCGTTGGGAAGGGCACAGGTTTGGGCCTGGGATGCGGAAAATGAAAAGGTGGTGAGTATAGATAACATTAACCATACCACGGTATTTCCACTGGATTTAAACACTATGCCGGGATGGGCAGGAAGTTCCTGGTATTATTTACGATACACGGATCCGAACAACGCTTCCCGTCTGGCGGATGACAGCCAGATCGAATACTGGGAAAATGTGGATTTATATATCGGAGGAAGCGAACATGCCACCGGGCATTTGCTATACTCCCGTTTCTGGAATAAATTCTTAAAAGATTACGGCTATGTAAAGAGCGAAGAACCTTTCCAGAAATTAATTAACCAGGGAATGATTTTGGGACAGAGTGCCTATGTGTACAGAATTAACGGTACACAAAATTATATTTCCTGCAATCTGCTAGAAGAAACTCAGGAAGTTACTCCTATACATATAGACGTAAAATTACTTAAAGGAGCCACTGATGAGGTAGACATTGAAAAGCTAAGAGAATGGCGGGATGAATTTAAAGATGCTCAGTTTATTCTTGAAAGCGGTAAATATATCGCTGGCAGACAAATCGATAAAATGTCTAAAAGATGGTACAATGTAATTAATCCTGACGATGTATGTGAAGAATACGGAGCTGATACCCTGAGGATGTATGAAATGTTTTTAGGCCCGCTGGAACAGGCAAAACCCTGGAATACTCAGGGGCTGGTAGGTGTTCATGGTTTTCTGAAAAAATTCTGGAGATTGTATCATTCCGGGGAAAATGAAGCTTTTTCAGCTTCGGATTCAGAGCCTAGCAAAGAGGAATTAAGGGTTCTTCATCAACTAATCAAAAAGGTGGCAGAAGATATTGAGAGTTTTTCATTCAATACTTCGGTGAGTTCCTTTATGATTGCCACCAATGAACTAAGTAAACTGAAAACCGATACAAGGAAAATTCTGGAACCTCTGGCTGTTCTCATATCTCCGTATGCACCGCATATAGCTGAGGAATTATGGGAAAAACTGGGACACTCCGAAAGTATTGAATATGTTTCATTCCCTGAATTTGTTGCCTCACATCTGGTTTCGGACAGTTTTGAATATCCGGTAAGCTTTAACGGAAAAGTACGGTTTAAAATTGAGATGCCGGCCACAGCATCCTCTCAGGAAATTGAAACTGCCGTGATGAATCATGAAAAAACCGCCGGTTATCTGGATGGAAAAAATCCTAAAAAAATTATTGTTGTTCCTAAACGTATTGTGAACATTGTACTTTAGTATTCCTAAGGTATTCTTTATACTACACAAGCCTCTCTAAACTCTTAGAGAGGCTTGCTTTTTATAGCAGAAACCCCGTTTCCTTATTTGACACTAAACTTTGTATCACAGAGCATAACGCTTAAGAATACTCTTATCTGCATTTTTTCTTTTACCTGGTTTTATCCTGTATTTCTTACAGAGCTTCCTAAGCTCAGGGGTACCATTGTAAAACAAAAAATCTTTTTAATTTTTGAGCCGGAAAATAAAAAATAAAAAACCGATCAGCCATAATTTATATTTATTTTATACTATATTTGAGTATACTTCGTTTATGTTTGAATTAGAAATAATCTTTTAAATTATGAAAAACTGCTGCTTTATTTTATTTTTTTTATTCTTCTCTTCTTATTCTTTCTCATTGGACCTTTATGAAAAGGACAAGGAAAAAAAGGAAAAAAAGGAAAAAAAACGTACCCACTCTACTGGTCTTAGTATTAAAAAACAAAAAGGCAAATACGGTGTTATTGATGAAAAGAAACAACAGATCATTATTCCTTTTCTATTTGATAAAATTGAACCCATTCATGAGGATGGCTTTGCCACGATGAAAGAAAAAAAATGGACCATTTATGATACCCGGGGAGAGCTTATTTCCTCTTCCTATTCTTTTGCTCATATTAATATTCCATCAAATGTAGATTCGGATCCTAAAATTTTGATTATAGGGAAACCGTATAAAAATTCAACGGCGGTCACTGTTTTTATAAAAAACGGACAGGATATAGAAATTAAAAACTATGAAAAAATTTTATCCGTTAATCCCCAGTACTACAGTGTTTATAATAACGGGAAAACAGGTACACTTTCCATCGAAGGAAAAGAAACCATTCCCGTAATTTACAAGTATATCACCTATTTGAAATCTTCTAAAGGAGAAGATACTTACAAGGCTAAAGTCACAAATGAATATACCGGAATTATTAATGTATACACCGGCGAAATTATTGTATCGGTGGAATGGGAAGACGTACAAATTTTAACCTCACATCTTTTTAAAGTTTTACGAAAAGGGAAATGGGGCATTATAGATCGGGAAGGAAAAGAAGTGATACCTGTGCAATATAAACAAGTAGACTTATTATCTCCCAGGTTTATCAGAGTAAAGAATGATGCGGAACTATTTTTTGTCACTTTGGATTCTTCATCAAAAAAACAAAATTCTGACTCTCTAGCTTTTGATGCCCTGTCCATCGCTCAACAAAATATGAAATATGGAATTACCGATGCGAATCAAACTCCTTTGACTGCCTTTCGTTATGATTATATAACCAAAACTCCGCAACAGGTATTTATTGCTACCAGAAATAAAAAATATTTTTTGTTAAATTCCGAAGGAAAGGAAATTACTCCTGAATATAAATCCATTGAATACAATGAGCTCACTCAAAATTTTCTGGTTCAGAATCTCAAAAACAAATGGTGTCTGGTGAATTTTCAGGGCGAACAGATACTGGAAACTAAACTATCTGATAAAGATAAATTGTTTGAGGAACTGATGGATAGAACTTATCAATCTTCAACCCAAAAATCCAAGAGAAACCGGGTAAATATCGGTGAAGTATTTGAAAGTGTTCTAGTGGGTATTGGTGCCTTTCTTTGGGTAATAATTAATGCGGCTCTATACCTGATAGTTAGTCTGACAGAATTGGACTATATGTAACCATTTAATAATCAATAATTTATAATTTTATTAATTTTTTACATTCAATATTTGTTTTATTAGATTATTTTATTATATCTTTGTGTTATTAAAGATCATTAATAAAATTACTTATCAAGAAAGGTGGAGGGAATTGGCCCTATGATACCTTAGCAACCCTCTAGTAAGAGTCAGGTGCTGCATCCAACCCGTAACAGGGATAGATAAGTCGAAAACTTGCTTAATCAGAAAAAATATATAAGCTTCTTTCGACCTATCGGAAGAAGTTTTTTTATATCTTTTTCCGAGCCATGGAAATCTTGAATAAGTTGTTTTGTAGTGATTAATGAATGTCCATTTATTAATTGTAAAACAACAAAGTCATGAAATTAGAAACAAAAATCGTACACATTTCAAAACCGGATGAATTAACCGGAGCCATTTCTACTCCTATTTATCAAACTTCATCCTATGCGCAGGAAGCCCCGGAAGTGCATAAGGGATTTGCCTATTCAAGAACTGCCAATCCAACCCGTAAGGTGGTAGAATCAGCAATAGCCGAACTGGAGGGCGGACTGGCCGGTTTTGCATTTTCTTCGGGTCTTGCAGCCACGGACTGCGTATTAAAATTATTGAACCAGGGGGATGAAGTAATTGCCGTAAATGATGTGTATGGCGGTACGTATCGTATCTTAACCACCGTGTATAATCGTTTTGGTGTTACTTCCAAATTTATAGATAC
Organism: Apibacter raozihei; assembly: GCF_004014855.1. NCBI lineage: Bacteria > Pseudomonadati > Bacteroidota > Flavobacteriia > Flavobacteriales > Weeksellaceae > Apibacter > Apibacter raozihei. The sequence continues at coordinate 2,844,484 of NZ_CP034930.1, forward strand.
AACCGATGCTAAGAATGTAGCGGAAGCCGTTTCTTCAAAAACCCGATTCATATGGCTGGAAACACCGACCAATCCTACACTTAAAATTTCCGATATTGAAGAAATAGCCAAAATAGCTAAAAGTGTGGGTGCCCTGCTGATCGTTGACAATACTTTCCTGTCTCCGGCTTTACAACGCCCGATTGAACTGGGAGCAGATATTGTAGTACACAGCGGAACCAAATACCTGTCCGGCCATGGAGATGTACTTTCGGGATTTGTAGTGGTAAATACTCCGGAACTGGCCGAAGAGCTTAAATATATTCAAAATACGTCTGGGGGGGTTTTATCACCATTTGACAGCTGGTTAACCTTACGGGGTATCCAGACTTTGTCCTTACGACTGGAAAAACATTCTGCAAATGCTCAAAAAGTAGCGGAATATCTGGCTAACCACCCAAAAGTGGATAAAATATACTATCCGGGATTAAAATCTCATAAAAATCACGAAATTGCAGCTAAACAGCAAAAAGCTTTCGGAGGAATGGTTTCCTTTAGCCTTAAAGAGGATACTCTGGAAGCCGCCACCCGTGTTCTTACCCAGACCCAAATCTTCCTGCTGGCAGAAAACCTGGGAGATGTCAGAAGTCTGGTTAGTCATCCGGCTACTATGACTCATAAATCCACTCCTGCCGAAATACGCAGAGAAACCGGAATACAGGATTCACTCATCCGCCTTTCCGTTGGAATTGAAAATGCGGATGATTTGATTGCTGATCTGGAACAGGCATTAAATGCTGAAACTATATGTTGTAGCAAGGAAACATTAGAAAATCAAGAAAAATAAAACATGACTAAAAATAAACTTAAACTGGGAATTTTCGGTTTCGGATGTGTTGGAACCGGTTTATATAAGGTGTTGGAAGAAGCCGGAAGTGTGGAAGCCAATATTAAAAAGATTTGTATTAAACATGCAGATAAACCCCGCCCGATTGACAAAAAATATTTTACTACCGACAAGGATGAACTTTTAAAAGATCCGGAAATCAATGTAATTGTGGAACTTATTGATGATGCGGATGCTGCATTTGAAATCGTTTCTGAAGCAATGAAAAACGGAAAATCGGTAGTTTCCGCTAATAAAAAAATGATTGCCGAACGTCTTCCGGAATTGCTTGACCTGGAAAAAAAATACCAGGTATCTTTCCTTTATGAAGCCTCGGTATGTGCCAGTATTCCCATCATCCGTAATTTAGAAGAATACTACGATAACGATTTGCTTACTTCGGTTTCGGGCATTTTTAACGGTTCTACCAATTTTATCCTGACCAAAATGATTGATGAGAATATCTCGTACCCCATCGTTTTGAAAGAAGCTCAGGAAAAAGGGTTTGCCGAAACAGATCCGACTCTGGATGTGGAAGGTATCGATCCTAAATACAAACTTTGCATTATTCTTTTCCATGCTTTTGGCTTGATTACGCGTCCTGAGGATATTTTTAATTTCGGTATTTCCCGTATTAACGATTTTGATTTAAGGTTTGCCCAGCAACGTAATTTTGCAATTAAACTGATAGCAAAGTGCAATAAAAACGGAAATGAAATTACCGGTTTCTGTGCTCCTACTTTTATTGAAAAGGAAGATCCGCTGGCTCATGTGAAATATGAATACAACGGTGTGGTGCTGGAAAGTGCTTTTTCGGAAAACCAACTGATGATAGGTAAAGGTGCGGGTGATAAACCGACCGGTAGCGCTGTATTATCGGATATTTCCGCTTTAACTTATGATTATAAATATGAAAATAAAAAATACTCACATGTTGATAAAAACCTGAAACTGGTGAATCATGGCGAGTATAAGGTGTATGTACGTTACTCGGATGAGTTTCCAGCTTTTGATGACTTTATTTCCATAGAGGAGAAATATATCAGCCCTAATGGTAATTACTTTATCGGTAGAATCAGCTTGGATAAACTGGCAAATTCATCATGGATTAAAAATAAAGATATTAACGTTATCTTTTCGTGTTAAATAAATTTGTTGTTTTACAAAAAGAAAAGGCTTTATTTGTAAAATAAAGCCTTTTTGTATTAATCGAAAATCTGCTTGTAAGCGTGACAATAAGGTGTTGAACCTTTGTGTTCGTAGTACTGCTGATGATAGTCTTCTGCCTTCCAGAAGATATAGGCCGGTTTTAGCATAGTGGCGACTTTGTATCCTTTAGACTGCAATATCTCCATATACCGTAAAGCTATGTTCTTTTCTCCTTCATCAGAATAAAAAATACAGGAAAGGTACTGAGGTCCTATATCCGGACCCTGCCCATCCGTCTGGGTAAAGTCGTGAGTTTCAAAAAATAATTTCACCAAATCTTCATAACTGGTTTCTTCTGTATTGTATTCCACTTCCGTTGTTTCCAGATGCCCGGTATCTTTTTGACATACCTGTTCGTAGGTAGGATGATCTACATGACCTCCCATAAATCCGACAGTAGTATGTACTACACCTTTAGCTTTCATAAAGTAATATTCGGTACCCCAAAAACAGCCCGAAGCAAAATAGGCTTTTTTTATATTTGTATTGTTTTCCATTCTTTTCAGCGTTTAATTATTGTAAAATTACGAATTTAATTGTAAAATGTTTTTATAATCTCTCCAGAAAGTTACTTTTATATAGCTTACCTCGTGTTTTTATCAATTTATTTAGCTTATTCTTATACAAAGTTGCCTGAAAATATCATAACAGCTTTACTGGCAAAAACGGAATGCAGAAGCTTTACGCTTTGGCACAAACCGCTGGACTTATACAATATCTTAACCCTTAGTAAAATCCTTATTCCCGAGGACGAACTGGGACTCTTAGATAAGATGAACAGTTGAAAAAGCAAAAGCCAACCCTGGGATTGGCTTTTTTGCTTACCCTAATGGTAAATTTTTTTTTTACTTTCTTTCATTCTATATAGCTGGTTTCCATTTGAGTTTTTCCTACAGTAGCTCCGTCTATCCTTACACTCTGGCGTGTAATAAATGAGCCGTGATCCTCAATAACATCTAACCGTACAGAACTGGAACGCTCTTGTGTAATAAATTGAGCAGTTCGTTCACCTACATTTGTTTGGCCTACACCTGCTGCTCCAGCGTCATTAATATGTTCAAACGCTTCTGCCTCTCTGGTTTGGGCAGGGGCTTCACCCTCCTGGCTTTTTACCTTTGCGGTTTCATTATCTCCGTCTTTGGTGGACTAGGCGTCTTAAATAAAAAAGCAGAATAAGTTCTGCTTTTTATAATAATAGTATTTTAGTAATTATCCCATTTATCATCCCATTCTCCATTATTCATCCGTTCTATATCTTCATCGGTAAATTTATCCCATGTTTCGTCCGATTCTGGAATATGTGGATTTTTAGTTCCCAATTCATTCATTGTATATTCTACTTCTCCTTTTTCATCCGAAATAACATATATAAATTCATGTATTTCACCAAATAGTTCATTATCTTCAGTAACAAACCATATATTATTTTTTTGATTATCTTTTTTTGCTAAGAATGATTGAATCTTAAAATTTCCATTTCCTTTAATATTCGGGTATCTATCTTGAAAATCTTTAACAATCTGTAAAACTGTTTCTTTTTTCAATTTCATTACAAAAAATTTTAAAATTCATATAAATTAATTTTCTTATTAAAATAAGGTCAATAACCGTTCTCTACATAATAGATATAAGCTTCTGCATGATTAATTTGTTGAGGAGTTAAAATCTCTTTATTTTTCATCAATTAAATAAAATATCTAATTTAATCACGTTATTATAAATCAAATTTAATTCCCTCTGATTTTAGAATACGTATAAAATCTTCTTTTGAATAATTATCCCATGATTTACTTATAATTTCTTTCAATTTATTCAAATACTCTTCATTCCCTAATTGTATTACTCCTATAGCAGCAATCATAGCTACAGTCAAAGTAGAAAATTCTTTTGTTTTTATATTATCTTTATTTTTAACTTCATTTAATAATAATTCATATAATTCTTTACTTTCATTAAGTAATCCTAAATTAATCAAAATAGGAACTTTATTTCTAGAAGAATTAGTCTGAAATAGAACTTGTTTTAATTCATTAAATTCAAGGTCTTTATACTTAGGCGATGGTTGTTTATAAAATAATTGTTTCATAATTTTATTCCTCTATTATATAATTATCTCTGATATAATCAATTTCATTTTGTTTTAATTGTTCTAATTCATTAGCTAATTCCTTATTTCCCATTTCATTTGCTAGCTCTATTTCTTTATTATATACATTAGTTTCCATTTCTATTCTTTTATATGGATCTTGTAGATAATCTCCCATTCCTAATTTCCCATTTTCCATATTATCTATATAATGCTGATATTCATGTTTTAAAGCACTATAAGATGCATCAGGGTCTAAAATCATTTGTCCCGGTCTTCCCTTTTCAGGACTATAAGCTAAATTACCTTCTCTATACTTAATTTCTAATCCATTTGCCTTTAAATCATCTATCATTGTCTGCCATTCTACTGGATGAGATTCTTTGCCTGGTCCTAAAAAATCTGCAACAGGATCTGCTTTAGAGTTATAACATTTCAAATGCCTCTGAATCTCTGGTTTGGGCAGGGTCTTCTCCCTCCTGGCTTTTTACCTTTGCGTTTCCACTATCTCTGTCTTTGGAGGACTAGGCATCTTAAATAAAAAAGCAGAATAAGTTCTGCTTTTTATAATAATAGTATTTTAGTAATTATCCCATTTATCATCCCATTCTCCATTATTCATCCGTTCTATATCTTCATCGGTAAATTTATCCCATGTTTCGTCTGATTCTGAAATATGTGGATTTTTAGTTCCCAATTCATTCATTGTATATTCTACTTCTCCTTTTTCATCCGAAATAACATATATAAATTCATGTATTTCTCCAAATTACTCAAATTCACCTATAATTATCCATGCTTTATCTCCGACAACATTAAATTGAGGATTAAATTGAACCTTTTTAATCTTATTATTTAGTAAAGGATATTGTTCCTTATATTTTTCTTCTATTTCAATTGCTTGATTGTCTGTTAATTTCATTGATATTATTAAGTTCATATTTTCCAATTGACCAAATTATGCACCTACTTTATTTATTTGGCATTATCTAGAAAATAGAATTATTCCAAATCAATATTTGAAGTTATTTCTTTTTTATGTGATTTTACTTCTTCTATTTTATAAAAATTCATAAAACATAATTGTTTTTTTATCTAAAATTTTACCAGATAATTTATCTACATAACAACCCCAGTATCCAGGAGTATATCCTTCTTCTTGTAATACATAATCATCTGCTAAAAAAGGGTACCAAATGGGAGATTCTACTCCATCTTTTATTTCTCCAAATCTATTTTCCCCTAATTTTATTTTTGTTTTTAAAAAATTTTCATTAGCTATCCTTTGAGCATCTTCATAAGATATGCTTTTATTATCTCTATAATTAATAGGAACTATTAATATTTGAATTTTATTCTGTATAAATATTTTTTTTAAATCTTTGATTTTTTCTAAATCCAAATTTAATCCAATAAACCCTTTATTTTTCCACCAATTTATATTATTATTTTCATTTAATATTAAAGGATCTTTATCTAAAGCTTTTTTTAAATATATATCATATAATTTTTTCATCATTTTATTTATTTGTTATAATTACTACTTTACCTTGTCCATTAAAACGCCCCCATGCAGTCTCAAATTCAGATGTAGGAATAGTATAACTTGAACCCTCACCTATTGGTAAAGGATCTCTAACAGTTACTTGTCCATTTTCAATTCTATCAATAATAACTGAATGTGCACCTTGTCCATCATTTACACTAACTACAGCTGAATTTCCATTTTCTAGACCTGTTTTTAACTGTTCATATGATACTTTACCAGATGTAGTATTAATATCTAAACCTAAATTTTCAATAGCTTTTGGTATATATTCCATCATCTACTTTTCCAAAATACTCATCAAGTCTAGTAATTCTATCAGTTTCACCTATTATAAGATCACTTAATGGATTTCCTTCTTAATCGAAGAATTGTCCAAAATCAATAGATTCATTTTGTATAAATGATTCTATATCTTTTACTTTTTAAAATGAAATTTTTCATTCGCCCTTTTCTATTATTTTCAATTAGTTATAATAAAACACTTAATTTTATAAATTGTCAATTCCTAAATACATTTTTATTTTATCTATTTTCAAAGATAAATCATCTGTAGGTATACTAATTTTATTTATATTTTCTAAAAAATATTTTTTACCTTTTTCTGTAGTTGAAATATTTTTATAGAAATTAGAATTTTCAAATATTCCTTCATGAATGACCATTTTTTCATGTTCTAATTCTTCAACAAGTAAAGACTCATTAACAATTAGTCCAAGTGAATTAAGAAATATATTACGATAACCAAAACTAGAAGACATCGGCTGTTTATATGATAACCTTAAAATTATAAGTTTGCATATTTCTTTTATCTGTTTATCTTTTATTATATTCATTTTATTTTTTTTTAAAAACCTAATCTTTCTATATCTGCTTTATACAATGCATCTTCAGCTTCTTTAGTATAAAAAGGATGTTCACCATTAGCTCCTCTTTCCATTTCAGCAGTAATGCCATATTCTTTACATGTTTGAGCATGTGCCTCTTTATATGTCATACCTTGATTCATTAGTTCCGCTTCTCTCATTTCATGGGTAAGGAAAGCCTTATCTGTAGCTGTTGCTTCTAGTTCTCCTCTTTGTATAGCTTCCAGTCGATCAATCATTGTTTTATTATTTTCCCATAACTCTCCATTATTAGAAATTTGATCTTTTGATAAATGCTCTTTTACAGCTTCAATATTTTCAGGTGTAAAAGAAGCTTCGTCAATAGTTCTTGTTCCTGCTTCTATATGGTCAAGTCCTCCTCTATATCCATCTTCTGCAATAGTATCAAAAGGCGTTTTTCCACCTGTACTATGTTCAAACGCCTCTGCCTCTCTGGTTTGGGCAGGGGCTTCACCCTCCTGGCTTTTTACCTTTGCGGTTTCATTATCTCCGTCTTTGGTGGTTTCGGCATCTTTAGCTTTTCCTTCTGCCTCTTTATTAAACAACGAATCTTCCAGTTCCCGTTTTCCTTGTCCTACCGGGGCTATCATCATGGCCATTCCTACCCAATCCTGCCAGGTACCCTGTCCGGTTGCGATATTTTTAGCCGAGTCGTAGGCACCGGTTTCCATAGCTACGGTTCCTTTGGCAAAATCGGTAACGCTGGCCTCTCCTGTATTCCCGTAGGTGGCAGCCGTATTTTGCACTCCCATAACTCCCCGCAATCCTAATCCAAATTTACTAAAACTTTCTATAAAATTTACCTTTAAATTAGTAGGAATGGATTTTCCAAAGTTCAGGGCAGCACGTCCCAATCCTCTCCATCCGGCAGAAGCAAAAGCACTGGCACCTCCGCTCAGGGCGGCACCTCCCATTCCTATGGCAGCCCCGGCCATCATTCCTTCCATTAATCCGCCTATATAATTAGCCGCACCTAAGCTTACGGCCTGCGACCAACTCTTTATATGCGGTGCAAAGGTTATGACTCCTCCGGCTTTGCATTCCATCTGATGCCCACCGGTAATTCCGGGAGAACCCTGAATAATCAGGTCTTTTTTACTTCCCAGCCATTTTCTTCCACCTCCCATTTTCTGCCCGCAAAGTAAACCTCCCATTACTGCACCAATGGCTGCTCCTGCTAATCCTGCCAGTGCGCCTATTGCGATAAGGGCGGCTCCTCCGGTAGCCACGGTAACCACTCCTAACACCACAGCTCCTACCACTAAAACAGCAGCTACTATGGCCATCAATAACATATACTTTTTACAACCGAAGTCTATCCAGCTGCTGGTTGCTTTGTCTTCAACCGTTATATATTTTTCTCCGGATTTTTTTTTGCTTCCCTCACGGGTTCCCTGCAATTGTGCCGGCACATTCCCCAGGGTGCATATCCAAAAATCTTTTTCAGTTATTATTTTATTTCCCATGGTTTATTCTGCTTTTATTAGAACCTGTTTTCGTCTGAGAAAATATATTCGCATTCTGGTATCATACTTTAGACACTGTATTCCCCAGGTTTTTATCTCTACCTGCTCATCTTGTTTATCGGAAGTTATTTTCTGCATGGCCAGTGTATAACATATGATATGAGAGTCTATAAAAGTCTTATTTTTTATAAAATGTATGGTAATTCTTCCTATTTGCATTGCTTCTATTATAGTTAATCATCTGCCAGAAATCTGCCGGACGGCAAATTTTTCTGATTCTTATCATCAAAACCCGAGATATTATGCTTTTTTGCATAAATTTCCCATTGTTCTCTTTCAAATTCTTCCCACTGTTCTTTCGTATATTTTTTTCCATTTACTTCTTTATATACTTCTTTTATATTTTGGGTAGGAACAGGATCTTGTTCTGCCTTAATTTTTTCAGTATATTTTTGAGATAAATTCTTCAATTTTTCTTTATACTTCTCTTCACTCATAAAATGATAGGATACTTTTGTATAAAGATTAGTAGCGGCTTCTTCTTTTCTATGGATAATTGCTTCTGTCAGTCGTCCGCTTCCGGATTCTATTTGATATTTTCCTGTTTCTTTCATTTGAGTAAACAGCTTAGATATATCTATTTTTTCGGCAAATTGGCTATAAGCTTTGTTATAAAACCCAGATGACAATAAAAATGATGGCTTTATTTCTAAATGAATGAGTTGCGAATCAACAGATGTTATTGACATATTCCACTGCACATTGGCAGAATTAAAAAAATTAGGTTTAACTATTCCTTTTTCTTCATAAGGCAATTCTCTTCCGTACACATAAGAAAAATAGGTTGTAAAAAATTCATTGGCTTGTATTGCCTGCTTTATCTTATCAGGTGTAGCAAATAATTCATCATTTATCTGAATAATGCCTTTAATATCGGGGCTATGCTCTACAGATTTCAGTAATTCTTTTTTTGTTTGTTCCCACTTTTGCTGTATTACATCTAGGTTATGTATCTGGCTTATCATCCCTTTTTTGTCTATTGTTACATGCAGTTCATTATACATGCGTGAGAAGACCTGAGAGACCTGGGCAACTTCTTTTACCATAGGATTATTAGTCTCTAATAAAATATGATCTAGTAATATCAGACGAATTTCCAGCGAGTGATCTGTAACCTTTACTACCGTAAAATCCCAACGCATCTGTGTAGTTGTAGTAACGTGCATATCTACCGCCTGCATATCCGAATCTATAATGAGCGTATATTGTTCATTAAACGGTTCTTTTATTTGTACTGTCATAATACTTTATCCGTTATATGATTAATTAACAAATACATCTCCTCCGTCCAATTTAGTAGGCCCCCCGGTAATATGATTGGCTTTGGAAGCAATTAAAACGGCTTCTCCTCCGTTAACCCCAAATCCGGTTTTGGCGGTTGAAAGAATTTTATCTCCATTAATTGTTATAGTTCCGTCTTTATTAATTGAAATTTTATTACTACCCACTTCTAAAGTAATATTGGTATTCGCTTTCAAGGTAATATTTCCGGCATTATCCATTAATAATTTAGCTTCTCCATCTGGGCTTCCTTCTTTAGCACCTACGGTAATAGCTTGCGTAGCAGCAGCTCCTATAGAGGAGTTCCCTCCACCATCAAACTTCATACTTACAGAACCGGGCTGATCCGAAAGCAAAGCACTTCCTTCTTTATCGTTAAACTGTAGCTTATTTCCTGTAGGTGTTTGTAGTCCTTTTATATAGTTCCCTGCGCCTCCATGTCCACTCTTTCCTTTTCCGTTGAACATAGCTCCCAGGCTTACGGGTTTCTCTGCATTCCCATTCTCAAAGCTTACAATGACTTCTTCTCCTATCTCGGGTACTACATGCATTCCTTTGCCTGAGCCTGCATAGGGGGTAATGGAACGTATCCACGGAGTCATTCCGTTAAAGGGCTTCTGCCAGGCAAACTGTACCCGTATACGGCTCATTCCGTCCGGATCGTTGTTATCCATCACTATGGCCGATTGTTCTTCGCACTCAGGTATGGCATTTTCATCCATGTAGGCCGGCACTTCATTGTCCATCGGTACGCCTATCAGCTGGTTGTAATATCCTTCGGTAATGTCCTGATGGTGGCTGATTTCTATGACTTTATACGATTCCAACGGAACTTCCCCGTTTTTAAATATCTCATGTCCCGGCATCCAGGCTTTCATCTTCACAATATCCCCCAGTCTCAGGTTCGGGTTATTGGTCCTGGCTTCCAGAAAGAATACATTCTGGCGGCTCAGCTTCTGTCTTTTTACCGCCTCTTTGAGTTCCGGCTCTCCTTTTTCTAATAAGGACTGGTTATACAGGGACAAAGGCACCTTGGAATAGACCTCTTCGGAGGCTTTGATGGCATGCTGCTGGAAAGGATTCACCAGCTGGTGGGTAATGGGCACACTGTCCGAGTTTACCGTATGGTTTTTTGCCTGTTTGGCATCGTAACCTACATAGGTAAACTTCTGGGGTACCAGTCGCATACTCAGCTCATAGCTGTAAATATCCTGTTCTTCCACCAGTTCTTCGGTCTTTCCTCCACTGCCTCCAAAAACGATTTTTTGTCCGTTGTAATACAGCCATTCTCCATAGCGTACCGCTAATCTTTTGACAAAGTTCCAGTCACTCTCGCGGTATTGTACGGTATATTTTAACGGGTCTTTCAGGTTAGGGCGTAAGTCCCAGGCTACCAAATCCTGCGGGTATTCTCCGGTGGCTTTACGGATAATGGCCTCTAGTCCTTGCTCTTCAAAACTCTCACAGTCCTGTCCGTTTTCCAGCAGGATGGTGGGGGCATGACCTTTAATAAAAAGCTTGTTATGACCGTCTACTTTTTTATTGGATATTTCGGTGATGATTCCGGTAAAGACATAGGCTGACTGTCCGAACTGCTTGAATTGAAGGGTACATTTTTTCCCCAGCAGGTTTCGTGAATTAGTCATCGGGTAGGCATTCTTATCTCCGAAGGCTTCGGCATAGCAGCTGATCATAAATTCATCATGGTCGGCCATGCGCTGATGGATATCCAGGGTAAAATGGCTGTCTTTCAGTACATCCTGCCCGCCTATCTGGATCGTTGCATACACGATATGGGAGTTCTGCAGCTGGGAGGCTATGTCTCCTCCGTATTTGGCATAGTATTTACTGGCCTCTTCTCTGAGTTCTTTTTCCAGGACCTCGGGAGGAGTGACCGTAAAGTTATTTAAGGGTTTGAATAGTTCACTATCGGGTATATCGGAATATTTCTGGCTAAGGGTGGAAAGTCCCTGCTGTATTTCCGAAGCGGCGGATTGGGCTTGGGAATAAGCCTCTTGGGCTTGTTGGGCGGCTTCGGATAAAGGAGCGGTGGCTTCGGTAAGTTTCTGGTTTACCTTATCGGTGACTCCGCCGGCATCGGCTGCATTTTTGGCCAATTCGGATGCCTGGGGAGTCTGGAAGGAGTTTTTGTCCATCTGACTCATAATGTATTAATTTATAGATTACTACTAAAAATAGAAAACAATATGAGGTAAAGTTACTAATAAATTTTATACGATAACCTAAAGTAAAATAATTTTATATTTTTTTTCACAAAAATAGTTAGTAATCAGCATGTATATAAATAAAAAAGTCACTAAAATAATTAGTGACTTTTTTATTTAAAAAGACAGAAAATTAACTTCCCCAGACTTCACGGGAAATATCTTGTATGAGTTTCAGTTTTTGCCATTGTTCTTCTTCGGTCAGGCAATTTCCTTCTTCCGTTGAAGCAAATCCACACTGCGGACTCAGGCTTAGACGGCTTAAATCCACATATTTACCGGCTTCATTTATTCTTTCAATAATTTCTTCTTTATTTTCTAATTGAGGTCTTTTACTGGTAACTAATCCTAAAACAACTTTTTTATCTTCAGGAACATATTGTAAAGGCTCAAAACCTCCGGAACGTTCATCGTCAAATTCCAGGAAAAAAGTATTTACATTTTCGCCTGCAAAGAGATGATCGGCAACCGCTGCATATCCTCCGGAAGCAGCCCAGGTGGAATGGTAATTACCCCGGCATACATGGGTGGATATTTCCAAATCAGAAGGCAAATCTTTTATAGCTTCATTATTTACCTGTAAATATATTTGTTTAAGATCGTCTACATTGTAGTTGCTTCCTGCCATGGTAGACCAGAAATTCTGATCGCACAACATACCCCAGGTACAGTCATCTAATTTTAAGTCCCTGCAACCCAATTCGTAAAAAGCTAAAATAGCCTCTCTGTATGCACGGGAAATATCCTGGTATAATTCTTCGCGTTGAGGATAGAACAGAGTAACCCTTTCTTCATTTTTTCCCCGTAAAAGTTCTGCAAGAAATTGTGCCGGTGCCGGAATACTTTGTCTGGCCTGATACCCTTCTCCTGCTGCTTGTTTTAAAAAACGGAATTCATGAAGGAAAGGATGTTCCGGTGTAAAACGAATTTTGCCGGTAAGGCGGGCCGAATCATCACGGGTTTCTTCTCCCTGAAAAAGATATCCCTGTCCTATATGATGATGCTCTACTCCTTCAAATCCCCAGAAAAAATCCAAATGCCAATAACTCCTTCTGAATTCTCCATCACTGATATGGGTAAAACCGAGTTCTTTTTGTTTATTAATAATTTTCAGGATTTCTTCATCCTCCAGAGCCCGAAGTTCTTCCGGACTGATTTTTCCCTGGGCTAACTGTTCTCTAGCCTCTTTTAATCGTTGCGGACGTAAAAAACTTCCTACCGTATCACATTTGGGCAAATGATGAGCTTTATCTGTCATTTATTTAAGTATTTTATTCTTTACAAATTTATATATACTAATAAATAATATTACATAAATTATAAAAATTGAAATAATTATCTAAAAATATTCAAAAATACCAACTATTATACTTTTAATAAGTATATTTACCTTTTTAAAAAGAATATTTTTCTATGGAACATCTGGATTTAACGGATTTAAAGCTGCTAAGGATTTTACAAAACAATTCCAAACTTACCATTAAAGAGCTGGCAAAGGAAGTTAATCTGTCTCCTTCACCGGTTTTTGAAAGGATAAAAAGACTGGAACAGGAGGGGTATATAAAAAAATATATAGCTCTTCTGGATGCAGATAAGCTAAATAAAGGTTTTACTGTATTTTGCCAAATAAAATTGAAACAACATGACCGTATTTTAGGAAATACTTTCGTAGAAGATGTCAGTTTGATTGATGAGGTTACCGAATGTTACAACATATCCGGAGATTTTGATTTTTTACTGAAGGTTCAGGTGCGAGACATGAAGCATTATCAGGATTTTGTATTTAATAAGCTCGGAGGGGTACATTCAATAGGAAGCACACACAGTACTTTTGTCATGGCAGAGATTAAAAATTCGTATGTCATAGATATTTAAGAATGTATTTGTTTTCTTATCTGCCGGCAATCAACTCATTGGCATCCTCTGTTCCGTCATACCATTCTTTATGCCGTTGCCCCCATTGATCCAGCTGTTCTAAAATGGGAGTAAGCTCATGGCCGATATGGGTCAGCTCATACTCAACCCTGGGCGGAACTTCTGCATATACCGTTCTTTTTACTAGTTTATTCGCTTCCATCTTTCGAAGCTGAAGAGTGAGCATGCGCTCGGTTATCTCTGGAATCGCCCTCCTGAGTTCACTGAAACGCATTTTACCTTCGGATAAAAAACAACAGATAGACAAAACCCAGCGACCTTCGATAAGGCTGATGGCATACATAGTAATACAGTTTTTTAACAATCTGCTTTTATTTTCATAGTTGGTTGAAGTTTGTTTAATTTTACCCATTACTTACATTTTTGTTAGTACCATACATTTAAACGCTAATATATAAAATAAGAGGAAGCTTTTCTATTTTTGAAAAAAATAAAAAATGAAAACACTTATTATAGTCGGACACCCGGATCTTAATCATTCCGTTATCAATACAAGATGGATAGAAGAATTAAAAAAATATCCGGAAGAGTTTACGGTACACAGTTTATATGAAGCTTATCCTAAGGGAACTGCCATTGAGGTTGAAAAAGAACAACAATTGATTGAAGAACACGGAACGCTCATTCTTCAATATCCGTTATATTGGTTTAATTGTCCTGCTTTGTTAAAAAAATGGATGGATGACGTATTTACCTATGGATGGGCTTATGGTTCCAAAGGAGATAAAATGAAAGGCCGAAAAATAGCATTGTCTATTTCAGCCGGAATGCGCACTGATGATTTTACGAAAAACGGAAAGTATGGTTACACCCTTGAGGATCTCATAGGACCGTTTAAAATGTCTGCGTTATATATGCATTCTGATTTTAAAGGCTTTCATTGTTTATACGGAGCAGAAGAGGCTGTGGAAAATACAACTCTGGAAGAAAACAGTAAGGAATATATTTCTTTTATTCGCTCGCTGTAATGGGTCATTGATCATAACAAAACATTCCCTGAACGGGGAAATGTTTTGTTATATTTCTTATCAAAAAAAACTAATTGAATATTTGATCGAGATTCATACCTCCATAATTTCCAGAACTCATCATTAAAAAAACAGCATTGGATTTGTCCATTTCGCATAAATAGTTTTGCAAAGATGCAGATTCTGTAAAAACCATAAGATCTGGTCTGCCAAAAGATTCCCGGATAAATTCCGTTGGAATGGGCTGCATCCGTTTAATCTTCAAAGCTTCCTCACTGTAAAAAACTAGTGCCTGATCTGCTGCGTCTAACGAATTTTTATATTGCAATAAAAATTCCGGATTCAGAGAACTGTATGTGTGAAGCTCCAGACAGGCTACCAATTTTTTATTCGAATAATTTTCCTTTACTGCTTTCACAGTGGCTGAAACTTTAGAAGGTGCATGCGCAAAATCTTTGTAAACCAGATAATTCTGATTTTCATAAATTTTTTCCAGTCTTCTGGAAGCTCCTTTGAATGAAATAATTGCTTCATAAAATTCCTCGTCCCAAACTCCCAACTGATTACAAATTAAACGGGCTCCTTCCAAATTTAAGATGTTATGTCTTCCGAACACCGATAGCCTTACTTCGCCTTCATGAGTTTGCAGAAAAACCTGTTCATCACGGATGGTGTATTCGGGCGTGTGATAAGGAAACTTTTTTAAATAGTTTTCTGACTTCTCCACTACTTCAACCACCTCTTGATCTTCCTGATTGTATATAAGCGCTCCGCCCGGGCTGATACTGTTTACAAAGTCTGTAAACTGCTGCTTATAAGAATCAAAGGTAGGAAATACATTAATATGATCCCAGGCAATACCGCTAATTAAGGCTATGTTGGGTTGGTATAAGAGAAATTTGGATCTGCGATCTATTGGAGAAGAAAGGTATTCGTCTCCTTCTAAAATTATAAATTCATTATCATGAGTAAGTTTAACCATATTATCAAAACCTTCAAGCTGAGCACCTACCATATAATCAACTTCTTTGTGGTGATAGTTCAACACATGAAGAATCATGGAAGTTATGGTGGTTTTTCCGTGAGAGCCCGCAATTACTACCCGGGTTTTGTTTTTGGATTGCTCATAAAGAAATTCTGGATAAGAATATATTTTTATTCCCAATTCCTGTGCTTTTATTAATTCAGTATTATCCTCATGTGCATGCATTCCTAAAATAACAGCGTCTAAATCCGAAGTTATTTTTTCCGGAAACCATCCCATTTTTTCAGGTAATATTCCATGGTTTTCAAGTCGTGACCGGGACGGTTCAAAAATGGCATCGTCGGAACCGGTAATCTGATATCCTTTATTTACCAAAGCCAAAGCTAAATTGTGCATTGCACTTCCTCCTATGGCTATAAAATGTATTTTCATTGCTAAATTTTAGTAAAACAAATATACTGGTTTTATACAAAAAAGACAGTAGTGCTACTGTCTTTTCTATAAAGTTATAAAATGTTTATATGTTACAAATTACATTTCAAAGAAAGGTCTTGTTTTTTCTTCTTCTCTTTGTGCTTCCAGCTCCTCAACGGTTTTAACTTTTAAAAATTTGGGATCCTGTTCTATAGCATTCATAATTTTATCCAAAATGACATTTGCATTCTCATTGTCGTAATCAACTTCCAAGGGTTCCTTAAAAGTCATTTTAGGCTCTACTCCTCTTTTCTTAACCAATAATCCTTTTTTATCAAAAGCTCTTCTAAATCCATCAATAACTACCGGAATTACAATTGGTTTATTCTTTTTTATAATTTTAGCGGCTCCTTTTCTTCCGGGAGACCAGGGAGTGGTCGTTCCCTGTGGAAAGGTAATCACCCAGCCACTATCCAATGCTTTTATAATATTATCAATTTCAGACATATCCACCATGCGGTTCACTGATTTACCTGCATCACGCCAGGTTCTCTTTACTGTGATAGCTCCTGCCAAAGCAAACAATTTCGCCAGCATTCCTTTGTTCATGGTTTCTTTAGCAGCTACATAATACAAATCAATCTTTGGATCCAAAAGATATACCGGATTCTTTATAGTGTCTTTGTATCCGTGTTTTACGGAACAAAATACATGATACATGGCAAAAACATCTGCAAAATAAGTCTGATGATTGGATACAAACAACACATTGGTATCAGGCAAATTCTCCAGATGTTCCGTTCCTTTAATTTTTAACTTATTAAATCCGTTAAACCTATTGTATGAAATAAGCCCGAAAGTAAATATTAAAAACCTTTTAAGAAAGAACCAATGCCCGAATGCGTCTCTAAAAATTCTTTTTCTCTTCTTTTTATTTTCTGTCTCCATTTTTCAAATTTAAAAACCTGTAAATATATCACTTTTTAACAAAACTCTAAACTCATTTAATATCATCGCTGTGGCTCCCCATATTTCAAGATTGTTATATATAAAAGCCGGAACGGTATTATTGTATTTGCTTTTCATTACTATAGAAGTATGATATAAAAACTGACTGATATCTATTTCGTACACTTGCTGCACTTCTTTTTTATCCGGTAAAAACTCTATTTTCTTTTCATGGTAGATTGCGATATAAGGGTGAACGTAAAAATTACTCGGGGGTATATACAATGGAGTCATTTTTTTTACAATTTCCATTTTTTCTTTGATAAGTCCAAGTTCTTCAAAGGTTTCACGAAGGGCAGCATCTGCCTGAGTTAAATCATCCTTCTCCCGTTTTCCTCCGGGAAGTCCTATCTGACCGGAATGCACCCCTTCGTAAACTGTACGTAAAATTAACGGAAAATATAGTCGTTCACTTTTTTCATATACTACAATTAATACAGATGCACTGCGTGGATTTTCAGCCTCTATTTGAACAGGGGTATAACTCTTCCTGTACGGTGGTGAAAGTTCATTATGGGCTTTGCTACCGGGAAGAATATCTACAGCTTGTAATTTATCTTTAACTTTTAAAAAATTCATGTTTTCATTTGAGTGCGTTAAAATCAGGCTGAATCCCTAACCATTTCTCCAATGTATTGCTGAATTTTCTTTTTAAATCGTCATTCATTTTATTAATCCGTGCCGTTGCATGATCTGCACCCTTAATTTCCAGTAGTATTGAATTGGTTTTTGGCGACGGTATTACCTTGGTAGCACTCCAGGTATCTATTCCTCCATAAATGTAAATGATATTGTCTGCTTTTGTTTCCAGCCATTTCTTTAATCCTGTATTTATTTTTTCCGAATATACCAGTTTTCCGGCATTTTTAGGAGCAAAAACAGCTGACGGATTTGTCCTATATTGCCGTATAACTGATGCAAACGGTTGAATATTATATCCGTAATACCCCATTTCTGTAGCAGCCTGATAATAATGGGGCTCTAATTCTTCAATTTCTTTATCACTAAAAAAACTTATATTAGATTTTTTTAATAAATAATCCACAGCAATGGCTATATCCGGATTCTCTGGAATCTCAGCACATGAGGAACCCCACTGCCAAAAAGAAAAAGAATATTCTAAAACAGCTAATTCGTAGGCTTTCTCAATGGATCCAACGTAATCAAATTTAAGTCCTCTGACCTCTGCGTATACCTTAATATATTTAACTGCTTCCTCTTCATTTGAGAACATATAAGTCTGAAAATCTTTTATCTTCTGTCTGCATTCGGAAGTTCCCACTTCGTCGAGAAATTTATATATCCGTGGATCTTCCAATGAATAATTAATCGGAGCCACATAGGGAACAGATACATCAACGTCATCCGGGAAAAAATACCGGTAGTATATAGTTGTCTGCCCTCCCTTGCTTATTCCGGTACTTATCCATTTTCCTTTATACATTTTTTTGAAAATTTGATTAATATGATGCAGATCGTGAGTGGCATTGTATAAGTTAAGATATTTCCAGTCAAAATGCAAGGAATCAGGAACAGATTCACCAAAATAACGATGTTCAATGTTGATGTCATTGGAATGAGTAATTTGTTGCAACTCATTTTTTCTGTCATACATATCGTACCCTTGCGTTTCCATTACTACGGGATTATTAAAACCTGTATGGGTATAGATTACCTTCTGGTAAAAAGATCCTTTTCCCGGATTTTTCCAATCTAAAGGTTGTCTTATTTTTAATTCATACTTTATCGGATATTCATTATCCGTGCTCAATTTTTTAAAGGATACCTCCTGCTGTCCGGATAAGAATTCCTGTATTATTTTGTCATCAGTAGTCTGAGCCCCTACCATGTAGGTTATTAACCCTATTAAAACCAATACCCATTTACTTTTCATCTTTTTCATTTCAAAATTTAACAAGTTAAAATTAAACGTATTATTTTGTTTATTAAAATTACATAATATTAAATATATCTAAATCTTAATTAAATTTTTTTTTATTGCTGATTGGGTTTACTGAAAATTATTTTTCATAAACCTCTTAATTAAACTGAAGGTAAAAAGTAATTTACAGGTCTTTATCTATTAATTTCTTAAATGTCAATAAAATTTATAGTTTTGCAACTATTTAT
Organism: Apibacter raozihei; assembly: GCF_004014855.1. Lineage (NCBI taxonomy): Bacteria > Pseudomonadati > Bacteroidota > Flavobacteriia > Flavobacteriales > Weeksellaceae > Apibacter > Apibacter raozihei. Next base: position 2,863,549 of record NZ_CP034930.1, read on the forward strand.
TAATTTCCAATGAAAAAAATTCAATATTTACGGCCGTTGTTCGTTTTCGTTCTTTGTTCGTTACTTATAACAACCCTCAGCAGGTTTATTTTGTTTATACTATTTAAGGATAGGGTTACCCAAACAGAAAATTACGGTTTGATTTTTCCCATCGGCATTCATATGGATCTGATTCTGATATCGTATTTATGTATGATTCCTGCACTCATTTTGTCTTTGTGCCCTACAAAATATCTTCATTATTTCAACAAATTTTTATCCGGTTATTTTTTGATTTTTCTATTTCTATTTTTTTTTATGGAAATAACCACTCCGGATTTTATAGAACAATATGATACCCGTCCCAACAAACTATTTTTAGATTACCTGATATATCCGCAAGAGGTAATAACCATGCTTATTAAAGGCCGGCTGATGACCGTAATTATAGTACTACTTTCCAGTATACTGCTACTATACCTTGGAATAAAAAAAGGTCGAAAATTGTTTGTTATACCAGAATCTTCTTATAAGATAAGAATTATTTTATTTCCTTTCCTTGTATTTTTTCTTGTGTGGGGAGCTCGTGGAAGTCTAACAAGTATAAGGCCTTTATCTCCGAGTAGTTCCGTTTTTTCCAACGACCAATTGACTAATACATTATCTCTTAATTCTTTATATACTGTGGTATATGCTGCTTATGGGCTTAAAAATGAAGCCAATGTGTTAAAAATGTATGGAAAAATGGAAGAAAAAGAAGCATATCAAAGAGTGAAAAAATACATGAATGCACCGGAATCTTCTTTCACGGATCCTAGACTTCCTTTTCTTCATAGTCAGGTATCTAGTGAGGTGGAAACTCCTCCATATAACCTGGTCATTTTTTTACAGGAAAGTCTGGGTGCTGAGTTTGTAGGCTGTTTAGGAGGAATGCCTCTGACACCTGAACTGGATAAACTTTCCCATGAAGGAATGCTTTTTACCCATTTATATAGTACAGGAACCCGAAGCGTAAGAGGTATAGAGGCTGTTGTAACAGGCTTTTTACCCTCACCGTCTGAAAGTGTTGTTAAACTTGGAAATTCTCAAAGGGACTTTTTTACCCTAGCCGATTTATTTGGCCGTAAGGGTTATGAAACCAGCTTTATTTATGGAGGTAAATCTGATTTTGATAATATGGCTTCTTTTTTTAACGGCAACGGATTTAAGACGATAATTGACGAACCAGTATTTGATAAAAACAAAAGTCGCTATGCTTTTAAAGGAACCTGGGGATATTCTGATGAAGACCTGATAAGTAAAGCCAACGAGTATTTTAAATCATTGGATAAAAAGCCTTTCTTTTCATTAATTTTTTCGAGTTCCAACCATGATCCTTTTGAATTTCCTGATGGAAGAATTCAATTATATGAAAAACCGAAAAATACAGTTCATAATGCTATTAAATATGCTGATTTTGCTATTGGTAAATTTTTTGAGCTGGCAAAAAAAGAAGAATATTACAAGAATACGGTTTTTGTGGTCATTGCCGATCATAACACCAGAACTTACGGCCCGAACCTTGTACCTATTCACAAATTTCATATTCCTGCCTTACTCATCGGTCCCAATGTTCCCAAGCATACTACCTATGATAAATTATGCAGCCAGATAGATATACCTCCTACTCTTCTGGATTATATAGGTATGGATGTTGTAAACCCAATGCCTGGAAGAAATTTGCGCAGTCTTCCGAAAGATATTCCTGGAAGAAGCATTATGCAATTTCATGATATAAATGCATTTCGGGTTGAAAACCAGGTAGTCATATTGCAACCCAATAAAGAACCTCTTCAATTTGAGATAAAAAATGATACTACTTTTATTCCTGTTGCTTTAAATAAAGATCTGGCAAAAGATGCGCTTGCTCACGTAGTATCCGCATATTATTTATATAAGGATAAAAAATACAGACTTCCTGAAGGAAAAAAATAAATCTGATAAATAAAAAACTCCGGAGTTAATTTCCGGAGTTTTTTTTATAGATTATAGTTTTTTTATAATTCCAAAGCTTTTCTTACATTATTGTTCATCAATAATTCTTCAGGATTTTCAATCGCTTCTTTTACAGCAACTAAAAAGCCTACGGATTCTCTTCCGTCAATAATTCTGTGATCGTAAGATAAGGCAAGATACATCATAGGTGCAATAGTAATCTGTTTGTTTTTTACTACCGGTCTTTCTACAATATTGTGCATTCCTAATATGGCACTTTGCGGTGGGTTTAGTATCGGTGTAGACATCATAGATCCAAAAACTCCTCCGTTAGTAATGGTGAAAGTTCCGCCTGTCATTTCGTCTACGGTTATTTTTCCATCTCTTACTTTAATAGCCAAATCTTTGATGTTTTGCTCCACGCCTCTGAAAGTCATAGTTTCCGCGTTTCTTAAAACCGGAACCATTAACCCTTTAGGTCCTGAAACGGCTACACTGATATCCTGAAAATCATAGGATATTTTATAATCTCCGTCAATCATAGAATTTACATCCGGATACATTTGTAAAGCACGTACTACGGCAAGCGTAAAGAATGACATAAATCCAAGTCCTACTCCGTGTTTTGTTTTGAATTCATCTTTAAATTCATTTCTTAAGCGGAAAATTTCACTCATATCCACTTCATTAAAAGTGGTAAGCATAGCTGTTTCATTTTTTACATAAACCAAACGTTCTGCCACTTTTCTTCTCAAAACAGACAGTTTAGATGATTGAGAGGAACGAACTCCGCTTCCTGCAGGGGTTCCCATTGAAGGAACTGCTGCATTAATTGCATCTTCCTTAGTTATTCTTCCTTCTTTACCGGTTCCTGAAATAGATGCGGCAGGAATGTTTCTTTCTTCTAATATTTTTTTTGCTGCAGGAGAAGCCGTTCCTGTTGCATAAGTGGGCTGCGGTTTAGGTTCTGCCTGAGGTACCGGTTTTACAGGTTCTGGTACCGGAGTGGTTTGAGCAATTTCCTGTTTTGGCTGCTGAGGTTCCGAACTTGCCGGTTTTGCTGCATCCGTATCGATTAAACATACTACCTGACCTACCTGAACCGTGTCTCCTTCTTGTGCCTTTAAAGTAATAGTTCCGCTTGCTTCTGCCGGTAAATCCAACGTAGCTTTATCTGAATCAACTTCAGCAATAGCCTGATCTTTTTCCACATAATCTCCATCTTTTACTAACCAGGTAGCAATTTCGACTTCTGTTATCGATTCTCCCGGAGAGGGAACTTTCATTTCAAGTATCATAGAATACGTATTTTTTTTGTTTATTTTATATTTTCAAAAACTGTGTTTATCAATGCATGTTGAATTTTATCATATCTTTCGTGTGATCCCGGAGATGGAGAGCCACTAGCTGAAGGGCATACAACATCTATATCGAATTTTCGGAATTCTTTCAATATATACCACCAGGCTCCCATATTTTCAGGTTCTTCCTGAGCCCAGATAAATTCTTTTTTGTTTTCGTATTTATCTAAAATCTGGTAGATTTTTTCCCAATGCAATGGATATAATTGTTCCAGTCTAACCAATGCTACTCTTTCTTCGTTCAGTTCTTCTCTTTTTTTAAGTAATTCATAGTACAATTTACCTGAACAGAAGACTAATCGTGTTACTTTATCTGTTTGAGCCGTTGAATCATCAATTAATTCCTGGAAACTTCCCTGTGACAGTTCCTCAAGTGATGAAACCACTTTAGGATGTCTAAGAAGACTTTTTGGTGTAAAGACAATTAATGGCTTTCTGTAGTTTGTTTTCAATTGTCTTCTTATGGCATGGAAGAAGTTTGCCGGAGTGGTAGAATTTACCATATACATATTGCCATTGGCACATAATGGAAGAAATCTTTCAATTCTTGCTGAGGAATGTTCTGCTCCCTGCCCCTCAAATCCGTGAGGTAAAAGCATAACCAATCCGTTCTGCATTTTCCATTTATCTTCAGCAGCTGATATGTACTGATCTATTACAATCTGAGCTCCATTGACAAAATCACCAAACTGAGCTTCCCAAATAGTCAATGAATAAGGAGTAGTCATAGCATAACCATATTCGAATCCTAAAACTCCATATTCTGAAAGTAAGGAATTATAGGCATAAAATTTAGCTTTGGTGTCAAGCTGATTCAATGTTATGATTTCTTCTTCTGTATCTTCTGTTTTAATTACCGCATGGCGATGGGAAAAAGTTCCTCGTTCCACATCTTCTCCGGATAACCTGACTGTATGTCCTTCGGTTAAAAGTGTTCCATAAGCGAGTAATTCAGCCATACCCCAATCAATTGCATTGGTAACTTCCACCATATCTCTACGCTGTTTTAATAACCTTTGTATTTTATTAAACAGGTTTTTTCCCGGAGGTACTTCGGTTATGGTTCTGGCTATTTCTCTTAGCTTATCTTCTGGATAAGTGGTATCAACAGTTGTTAAAAGCTCATCTGCACCAACCCTGTCAAATGTTTTCCACTCCTGTTGCATGAATAGTTCAACAGTAGCCTTATCTATTCCTTTAGAATCCTCAAGACTTCGATCCAATAAAACTCTGTATTCTTCATCACTTTCAGCAATCATTTGCGGAGTGATCACTTCTTCTTTTTCAAGCTGGGTCCTGTAAATTTCTCTGGGATTCGGATGTTTAGCTATCGTTTTGTAAAGTTGCGGCTGGGTAAATCTTGGTTCATCCCCTTCATTATGTCCGTATTTTCTATATCCCAACAAATCAATAAATACATCTTTATTGAATTTGTTTCTGTAATCGCAAGCAAACCTAACTGCATGAATTACAGCTTCTGCATCGTCTGCATTCACATGAAGCACCGGAGACAATACGGTTTTGGCTACATCGGTACAATAGGTACTTGAACGAGCATCCAGATAATTAGTTGTAAAGCCTACCTGATTATTTACTATGATATGAATGGTACCTCCGGTGGTATATCCGTCGAGACTCATCATCTGAAGTACCTCGTACACGATGCCCTGTCCTGCTATAGCGGCATCACCATGTATCAGAATAGGTAGTACTTTTCCGTAGTTTTCATTATAATCGTGGTCGGTCTTTGCCCTTGCAATTCCTTCAACCACAGCGTCTACTGTTTCAAGGTGCGAAGGATTAGGAGCCAGACTTATTTTTACAGTTTTTCCTTTTTTGGTATTGTAGTTATTGCATGAACCTAAATGATATTTTACATCTCCTGAAAAAATAGTTTCTATGTAATCTTTTCCTTCAAATTCTGTAAATATCTGAGAGTAGGATTTATTAAATATATTGGCCAATACATTAAGTCTTCCTCTGTGAGCCATTCCTATGACTATTTCTTCTACTCCCAACTCAGAAGAATGATTTATAATTTCATCGAGTGCCGGAATAAGACTTTCACCTCCTTCCAATGAAAATCTTTTCTGTCCTACAAATTTTGTGTGTAAAAAACTTTCAAAAGCAACTGCATGTGAAAGTTTTTTTAATATTCTTTTCTTTTCGTCAACATTTAGAATAGCATGGTTATAATTTTTTCTCAACCAATTTTCAATCCATGCCATCTCTTCCGGCTTACGGACATATGCATATTCAATTCCTATAGAGTCACAGTAGATTCTATTTAAAAAATCAATAACTTCCTGCAGAGTATAAACACCTTCCAGACCCAGTATTTTACCATTTACAGACATAGTTAAATCAGACTTTGAAAGTCCGAAATTTTCTATATCCAAAGTCGGTGTGTAAGATCTTCTTTGTCTTACGGGATTAGTCTTTGTAAAAAGATGTCCCCGGGTTCTATATCCGTTAACAAGATCTATGACTTTAAATTCTTTGATGATATTTTCTGAAATTCCTTCAGTATTTACCTGAGCTGAGCTTTTGTCTGTTTCGATTAGGGATTTGCCGTTGTAGGTTTGATTTGCAAAATCGAATCCTTGAAAAAAACTTCTCCAGCTGGGTTCTACACTATCTGGATATTTCAAATATTTTTGATACAATTCTTCAATATATTCGGAATGAATTGCATTTAAAAATGAAAATCGGTCCATTTTATTTTTTATTACTTTTAATGGTGTATTTTATTTTATGTCTAGCTTCAAATCTACTAATTTTGTAATAACCTGCAAAAGAAATCTGGAATATATTATAAGCAACACTCTAACAACTGCTTATACTATCAAAGCTGTTTATTTGTCTTCTGCAAAGCTTATAATAAGCAAAATTATTTCCTTCTATTTAATAATTATCTTTTACTTTGGATACATTTATGTGTTTTTTGTTATTATTTGGTTACGATTTTTTTTTGTTATTTTCATTTTGATCCGATTAGATATTTTGTTATCGAAATTTTTAATTGCTCACTTACAAGCAATAAGTTTACATTTATAAGCCTGGATATTGGTATTATTTAAAATATTCTGCTTAGCTTATGAACAGGTTTAAATAATGTAGATTTATTATTTAAAAAATATATAATATCTTTGGGGGCTTAAAAAAACTTCTTCTATGGGTATCAGATTTAAGAATACCAAAGCTTTTCTTAAGAAAATAAGAATTTCATCTTTCAATAATATTTCCCTGTTTGAAATATTGTCTATTTATTTTCATGGAATTACCAGGGGGTCACTGGGTGTACGTGCAGCGGCAGCTTCGTGGAGTATTTTTATGAGTATGTTTCCTTTTATGATTTTCTTTTTACTGTTTATCAGCTACTTACCTTATTATGAAGAAATACAGCATCTTATCTATGATTTTTTACTGAAAAAATTATTGCCTCCTCATATTTTTACTGTTGTTAATACTTATATGAACGATAGGTTCAACCTTGTTAATAATCAACTGAACAGACCTAATACTTTATTACTTGTCTTTTCCGTTTTATTGTTTATCTTTTTATCGTCCAATGGCATACGTTCATTAATCAGAGGCTTTAAATCCATTAATCATAAAGAGCCTATCGAGTTTAAAGGAGTTCGTTCTTTTGTATTGAGTATATTTATTGTACTTTTCTTTTCGGTGTTTTTATTTTTATCTTTACTTTTGATTTATGTAACTGAATTTGTATTTCGCCTTTTTCAACATTCCATTTCATTCAATGCATTCGAATATCGTATAATTATAAATCTGCTAAACTTTTTCTTATCCTTATTTATATTCTTTATTGGAATTTGTTTCCTGTATTACCTTGGAAGGACGACTAAAATAAGCTTTAGAGGAGTAATGCCCGGTGCTTTTTTAACTACTGTATTATTTACTTTGACGACATACCTTTTTGGTTATTACATTGCCAATTTTACTCGCTTTAATGTTTTATACGGCTCAATAGGCTCTGTGCTTATGATTATGCTGTGGGTAAATATTTCAGTAACGTTTACTCTTGCAGGCTATGAATTAAACATAGCATTGCAAAAGGCTAAATACAAAAATTCTTCTCAAGCGGAAATTAAAAACTTATGAAACTAATATATTCAGGGCCTGAGGTAATATTGATATTTTCAGCTCCTGTGTATCCAGAGCCATATATTCTCCATCTAGTTGTATAAAACCATTACTTGATGTTTTAACATTTAAGTGATTTGTTTTGAAATAACTTTGTTTTTTGCTAAAATTTTTCTTCACTACAAAACCCAACCCTATGGATAAAAATTTAAACCATGAACATTTTTTAACTAAATTAACATCAAGCAAACCATCTTTAAGTGATGCTTGGGGTGCAATTGTAAAATCATAACCCATACAATTACTATTTGAAATATTCAATAACATGGCTTTGCCTTCAAAATTGTATACGTCAGAATTTAAAATCAAATGAACTGGTTTAAACTGAAATATACTTAAAAAAACGCATTTAAGATATCCTATTAATTGCCTTTGTTTCTGATGTGAATAAACCTTAACTGCCTCAGCATCGAAACCTATTCCTGTATTACTGAAAAAGAAATATTCATTTAAACATCCCACGTCAATTTTTTCAATTATCATTTTGGAATTCAGAATAAGCTGCAATGCTTTTTCATAATTTAAAGGCAGTTTTAAATGCCTGGCCAAGCCATTTCCTGATCCGATGGGTACAATTGCCAATGGGATATCTTTGTTAACTAAAGCTGAGGCTACTTCGTTAAATGTTCCATCTCCTCCACAGCTAACAATCAGATCAGCTCCTTCATTATACGATTTTATGGCAAAATCGTGAGCATCATTTTTTTTCTCAGTTAATTTAATTTCAATATTATAGTCGTAAAAAAGTTTTCGAATACTTTTTTCTACTTCTTTTCCTTTTCCTCCTCCCGAAATGGGATTTACAATAAAATGAATTTTTTTAACTTTCATTTCTATATTTCAGTGGTAATTTTTAATTTTTTTATCATTTCCAGTGGATTTGTTGCATTAAATACTGCACTTCCTGCGACCAATACATCAGCTCCTGCTTCTGCCAGCTGATGTGCATTGTCTAAATTTACTCCTCCATCTACCTGTATCAGTGCTTTTGAATTTTTTTTGATAATTAATTCCTTTGTCAACGATATTTTATTATACGTATTCTGAATAAACTTTTGTCCTCCAAACCCGGGATTAACACTCATGACTAAAACCAAATCCAAATCTTCAATTATATCTTCCAGAAGATGCACATTTGTATGCGGATTTAATGCTACCCCTGCTTTCATACCTGCATTTTTTATTTCCTGAACTGTACGATGTAAATGAATACATGCTTCGTAATGTACGGTAAGGTAGTCTGCTCCCAGATTTTTAAAAGTTTCAATATAGGGATCGGGATTTACAATCATTAAATGTATATCCTTAATTTTTTCGGCTTTTTTGTTAACTGCATCAAGGATAGGAAATCCAAAAGATATGTTAGGAACGAAGACACCATCCATAACATCTATGTGAAACCATCCGGCATCACTTTTGTTAATCATTTCAATATCTTTATTCAAGTTTCCGAAATCTGCGGATAGTATAGAAGGTGCAATAATAGCCATAATTTTAGTTTTATTAAATTGTTAACAAAGTTAAGAATAATGTAATTTTTATCTTCTATTTAATTTAATGTTTTTATATTGACAAAGTTCATGTTGAATCTGGGCAAAAAATAAATTTTTAAATAAATGCATTGAGCATCGTAATTTCCTGATAGGAAATTAACTATAATTATTCAATGTTAATTAACTTATATATTTTTTATTTAAAAAAACTAAACGTAACAACATTTGTGCCATGAATTATTTTATATATAACTACATATCTTTAATCTTATTAAAGAATTTATACATCTTCAAAAGATAAAAAGTTAATATTTGTAAATTTGCATATAAGATTTTTGTTATGGAATTATTTATAAAAAATATGGTTTGTAACCGATGTATTCTGGTAGTTAAGAATTTAACAGAGGAATTAGATTTAGCAGTTCTCAAGGTTGAAATGGGTAAAATTACACTAAAAGAAAAACTGGACAAAAACAAAACTAGTCTATTAAAAAATCATCTTGAAGAACTAGGTTTTGAATTGTTGGATGACAATCAGCAAAAACTTATTGAAAAAATTAAAACTTTAATCATAAATCATATTCAAAATCTTAAAGATATAAATATAAATTTTTCTGAACTTATATCTCAAAGCCTTGCTAAGGATTATTCATATTTAAGTAAATTATTTTCTGCAACTGAAGGATTAACTATTGAACATTATACAATATTACAAAAAATAGAGAAGGTGAAAGAGTTACTTACTTATGATGAACTTACTTTATCTGAAATTTCTTATCAATTGGGATACAGCAGTGTTGCACATTTATCTTCACAATTCAAAAAAGTTACCGGACTTACTCCGTCTCAATTTAAATCTCAGGGTATTAAACTGAGAAAACCCTTAGATAAAATCTAGTTTACCGTAGACTTCCTTATATTTAAATTTTATAACATCAGGCATTATTTAGTTTTAAAAAGTAAATAAGGTAAGACAAACTGTAATTCGTATAAAATATTTAGATGGATTATAGTGACCTTTGCTTTATAAATAAAAAACAATATAATGAAGGATTCTAAAGATATTATCGTACTTACGGGTGCCGGACAATTGGGAATGGCTATTGTAAGGAGAATGGGATATAGTTATAAAATATTTATAGCCGACTGGAAATTTGAAAATGCAGTATCTATATCTCAAATTTTAACAGAAGCAGGTTTTGATGCTGTTCCTTTTAAAACAGATATTTCTTCGAGAAAGTCTATTTCCGAACTTATCTCTGCTGCTCAGAAAGAAGGAAATATTGCCATGCTCATAAATGCTGCAGGTGTATCTCCAAGCCAATCCACTATTGAGCATATATTAGAGGTTGATTTATATGGAACAGCTATACTACTGGAGGAATTTGGTAAAGTTATAAAAAAAGGAGGATCTGCTATTACTATTTCTAGTCAGTCCGGATACAGAATGCCTGCCTTAACCGCTGAAGAAGATAAATTATTAGCAACTACTCCTGCAGAAAGTTTATTTACCCTAGAACTTCTCCAAACTAAAAATATAAAAAATACTCTACACGCCTATCAAATAGCTAAAAGGTGTAACGTAAAAAGAGTAGCAGCTGAAGCAGTAATATGGGGGAAACGTGGAGCCCGGATAAATTCAATATCACCAGGTATCATTGTAACACCTTTGGCTTTGGATGAATTTAACGGGCCCAGGGGAGACTTTTATAAAAATATGTTTGCGCAATCACCGGCAGGCCGTCCCGGAACAGCTGATGAGGTAGCCAACGTTGCTGAATTGCTTTTAAGCAGTAAAGGTGCTTTTATTACAGGTGCTGATTTTTTAATAGACGGAGGTGCTACGGCTTCTTATTTCTATGGTTCTCTTCAAACTGAAAATCTTTGATATGAATTTATTGAAAACATTTCATTATGCTTATGTTATTATCTTTTGCTGCTGCTTGATTATGGGTGTCATCATTGGACTGGTAATGAGCTGCGCGGGTATTTATTATGTTCCTGTAAGTAACGAATTAGGTGTGTCCAAGGCTGATTTTGGTTTATATATGACTTTTGTATATGCATTTTCTTTCTTTATGCTTTCTGTAGCAGGCCGGATGATGGATAGATTTAGCGTGAGATGGATTTTAACTTTGAGTTCCGCTATGATAGGCCTGACTTACCTGGCAATGTCTCAATTTAGCCATATCTGGCAATTTTATATTTCAGGTGGTGTATTAGGTATTGCCTTATCTTTTTTGTTATATTTAAGTTATCCTGTGTTAATTAATCGATGGTTTATATCAGGAATCGGTTTTTATATAGGTTTGTGCAGTGCTGCCTCCGGAATCGGAGGCGTACTTTTTAACCTACTTATCGGTCATTATATTGAAATTTATGGCTGGAGAACAGCTTATTTAATATCCGGACTACTTATATTAGTAGTGGTTACTCCCCTATTAGGTTTCTTATTAAGAGATTATCCTGCGGATAAAGACCTAAACCCTTATGGGAAAACCAATATTATTAACAAAAAACCTGAAACAGGAATTATGTATCATACAGCCATACAATCAAAGGCATTTTACCTTATATTTTTGTTTGCATTTTTAATGATTGCCGTATCCACTCTTAATTTATTTATTCCTGCTTATGTAATTTCCATCGGCTATTCTTTGAAGCAGTCTACACAGGCTGCATCCTCTATTATGTTAGGAGTAACTCTGGGGAAAATAATATTAGGGTATTTAAACGATAAAAGTGTTATTCTGGGTATATTTTTATCCATAAGCCTGGGTATTCTAGGTTTAGTTATATTAATTCTTAGCAAAGACATTGTGGAAATGATGCTAACCGGAGCTTTCTTATTCGGCTGGGCGTATGCAGGCGTCACTGTTGAAACTGCTATTTTAGTTCGCTCTGTTTTCGGATCGAAAGATTATGCCAAAATATTTTCACATATATCTATTTCTTTAGCATTAGGCGGAACTATCATGTCAGGAGCCTGGGGTTATCTTGCCGAAACAATAGGGTTTAAAATATTATTGGGTGTTGGAATATCCTGTTTACTATTGTCCGGAATACTCGGTGGGCATGCTCTGAGTTATAAAAATTCTAAATCAACAGATTCATAAAACTTAACTGTAAAAATAAAAATCCTGATTATTTTAGTATTAAATTTTATCATATTTTAATCCTGGTATTAACATGCAATTAAATATAAAAAATAAAAATATTCAGCTGGAAGAAGCTATTAAACAATCTATAAGACAGCTTATACACTCAATGGTTCAAAATGATTTGAACACTATAGATAAGCTGTTGGATAAAGATTTTACCTTAACACACATAACAGGATATGTTCAGTCTAAATCGGAATGGTTAGATAATATGAGAAGCGAAAAAATGAAATATTACTCGTCTAAAGAAACGGAACTTTATCTTAAAATAAATTATAATAAGGCGATTGTTCTTATACGAAATTATATTGATGCTAATATTGGGGGAAGTAGAAAAAACTGGCGTTTACAACAAAAATTTGAGTTAGATAATCGTGATACCTCATGGATTATCACAAAATCCGTAGCATCATTATTTTAAAAACTATAGTAATATTTCCAGTTTATGTTGTCGTACTTCCCGCAAATAGTAATCAATTTATATACTTTTTAAAATATGCTGTCCTTCCTCCCATACTCCGTACCCTGAAGCTACATTAATATGCCCTGCGTTTCCTACGGATCGTAGTTCACTTCCCCAGCATTTAGCAAAATAAGAGGCTCGTTCAACACTTACCCAAGGATCGTCTGTACTATAGACCACAACTGTCTTAAAATTAATTTTTTCTAACGGCATAGGTGTAAAGCCATTAGCAGGAAAAGTATATGCCGGATTTTCAATATCACTGGGTGCCACCAACAATGCTCCTTTAATAGTTTTCTTAAATTTTTTAGCCCAATGTGCAATCGTTGCACATCCTAGACTATGTCCTATTAAAACTATTTCGTGCTTATCATAATAAGGTTGCAGTTTTTTTTCAATAGTATTAATCCAATCTTCACATTCCGGGCTATCCCAATCCTTTTGTTCAATCCTTATCATAGACTCAGAAGATTTTTCAAAATATGTTTGCCAGTGTTCCGTATCAGATCCGCCTAATCCAGGAATATTAAAATAAATGATCATGATTGTATTTTTGGTAAATCTACATATAAATTTGTAAAAATTAGTTTATTTTTATTCGAGCGTTTTAGAGATTTTATCCAGATTAAGGCTTCGAGCCATAGAATCAAATATATCCTTATATGTTCCTCCGTGTGCATAAACCTCTTCGTGTGTTCCCTTCTCCACAACTTTTCCACCTTTCATTACATAAATACAGTCTGAATCAATAATCTGTGACAAGCTATGAGAAATTATAATCACGGTCCTGTTTTTCTTTATAGCATCTAAACTATTTTTTATTTGTTCGGTAGAAATAGCATCTAAACTGGCGGTAGGTTCATCTAAAAAAATTATAGGCGGATTTTTTAAAAACATACGTGCAATGGCAATTCTTTGCTGCTGCCCCCCTGACAGAGACAATGCTGGTGAATCGTAACCTTGAGGAAGTTCCGTTATCTGATCATGAATATATGCTTTCTTTGCGGCATTAACCATATCTTCCTGCCCTGCATCCGGATTACCATATAAAATATTTTCGGCTATAGTTCCATTAAAAATATGATTTTTCTGAAGCACAAGTCCTATATTATCTCTTAAAAAGGCAGTGTCGTATTCTTCTAATGGTATGCCATCTAATAAAATTTTACCTTTAGTCGGTTCATAGAATTTATCGAGTAAATTTATTACCGTACTTTTACCGGCTCCCGATAGTCCTACCAATGCCGTAATTTTATTAGGATAAATTTCCATATTTACTGTATGTAATGCCGGTGTTCCATCAGGATATTTAAAACTTACATTGACAAGCTCGAACTTTCCAGTAATTTTTTCAGGTTTATAGGTTCCACTTTTTTCTATCTGATCATCCGCTTTTAATATTTCAAAAAAACCTTCAGAATAAATTAATGCATCATTCATTTCATCATATATACGGTGTAACTGCCTTATTGGTGCTGATACATTGTTAAAAAGCAAAATATGAAACATGATAGCACCAATGGTCATATCACCATTCAACACCAGATAGGCTGTCAGAATAATGATAAGAACTATTCCAATTTGTTCTACAAAACTTTTTAAACCATCAAAAATGAAACTGATTTTCCGTGTTTTTAATTGAGCACCTGTTAAATCATTTTGAAGAATCAACTGCTTGTCAGCTTCTTTATTTTCTCTTACAAATGATTTAATTACGGATATGGATTCAAATATGCTTAAAATACCCTGGCTTTTATTTTCCCTGAATTTTCTAATACTTCTTCTTGCACCACTCAACTTCTGAGCCTGCCTGCGTGTTACAAAAAAATACACCGGAATAATACTCAACCCCACCAGCCCTACATAAAAATTTGCGTTAAACATCATTAGCAAAGCCACTAATGAACTGGCAAAGAGTGGTAGTATATCAATAAAAAAATTCTGAATCATCCGGGTTAGGCTTTCAATTCCCCTATCGATACGAATTTGTAATTTTCCGGATTCATTTCCTCCAGATGAAAAAAAAGCAAGTTTGTAAGTTAGTACCTTTTCCACCACAGTTTGAGCCAGATCTTTAGATACATATATCCTTAATTTTTCACCATAATATTTTTGACCAAACTGAATAAGTGTGTTGAGTATCTCTTTACTTAATAAGATTAATGAAATTAATGCTAAAAGTTGTGCTCCTTCTTTAACTCCTTTGTGCTGATCTACTAAATTATTTATATGATCTACGGTATACCGCAATACCCAGGCATTTACCTGTGCTGTCAGAGAACCTGCTAATGTAAGAATCAAAGTAAATACAACGAGCCAGCGATAAGGATAAACAAAAGGTCGTATATTTTTGAAAAGTTCTGTTAGTGTCATTTATTTAGTTTTTATTCCAATTTCCGATTACAAGAACAAAATTCTTGTAATTGCAAATAATTATATTATAAAAACAAATAATATACCAGTACACTAATTGGTATATAAAATATTTCTGACACTGTTTTTTTTTACATTATTCTGATTTATAGCTCTGTAGTAGATATAGTAACTGCTTTCAGCACATTTTTATCCATGCTGTTTTTATAAAAATATAAATAATTAAATGTATTTTCATTTAAGAATATAAGAATATAATATTCAATACCTCCAACATTTTCCTTAACCCACTCAGGTTTATATTGTGCTAACTTTTCCTGACATTCCTGAAACGTAGACTGATTTAATATTAATCCGTAAGATAACCCTCCTACCGGGTCTTCTACTTCGTTGGGTGCAACAATACCTACATATTGTTGTTCTTCCGGAAGGGGTACAAAAACTAATATCACACCGGAATCAAAAATCCAACGAAAAAAATAATTCTTATCTTCTTCGGAATATATCTTTTCATACTGTTCGCCATATTTAGCGGAAAGATTTTGCAAAGTGGTGGGAAAATCTATGCCTTTCTGTTGTTTTTCTGTGTTTTTACTTTCTGAAGAAGCATTTTGTGCTTGTATAGTTGTTATTCCCAGAAAAAAAACTATAAGTAAAATAAATTTATTTTTCATAATATATGTAAATCATCAATAAGCAACAAAGCTACTTAAATCTGATTTACTTATACCTATTATTTTAAATTTGTTTATGGTAATTGAAAGTTTGATGAATGTCCCTTACCAGCCAAAAAAGATCATTCCTACCGCACAAAGTGTTACTACGGCTCCTCCTATTGCGGATGAATATCTTTCGAGAAAATCTGTCTGCAACAATGAATATCCATATAATCCTAAAAATACGATAACAAGCATTGTTAAAACTGTGGTAAATGTAAATACAGTAATGATCCAAACTATTTCATAAACAGAATGTGAAACTCCGGAATAAAAGAGTAAAGGTATAATTGGTTCACTCGGCCCCATCACAAAAATAGCAAACAAAATCCATGGAGTTACTTTAATTCTTTTGCCTGGCACTACTGTTTCTCCGTGCTTATGAGTATAGACGTATATATCGTCCCCCTCATATACATCAAAATGTTTATGTGGACGGTTAGTGTATGCTTTGTAAAGTCCCCAGATTAAATAAAATACTCCTAATATCAATAGTCCCCAGGAAGCGATTGATCCTCTTATTTCCTGAAATCCATCCAAACGGGAAATCTGCCATCCTAAAATAACACCAAGAAGTCCGATGAGGACAGAACTCAAAACATGCCCTAATCCACATAATACTGTCCAAAAGGCTGTTTTATATAAACTCCAGTTCCTGGCTTTTGACAATACGATGAAGGGTAAATAATGATCTGGACCTGAAGCTGTGTGTACCAGGCTTATCGTTATTGTTGTTACTAATAGGGAGAGTAAATCCGGACTCATATTAATGTGTTTGTTTTTTTATGACTATTGATTTTCTATGTAATGTTCTAGTTTTTTGAATAAAGTATAAATTAACTCTGCTTCATTTCCTAAAATTCTGATAACAAAACCCCAATCTCCGGGTTCGGTTATACCCAATACTATTTCTTTCTCATCTTCCAGCATTTGCCGAACATGATTCATTTTTGTTTTGTTATTTTCTGAACCCGTATGTATATGCATCCAAGTGGCCTGATGGGTATAGTTTTCTAACATACCTAATGAATCTAGCTGCATAACTTCCGGCTCCATATAAAGGTTATCTTTCAAAATCAATTTGTTCTGAAAATAAATTTCAGTAAGATTTCTGAATTTTCTAAACTGAAATATTTCTCCGGAATATTTTCTTCCACAGGTTATGATTTCACTGTAGGTGAAGGTTGTATCCTGTTCTAAAAACACTCTGGTAAATGATTCATAAACTGAATTTTTATGAGGAGCTACCGGATGTGGTATATAGCTAAATTGAGCTCCTGTATCCAAACAAATATCAACGGTCTGTTTAGCTCCGTTAATCATTTGAAACAATCGTTGATATGACTGTGTTTCTAAACGTAATCTGGATTTTTTCTCCAGGTTTATTTTTATCTGATAATTATCCTGATCCAAAATTCCCGGAGAGGAACTCATCATCATAAGGGAAAGAATATTCCGTGCTTGATATCTGCTTAAATCCGCAATTTTAAACGGAGGTGTAAAGTACATATCTTTCAGATAGGACTTTCCGACTTCGTTTCCTACTGTTATTTCTAGCTCGTTAATCATCAACAACAGGAAACTTTAATGTAATAAAGGAGGTTCGTCACTATCTTCCAGTAATGCATATTTTTTTATCCAGCCAATTACGAAATCCAGACCTTCACAACTCATCAGATTAGTAAATACAAAAGGGGCTCCATTTCTCATTTTTCGTGAATCTCTTTCCATAACACCTAGATCTGCATGAACATATGGAGCTAAATCTATTTTATTAATGACCAGCAAATCTGACCGTGTAATGCCAGGTCCTCCTTTTCTTGGAATTTTATCCCCTTCGGCAACATCTATAACGAAAATACTAACATCCGCTAAATCGGGACTGAAAGTTGCGGACAAATTATCTCCACCACTTTCAATAAAAATAATCTCTAAATCCGGAAAACGTTCCAGCAATTCTTCAATCGCCTCCAGATTCATACTGGCATCTTCCCGAATTGCGGTATGAGGACAGCCTCCGGTTTCTACACCAATAATCCTCTCTTTTGCAAGAAGGCTGTTATGGGTTAAAAATTCTGCATCTTCCTGAGTGTAGATATCATTGGTTATCACTCCTATGCTGTAAATATCTGCCAGTTGACGAGTTAACCGCTCTAATAATGCTGTTTTCCCTGATCCCACAGGACCTGCTATTCCTATTTTAATGTATTTTCTTGGTTCCATTTTTTTAATTTACTGAATTGAGAGCTTTCAACTATATTTAAGACATATACAACCGTGAATATAAATTTTCATGCTGCATACAGCGAATATCAAGTCCTGCGTTGCAGGTACCTAATAAAGATTTGTCTAAATGCAATACTTTTTCCTTCGTTTTTTCTATTATTTCCTGAAGTTTGAAAAGAATTTCCTGACCTGCCAGCTGACTTAAGGGTACTAATTTGACTGTATTTGTAATCATAGATGAGGTAGTGCTGTATAAAAAAGCATGTAATGCTTCCTGAACAGGTATATTGAATTCATTAGCATATAAAGCAAAAACTACAGGGTATTGACCATCAGCCAGTTTTTTATTAATAGCTTCTCGATAGGCATTTAACAGGTCTGAACTTACTAATGGTTCGAAAACCTTAAGTGTCCGAATTCCTAATTTACGACCTGCCTGACGTATTTCCCGAGGAGTTTTAAAGGCCGTACATTCCTGATCCAGTCTAAGAATTTCCTCAAAATTATTATTTTCAGCTGCTTCGTATACCAGCCTTACAAAAAAAAGATCATTATAGAGCCAGTTATGTTCAATCATGCTTTTGATAAATTCATAGGCTGAAGTATTATCTTTTACAATGTTCTGTTGAACGTATGTTTCCAGACCATTTGAATGTGAATATCCACCTATAGGCAAGGTAGGATCACACAATTGTAAAAGAATACCCAGGTATGAATTCATATATCATTTATTTGACGACAAGTTTATTAGCTTTGATAGAATGGATGTTCCTATTCCTCCTGAATGGCTATGGGGCCGCACAGTGGAGTTAAGTATACAGGTAAGTTTTTCCTTTGTTTTTTCAGGACGATATTCTTTTACCTGTAACCATCTGAATATGGGTTCTTCATAAGGTATTAATACAGATTCCTGCTGAATAAACAGGGGAAGATGTTTATTCCCTATTTCGTAGCAAACACTCCCCATCTCTAAGAGAGTCTTTGGGACTATTTTAATTGCATCGCAAGGTAAAATATTCACGATAACAGCATTTTCAGAATCTATTTTTAAAATATCTCCTTCTTTTAATCTTAGACCTTCTTTCAACAATCGCAAAGATATTTCTCTTCCCTGCTCGGTTTTTTTCCTGAGAATTTTCTTACCTGCTTCAAACCATTCAATATTAAAAAAATCTATATTTTTAGTAGGGATATCTATATCTTTACTGTTTCCTATTATTTTATCTATTATAACCATTTATATATAGAATAAGTGTTTAAAATAAAAAATAACGTTGTCCGAGTGCTACTTCTTTTAAAGGTTCACAGGTAATTAGCCGGCCTTCTACTTTTACTTCATAGTTTTCCGGATTTACCTCTATCTCAGGAGTTTTATCATTATGAATTAAATCCTTTTTTGAAATTGACCGGCAGTTTTTGACAGGTAGTACCATTTTTTGAAGACCGTATTTTTCAATAATTCCGTTTTCAATGGATGCCTGAGATACAAAGGTTATGGAAGTCCGGGTCAATGCTTTTCCGTAGGCGCCAAACATATTCCTGTATAATAAAGGTTGTGGTGTGGGAATGGATGCATTGGGGTCGCCCATTCTTGCAGCCACTATGCAGCCTCCTTTTATAATAATTTCGGGCTTAACTCCAAAAAAAGCAGGTTTCCATAAAACCAAATCTGCAAATTTACCCGTTTCCACGGAACCTATATATTCGGATATTCCTTGCGCTATTGCAGGATTTATCGTGTATTTAGCAATATATCTTTTGGCTCTGAAATTATCATTTCCATTTTTTTCATCTTCTGGTAAAAAACTTCTTTGTTTTTTCATCTTATCTGCTGTCTGCCAGGTTCTTATTATTACTTCTCCTACTCTCCCCATAGCCTGTGCATCCGAACTCATGATACTGAAGACCCCCATATCGTGAAGTATGTCTTCTGCAGCGATAGTTTCCGGTCTTATGCGTGAATCTGCAAATGCGACATCTTCGGGTATTTTTTTACTTAAGTGATGGCATACCATGAGCATATCTAAATGTTCATCAATGGTATTCACCGTATAAGGCCTCGTAGGATTAGTTGATGCCGGTAAAACGTTAGGATACATGGCTATTTTAATTATATCGGGAGCATGTCCACCTCCTGCTCCTTCGGTATGAAAGGTATGAATAACTCTGCCTGCTATTGCATTGACCGTATCCTCCAGAAATCCTGTTTCATTAAGTGTGTCTGTATGAATGGCTACTTGTACATCGTATTTATCTGCAACTTTTAGTGCTGCATCTATAACTGCCGGAGTAGCTCCCCAGTCTTCATGTATCTTTAAGCCTAAAGCTCCGGCTTTAACCTGCTCTTCCAACGGTTCTTCGGAAGAACAATTACCTTTTCCGAAGAAACCTAAATTCATAGGGAAAGCTTCTGCTGACTGTAACATTTTCTCGAGATTCCATTGCCCGGGAGTAGCGGTTGTTGCATTAGTACCATCAGCCGGACCGGTTCCTCCTCCAATCATCGTTGTTACTCCGCTGTATAGCGCATGTTCAATTTGTTGAGGGCATATAAAATGTATGTGGGTATCTATTCCTCCTGCCGTAATTATCAAACCTTCTCCACCATGAACTTCTGTAGAAGCTCCTATTACCATATCCGGATGTACACCATCCATAATATCCGGATTTCCGGCCTTACCTATTGCTTTAATTTTTCCGTCTTTAATTCCTAAATCTGCTTTATAAATACCTGAATGATCTAATATAATCACATTAGTGATTAACAAATCTAAAACATGTTCTTCTCTTGTAGCGTTTGCCGACTGAGCCATACCGTCTCGAACCGTCTTCCCTCCTCCAAATTTGTTCTCGTCTCCATATACAGTATAGTCTTTTTCAATTTCTATAATTAAATCCGTATCAGCCAACCGTATTTTATCTCCAACTGTCGGACCAAACATATCTGCATATTTGGCTTTGTTTATTCTTAAGCTCATTCTCGGCTGTTTTTAAATTTTTCTTCTTCCATCTTATGCATACTTTTCTTTTTTTGAGAATCTGTTGTTGTATCACCATCCACCAGATTGTTATGTCCAAAGGCATATTTACGTCCGCCATATTCTACCAGCTCAACCTTTTTTCCTTCTCCCGGTTCAAAACGTACGGCAGTCCCCGCAGCTATATTCAGACGTTTACCGAAGGCTTTCTCTCTATCAAAACTCAGGGCTTTGTTAGTTTCAAAAAAATGACAATGCGAGCCTACCTGTACCGGCCTGTCTCCGGTATTTATAATTTTCAGAATTACGGTTTCTCTGTTTTTATTACATTCAATATCACCGTCTTTAATAAAATATTCTCCTGGTATCATAATTAGATATTAATTTCTGATGGGTAAATGTACGGTCACTAATTTGGTTCCATCCGGAAAAGTTGCTTCGATCTGAATTTCAGTAATCATTTCTGCAATTCCTTCCATTACATCTTCTTTTTTTAAAAGTGTTGCTCCATATTGCATTAGTTCGGCTACGGATTTTCCGTCTCTTGCTGCTTCCAGCAAATGACTAGAAATATAAGCCACCGACTCCGGATAATTAAGTTTTAAACCTCTGCTTTTTCTCTTATATGCCAATTCTCCTGCCAGATGCAACAGTAATTTTTCTGTTTCTTTGCTTGTAAGTCGCATATTAATTTATATTATTATTACAAACAAATTTATACATTATTCCCATATTAAGAAAAATTATCCAATTAAAATTTTATTAAAATTAATACAATAACCTTATTAATCACCCTGGTGCTTAATAAAATTTATCACTATTTCCTTATTTAACATTCAAATTTTAATTAAAAAACATTCAAAAGTATATTTACTAACTAAAAAAGCCTGAATTTTTATTAATTCAGGCTTTTTTGATAAAAATATTAATATTATAAATATGCAACTGATTCAAAGAATTTAATATTTAAATTTTATTATCAATTTTCTCATATATGTAAGACAATGATTTATTAATTTCCTATTTTAAAAATTAAAACTTGTGTAGACTTCTGCATTAAGGACATACCTGCACCTGAGCAATTCCCAGACTGTCCCCTACCAAGCTGAACCATCCATGTTACATTGGCATTTACCTGAGATGCGTAAATAATGCTTCCCCCATGATTAGAAGTATTCCCCTGACTATGGGATGCCGTACTGTGAATACGTGTGGTTGTACTTTCCGAAGGAAAATCAACAAAATAAGAACTAATGGTACAATTAGTACTGTTATGAACGGCTTCATAGGTAAAAATTATTTGATAGGTTCCGGCAGGAAAGGTAACTGTATAGGTTGAGGCATCATATGTCATACCCGGAATTGAATTTTTAATCAAGGTCATAGGGACCGTCTGCTTGCTTCCAGCAGTCGCCGTACTTAAAAAATCACTTTGAGTAGTTTCTAGCCGTAAGATTGCCGGCGAAGGAATGGAAAGATCTGCTATTGTACCTATGTTTTTAACATTTCCGGAAGTGTCAATGGTTAGTAACTGATTCGTAGTTACATCGCCTTTCTGAACCCCTGTAAGCCTCAATGGATTGGAAGTTGCAGTAACGTGTAAAGCATTAGCCGGACTTGCAGTCCCTACTCCTACCCGTTTGTTTGCTGCATCTATCGAAAATGTGGTTCCGTTTACTGAAAAAGCGTTGGTCGTTGTACCTCCTGCAAAAGCTAATGTGTTACTTCCTAATGTTACTGTCCTGCTAGCTGAAAGAGAGCCATCCGTATTGTAAATATTCTGCCCCAAGCTGTTATTATTGGTAGGATTGTATAATTTCACCCAAGCCGTTCCATTGTAATAATAATAGCCTACAGCATCTATGTTAGCTGCTAATCCGGTCTGTGTTCCTGTGGAGACACTGTTAATATAAACCATGGTTGAAACCGGAGGATTTGACATACTCTGCGCACGCAACCTGTCTATACGGGGAACTAAGAGTCCATCTACCCCCGTACTACTACCTGAAACATTTTTTGCAACAATATCAAAAGTTGATGCTGGTGTCTGTGTATTCACTCCTACTTGTGATGCTAAAGGGTTGCTAGTCGTTAACAACCCGATACAAAGCATACCTATTAGTTGTTTATTCATTTTTATCAGTTTTATGTGTTAATTATATTACAAATATAATATGTAAGATTAAATAATAAATAAAAACATAAAATAAATACTATAAATATATTAATGTTTATTATTAATATTATTTAATTATTATTAGGGATAAGAAAATCTTATATATTTATTTTAAATAAGATAAAATGAAGGGATTATAGTAATAATTTGTAAGTATGTATTTAAATTTTATTTTTTTATACCTAATTGCAATGTGCTGAATGTTATTGTAAAAAATTAAGCCAGGTTTTAAAACCGAGCCGAAATTAAGTTCAATTATAATCTGCAATTTCTAATATTGAATATTTTATTGCTTTGTATTGAATAAATTATATTACAGGTTTTAATGATCATGTAAAATTGATTCTCATTACTTATAAATCATTTACTTGCTTTCTTAAAAATTGATTATCAAATTTTCTTGGAAAAGGAATAGGTTTCCATTTTTCTTTCCAGCTGCCCAGCAATCTATAACTATTAAATCCTAAGGCTGAAAACACAATTTCTGCATGCTTTATCAACTCTAAACTTACTTGTTTCTGATGGAAAATAATTAGATCTTTATCTCGGAATTTATTTCCAGGCAACATCATAGAGACTATAATTATTTTCTGTGATGTGCGATACATTAATGCTGTTTTATACAATACATCAATTTCTGATTCCGGCTGACTATGGATTATAAGAAAATATTTAAAGAGAGGATAATTAAATTCAGGATTCCCCAATTGATAAGGCAATTGTAAATTTATCTTTTCTTTGCCCAAATATTTGTTGTGATCCACACCTTTTTCCAGTATGTAAATTGTATCATAATAAAATGGTGATGAGTAGCAAGTAAAATATTTTCCTGAAAGTATTCGGGCTAATAAAGTTTTTTTCTTTTTAAATGTAAGAAGACAGTCTGTTAATTCTCCATAAAACCCCAAGGGAAATACATCAACAATAAGTTCTTGTATTGAATATTCCTTGCATATTTTTTTAAAAAGAGTGCAGAACCTTTTTTTTTG
The DNA here is from genome assembly GCF_004014855.1 of Apibacter raozihei. Taxonomy (NCBI): domain Bacteria; kingdom Pseudomonadati; phylum Bacteroidota; class Flavobacteriia; order Flavobacteriales; family Weeksellaceae; genus Apibacter; species Apibacter raozihei. The sequence goes on from NZ_CP034930.1 coordinate 2,887,605, forward strand.
TTTAAAAATTTCATCTTCCAGGTAAATAACCTGCCATGAGTTTTCCCAAAAATGATGATAGGAAGAATTAGTTAAAATTACACATTCTTCGGGATTAATATTCTTAATACAAAGAAAATCGGACACCCGCTTAAGGTGTCCGAGTCCTGATCCATATACATAGATCAATATCATTGGGTTTCGTATAAATATTCCATAAGAATAAATAGTTTTTGCTCTAAAGGTATTTCATCAATACCTAAGATACCAACTGCAAAGTTTTCTATTGGTTGAGAAATTTCGTATTTATTCTGCTTATCTACCTGAATATGTTTATCTGAGATGTTTACTGTATGAAGGACTTTCTCTTCCTTACTTATTTCAAAAACTCCATCTTTATTTCTGATTTCGTAAGGATTAAGATTTTCTTCGTTATCGGATATTTTAATTTTATCGGGATAAATTTTTATTTTCCATAAAAGTTTGGAGTCTGCATTTTTAAGTTTAAAAGTACCCTCTGCAAATTTTACTTCATAGGATAATACTCCATTCGTATAGTATTTTCTTTTCCCCTCTTTTTCTTTTGCTGTGTAGGTTTTATTTTCATACTGAACTTTCAGCGGGTTTACGCTAAATCCTCCAAGTTCTTTTCCGGTTTCGTCTTTTACTAAGTATTCAACCTTATATTGGGGCTGAGCGTTTGTTTCTACTGATGAGTTATTCTCGGTCTGAGAAATTTGCTGATTATTATTATTACTTTCTTTTTTACATGAGGTTATTAGTAAAACATTAAAAGCAAATAATAGTAAAGCTATTTTTTTCATTTTTGTATTATATTTAAGTAATTATTAAGTTCTTTTTTCTCTGTAAAATTTTCTTTTACTGTTTGGTGTAATGAATCTATCATTTTTAATCTATCTTCCTCTTTAAGAAATTGATAATGAAGTAATACTTCTAAAAGTGCATTGGGTTTCAAGGGATTATATAAAAGTCCTGATACCTTGTTTTCAATAACATCTGGCATTCCCCCCGTATCAGATGCTATAACCATTTTTTTTGAGGCAGCAGATTCCAGTAGTACATTGGGCATTCCGTCATACAAAGAGGGTATACATACTATGTCTACGGCCGCATAATACTGTTTAATCTCTTCTTTTGTAGCAAATGAAAATATCTGATACAATATCTTGGTTGATGCCAGATATTCCTGTAATGAAGCAGAAATATCTCCAACTAACCAAATTTCATATTCCTGATTATAGGGAAATGTTTGAAAACTATCTATAAAACCAGCTATTCCTTTTTTAAATTTTAACTGTCCAGCTAGTAATATAATTTTTCTTCCTAAAGATTTTTCTTTCAGAATTGTTACTTTTTCCTGTTCTTTGGGTGAAAGAATCCATTTAGAGCTGTCGATTCCATTCGGTGTATAAAATACTTCTACTTTGGGAAATAGTTTTTTTATTTTTATTTGTTTTTCTTTACATACACAACATATGGCAGTTGAGTTTTGCAATGCATAAAATAAAATTTCTCTCTTTTTTGAAAAAATAAACTCATCAAAGTCATTCCCTCTTATAAAGGTATAATAAGGCTTTGAATTATACTTACTTATAATTGGAACCCACGTAAGGGGTAAATATCCTCCAAAAGCCACAATAACATCAAATTCTATTTTATCGGAAACCGTTTCCAAATATTTAGCAGCTATATTCAAGGTGTATTCTTCAGTCCTGTAAATAGGGACCGACATGTAAGAGCCGGAATTCTCAGTTCGAAAAAAACAAGTCTCAGTTTTTGAGTTAAAATGAAATATATGTATGGTTAATTTATTTTTCCTGAGATTGCCGACAATTCTCCTGCAAGACTCTGCCATTCCACCTTTGGAGGGATAATAATTTTGTGTTACAAAAAGTATTTTCATCAACTGTCAAAATATGAACTCTCCTGTGTAGAATCATTAAAATCTGCATAATAAATCGTATTGAAAAGCGGACCATATTGATCATTCATAGTCACCAAAAACGGATATTCATTTTTGAACCTGTTCATCATTTTTTTTCTCCATATGGACCTCTCTGGTGAATAAAGCTCTATGTTGGATGTTAAACGCTTATCTAAAACCGATTTACAGGTTAAGCATAATTTAATAGTTCGTCTGGCTTTGGTATTAGTAAAAAAATGCTCCCTGCATATTTCTTTACCACAATTTTCACATTTTTTTTCTGCTTTACCCAAACAATTATTAACTAAAAAAAGACCTATCGTTTCCTCACACTTTTTTTCATTATCCATTGCTCAAATTATTTTTAAGTTGAAATTGTCCTAAAGACAAGTTTAATAGATTAGTAACTTCCAACACAAAGTATTCAACTGGAAATACCCTAATAGTATTACTATTTCTGGTTTGAGAATATAACTTAGGTTGTTCTTTTCTTATATCGAATTTTCGCTGAACTTTCACATAATAAAAGTCATTATCTTGATTTATCTTTACTTCCTGATTAATTTTTGACTTAATGGAGTATAATGACTTGGATATTTGCATTTGCATAACAAAAGGATAAACACTTTTATACTTGTATTTCGTTTTGTGTTTACCACTAAGGCTTTTTTTATTGATAACCCTTTTTCTGGTTCTGTCTACAAAACTAAAATTTAACAAAGAGCCATCTTTTAGCTTACAGGAACCCTGAGCGATTTCTTTTTCAAAAAAAAGATTTTGCCCGGAAATAAATCCCCGGGTGTTAGAATGCGCCGGAGTTTTATTTTTTAAATACTTTGATGATGTCGTTTTATTGATATTAGCCGTAAGGTGTAGTGTTCCTGAACTGGTAAGCTCTTCTTCTATAAGGGTAAGAAAAGCAGAGAAATATTCAGCAAAAAATTCATATCCGTTTCCATATTTTTTATTAAATCTATTTTTTCTGTATAGAATAACTATACAACATATGCCCACTATAAACATGGCTAAAAAAATAAAATTAATCTGAAACATTATTAATAACAAAATTCCAATAAAGATGGTTATTCCTATAAAAATTTTGTTCTTTTTATTCATTTTTTTCTGCTGTGACTCTTTTTGTATAACACACAAACGAAAAAATTTTATCCATTGCAAGGGTCTTTTTTTTGCACTGAACCCTTTTAAAAGATAAGCTCTTTCTATAGGAGCCATATCGGCATTTAGCTTTTTTATATCGTAATAACCTTCCATTATGATTTATATAATTTAAAATAAACATCCTGAAGTTTTTTTGTATGATGCTGCCAGGTAAAATGAGCTTTAAAAAATTCATATCCCTGAAAGGCTTTATCCTTAGCTGGGGTTGGATTATCCAGTATAAACCGTATGCATCTGCTTAAATCTGTTTCATCCTCGGGTTCAAAAAGAAAAGCATAATTTTCACCAATAAGTTCTCGTACGACGGGTAAATCAGAGGCTATCAACGGCGTTTTGCTAGCCATAGTTTCCAAAATTTTTATAGGGCAGCAGCCTTGTACCATGTTTCTGTCACCAAATTTTAGTGGAGCAACCGAAGCCTTGGAGTTTTTAATTATATAATGTAAACTTTCTTTATCTAGTTCATTATAAAATATGATTTTATCTTTAAACCCTAAATTTTGAATGAGTTTATCGTAATTTTTATTAAATTTTTCTTTTACGGAAGAACAAATGATCAGCTTTAATTGAGGATAATCTTCCAGATATTTAAATGATTTGATTAAAATATCTACTCCCTGCCAGGGCTGTAGGGCTCCGAAATAGACCAGATAGTCGGCAGGTAAAGAATCTACTACCCTGGTACTTATATCTATTTCGGCACCATTGGGTATAACCGTAATTTTAGATTCAGAAATCTGAAATCTGGATTCGATATATTTTTTTGTTACCGCCGAGGGGGTTATAATATGATTACAGGATTGTAAACATGTATTTTCCAATTGTTCTATATTCTTTATAAAACTTTCGGTTAATAAGGGATAACGTACCGGTAATTCTAAAGAAGTTAGTGCATTTACTTCAAATATCGTCTTCAAGTTAGGCCGGTTAATCATTCCTAAACCGCCCCATATGTCACGAAACTGAGCAATTCCTTCTTCTCTGGCAACCTCCATACAATCAAAAATTTTTTCAGTAAAGAGTCCGGCTTTTTTAGGATAATTATCTCCTTTATCCGGATAATGGAAATCATAAATATAAGTTGCATTGCCAAAGTCTTTACCAGCGTCGTCTCCTCCCCTCAGACAATATAAATTTAATCTATCGGTAAGTGGCTCTAAGGCCTTAATCGTATGGTATATGTGTGTAGAAGCGCCCTTACTTGTAGGAAAGGCGTCAAAACAGGCATAATGAATCTTCATGAGCGTAGTTAGAAAGCTACTTTAACCGCTTCCCTCTCTTTAGGATCTGAAACTTCGAAAAAATCAAATTTTTTAAAGTTAAACATACTTGCCACTATTCTGGATGGAAATAACTCCAGTGCTACGTTGTTATCTTTTGCCACTCCGTTATAATATCTTCGAGCCATTTCAATATCGTCTTCGAGCGAATTTAAATCTTGCTGTAAAGATATAAAATTGGAATTAGCTTTAAGTTCCGGATAATTTTCAGCAACTGCATATAAATTCATCATGGCATTTCGTACCTGAGATTCTATCTCTGACTGTTCTTTAACCGTGCCTGCCTGAGAATTTCTTGCCTGTGTAACATTTTGAAGAACCGTTGCTTCATGTGAAGCATAACCTTTTACAGTTTCTACTAAATTAGGAATAAGGTCATTTCTTTTTTTAAGATACACATCTATTGTGCTCCAGCCTTCTTCTGCATTAGCTTTTTTCCTTACGAAACCATTATAAGTCAGTACAAACCATACTATTACAAACACTAGTAAACCTAGAATAATTAATAAAGCAATCATTTTATCATAATTTTCGGCTAATTTAGAAATAAATATGCTTTTATTTATATTCTTTTACAACTTAATATACATTTATATAATAGTGAACTTATCTAAAAGAAAATAAAAGCTTCTTACTAAGTATAGTTATATACTATGAAACCATGCTGTCTGTTGAAAAATTAATAAAAATTAGTAACTAAGAAACTATTTAATAAATCATTACTAAATTATAGTAAAATGTATCATTAAAAATTGACAAAAAAAGGTTAGAGAAGATTATAAGAAATTGGAATAAACGTAATATCAGAAATAGTTAAGAAAAAGAAGGATAAATAAATGATAATAATAATTTATTCATATTGTTATATACTAAAAATGTCTATTAAATTAGATATAAAAAAATTATAAACTAAAAATTTTAATATTTTTTTTATATATTTGTAATTATATTAAAATAAAAAAATGAAAGAATTATCTGAAAATGACATTAATTATCAAATTGAAGAAGCAATGAGGCAGGCTCAAATTGAAATATTAAACAACAATACATTACACCCAGAAGATGCAATTACAAATAAACTTACGGATCGTTTTTACCAATTAGAATGGGGTAGAAATTTCCCTATTTTAAAATTACAAAATGTTTATTTCAAGCAAGAAGAAATATATTTATCTGATTTAGATAATCCTGAAGAAAAAGAAAATTTAATATTAGAGTTTATTGAAAAAACAAAAAATGTGAATAATTTTGAATTATTTGACTATATTAACCAAAGGTGGAAATTATTAATAGGTTTAGGTTTAGTTTCGGTTGGTCAACCATTTATAACAAAGCCTAAAAGTGGTTCAACATTTGGTGCGTTAGGATCTGGAAAAGGTACATCTCCAGCATCTCTAACTTTTAGAAAATTAATTCATGAAAAATATCGACTGCGAATCAACGGAAAGCAAATCAAAATTTTTGGAACACCTAAAATTGGAGGCATTTTAGGAAGGAGTGTACCCTATCTTGGATGGGCACTTATGTATTGGGATGTAGGTGAAATGTTACATGAAATGAATACAGAATTTTGGGAAAATCATTATGATGAATATGATTTTAGTTTACTTATGAATAATTATAGTTAATTATTTAGTTTATTTTTTACTATTTTGAATTCTACAAAAGAAAAAATAAATTATTATCCATAAAGAGGAGTAAGATCTATTCATATTATATTTAACAAAACTTACGTAAATAAAGAATAGGTTAGAGAAGATTAAAATAAATTTGAATAAACGTGTAATATCAATATACGTAAAAAAGAGAATATTGAATGAGGATGACAGTAGAATTTTTATTGATCTACGAATCTTTAAAAAGGTTCACAATCGGTAAATAATCGTACCATTTGTAAGCCTGTTTTGTAGCAAAAAAGAAAAATAGTTTTATGATTTTTGTTTACGCTTTTTTCGCTCTTCTTTCTTTTTTTGTTTTTTTTCTCTTTCTATCTGGTTTTGCTTCTCTATTTCAGATACTCTATCTTGAAATAGCTTTTTTTCTTTATTTAAAGCCTCCAATTTTGAATTCAGTGAAGTAATTTTGTTATTTATTTTGTCAATTTTAACCTCATTTACAGGATTATTTTCCTCTTTCAGCTCCTTTAACCGTTTTTCTTGTGTCTCAATTTTAGCATTCGTTGTTTTGATTTTCATATCAACCTTGTAAACTTTATTTTTAAAAATTTCTAAACTGGAAATTGATTGATTCCGATAATAATTTATACGGTTCATATTCGTGTTCATAAAATTTCTGTGCTGACTTACGGCCATTTGATGCATACGCATGGAAGAACTCATGGCTCCTATCTGAGAGTATACCGGTAGGGTAGACAAAATAAGAAGTAAAATTGATAATGTTTTTTTCATAGTAATTTTTATAATTAGTTAAAAATATTGAGTGTACTTAGATAAAATTTTGGCAAAAATATTAAATTAATTTGTAGTAAGATTAAATTATTCTCAAACATTTATATGTTTCGTAGTAAAAAAGGAAAGCAATTAATATTAAAACATTTTGCTTTATATTTTTTATCTTAATTAAGCTTTTTATTAATTGAATTAACTATTAATTGTGAAATAAAAAAAATGACTATTTGAATTATAAATACCGGATATAAAGGTGTTGATTGTACAAAACGATATACAAAACTTAAAAAATTTACAGGTAATGTTATAATTAGAGAAGGTAAAACCCAATCTCCAAAACCAAAATTGCTTCCATAAATTGAACACACGGTAATCGTTCCGTATAAATTATACAGAAAAAGAAAAAGCAGAATTCGTTGTTTTGTATTTAAAAATAGCAATTGTAAGATATGACTTATGGTATGCTTAATTTTTATTGGTAATCTTTATTTAGACAGCTTTTCAATCAATTCTTCCCTATCTTTAAGCATTCGCTCATAAAGTTCAACAACTTTGTCAAGAGGATTAAATGTGCAACTGTAGTTATTGAAATTTCCATTAGCACTATCATTAAAAGTATTGATGTAATTTACTGTAGCTTCATCAGTCATGTTTTTAATCGCTTCTACAGGAACTTTTAATGCCTGAGAAACTTTTTCAAGTATCTTATCTTCCAACAATTCCTTTTGTTCATAATCCGATACAGTTGCCTGACTAACACCTAAATCAAAAGCTAAAGATTCCTGCTTAATTCCAAGCATTTCTCTTAGTCTTTTAATATTTCTTCCCTGGTGTACTTTCTTAGGTGCTGTCTCTGTATTCATAACAAAAATGTTTTAGCAAAAATAAAAAAATAATCTGATAAAAACAGAGCTATATTTTATTAATGCTTCTTATATAATAAAGGCTTCATTAGTAGCTTATAGGACAATTATGCATTCACTTTGCTAAAAAATAATCCTAGTATGAAAAAGAAAGATCCGGAATTCTGGAAAGAAGCAAAAGAATCTATGGAAACTATCCGTAAGAACAGGCATAATAAAAATTGTTTAATGGTGGAAATGGAAAGCTATACAGACTTAGGTTGCTTGCTTTCTGCATTAATCCGTATCTCTCAACAATCTCTCTTCCTGAAAGAAGAATTGGTAGATGAAGAGATACGAACTGACATTTATAATCTTTTAGATTTTGCTAATAAGCTTATCCCCTTTCCTGAGTTAGAGTTGCTGGATGAGATTAGTACTATATCCAGATAAAAATTATATAAAACAATCAATTCTATAGAAAGTGTTTATTATTCTAGGTAAAAAAACTTGTTAAATTTGCGCTATGAATAAAACTATACTGATATTGCTATTTTTTGTCTTTAGCCTTTTTTCATTTTCACAGACTACTAAAACAATAGTTGATCTTGAAAAATTATCAGAGCAGGAACTCGGCAATATTTCCCAAAGTGTTTCACAAAAAGGTTGGGTTTTACTGAAAGATAAGAATCATAATTATATATTGAATTGCTCCAATAAAGATTATCATTTATTTTTTTCCATTATTTGTGAAAAAGCAACTGATAGACCCGGATTTCATATTGAATTTTCTAATAACTACAGAGACGGAAGCTACGGAGGCATAGATTTTTTGAGCTCTAACGACGACCGGGAGGTACAACTTTTGTTAGATGGTAAAAGTTTCCAAAATCCATTTAAAAACTATGAAGAAACTCTATTTAAAAAATTTACTGAAGCTTTAAGAAATGCAAAAATTCTTACTATCGAGGTTTACGATCATGATGATTTCACTCAGGAACTTAAATTGAATCGCTCTATTGATTTTAAGCTTGAAAATGGAGATTTAATAGACTATCCGGTACAATGTAATGAATGAAATGGAAAGCATTTTTTGTATTAACCTACTAATTTTTATGTTTATAAGCCACTAATTACGATCTTTAATTAAGAACAAATGATTTATTATTTTTATTTATTACAAGTCATATTTATTTCTTTTTACCTACCAGATTTTCTATATCTTTATTAGTCCAAATCATATTTTTTAGCTTTGAATTAAAAATGGGAATACTAATTATACCGTTCTATTTGATACCTATGGTGATTTTCTTTTATAGTTTTATTATTCTTGTTCCATTGGTCATAAAAAAACAAATCACTTTCAAACAAATTTTATCAGGTTTTTTTCTTTCTTTATCGCTTTATGTTGCAATATTATACTATTTGGCTAATGATGGTAAAGCCAGTGCTTTAGTTCCTCTTATTTTGATACCATTATGCATGTTCGTCATTCCCGCAATATTGTCTGTTATATCCCAATATATTAAGAGTGAAAAAAATCCACTTTATAATGTATTTATGATTAGCATTTTTTTTCTGGCTTTTTATTCATTGCTTTTACAGAGATAATTAAATATTTTAGAGAATCTGGAATAATACATTTTTATCTTTAATTTTAGGTTCTTAAACTTTTTCCATTAAGTGTAATAATATTAAACATGGAGAATAACCTATTAAATACTCTACTTCCATATATCTCTGAATTCTTCCACTATTTGCTTTATTGCATCACCATAATAGTTACAGTTTATTTTATTGCCTTTATTCCCAATAACAGCTTTTTCAAAAAATATCTTTAAATATTTCACATTTCCCATAATTAGTAGCTTATCTCTCAAAAACGCTCCTTCATATATATCTCAACAGTAAATTCTGGATTTTTTATAATTTTTCCTCTAATAAAATTGATAATTCTTTATCCTGTAAATTTATATTAATTTTTATGGGAATAGAGATATTAATTTTATAAAGTTCAACATCTTCAATAACATATTCACTTTCTGAAAGTCTTAACCTATATTGTTTACCTTTGGATAAATGAGTATTTATTTTTATATTATTAATTGGGTAATCACATAATCCTCTTCTACCTAATCCTGTATATATATAAAGAAAATCACAGTATAAAATATATTCTCCCTCATCTATAGTAAAAACTTCATTCCAGTAATTGCCTATTGCTTTGTCATATTTTTTTAGATCATAATTTTCTATTCTTAAACTTTGCCCTAAGAAATCAAGTATCGCATAACTCTGTAATCTTTTTTTTATATATACTTTTAAATTATTTCGTTTTTTTTTTAAGGACAAAACTTTAATTAAAATCCAGACATATACAAGTAAAACCACTACACCAAAAGCTATAAACACATGACAATCAACTATGTATAAAACTGTTTCTGGTTGGGATATATACTTAGTTGTAGGAGCGAAATATAAAATAAGTATTAATAAAGCAGAGCCTATTATTACGAGGATACAGTAAAACAGATTTCCATTAATTAAGCTTTTTTTAACTTTTAAAGTATATAGAATTCCTGATACTGCTAAAATTCCTAAAACAGAAAGTATTTTAATTCCTATGTGTCCATCATAATTCAAAGAGGTTATTCCTATTATTAGCATCATTATTGCGTAAGCTAATGAAACCATCAAACCGAATAAAAGAAGTTGGTAAAATCCTATCTTACTCATTTTAATAAAAATATATGAATGTAAATTAAAGGAAAAATCCCTTATCAGCAAAGCCAAATCAAGTTTCTTTCGTTATTATCACATGGTCTACAAAAACCAAATCCAATAGCTTTCGGCATTTGTGTTCCTATCAGGGCTTTGCAAGTAAGTTCATCAAAAGTTGAAGGTATATAAGCTTTCTTTGCTGTTGCATAAAATTGCTTTGTAGTTTGGCTTTTTACTATTTCTATCTCCACCAGAGATTTTTAATAAAAAGAAGGAAGTTCCATCTTTTTTGTTTCTTTCTTTAAAATTGATAATTGTTACACATTGGTTTATGTTTTTTGAGTTAGTGTATCACTTGCAAACAAAAAACCAGAGGAAAAAGATTAAGCTTTCATCTTGAATTTTTATACATTCTGGAATTTGTTCTGTTTCTTATGTAATTTGAGTGGGAGGTTTTCCCTTTAATACTGGTGGGGGAATTTAATTAGGGTAGTTTGCTCATAAATATATTTTTAAGATAAATTTCTATGGAAAAATTTTAGCTTAAATCAGGGGGGAGATAAAGTTTAACGTATTAATTTACTTATATTTGCATTTGCTAAGTATAAAAATATACAAAATATAATAGTACTAATTAGAATTCCAATAATATATAGCTACGATGAACATTAAAAATATTAAAATTCAAAACTTTAGAAATTTTAAAGACTTTTCAATTGACTTTTCAGAAGGGTTTCAAACAATTATAGGAGAAAATAATGTTGGAAAGAGCAATCTTTATTGGGCTATTAGACTTGTACTTGACAGAGAACTATCTTATAATTCGAGAAAATTAGAACTCAAGGATTTTCACAATTACAAGAATTCTATTACAATTAATGATTATGTACTGATTTCAATTGAGCTTTTTAGCGAAAATCTTGCATCTTTTCCCACTTTTCATGCATTTAAAACAAGTGATACTACCGCACAGATTACCTATGTATATGCTCACAGAAGCAAGTTTAATGAAGATGATGCTACTCCAGAAGAAATTGAGTTAAATGACTTTAATTGGCGTTTATTTGCAGGAAATCAGACTCTCAACCTAGAATATTTGGTAAGTAGATCAGCACAAATAACTTTTAGGGATTTAGAAGGAATAAATCTTTATTATATAAATGCTTTCCGTAATATAAATTCAGATTTGCACGGTAATACAAAGTCGTTATTAAGTAGATATTGCCAATCAAGAGAAAATGCAGAAGAAGAGCTTGAAAGTATTCAGACAATCTTACAACAATCATCTACTGATTTGAATAAATTACTTTTTATTCCTAATTTATCTGAAACGATACAAAAAAAAGGTATTGATATAGCAGGCCAATATTTCTCTTTTCCAGTAGCAATTAGTTTTCTCTCAAATTATAATACTGATGCTTGGAATCAGTTAAATTTATTTTTTTGCCCTGAAGAAAACAATAATATTCCTATTCAAGTTTTAGGATTAGGACAAAAAAATATTTTATATTTGAGTTTATTTATTGCTGAATTAGAAAATTCAAGTAAACAACACGAAATAAACCTTTTACTTATTGAAGAGCCAGAAGCACATCTTCATCCTCAATTACAAAAAATACTTTTTGCAAATTTGAACGGATTGAAGACAACCCAAGTTTTTATGACATCACACTCTACCCATATAGCAAGTGATTGTGATTACAAAAACTTAAATATTCTATACAGAAATAAAGAAAAAGAAGTCAAATCCTTTTCACCATTTGGAAATGGTCTTTTAACCGACAGAGAGAGTAAATTGCTTAAACGTTATTTAGATGCTACGAGAAGTGAAATGTTTTTTGCTTCCGCGATTATTTATGTTGAGGGTGTAGGCGAACAGTTTGTAATTCCTTCAATTGCTAAGGAAGTTTATGGTATTAATTTGACTGAACACAACATCTCAGTAATTCCTATTCACAGCAGGTTTTTTGACCCATATTTAAAAATCGTGCAAGATTCAAATCTTGAGATTCCTGCAGTTGCTATTATTGATGGGGATAGCACAGAACTAAAAGAAGACGATACGGAAACTACAGCTGTTGCAAATGCTAAAGAACTTGAAGTAACAGATAGGGTTGTAGTTATGTCAGGAGAAAATACATTCGAAATTGATTTATTTCCGAATGTAGAAACGAATAATATTTATTTGAAAACTTGTTTTGAAAATTTGAATCATAAAAAATCATTTGAAAATTTAATTAATGCAACTAAAGACGAAGAAGAAAATTGGTCAATAGGATTAATTAAGCGAATAGACCAAACAGTAATGAAAGGAAGATTTGCCCAAGAATTAAGCTTATTAATTGATAAAGACTTCCAAGTCCCTGAATATATTGAAAAAGCAATTTTACATATTGCTAAATGTAAAAATATTGAAGTAAACAATGCTAAATGACAAGCAGTGTAGAGTAGTTTATGATTTAACTGGCAACACAATTGTTAGTGCATCTCCTGGTTCGGGAAAAACAAAAACACTTGTTGCAAGAGCACAGCATAAGTTGGAAACAATTCCATTTCACAAATCATTAGCTTTAATTACATATACAAACGCAGGCGCAGATGAAATTGCCTACCGTTTAGCAGACCAAGATTACAAAGTTTTCATTGGTACAATACACCGTTTCTGTTTAGAATTTATTTTACGTCCATTTGGGTGGATTTTTAATTGGCATAAGCCGAGAGTGGTTACTTATAATGAATTAAATGAATTTATTGAGGAAAATAAGACTTTAGATTTAGGAAGTAGCCCATTAGATGAGTTAAACAAAATAAAAAAAACACTTGATGGAAATTTAGATACAACAGTTGTTTGGAATAATTTAACAGATATACAAACAGTAGCAAATGCTTTTTATGATTTTCTTCAAAACAGGAAAGCTATTGATTTTAATGAAATATTATATCGTTCTTATAAAATCATAAAAGAAAAAGATTTTGTAATAAGTTCTCTTGCAAATAAATTTTATGAAATTTCAATTGACGAATTTCAAGATACAAATATTTATCAATATGAAATACTAAAAGCAATTCAACAGAAAAAAATATGTACATTTTTTATGGTTGGAGATGAAAAACAAAGAATTTATCGATTTGCAGGCGCTATTGATAATGCGTTTAAAAGAGCTTCTCTTGACTTTGATGCTCCAATTGAAATTTTGGAAGTAAACTATCGCTCAACAAGTAATATAATTAATACATATTCTTCGTTATTCGAAAACCACCCCGAATTGATAAACGAATCAGAATATAAATCAATTGATTATAAAGTAATTTTTCAGCAAACAAAAAAAGACGACCATAATACAATTGTTAAAAATTATATTGAATATTTAGTAAATAAAGGGAATATTGAGCCATCTGAAATTGCAATTCTTTCATTACAATGGAGAGATGCGTTAAGTGTAAGTAAAGCACTTAGAAACAAATTTCGTATTGTTGGTTTAGGAGCATTGCCTCATAAAAGTTTAAATAACTCAACATTTAATTTGGTTCGTTGCCTTAGTAGGTTTTCTCATTCAATTACCGTAAAGAGTTTAAGAATAATTCGCAGAGCCATTGAATTACATGTTTTAGAAAATAACCTGACTATTAGCAACACAGAGTTTAACTATATTACAAATTCTCTTATCTCAAAATTCGGACAAATTGATAATAGTCTTTCTTTAAAAGATGGTATTTTTGAACTTCAAAAAGTTTTTGATATAATTTTTAAAGTTTCACATTCAGCATTTGATGAATTATTGTACTTACTTGATGATGATGAAGCTGAGCAATGGACTTTTGAAAAATATATTGAAACATTATCAGGAGTAGCTGGGATTACAATAAACACAATCCACCAAGCAAAGGGTTTGGAATACAAAGTTGTTATTCTTAACCAAATAAACGAAAACAAAATTCCATACCAAATGTATTTGGGACAGCAAAATGGTAATTATATTTATGAGGATTTAACAGAAGAAAGTATAGAGGATGGAAGAACACTTTTATATGTTGGTTTGAGCCGAGCTCAGGCAGTTTTAGTCATTTTACACAATTGGAAGCCTTCAATGTTTATTCAGACTTTAAAGTCTGTAAATACTTAACTCAAAATTAAATCTTAGCTGTATAGGTAATATTTACAATATAAAAACCACCCCACAAAAGTAGAGTAGCTTATCAACTAACTCAAAAACCAATGATAGTTCGAATTACCACTGATAGCTTTATCAATGCTCTCGTTAAACTCAAAAGCATTTACATTCCTTTCCAGAAACGTATCAATATAACTGGATTTATTGGCTTGGATAAACAAGTTATACACTTTACATAAAAATCTTATCATTTTAATAATCGTTTACTATTCAGTTAAATGTAGTATGCCTAATTGTATGCCTTTTTTAGCATGAAATAGTAAAATCAGAAGCTATCTAAAGAAGTAAATTATATAACTCCTTGATTTTAAATAAAAAAAGAGAATCAATTTCTTGATTCTCTTACTTAGTAGCGGGAACAGGACTCGAACCTGTGACCTTCGGGTTATGAGCCCGACGAGCTACCTACTGCTCCATCCCGCGTTGTTATTTCGATTGCAAATATACGACTATTTTCTAACCATGCAAATAAATTATCACTTTTTTTTCGGTGGATGAGCTTTTATATACTCCAAAACCTCTTCAGGATGGTCGGTAAGAAAAAGTAAATTCTTGTATTCCATACCTTTAGCTAGCTGATGCAAGGTTGAATAAAGAGAAGTATCTTCTACGTATCTTTTTTTACCAAAAAAGACCATGGGGCTATAATAGCCATAAGTTCCGTAATGATTCTGGGTGGCTTCCTGAAAAATTTCCTGAGTAGTTCCGGCACTACCCGGTGCATATACCACACCGTACAAACATACCGCCAGAAGAATATCTTCCCGTATACTATTAGAAAAATACTTGGCAATATGTGAAGCAAATACATTGCTGGGCTCATGCCCGTAAAACCAGGTAGGAATAGCCAGGTTTCCGTTTCCTTCCGGATATAGCTCTAAAACCCTGAGTGCCTGTTCCAGATAATTTTCTGCCAGATATTCCGGCTGTTCAGGGTTTGTTTTCTTTACATCCGAAAGAATAGCCAAAGCCTTATAAAAATCGGCTTCGGTATAATTAGCCATATAAGCTCCGAAATTTGCAGCTTCCATAATTCCGGGACCTCCTCCGGTAACGATATAATAACCGCTTTCTGCAAGCAGACGGGCTGCTTTAGCAGTCTTAATATAAAATTCGGAAGTACGGTCCATACTATGCCCTCCCATGAAGCCTACGGCCTTCTTTTCGGTCATTCCCTCATCATCAAACAATAAAAGCTCTCTGAGGCTGCTGTCTATACTATAATCATGAATCCTCTGTGCCAATGCGTCATCCATTGGCGGGTTAAAACGGGTAGTATTAAAATGGATATAAATTTTTTCATCGCAGGTCAAAGTTTCTCCATCTTCTTTAGCCATCAGTTCTTTCCATGTATATAGCGACCGACGGGCCGGTTTATATGGCAATGACTTAAACTTCGGGTAAACAAAAACTCCCTGCATCACCAAAAACACAAAATCTTCCTGCGGCAGTTCACAATTTATAAAAATGGTATTTTTGAAAGTATAGATTTTCCAGTCAACCGGAAAGTTGACAAAATTTATATTCTGAACAACTATATCTTTAAAATAGATACTTTTAGAAATGTAACTCTTAAATTCACTTTCTGACTTTATAAAGTTTTTAAACCTTTTGATACTCATAGCAGTCTTATATATTTATGATAAAAAAATCAGTCGATAGGACTGATTTTATATAACTTTATAACTATTTATTTATTTTTTTCTGACTTTCTCTTTCAAAGCATTAAAATCATCCCATCGTTTCTCATAGGCAAGTAAAGCTTGTTCGGGCCAGGAAGACGGATCATGTATTTTATATGAAGCACCTCCATATAAGGTAAGAACGTTTCGTAAATCTTCCTCCTTAGCTTCTGAGAGCTGTTTCCAGGTATATATACCGCTTTCATTAAGAAAAAATTCAATTCTCTCTCCTACTCCCTCAATAATTTTTAAATCGTCTCTGACTACCTGTTCATTTCTGATAAACTTTTCCTGAGCAACATGCTGAGACGTTTCTGATTCCTTTATTGTCCTGGGCTTTCTTTCAATTTTACCTCCGGTGTAAAGTACCTTCATGGTTTCAATTTTGTTGATATGCTGAGCCAGTTCATTTTTCAGCGTTTCATTTTCTTCTTCTACCTTCATTAAAATTTCCTCTGTTTTCTTGCCAAAAAACAAACCTATGAAATAAAACAACAATGCGGTAACCAGCAAAGGAAGAATTACCAATAACAAAGCTTTAAAAAATGCACGGGTATTAGCATCCGTACTATTAAAATTTTCATCCCACCGAATAGAGGTTAAATCCAGATTTTCAATCCGCAGGTACCAATAGCTAACGCCGGTTATCCAGCCGATACCGATAATTAAAAAAATCCAAAATAATATTTTTTTACTCATAAAGAAGTAATTAATGTTTAAAGTTAAAAAAAACAGATGAAATAAGAAAATATCTTATCCGTTTGTCTTACGGTTCAGAAAATCAAACACCAAAGCATTAAATTCCTCCGGTCTGTCCAGCTCTATATTAATAGGCAGATAAAACAGATTATTTTTAAGCTGTTGGAAATGCTTTAATCGCATATAGTCTTTTTCTGTGGTAAGTATGATGCTATCACCTTTTATATTCTGATAGGCATTTTCAATATCTTCAATATCCGATTCGGAAAAATTATGATGATCTTTATATTGAAGATGTTTTACATAAGCAAATTGAGAATGTGAAAATTCCAGAATTTCTTCATATTTGGCTATCCCCGTTACCAGAAGAACCTTGTAGTGAGAAATCTCATCAATATTAAGTGTAAAACTGAAAGATTTTACTTTCTGTTCATACACAATCTTAGAAAAAAATAACGCCTGATAGGGCTGAAGTTTCAGCTTTCGCTCAATCACTTTTTTATCTTCCTCGGTAACTACTTCCGGACATTTGGTTACTACCACGATATGTGCGCGCTTTGCTCCGTATTTACCTTCGCGAAGCCTGCCCACCGGTAAGATTTTATCCTCATAATAAGGTTTAAAATAATCCGTAAGCAAGATATACAAATCAGCTTTTACATATCTATGCTGAAACGCATCGTCAAGAATAAACATCTCCGGATTAAAATCATTAATCAGGTGGTCAATACCTTCCGCTCTTTTCTCATCAACCCCCACTACAATTTTGTTACGGAAGCGTTCGAAAAACTGCATAGGCTCATCACCAATATCTTCAAAACCGGTTTCGTAATTTGCAAATTGATAGCCTTTGGTTTTTCTGCCGTACCCCCTGCTCATTATCCCGATAAGATACTTATCCTTGAGCAGATCGATAAGGTAAATCACAAAAGGCGATTTACCGGTTCCTCCTACACTTAGGTTGCCTACTGCAATAACAGGCTTCCTGTAGGTTTTGGAACGATAAATACCCCAGTCAAAGAATTTGTTTCTGATATAGGTTACTAACCAGTATAAACCGGAAAAAGGATATAAAAATATTTTCATATTCACGGCAAAATTATAAATTATATGATAATATTTACCTCTCTTTGTAAATGAATATTAAAAATTTTATTAACATCCCTGATTATGTTTTCTGAGAGATTGTATATTTCCATTCCCCCGGCATTTCCATAGTTAACCAGTACTAAAGCCTGTTTGTCATGTACCCCGGCGTTGCCTACTCTTTTACCTTTCCATCCGGCTTTTTCAATTAACCATCCGGCCGGAACTTTCACCTGATTTTCAGGTGCTTCGTAATGGGGCATCTCAGGATATATTTCTTTTAGGCTGTTAAACTGCTGAACTGGCAACAGGGGGTTTTTAAAAAAACTACCTGCATTACCGGTAACTTTAGGATTCGGAAGTTTATTATTACGGATAGCAATTACAGCCTCACTTACTTCTTTAATAGAAGGTTCGGATATGCCTTGTTTCAGCAATTCTTCTTTTATGGAACCGTAATCTGTTACAATATGATGATTTTCACTGGTAAGACGATACGTGACTTCCAGAATTACATAACGGTTTTTTCCTTCATTTTTAAAATAAGAATCTCTGTAACCAAACCTGCAGTCTTTGTTTGAAAAAGTTTCTATAGCACAGGTTTGAATATTTAAGGCTTTTAATGAATAAAAATGATCTTTAATTTCTACTCCGTAAGCTCCTATATTCTGCATAGGAGAAGTACCTGCATTTCCAGGAATCAGGGAAAGGTTTTCTAACCCTCCGTAGTTTTTATTTATACAATATTGTACGAAAGAGTGCCAATTTTCACCGGCGCTGGCCGTAACTAAAACCTGATGGTTATCGTCCGGTTTTTCTTCACGTATTCCCTTTAAGGCTATATGAATGGCCAATCCCTCCCAGGATTTAGCAAAAAGAATATTGCTACCGCCCCCTACCATGAGAATAGGCAATTCTTTTTCTTGTGCAAAAGCTAAAGCTTCTTCCAACTCCTGCATCGAGGTAATTTCACAGAAAAAACGACAGTAAGCCGGAACTCCGAAAGTAGTCAGTTCTTTTATATCTTTATTTTCCTCGATATGAATCATCTGGCTGAATTGTAAACTTCTATCCCCTTCTTCATAATTTCAACCGCGCTTTTAATATCCTCCTTATTGATTACGTAGGCCATTCTGATTTGTTTTTTGCCCAATTCATGATTGGAATAAAAACCCTGAGCCGGTGCCAACATCACTGTTCCATTATTATACTGATATTCTTTCAATAGCCATAGACAAAAATCTTCGGCATCTTCTACGGGAAACTCAGCGGTACAATAAAATGCGCCCTTAGGCGTTGGACAAAACACTCCCGGAATTTCATTAAGCAGCTGGACCAGCAGGTCTCTTCGTTCAGAATATTCTTTTCTGACCTGATCAATATAATCGCGAGATTCGTAATGAGCCGCATTGGCTACAATCTGTCCGATAAGCACAGGACTGAGACGTGCCTGAGCAAATTTAAGCGCCGTTTGTAAAAATTCACGGTTACGGGTAACCAGAAATCCACAACGTATTCCGCATAAGCTATATCTTTTTGATTCCGAATCTACTACAATTGCGTTTTCACTCAATTCCGGAAAATCCAATACTGAATGATGGGTCAGTCCGTCATAAACATATTCACGGTAAACCTCATCCGATATAAGAAATATATCTTTCTTTAAAACTATATCTCTTAACTTTTCAAGTTCTTCTTTAGAATATAGATATCCGGTTGGATTACTGGGATTGGTAATAAGTATCGCTTTAGTTTTAGGGCCGATAAGTTCTTCAAACTTTTCAATATCCGGAAGGGCAAAACCTGTTTCTATTGTGGACACAATAGGTACAATTTTTACTCCTAACGCTTCAGCAAAACTATAATAGTTGGCATAAAAAGGCTCGGGAACAATAATTTCGTCACCTTCATCGCACAAACATCCTATGGTAAATGACAGGGCTTCCGAGCCACCGTTGGTAATTATAAAATTATCAATTGATAAATCGGTAAAACCCAGCGAATGGTAATAATCGGTTAATGTTTTTCTATAATCGAAATTCCCTTCAGAAGGAGCATATTCAAAAATATCCAGGTTGATGTCTTTTAATGCCTTAACGGCCGCCTTTGGAGATTTAATATCGGGTTGGCCGATATTTAAATGATATACTTTAAGACCTTTTTCTTTTGCTTTTCGAGCATAAGGTGCTAACTTTCGTATTGGAGACTCCGGCATATTTATCCCCCGCGAAGAGAATTTTGGCATAATTTTTTATATTGTTTTGGTATTGACAAATTTATTGAGTAAATTTGTTTGTGACAAGAAAAAACGAAAATAAAAATCTAAAATTCTATTAATCATTTAATACTTATTTATTATGGGAAGTAAAAATACTCAAAATGTTTTGGCCGGTATGATATTAGGGGCTGCCGCAGGTCTTTTAGCCGGAGTTCTTATGGCACCGGATAAAGGTAGAAATACCAGAAAAAAAATTAAAAGAAAAGCCGAAGATTTAAGCGATAACTTTAAAGATACGTATTCCAAATATAAAGAAGATTTAAAAGATGGTTACGAGAAATACAAAAAAGATTTCCAAAAAAAGAAAGAAGAAGTTGTAGATAACCTAACCAGTGAGTACAACGACTTAACCAAAAAATAATTTTCTAAACTCGAAAAAAGAGTCAAATTGGTTTGACTCTTTTTTATTTTAAATCTGCTAGAAATATGGTTGGCATTATAAAAAAATACGTCAATAAAAGAATTGAGCTGTTGAAGATTGAATTAACAGAGACAATTTCCAGTATGATAAGTATTCTTATCTATATTTTTATTGTACTTACACTGGCTATGATGTTTTTAATTCTATTTAGTCTTGCCATCGGATTTCTTATAGGAGCATTACTAAACAACTGGGGATTAGGCATCCTTATTTTTTCACTGGTATATTTGTTGGCTTTTATTATACTTATTTTTAATTATAATAAAATCAGAAAATATATAATGCACAAAATTATTGAAATACAACTAAATGCAAAAGATGAAGAAGAAGATGACCAAGACTAACGAACGGTATACCTACGAAGATTTAATGTTAAGAAAACGTATTCTTAAACTTGAAATCAAAGAAATCGAAAGTATGGCCTCTTTGGAAAATCTGCCTCAGACTTTAGGTGCTATCGGAGGAAGTATCAAAAATAAAACTCTGGATTTAATTCAGAACCCTAATGCGATGAGTATGCTTATTGATGCAGGAGTTGGATTGGGTGCTGAAAAGATTATTTCACGTTTTGTTAATAAAAAGAGCATTGCCGGAAAAGCAATTATACTGGCATCAACTTATCTGATACCTGTGGCTGTACGCCAAACTAAAAACCTGATTGTAAATTTATCTAAAAAGAAAAATAAAGACGCTTTATATACTTCGCCAAATGTTGAGACTATTGACATGGATGATGATGAAGAAAAATAACTTTATTTGACACAAAAAGGTAATAGTACTGAAAATATATTATCATCAATTAAAAAGGGATATCATTATGATATCCCTTTTTATCTTCTTTAAACTTTCTTTTTAGTTTACAGCAGATGACAATTCAGCTCCTGCTTTGAATTTAGCTACTTTTTTAGCAGGGATTTTGATTTTAGCTTTAGTTTGAGGATTGATACCTTCTCTTGCACTTCTGTTAGATACAGAGAAAGTTCCAAATCCAACTAGAGTTACTTTATCACCTTTTTTTAAAGATGTTGTAACGTTAGCTAAAAAAGAGTCTAAAGCTTTTTTTGCTGCTGCTTTTGTGATTTCAGCGTCAGCTGCAATTGCATCGATTAATTCTGATTTGTTCATGACGATTTAATTTATTTAAGGTTATTTATCTTAATATGACAAAGGTAAGATTTTGTTTCATATATACAAGTAAAATTAGTCATTTTTTCGTTCTAACAAAGAATTTGTAAAGATTTTTAATCACTTTTTTTTCAAATTCTCAATTCTTTTTTAAAAAAGCACTTTATCTAAAATAATATTACCGTTTTCCGTGTATTTTACCAAATCATTTTTTATGAAACTCGAAATCAAACCTTTTTCTTTTTCGGGGTATAAAAGATGCAGATTAGCACCGGCATCTAAGGTAAAAAATAAGTGGGTTTTAGTTTCTTTTCTGAATTTCCATATTTTTTCAATAGCCGCTACAGTTCCTGTTTTCATTAAGATAAAGGCAGGTTGTGAGGTCATCATCATGGCATGCAGTGTGAGTGCTTCATGCTCAACCAGGCGACCAAATGCATCAAGATCTCCATTCTGTAATATCACAGACAACTCAGAAAGGTTTTTTACTGCTTCATTAAATCTGGCTTCTGCATACGGATGGTTGTTCATTAATCCGTGTCCGACGGTACTGCTGACTTCTTTTACCCCCTCATGTATTAGCAAAACAGTATCCTGAAAAGTAGTAAAATCGGGATGGATCTCAAATGGATAGGGAACGGCATATAAATCGGAACTTTCAGGAATTTCCGGATGCCTGCCCCAAACTGCTAATCCTTTATATAAAGATCTGCATGCACTTCCGGAACCTAATCTTGCCAGAAATGAAGCCTTCTGAATCTTATACTCCTCCGTCATTGTTTCTCCAAGCTTTTTACTTATTTCCATCATGCATTGGGCTATAGCACCGAATCCTGAGGCTGAAGATGCAATTCCACTGCTATGGGGAAAGGAATTATGCGTATGAATGGTATATTCATAATTTTCAACAAAAGGTATATATTTCTGAATAGAGGAAAGATATTTCTTAATTTTTTTTGAAAATTCTTCTTGTTCAACACTTTCTAAAAAAACATGTACCGCAAATTCATGCGTTTTTTTAAAATGAACTGTGGTTTGCGTGTAGCTGTCGGTAAGCGTGTAGCTTATCGAAGGATTAGCCGGAAGCTGGGGTTCATATTTTCCCCAGTATTTTATAAGGGCTATATTAGAGCTGCATTGAGCTTTTACTTCTCCTTCTTCCAAAAGAGTATAAGGTTGAGTTGAAATAAAATCAGATTCAGTCATTCTTATTATTTTTATATTTTACAAAATTTTGAGCATGTATTTTAAGCGATTCCTCAACCGGAATAAATGAATATGCCAGTTCATTTACAATTTTTTTGTTTGAATATTCGGTTTTCGACGTTAATGCATCTACTACAGATTTACTCATTACCCTATTCAAGGTGATCATCCTGATAATAAGTGCTATGGTTCCCAGCCAAAAATCAGAAATTTTGAATGGTTTACTTTTATTAAAATAATTTCGTAAAAGAGTAAACACTTTTTTATAAGATACATTTTCCGATATCAGAATATATCTTTGATTATATATCGGACTATTCATAAGTCTTATACAAATTGCAGCAACATCCCAGGCATCTACATAGGCAGTTTTACCACTGGTATATAATAGTTGTTTTTTAGAAACCATTTCATATAAAACACCACTACTTCTCTTCCAGTTTCGGGAGCCTAATATCACTCCGGGATGTACAATTACAACTTTTAACCCTTCCTGTGACCCTCTCCAAACCTCCATTTCAGCTCCATATTTTGAACAGGCATAGGAAGAATGATGAACTTTGAAATTCCACTCAGACTCTTCATCAATCTGAGTTTTTCCTAACATTGGGTCTAAAGTGGCAATGGAACTGATAAAACAAAATTTATCAATGTTATTTTCAATGGATAAATTAACCATATTTTTAGTTCCTTCTACATTAACTTTGTATAATTCAGCACGATCATGTTCATTAAAAGAAACTTTACCCGCTATATGATAAACCTGAGATACCCCCTGCAGTGCTTTTTCTACAGAAGAAAGGTTTAATACATCCCCTTCCGTCCATTGTATTTTATTGAACAAGCAGTTATAGCTTTCAGGTTCATAAAGCTTAAATAATTCCAAAATTTCGTTTTTGGAAGCTTCGGCACGAACCAAAACCCTGATTCGTGAATTATTTATTTTTGCTAACTGCAATAAAATATAACTGCCTAAAAGCCCTGTTCCTCCTGTTACTAATATCATATAAGATGCTAAATTACATTTTTTGTGTTTATAAAAAAAACATTACTCATATTCTGTTAAGTAGCCATAGAAAAAGATCTGATAATTCGGTTTCTACTAAAATCAGACCTGTGTTAATCGGCTATAAACGGCTTTTCATATAGAGAAAAAAGCTTTACATCGATTTACAAAAATTTTTATCTTTTTTGGAATTAATTTTGTTCCTGTTAAAACAATATGAATCATTATTTTAAATATCAATGAAAAGAAGATTAATACTAATTATGAGCTTATATTTTGCTTCTTTAAGCATATTTTATGCTCAAAATAAATCCTTGCCTTCCGTTTGGAACCTGGAACAGTGTCTTCAATATGCAGTCAGTAATAATATAACTGTAAAAAAAGCAGAACTATCCAAAAATACATCGGAACTGAATTACAAGCAATCTAAAAATAACCGATTGCCAAGTCTGAGTGCCAATCTAAGCGGCTCTATGACCAATGGAACTAGTATAGACCCTATTACCGGATCGTTTCAGGATGAGTTTTATACTTCTTCCAATGCCAGTATAAACTCCAACATTACATTATATAATGGAAGCAAGGTGAACAATACCATTATTCAGAACAAATTATTGGTTTCACAAAATGATCTGTATGTTCAACAGGCTGCCAACAATATAATATTAAGCATTACTGAAGCTTATGTACAGGCATTATACTACCAGGAAGGTATTGAAATAGCTAAAAATTCGGCAAAATCCACTGAAGAGCTATTAAAACAGGGAGAAGTTAAATTTAAAAACGGGGCTTTATCAAGAAGCGAGCTTGCAGATCTGGAATCTCAGAATGCAACAAACCAATATAACATTGTCACAGCCCAAACGCAATACAGTCAGCAGATACTGGTATTAAAACAACTTCTGGAGTTGGAACCTGAGGATGACTTTCAAATTGAAATACCCCACTCTTCTGATGTAGGTAATTATCTGATACCTGATAAACAATCCATTTACAGTAAGGCAATTGATAAACTTCCGGATACTAAAATATATGATGTGGCTAAAGAAATCAATGAAAAAGATTTGGACATAGCTAAAGCAGGTTTTCTTCCTACAGTAAGCCTATCCGCAGGATTAAGCACCGGTTTTTCAAGTACCCGTGAAAATATAAATTTTGGAAGACAACTAGATGGAAATAAAAGTGAACAGCTATCTTTGTCCGTAAGCATTCCTATATTTTCCAAATTCCAGAATAAAACAAATATAGCGTTGGCTAAAATCAAAATTCAGGAAAGTGAACTTGATAAATTACAGGCCAATAAAGACTTGTATAAAAAAGTGGAAACTGCATGGCTTAATGCGGTAACTAACCAAAACGAAAATGTTGCCTCAAAAACTTTACGGGACACATCAAGGCTTTCGTACGACCTTGCCATAAAAAAATATGAATTTGGTGGTTCTACAACTACTGATCTTCTCGTAAGCCAAACCAATTATTTAAATGCAGAACAAAAATATTTACAAACCAAATATATGGGTATTTTATACCAACAATTATTACAGTACTATCAAGGAAATCCAATAAAAATTCAATAACCATGAAAACAAATAAAACAAAAATAATTATCTTCACTCTCATACTTCTTGCTGGTATCTTTATTATATATAAATTTTTCTTTGCTAAAGATTCTTCTCCGGTAGTCGTTGAAACGGTCAAAATAAATAAAGGAGACGTAATTACGTCCGTTACTGCAACGGGAACCATAAACCCGGTAAATGAAGTTACTGTAGGTACTCAGGTATCCGGGATTATTGAAAAAATTTACGTGGATTATAATAGTCAGGTGACCAAAGGACAATTGTTGGCAGAGTTAGATAAAACTAATCTTATGGCTACTTTAACAGATGCTCAATCTTCCTATTCATCGGCAATCAATCAATTAAACTACCAACAGCAAAATTATAACCGTCAAAAAAATATGTATAATGCTCAGGTAATCAGTAAATCTGATTATGAAACAGCACAATACTCATTAACTAATGCCCGGGAGGCCGTTACACAAGCCCGTTCTGTATTACAAAAAGCACAAACCAATCTGGGATATGCTAATATTTATTCTCCTATAGACGGTGTAATTATCTCTAAAGAAGTTGAGGAAGGACAAACAGTTGCAGCTTCCATGAGTACTCCTACCCTTTTCACTATTGCTCAGGATTTAACCAAAATGCAGGTGGAAGCTAACGTTGACGAAGCTGATATTGGTGAAGTAAAAAACGGACAAAGAGTTACTTTTACTGTAGATGCCTACCCGGGAATAATTTTTAACGGTACGGTAAATCAGGTAAGGTTAGGAGCTACAACATCTTCCAACGTGGTTACCTATACTGTAGTTATTGTAACAGATAATACGGATTTAAAATTGAAACCCGGGCTTACAGCAACCGTTACTATTTTTACCAAAGAATTAAAAGATATTCTTACCATACAGGCTAAAGCTCTCAATTTTGAAATGGATGAAGCTACCTTGCAGAAATATTATAAAGAAAATAGCCTTTCATCAGGGAAAACACAAATTAAAACAAGTAACGAGAAAACTAAATATGTATGGATTAAAAATAAAGATGGTCGTCTTGAACAAAAACCAGTAACCGTAGGTGAAAACGATGGTGTAAATATCCAGGTTCTAAGCGGGCTGAAAGAAGGAGAAGAAGTAGTATACAGCATGAAATCTGCTTTAGTAGCTAACACTTCAGATTCAAGCAATAATCAAAGCCCATTTATGCCTAAACGTCCAGGCAGTAATAAAAGTTCACAAAACAAAACCAAGGTAAAAATGGGCGGACCAAATTAATAGTATAAATCATGAGTAAACCTATTATACATATAGAGAATTTGAAACGGGAATTTAAAATGGGAACTGAAACGGTTAAAGCCCTAAAAGGAATAGACCTGACCGTAAATGAAGGTGAATTTATAACCATAATGGGTTCCAGCGGTTCAGGAAAATCGACACTTTTAAATATATTGGGATGTTTGGATCAACCCTCAGATGGTATTTATGAGCTAGACGGAGTACGAGTGAAAAATCTGAGTAAAGATGAGTTAGCGAAAATAAGAAATGAAAAAATTGGTTTTGTTTTCCAGGCTTATAACTTATTGGCAAGAACTACCTGTGTAGATAATGCTGAATTACCACTTATGTACAATCCGAATGTTTCGTCGGAAGAAAGAAAAAACAGAGCTATATCTGCATTGAAAAAAGTAGGTTTGGGAGAACGTTTACAACATGTTCCCAGTCAATTATCTGGAGGTCAACAGCAAAGGGTAGCCATAGCCAGAGCTTTGGTAAATGAACCGGTAATTTTATTAGCAGATGAGGCGACTGGAAATCTGGACACCCGGACTTCCTATGAGGTAATGGCATTATTTCAGGAACTGAACCGAAACGGAATAACTATAGCTTTTGTTACCCATGAACCGGATATTGCTCAATTCAGTCATAGAACTATTACTTTAAAAGACGGACACATAGTTAAAGATGAAAAGGTAACAAATCCACTTAGTGCCGCTGAAGAATTAGCTAATTTACCTGTAGAAAATTAAATCATGAATTTAAACAATTTATTTAAAATATCATTTAGAGCTATCCTCTTAAATAAAATGAGGACTTTGCTAACCATGCTGGGAATTATCATCGGAGTAGCATCTGTTATTGCAATGTTAGCCATTGGAGAAGGATCTAAAAGAAGTATTCAAGATAACTTATCCAGCATGGGGTCAAATATTATTACTATCCGTCCAGGAGCTGGAAGACAAGGTGGTGTACGGATGGATATGAGTTCATCTCAGACGCTGACTTTAAAAGACATGAATTATCTAAAAAATAAGGCTACCCTTATTACAGATATATCCCCGGTCGTTAATGGTAATGGACAGTCTATTAATGGTTCTAACAACTGGCCTACTTCTATTTACGGAGTATCTCCAGATTATCTTGATATTCGAAATCTTGATATTAAGGATGGAAGTATGTTTACCCAAGATGAAGTAAATACATATGCTAAAGTTTGTGTTATAGGTAAAACCATTGTAGATAATCTTTTTCCCAACGGTGAAGATCCGATTGGTAAAATTATACGTTTTAATAAAATTCCTTTTAAAATCATTGGTGTATTAAGCGAAAAAGGAGAAAATACATTCGGGCAGGATCAGGATGATATCATTCTGGCTCCCTATACCGCAGTTCAAAAAAGAGTTCTTGCCATTACCTATCTTAATTCTATAGTTGCTTCCGCAGTAAGTGAAGATAAAGCAGAAGATGCTGTAACCGAATTAACTGAATTGATGAGACAATCTCATAGTCTACGCGAGAATGATGAAGATAATTTTAATACTTTTTCACAACAGGAAATTATATCCACTATGAGTTCCACTAGTGAAATGCTAACGATTTTACTTGTGGCTATAGCCAGTATTTCACTGGTAGTTGGAGGAATTGGAATCATGAATATCATGTACGTTTCTGTAAAGGAAAGAACCCGGGAAATAGGTTTGCGTATGGCTGTGGGGGCCCGTGGTAAAGATATTCTTATGCAGTTTTTGATTGAGGCTATCCTGATTAGTTTTACTGGCGGAGCTTTCGGTGTATTGATAGGTCTGACTTCTACTTATTTTATAAGTACCTTTGTCGGATGGCCGGTAAGTGTAACTTTTTATTCCATTCTTATTTCATTTGTAGTATGTACAATTACCGGAGTATTTTTTGGCTGGTATCCTGCCAAAAAAGCATCCGATCTGGATCCAATAGATGCTTTACGTTATGAATAGTACCAAATATTTTTATAATAAATACTTAATTATACTTTTACATATAGGTGTATGGGGATTGTTATTCATTTCCCCGTATCTATTTATTTCCGGGCAAACCAGTCTATCCAATATTACGGAACATTCCTGGATTCCTTTATTATTTTACATCATCATATTTTATCTGAATTATTTGTTATTGATAAAGAAATTTATATTCACAAAGAAAATTTTCCTTTTTATTTTAATAAATATTATTGTTATTGGACTGTTTGTGTGGATAAAACATGAATATATTCTTAAAATGTTTGTGGATAACCGTCCGAAATTTTCTCATCCTATAAGACCTTCCCGATCTTTTTTCATATATATTGACAGCCTTTCCATGATTATTCCTATTGCTTTTGTTGTCGCTTTAAAAATTGGTGAAAGATGGCTGAAAACCGAAGCTGAAAAAAAGGAAATTGAAAATATAAAGTTACATTCTGAACTGGAACATTTAAAATATCAAATACAGCCACATTTCTTCTTTAATTCGTTAAACAATATATATTCTCTGGTGGACATAGCTCCGGAAAAAGCAAAAGAAACCTTACACAGTCTTAGTAAACTAATGAGGTATCTTTTATATGAATCAAATTCAGATAAAGTTCAGTTAAACAAAGAAATTGACTTTATGAATAAGTATATTGAATTAATGAAGCTCAGACTAACCGATAAAACACATGTACATTCTTTTCTACCTAAAGTAGATAATTCAATTACAGTGCCTCCTTTACTATTTATTTCTATCATTGAAAATGCTTTTAAGCATGGCGTTTCAGCTACACAGGAATCTGAAATTGATTTTCAGATGGAAGTAAATAAAAATGTAATCCGTTTTGTATCAAAAAATAAAAATTTCCCTAAAACTAATTCTGATAAAAGTGGTTCGGGAATTGGAATGGAAAATCTTAATAAAAGACTTGATTTATTGTATCCAAATGAATACATTTATACATCAAAAATTATCCAGGATCAATATATTGTAATTCTGGAATTTAAATTAAATTAATCGTTTATATTTATTGATGGCTGAAAACAAAATTACCTGTATTATCGTTGATGACGAACCTATGGCTTTAAATCTTATTGAAAGTTATGTTATCAAAACCCCGTTTTTTGAATTAAAAGGCAAATTTTCAAATGCTATTGATGCATTAGCTTTTCTTAATAAGGAAAAAATTAATTTATTATTTCTGGATATACAAATGCCGGAACTTACAGGCATGGAACTTGCCGAAACTCTTACGGATGATAGCCGGGTTGTATTTACTACTGCTTTCGATCAGTATGCTTTGGACGGTTATAAAGTTAAGGCCCTTGACTATTTGCTTAAACCTTTTGATTATAAAGAATTTTTATTAGCTGCCAATAAAGCAAAGGAATGGTTTTCTTTGTTAAATCAACATTCCCTTATGCCACAGATTACTCCAGTTTCTACTACTTCTTACTTTTTTATTCGTTCAGAATATAAACAAATAAAAATAATTTTTGATACCATTTTATATATTGAAGGTTTGAAAGATTACGTTAAAATATGGTTGGTTAATGAGCCTAAGCCCATTCTTACCTTAATGAGCTTAAAAAAACTTGAAGAAGAGCTTCCTAAAAATAACTTCATGCGAATTCATAGATCATTTATTATTGCTTTAGATAAAATACAATCGGTAGAAAAAAATCAAGTAGTCATAAATCAACAGCATATAACCATATCTGATCAATATAAAGATAACTTTCAACAGTTTTTACAAACCAATTCCGCTAACTAATTTTAAGGTTTTGATAAATGAATCGGTCTATACTATTTACCTATTCTCTGATTAGTTTTCTTTTTCAAAACTATTTTCGTATATCCCTTAAGATTTAGTAAATTTGTAAAAATTTAAGTGTATCACACTTTTTAAATTAAAAGATGATTAGTAAAGAAGAAATTAAAAGCTTTTTAAAAGAGATAGAGGTTGATGACCTGGTAAGAAATATACAAATTATGGGAAGTACTGTTATGATTGACATGCTTTCCCACTCTCCGGCTATGCATGAAAAGAAAAGAATGGAGGTTGCCATGCATACTGCTTTTGAAGAGAAATTCGGAAAAGAAATACAGTTAAAATTAAATATACTGGTTGAAGTACCTGAAAAAGAGACGTCTAAAGGAAAATCGATTCCCGGTGTAAAAAATATTATTGCCATAGCTTCCGGTAAAGGAGGTGTTGGAAAGTCTACTATAGCTTCTAATCTGGCAGTTTCTTTACAAAAAATGGGATTCAAAGTAGGTTTGCTGGATGCTGATATCTACGGTCCTTCAGTACCTGTAATGTTCGATGTGGTTGATGAAAAACCTTTATCTGAAAATAATAAAATTATTCCTGTTGAAAGTTACGGTGTGAAGTTACTTTCATTAGGTTTTTTTGCGGGATCCAATCAGGCAGTAGTTTGGCGTGGTGCCATGGCTTCCAAAGCTATTCATCAGCTATTACACGATGCTGATTGGGGTGAACTTGATTTCCTTCTCATTGATTTACCTCCGGGTACGGGTGACATACATTTATCTATTGTACAGGAAGTTCCTGTTACAGGTTCTGTCATTGTAAGTACTCCTCAACATGTTGCACTTGCTGATGTTAAAAAAGGGGTTGCTATGTTCCAAATGCCTGAAATCAATGTTCCCGTATTGGGATTAGTTGAAAATATGGCATATTTTACTCCTAAAGAACTTCCGGAAAATAAATATTATATATTCGGTAAAAAAGGAGTTCAGAAACTGGCTGAAACTTTAGACGTTCCATTGTTAGGGGAAGTACCTATTGTACAATCTATCAGAGAAGCTTCTGATTACGGGCGTCCTGCTGCTTTGCAGGAAGATGAGTTTATTTCCGATATTTACCGAAACATTTCTAAAAATATGATCCAAAGTCTGGTTAACAGAAACGAGTCACTTCCACCTACTGAAGCTGTACGAATTACTACCATGGCAGGATGTTCAACCAAATAATTTTTTTTATGAGTAATACCACATTAGCAGACAAAATTCACGAAGCTTTAGATGAAATTCGCCCATTTCTTATTTCAGATGGAGGAGATATTGAACTTATCGAAATTAAAGATAACAAAGTCAAAATTAAATTTATAGGAGCCTGTTCAGATTGTTCTATCAATCAAAGTACGTTAAAACTTGGTGTTGAAACAACTATCAAAAAACATGTTCCCGAAATTGAAGAAGTAATCAGCGTTACTGAATAATTATACCTGATTTTTCTTATGGCTTAATAATTTTGGCAATAAGTTTGATTAGTTTTTTATAATTTTAACAAATTAATTTTATTTGTTTTAAACTAAAATAATTTGTTCATAAAAACTAAGATCCATGAAAAAAAAGTTATCTGTTTTTTTAGTTATTATAGTTTCTTTCTTTTATATTTCTGCCGATTCGGTATCTGATTCATCTCAGTTTAAGGATGGAGAATATTTACGATACAGACTTCATTACGGACTTTTGAATGCTGGTTATGCTACTTTGACTACCAGTGAAACTACTTTTAATGGTAAACCTCACTACCACGTAATTGGTGAAGGGTATTCTACCGGAGCTGTTAAAGTTTTTTTTAAAGTGGAAGACAGATATGAAACCTATATGGATAAATCAAATCTTCTTTCTTCTAAATTTATTCGAAAAATTAAAGAAGGTAGTTATGTAAGAGATCAAACTATGGTAATTGATCATAAGAATAAAAAACTGACTTATACAGATAATAGAAATAATACTTCAAAAAATTATAATTTCACTGGACAAATTCATGATATGCTTTCCGCATTTTATTATTTGAGAAATATGGATACGGATAATTATAAAACCGGTGATTTTATTACTTTAGATATTTTTTTGGACAATGAAGTTTTAAATTTTAAACTAAAAATTCTGGGCAGGGAAAACATGAAAACCAGTTTTGGCACAGTTAAATGTTTAAAAATAAGACCTTATGTTTTATCTGGAAGAGTTTTTAAAGAAAAAGAAAGTGTTACCATGTGGGTAACTGACGATTCTAATCATGTTCCTGTACAAATTAAGGCAGAATTAGCTGTAGGTTCTCTTAAAGCAGATTTGAGCAGCTATAAAAACCTGCAAAATCCAATAAATTTTACAAAAAAATAAATATTATCTTTCAAATATAATTTCACCTTTCTTTCCGGCAGTCCAAAGTGAACCTTTTTTAATAGCTTTAATTAGATTATTATCTAATGATTTACACAAAGATTTAACAATTTTAAAATCATTGGGAACTCCTTTTTCTGAAACGGAAAAATGTAAAATTAATACACCTTTCGCAGAATAGCATTTATCTTCTTTTGACAAAACTACTTGTTCCTTTAAATACTCGTTATAAAGTTCATTGCCTATTACCGGAACTGCTTCATACTGAACATTATCTATAATTATCGCACTTTTTGAAAGTGATAATAACTCTCTATCGGGATACTGTTCTTTATTATCTTTATTTAATGCTAAGTCATTATTTGATAAACTTCCTTTTTGCTGTAAAGCAGAATCTGTAGTTATTACTCCCAGGTTACCATCCAGACTTTTGTTATCTCTCCTCTCATTAATTCTACTTAATTTTTTAATCGGACTAGCTCTTAAAAATTTCTCAGATACATCTGGAACATTTTCTGTACTTATATCATCTTTATTAATACTGCTATACGAAGGTTCTAAATATGCCAAAGGCTCATTTAATGCTAAACTTTCATCTACCTTATTGGGCTTTGACTGATTTTTGTTTTTATTACTATAAGTACTGGTTTTTTCTTTTTTCTCATTATAAATTTTAGCTGTTCTTTCAGATTTTAATATAGATGACGGTTCATGTTCATACATGATTGATGGACTTGGCTTATTATCTTGTGGAAGTTGATAAGCTATGGTAGATTCTTGATTATTTGAATCATATAGTAAAAAAAGGGCTCCGATAGAAAATAATACTACGATACTGGCGGCTATATATAAATAGCTGGTATACGATTTTTTTGTTTTTGTTTTTTGATTTATCTGGGACTGTAAGCGTTTGATTGTATCCAAATGATCACCATTTATGGAATCATATCCATCTAAAGCATCTTGCAAAAAAGGATCAGTCATTGCATTACGCTCTATTTCATGTGCGTCCTTACCTCTTCGGTCTCCTTGTATGTAATCTAATAATTTTTTCACTTTAGATTTTTTTCTATACAAATTTTCAAATTTCTCTTTCCGTTCTGAATAAAACTTTTAACACTTTTTAACTGATTATTGGTTATATCAGCTATTTCTATGTAAGATTTTTCTTTAAAAAAAAATAAATTTACCGCCACTCTTTGAGGTGGAGGCAGTAATTCCATGCATTTTTCCAGGATTTTAAATCTATCTTCCTGCTCATCCTTCTCTTCTAATAGATGCACAATATCCTCAGATTCCATAATTTCACTATTAAAATCAACTACAATTTCTTTTTTAGAAGATCTGATTTCCTGAAGACAGTGATTTTTAGCAACTGAATATATCCAGGTTTTGAAGTTTAATACTGGGTAATTTAAAATTTTTGAAACTACATTTTCAAAAATCTGCATTACTGCGTCCTGAGCTTTGTCCTGATCTTTCAAATATTTAAGACATAAACCATAGATTAAAGGTATGTAACGATTATATAAACTACCAAAATATTCGGAATCCGAAGTTTCTTTATATTTTTTCAAAAGTTCTTCATCGGTAAAGCCTGCTATTTGTATCTTTTCTTTCAAAAATTTTTTCTTACAGTAATATACAAAAGTAACAAATATATCAGTCTTTAACACTGATTTTATCAGAGTATTATTTTGTGAATCTGTTTTAAACACTTAGTATTTTATTCAAAATGTAAATAAGCTGTTAAAAATGACAGGTTTTTTATTCTTTTATTTACAAATAAAAATTATCTTAGTAACTTGCGAAAAATTTTACCTAATGAAAAAACCACTTATAGCGTTTTCAATTTTATTTGCTTTAGTGTCATCCTCTATATTTAATTCATGTAAAAATGAAGAAAAATCTAAATTGCTGGATTCAGCCTCTGTAATCCCTGCAAAAGATACTCAAAATCTCTCCCTTGTCAATAAGCCGGGCTTTGTTCCCTCAATTATAGATACAACTTCAAAGACTCCTATTGCAGAAACAGGAATTTATAAATCAGAAGATAATACATACCATTTACGATATATCCTTGAAAAAGGAAAAGTATACCCTTTTAATACCCGGGAAACTAATACTCAAACTTTAACCATACGGGGAGAAAGCCAAACTATAAGTATGGAATCGAAAGAACCGCTTAGCTTTACCGTATTGGATATCAAAGATGGAAAATATGTTCTTCAAGTGCATATGGGTGGTAAAAAAGTTATTACTAAAGCTGATGGCCAGCAATCGGTTTTTGATACTAACGGACAAAAACCTTCAAATCCTGATCAGGCCAAAATGTGGAAAATATATAAAGCCATAAGTAATATAACTTTTACCATGAATATGGATATTTATGGTAATGTTTCTAACATTAACGGACTTGATGCTGTTTATTCCAAAGCAAAATCCGCATTAACAGGAGATCTTAAAGGGAAAGAACTTGATGATTTTGTTCAGGCATTTAAAAAAGGATTCAATGCAGAGATTTTTAAAGCTCAATTTGAAAGTTCAATCATGAAGTTTCCTTCTCAGGGATTGAAAATAGGAGAAAAATGGAATAATAATCCTTCAATGAAAGGAAAAGGATATAATGAACTGGTTAAAGTAGATGAAAATTATGCAGAAGTAAAATTACAGGGTAATATACCCAGCCAATCAGAATCTAAGGTCTTAGAAGGTGTAACCTATAAAATTTCTGTTAAGGGATTTCAGAATGGTAAAGTTACTATTGATACTAAATCCGGATGGATTACTAAGGGAGTATTTACTGTTTCGGTAACTGAAACCCGTTCTGCTAAAAAAGGAGAAGAATCAGAACAAGCCGTACAAAAAACAGTTAACAATACTTATATTAATTAATTAATCAATAATTACATAGGAAATGGGAAGATTAATTGAATTTATCTTATTTGCAGTAGTTGCTTATTTTGTGTTTAAATTTCTAAACAGACTTTTCAGCCCAACCCCATCCAATAATAAAAAAACATCCCAGTCTTTTCAATCTACAGAGCGAAAATCACCAGATAACTATTCTAAAAAAGATATAAAATGGGATGCTGAAACTGTTGATTATGAAGAAGTAGACACTAATAATAATAATGAAAAAAAATAGTTATATACTCCCTATTATAGGGTGTCTGGTAATTTTTACCATAATTTCTTTTGCATATTTCACCCCGCTTTTATCCGGTAAGTATATTTCTCAACCCGATATTATTCATTATAAGGGAGGAGCTCACGAACTTGAGGAATATAGAAAAGCACATGGTGAAGATACTTATTGGAGTAATTCAATGTTTGGTGGTATGCCTACTTATCAAATGGGTGCAAATTATCCTGCAGACATTATTAAAAGCCTGGATCGTTTATTGCGATATTTTCCAACTCCTGCTAACTACTTATTTTTACTTTTAAGCGGTTTTTTTCTACTTGGAATGGTATGGTTAAAAAACTGGAAATATGCACTTTTAGGAAGTATAATGTTTGCTTTTTCAACCTACTTTTTTATTATTATCGGAGCCGGGCATAATGCCAAAGTTCATACTGTTGCCTATTTTGCTCCATTTGTAGCAGGAGTATATTTACTATATGAAAAAAAATATGTTTGGGGTTTTATATTAACAACTCTGTTTTTATCTCTACAAATAGCAGCCAATCACCCCCAGATGACCTATTACCTTTTCATGGCACTGGCTATTTTTGGAATTATACAACTAATACAAACCATACAAACTAAAACATTTAAATCTTTTGGTATCTCAACCGGATTATTGTTATCTGCATTTATTTTTTCATTAGGCATGAATTCATCACGTCTGCTTTCCACTTACGAATATTCGAAAGAAACGACCCGGGGTAAATCAGAGCTTACCATAAATAAAGATAATACATCAAATACTAATCATGGATTAGATACTGATTATATAACCCACTGGAGTTATGGAATTTTAGAAACTGTAAATCTTTTTATTCCTAACTTTATGGGAGGTGGAAACAATGAGAAAAGTTTTAAACCTGAGCATCTTCAGCCCGCCTTACAGGAAAATATCAGATCGGAACAGGAGTATGCTAATTTTCAAAAATCTTTCAATGGTTCCTATTGGGGAGAACAGCCAGGTACTGTGGGTCCTGCTTATCAGGGTGCTGTAGTTATTTTTTTATCTGTTCTTGCATTATTTTTCTATAGGAGCAAATACAAATGGTGGTTATTAACAGCCACTCTATTAAGCTTTCTTCTTGCATGGGGTAAAAACTTCTCGGTCTTTACTGATTTTATGATTCAATATTTTCCGATGTATACTAAATTCAGAGCTGTTTCATCAGCCTTGGTTGTTGCTGAATTTACAATTCCATTACTTGCTTTGCTGGGTGTTTATTCTTATTTTAAAGATGAACAATTTTCAGCTGAATATAAAAAGAAATATCTTCTGATAATTTCAGGAATTGTTTTAGGAATTTTATTAATTTTTTACTTTTTCGGATTCTCTTTATTTAAATTTCATACCAATTTGGAAGGAGAAACCATAAGTTCAGCTATTCTTGAAGCCATTAGAAAAGACAGATATGAATTATTTGAAGCAGACGTTTTGCGAACCTTTATATTTGTATTACTAACTTCTGCATTTTTATATTTATCTCAGATTCGTCAGTTTAAATCTGAATATGTTGTTTTTGCCTTAGCAGCCCTTTCGCTTATTGATTTATGGGGAGTTAACAAACGTTATTTAAATGATGAGAATTTTGTAGATAAACAACTTTATAAAAATCCTTTTCCTACTGAAATAACGGAAAATCAGATGCAAAAAGCAGAATCAGATCCTGCACTCGCCCGTATTGTAAATGCTGTTCCTGTTAATCAGGTGCTGGAAGCCATCAAAGAAAAAGATCAGGCTCATTACAGAGTATATAATTTACTCTTAAGCCCTTTTAATGAAACCAATACTTCGTATTTTCACCAATCTATAGGAGGATACCATGGAGCTAAGCTTCAGCGTTACCAGGATATAATTGATTTTTATTTATCGGATAGCATTAATTTGCCTATTCTGGATATGCTAAACACTAAATACATTATTACAGCTGATTCTGTGATTAGACCAATTCCTAATCCTAATAATAATGGAAATGCTTGGTTTGTCAAAGATGTTATATTTGCAAAAAATGCTGATGAGGAAATTAGCATGCTTGGTAAAATAGATAATAAAAAACAGGCTGTTATTAACTCTAAGTTCCAAAAAGATTTATCTATCAGTCCTCTTAAAGATACTCTCTCTAGTATTGAATTGATTGAATATGAACCTAACCATCTTACATATTCTTCCAATAGTAAATCGGAACAACTGGCTGTATTTTCTGAAATTTACTATCCACATGGTTGGAACGCTTACATAGATGATAAACCGACCACTATTTATCAGGCGGATTATATTTTGAGAGCACTAAAAATACCAGCAGGAAAGCATACAATTAATTTTAAATTTGAACCATCTGTAATTCAAAAAGGTAAAATTATCACTTTACTATCTTTTGTGTTATTCATTATTTTAAGCGGAGGATTATTATTTTGGAAATATAAAAAAAATGAAATTGTAAAAACACCGTAAAATTTTAATATGGATAGGAAAATTTTAATAATTTCATACTACTGGCCACCAGCAGGAGGTCCGGGAGTTCAAAGATGGTTAAAATTTTCTAAATATCTTCCCGAATTCGGATATGAGCCTCATGTTTATATACCAAAAAACCCATCATATCCGATTGTTGATACTAGTTTACTTTCAGAAATTAGTCCGGAAGTAAAGATTATTAAAAAAAGTATTTGGGAACCTTATGGTATTGCTGAAAAATTATCTAAAAAAAATAAAGATTTTAAAGCAGGACAATTCGAGTCAAAAAAAAAGCAAGGAATATTATCGAGATTATCTGTTTTTATTCGGGGTAATTTTTTTATTCCAGATGCCCGAAAATTCTGGATTAAACCTTCCATTAAATATTTAGAAAAATATATCAAAAATAACCAGATTGATTTGATTATTACCAGCGGACCACCTCATAGTATGCATCTGATAGGTCTTGGTTTAAAAGAAAAAATGCCTAATATAAAGTGGATTGCTGATTTCAGGGATCCATGGACACAAATTTCTTATTATTCACAATTAAGTTTAACACAATATTCAGATAAAAAACATAAAAAGCTTGAAAGAAAGGTTATGAGCAATGCGGATATTGTTCTTTCAACAAGTTATTCTGATAAAGAAAATTTTGAAAAGCTTGGAGCTAAAGAAGTTTTTTGTATTACCAATGGATTTGATTCTGAAATTTTAGACGCAAATAGAAGTCAAAAAACTGATAAATTTACACTTGCATATATTGGAATGCTTGAAACTTTAAGAAATCCTGATAATTTATGGAAAGCTCTTGAAGTTTTATTAAAGCAACATCCGGATTTCAAAGCTGATTTTCAATTAAAGTTTGTTGGTAAAATTGCTGAATCTATACTTGATGATTTAGGAGATACAATTATAATTAATAATATGGTTAATAAAGGTTATTTAACCCATTTCGAATCTATTCAGGAAATGAATAATTCTAATATACTTTTAATAACCAACTTCCCTGAGGATAAATCTAAAGGAATTATACCAGGAAAGCTGTTTGAATATCTGGCTACTGGAAAAACTATTTTATCTATAGGACCTAAAGATTCCGATGTATCCAAAATAATAAATTACACACAGACAGGAGAACACTTTACTTATGATGAAATAGATAGTTTAAAATTTTTCTTACTAAGTGAGTATGAAAAATGGAAAAATCAGATTTATCCTATAACTTCAGAAAAAATAAACGATTTTCATAGAAAAAATTTAACTAAAAAATTAGTTCAGATTATTAAAAAATAACAAATCCTTTATTTTGAACTTACTTCATTGATCGCTTTTATAAATTTATCTATAATTATCTCCCATTGGTAATTTTCATTAACATACTTTTTTCCATTTTCACCCAACGTTATTTTTTCATTTTGTGACAAGGATAATATTTTTTTAATATATAATTTAAAATCTTCAAAGTTTGTATACGCAAAACCTGCTTTACTATTAATGATATGATCTTTTAACACTTCGCATTTAGCATTAGCTAAAACCGGAATGCCTATAGACATAGCTTCTAACGTTACCATAGAAAGACTTTCATATAATGATGGTATAATTAGAGCTTCAGAATTTTTTAAATAATTCCATTTTTCTTCTTCACTAATGAATCCTGTAAAAATTACATTATTGTGAGATTTTTCTTTCATAAAATTTTCACCAATCATAACTAACTTAAAATCTCTTCCTTTAAGATTTTTAAAGTTTTCAATTAACACATCACAACCTTTTCCCGAATCAATACGACCTATGTAAACAAAATACCTAAATTCTGGTATTGCCCATGTAGAATTAGGATTGAAAATTATATTTTTAAAACCAACTCCTGCAATATCTGATTTTATTTTCTTTGATTGAGGGTATGTTTTCTCAACCATATTTTTCTCTGATAACGTATTATACATTATAAATTTAGGTCGACTAAATAATTTTTTAAAACCCGTATAATAAAAAGGTAATTCATCATGTGCCGTTGGAATTAAAATACTTTTTTCTGATACTTCCCTAATTCCAAAATTTGTTGGATAATATAAATAAGTAAAAAAAATAACTGCTTTATATTTTTCTTTGTTATTTTTAAGATAATCAACAAGCCCACTGGTACATGGACCCTGTTCCTCTAACCATTGATCAAATATTTTATTATTATATCTGTATTGAAATCTTTTAATAGCAACATATAAAAAATTCAACAAATTCACTTTATATTTCAAATATTTTAGATTTTTGTATAAATATCTGGCATGTTTTTCTATTTTTCCTTTATTTTTATTATTAGTTTTAAATCTTAAAACATCTATATCGTCAATTGATTCTTTACCTTCATTATAATAATTTTTCCAATTAAAATATTCATAAGCACAGCTCGTTAATACTTCAACTTCATACTTTTCTTTTAAATGATTAACTAGTAATGAAGCATGCTGTTCGGCACCTCCATTAATTTCTTTGCCAAACCTTTGAACTACAATGGCTATTTTTTCTTTACCATCTTTCATAATAAAACTCAAAATTTTTCCTTTTAGATTACAGAATAATTTATTAAATTCTTTTCTTAATTTATTTTAAATTGTTTTTAAACAAAATGCACTTAGTTTCAATTCTATATTTTATTTTTTAAATCATAATAAGATTTGTTTAATATTAATCAATTTACCTTAAAATATTTACTAATTCTTTTTCCATTTTTTCAGTTGAAAAAGGATAAAGTGCTTTTTCTGAATTATTGCTTAATAGATTCCAAAGAGTTTCATTAGAGTACAGGTTAATTATTGAATCTGAAAACTCTTCTTTAGTATTGGCTATCAATGCTGTTTTCTCATTTTCTAAAAACATTCCTTCCGCACCAATATCAGTGGTTACTACAGGTAAAGAATATTCTAAACTTTGCCCTATTTTTCCTTTTACTCCGGCACCATATCTTAAAGGAGCAATAGATAGTTTTACTTTCGAAAACCATTTAGACACATCTTCTACATATCCTAAAAGAAAAAATCTTGGGTCTTCAAACTTTATTTTCTGCTCTTCTGTGCATTGTCCTATTATATATACGTTTAAATTTGGTAATCTCTTCCAGACTATTGGCATAATATCATTGTATAAATAATTGACGGCATCTAAATTAGGAGTATGTTTAAATCCTCCTATAAACAAAATTCCTTCACGATCGTTAAATGTTATTGCCTTATCAAGAGGTTTAATTTCATGAATATTACTTATGATATTAATTTTATTAGCA
The DNA here is from genome assembly GCF_004014855.1 of Apibacter raozihei. Taxonomy (NCBI): domain Bacteria; kingdom Pseudomonadati; phylum Bacteroidota; class Flavobacteriia; order Flavobacteriales; family Weeksellaceae; genus Apibacter; species Apibacter raozihei. Next base: position 2,929,542 of record NZ_CP034930.1, read on the forward strand.
CTATAACCTAAATTAACTACTTCTTGTTTTTCTTTTTCACTAATGGCAATTATTCGATCAGATAAATTTAAGGCATTCAATTCCTGAGCTTTTACCTTTTCGATATTTTTTAATCTTTTTTCAGTAGGCTCAAGGAATTCAAGTTCTCTTTGCAATCGCAAATAATGCAAATCTAACATGTCATATATAACCTCAGATTTAAAATTATATTTATCTAATTTTTTATACCAATGGTCAAAACATTCTGGTCTAAAAATCCATATAAAATCAGTAATTGGTGCTATTTCCTTTAGTTGAACCTTCTCTTTATTTAATCTGTTTTTCTTGTCTAAAAAAGTTCTAATAATCTCTACACCTAAATTTTCAAAATATTTTACATATTTTTCATCAAATTCTAAACTAATATCCGTAAAAGCTAAGTATATTTTATAATTATGCTTTACTAAAATTTTGATCATTTCCGTAAACCTTCTTGATCCAGAATCTAAATCGTACTTCGGTAGTATTTGTTCAAAAATCAATATAGTTTTTATATAATTCTTATCAAGTTTTGTGTAGTTCTTATTATTACTTACATAGTATCTTGGGGTTTTATATTTATCACCCCATCTGTTTTTAAATGTTTCTCTGTTCTTATCGATCAATTTATCTTTTGTAGTATTTCCATTTGAATATGACATATTTTCAAAATGCACGATTTTAGATAGTGGTTGGTAATATATTTCTAATCCTTGTTCAAATTTTAATCTTGAACACAAATCTGTTTCTTCGTAATAAGCAGGAGCATAAGATACATCAAGCAGGTTTAAATCTCCATTTGAGTTAACTCTTTTAAAAAGCAAACTACAACCTGAACAATAGTCTACTTTTCTTAAAAAGTTATAGTGAGGGTTTTCAACCACATCCAAATATCCTAAATTTACTATTTCACAGTTATCAAATATCAAGCATCCTGCCTCTTGTAATCTACCATTTGGATATATAAGCATTGAACCTACCGCTCCTACATCTTTTTTATTGGAAAATACATTTAACAAACTTGATAAGAAATCCTTTTGAACTTCCGTATCATTATTCAACAGATATACATATTCACCTTTGGCTATACTTATTCCATTATTGATACTCAGTAGAAAACCTTCATTTTTTTCATTATTTACGAGTCGTATACCTTTGATTTTTTCTAAATATCTTAAAGAATCATCTATGCTGTTATCATTTATAACAATAATTTCAACTTTAAAGTTTTTATCCAAATTTGAATAAATAGAATATAAACAATTTAAGGTGAACTTAATCTGGTTATATACAGGAATAATAATACTTACAAGAGGTTTTGATTCATCTGTGAACTCAAAAATATTGGTATCAAAGAAATTTAAATCAAAACTGTTAATCTTAATTTTAAGTCTGTTATTTTTTAGTCTTTTTATTTTTTTTCTGTTTTCAAAAAAGTTTTTAATCATCCCCTAGTAATTAAATTTTTTATTTTTAACTTATCGTAATTTAAAAATTTCATCAACCCATTCATCAATTGTATATTTTGATAAGATACATTTATCAATAGGAACATATGATTTGTTAAAAAAATCAGAATTAATATTAATATTATCTTTTTCGATTATCATAATGTTATTTTCATTATAAAAATCATAATCTTTTATCGAACGATTCGTTGTTATAATTTTTTTGGATTGTGACAATGCTTCAAAAAAACGGAAGGACAATCCTTCTTGCCCTGGAACATTTACATCTAAAATAGCCATAGATTCTGATGCCAATTTTTTAACTTCTTCCAAAGAAATATATTTTTTTGTATAAATAATATTTTCAATTTTCTTATGATTTTTACTTATTGTACCTACAATTCTAATGTAAAATTTGTAATTATTTTCATTCAATTTTTTAGCTATTCTTTCAATTAAAGGAGCTCTATTATCATTTGAACTCACATTAAAAAGATAATATTGAAAATTATTTGAAGGCTTTTCTATTTTACCATAAATATAATTTGTAATAAAAATATAGCCATATTTTAAACAATCTTTTTTCTCAAATGAATAAACACGATCAAATTTATCTGAAACTTGAAGAATTCTAGGGAATTTTGATACACTATCATAATGATAAGCTATAAATTGATTAGTATGATTTCTTAATACACGAAGAGACTCATTTGTCAAAAGATCTGCTCTTATTACCAATATGGAATCTTGTTTGCCTATTTTAACGAGTGCTTTTTCAATTGCATTTTTTTGATATTTTATTTTATTGTTTTGAGAAAATAAAAGTTTTGAGAAAAAATTTAAAATTCTATAAAAAATATTAGGGTATTTTACTTTTAATGATTTCAAATTAATATGATGTACATCAAATCCTTTTTTAATTAATGACTTAACAATGTAGGAATCATAGCCATTAAAATCCATACTTACAAGTGTAATCTTCATTTTCAATGCTAAAAAATGCTTTTCAATTGTTTTTCAAAATTAGATTCCTCGTTTAGTATTTGTTCTTTATAATCAATAAAATCTTTAATACTTGAGCTATAATTATTCATTACAAACTCTATACTTTCATTAATTTGAGGTATCAAACTTTCTGAGTACTCGAATTTATATTTTTCAGGAATATTTAAATCTTCTTGATATTTAGAAGAACCTCCTTTACCTGATATTATAGCGCAATCCATAAGTGCTGATTCTCTTAGCATTCTATCACGTCCCGGATTATAACCAAAATCAATATATAATTTTGATTTTTTCATAATTTCAGAAACTTCTTCAGGCGTCATCTTCTCTATAGGAATCCATTGGTATGACAAATTGTAATTTTTTATTTTATCAATTTGCTTTTTACCTTTTTTAGGATTATAAATGATAATATCTTCTTTAATTTTGGAAATATCTCCCTGAAGTATTGCCTTTTTTGTAAATACAGGATTCATATAATCGCATACTCTGTCTATCTTAGATTCTAATACCCCTTTATCTAAAAGATATAAATAAGAACGATAAGATTGTGCCCAGTGAAATACATCAGATCTGTTTTCTAGGCCGTATTCAATTTCCTCTTTTTTTCCTACTATATACTTAGAAAAATAAAATTTTAATCCCCGATGTCTATTTTTCTTACAAATCTCATAAAAATCAACACTTAACCACCAGATAATTTTCTGTATATTGGGATAATGTGAAACATAATGAGTTAATGATTCTGGTATTATTAAAATATTATTTTTATCATCTATAACCTCTAAAGCTTCTTTTGTATCGTAGATTGTATAAGATGAAGGCTTAGGAGATTTATTTGATTTTTTATTTATATAAACCATTTGAGCATTATACTTCAACACTGTCCTTAGTTTATGACTCAGTTGATGAAGAGCTTCTGGTCCTCCAGTAGAGCTATTTGCAGGACAAATAATATATATTGTTGTTTTTGAATCTATATTCATTGATATTTTAAACTTCGGTAAAATTAAATCAAAAATAACATATAAGCTAATATTTACAAATATTGTAATAAATTTACAATTGAATCAGTAATTTATAAAAAAAATGCTTGGATTTGAAAATTTAAAAAACTTAATATTTACTTCTTATGCACAAAAGATAACTAAAGATAAAACAATTTATCCTTATAAAATATCATTAGAATATATTCTATCGGATTACACTTTGATAAATAATACAAATTTATTAGAAGAACTAACTAAATTTATTAGCAATTTTAATGAGGTTGTTATTAAGTCCAACCAAGTTTTTTCATTTTGCAAAATTTTTGATACTTCTAAACCTACAAATCCTATTCTTGTACATTTAGTATCCAGTATTATTTATCAGCTGGCATTAACCTGTAATGTTGAGATAAAAGAAAGACATCATTTTAAATATGATTTATATTCCGATAAAAATCGCTTATTTCCGTTAGGTGCTGATGCTGATATAGATTATGGAACAAAAGATTTAAGATTTAAAAATAGATATCCTTTCCCTGTAAAATTAAGACTTGAATTATCTGAAAATAAATTAAGAGGAGAAATAGTATCAAAAGAAAAAATTAATTATTCAGAAATTAACTTTAAAAAGATTAATCATAAAAATTGTATTGAAATTTTCACCCGGGTTAACAAAAGAACTGTTGCTGTCTCAATATATAAATTAAATTCAATATAAAAGTAAAAAGGATCTCAATCAATTGATTAAGATCCTTTTTTACTTTGTTAAATTATATCTTATAATTTTTCAAATACTAAAACCGTTTTACCGTTTGCTAAAATTGAGAGACTATTACCTTCCTCGTTAACTTCAGTAGCTGTTGATAAAGTATTTATAAATAAAGATTCATTTGAATTGTCACAAGATAGTTCTGTAAGAGATACTCTTGATATTCCTATTATATTATTATCTCTTAGGTAATAAGCTGTAAATTTATTGCAACCAGTAGTTCCATAAATTTGTTTCCAGAAATCATCAAATCTCATCATAGGCGAATCTGTGAATAATTCAGTAGCTTTCTGATTGTTAATTGATATCAATTTCCATTTAATAACACTTTCATCTCCCAGATAAACCATTATTTTATCTAATTTGGTTTTATTCTGCGGATGAACTGATGCTTTGGCTTTTTGAGAAGTCTTTGCTTGCTTTTTTACATTCTTTTTGGATATTTTTTTAGTTCCTGAACAATTTACAAAGAAAAGTAAGGTTAAAAGAGCTAAACAAATAAAATTAAAATTGAATAAACGTTGTTTCATAATTGATAGCTAATAATTATAATGTTAAAAAATTCATTGACACAATATGAGAAGGTAAAGTTATAAAAAAACATAACAGATCCTAATTAATTTTATTAAATTTTATCTGATTATTTAGGTTGTTAAATGTGCAAAATTTATTAAATATTAATTTTATATTTAAAATTATCTATTTTAGGGAGCTTATATATTATTTTCATCACAATTTCAGTCTTTAATCTGAAAAACTTAAACTAATTAATTTATTGAAATTTGAGCTCATATCCATTATCTTTGCATTCAGCAATATGAATTTAACCTTACGGTAGGATTATACCTACCAATATTATTATATGACTATACCAGGTTTACTAACTAAGATGATTACTGAATATGCAAATCCTATTCAGTATTACCTGAATTTTGATGATGAAATAATTTCAGTTAATCAACTTTTAGAAATAAAAATAAAAATTGAATTTAGTCATTATCAGTGTCTCGGATGTGGACAAGATTTAGAAATATTTGCTATGGGTTACTGTAAAAATTGTTATTTTAATTTAGCTCAGGCTGGAGACTGGATAGTAAGACCTGAATTATCAAAAGCTCATCTGGACATAGAAGACAGAAATATTGAGATTGAAAAACAAGCACAATTACAGCCTCATATAGTTTATCTAGCTAATTCAGGCGGAATAAAAGTTGGTGTTACAAGAAAATCACAGGTTCCAACCCGTTGGATAGATCAAGGGGCTGAATTTGCTCTTAAAATCGCTGAAACAGAAAACAGATATGAAGCAGGAATGATTGAAGTAGCCTTAAAAAGTCAAATATCTGATAAAACAAACTATAGAAAAATGTTGATCAATAATGTAGAGCTTTTGGATTTATCAAAAGTAAAAAACAGTTTATTTGATTTTATTCCTAAGGAATATCAGCATTTTGTTACCGAAGATAATCAAATGTTTCAGATTCATTATCCTGTTTTAAAGTATCCTTCTAAAATCAAATCCATTAATTTAAAAAAAATACCTGAATTTGAAGGGGTACTTATCGGTATTAAAGGTCAATATTTACTGTTTGAGAATAACTTGGTATTTAATGTCAGAAGCCATGAAGGATTTGTTATAAATCTCAACATATCCTGATTGCCTAAATTTAAATTTTCATATATATTTCAATTAATTTTATTAAGATTAAATTTTACTAATATCTCAATGAATAATTAATATAAAAAATCAATTTTATACTTATAATATAAAGTTGTCTGTTTTTTCTAATTATTTATTATTAGATTTGTATTAATAATTACAAGCTATGGCTGAATATAAAATGGTATTACCTCCTATGGGGGAAGGAGTAATGGAAGCTACCATTACCGGTTGGGTTAAAAATGAAGGAGATTATATTAATGAGGATGAAACTATTATTGAAATAGCCACGGATAAGGTTGATTCGGACGTTCCTTCGCCTGTATCGGGTAAATTGATAAAAAAACTTAAAGACGTGAATGATACCTGTAATATAGGTGAAGCATTTGCAATTCTGGAAGTGGAAGGTGTTTCTTCTGAAGATTCATTGGAAGATAAAAGTATTACTACATCCATTTCAGAATCTGAAACTATAAATAGTGAAAAAATAATCAAGGAAACTGTTAACGAACTCGAAAAGCCCTTAACTAAAGTACTTCAGGATCAGGATGATATACATGCAAAGGATAAATTCTATTCTCCTTTGGTTAAAGCTATATGTAAAGAAGAAAATATAACTCCGGAGGAGCTTGGCAACATTCAAGGAAGTGGTTTAAACGGAAGAATTACAAAAGAAGATATTCTTACTTATGTAAAAAACAGGGCAAAATCTTCTCAAAATTCCATATCAAATGAAAATAATTCATTCATTACAACCGAATCCGTAAACAATAAATCCTACCCGGTACATGCCTGTGCAGAAGATGAAGTAATAGAGATGGATCGTATGCGTAAACTCATTGCTGAGAATATGCTAAACAGTAAGAGGATATCTCCTCATGTCACTTCATTTGTTGAAGCTGATGTGACCAACATTGTACTATGGAGAAATAAATATAAAGATATATTTTATAAAAAAGAAGGAGAGAAATTAACCTTTACTCCTATATTTATACAAGCCATTGTCAAGGCTATTAAAGATTTCCCAATGATCAACATTTCCGTAGAAGGAAACACAATCATTAAAAAGAAAAATATTAATATAGGAATGGCTACTGCCTTAAGCGACGGTAATTTAATCGTACCCGTTATTAAAAATGCTAATCAATTGAGCTTGTCAGGCTTAGCTAAAACAATAAATGATTTAGCTAACAGAGCCCGAAAAAACAGCCTTAAACCTGAAGATGTAAAAGGAGGTACTTATACTCTTTCAAATATTGGCAGTTTTGGAAATATTGCAGGTACACCCATTATTAATCAGCCGGAAGTTGCTATTATGGTTGTGGGCAGCATTGTTAAAAAACCTGCTGTTATAGAAACTCCTCAGGGAGATTTAATTGGTATCAGACATAAAATGATTTTGTCTCATACCTATGACCATCGTGTAATTGATGGGGCACTTGGAGGAATGTTTGTGAAAAGAGTTTCTGATTATCTTGAAAATTTTGATATAAATACGGAAGTTTAAATATTTTAAAACTATTGTTCTTATAAAATATAATAATCATGAATAAATTTTCATTAGTATTTTTTACATTACTTTTTATATCCAGTTGTTCAGATAATAAAAAAACAATTAATCCTTTAATCTCAAATCAAGATTCTGTTACTTCAGCTCAATCTATTTATGGGACATATTCAGGAGAAATTTCTTGTGACGACTGTGAAAGTGTTGTTTTAACTATTATGGATAATCATCATTATTCTTTGACTATACATCTGATTGGGGAAGAAAAATCTTCCCAAAGTACTATTAAAGAGGAAGGAATATATACATGGAATGCTGATAAAACCATATTATCTTTAGACAAATTTAATTTTAAGTTTAAAGTTGATCATGGTAAGCTTTATTATCTCGATCACAATATAACAATCAATGAAGATGAAGTTCTTATAAAAAAATAATAACTAAAAAAAACAAATATCCGGACAGATATTTGTTTTTTTTAGTTTGATTATTTACCAATAGTTATTGGTATTTTTCCTTGAGCTTTTAAACTTCCATCCAGAATATTGATAATTGATGTTTGAGTATAGTTGTTATTCTGATAAGTCAAAAAAATATTTTTTATGTGATCCAGGTTAATTCCGTTTAAACTGTAAGGACTAATGAAATTACATAATGTAGTTGAATATTTTTTAGATAAGCTGTTTATGGCATTTTTTGATACATTTGATAATTTGTGTGAATAATAAACTGTGGTTTCGGTATCTTTAAAAATACCTATGATCAATTCAAATTCTTTAGAATCATATTTTCCACTCGATAGCTGCTCTAAAGTTACCTGCTGAAGTATAGGGTATTTTTCTTTTAAATTTCTATAAAATAAATGGTAATCTCCATCTTCGAGTGGTAAAAACAGGTATTTTTTCTTTTTATTTAAAGGATAATGATTCTTATCGGTTTTTAATTCTGTTAATGCAGCTGTAAAAACCTTCTCTTTTAAAACCTCAGATTCTTTATCGTTTAAATCTTTTATAAGGTTGGTTTCAGAAATTGGTTGATAATTACACAATCCTGCATGGTATTTAGCAAATAATATTTTTTTAACACTTTCCTCCAGTCGGCTCATAGGTATTTCTCCTTTTACAAGTGCATCTTTAATTTTTTCTTTCCCTGTTTTAACTCCTTGGGAAAATAGTAATATATCATTTCCTGCTTTAAATGCAAGATAATCCATTTCTCCAAAAGGAAAATTTTTAGCTACTCCCTGCATATTCAGTGCATCTGTAATGATCATACCTTTGTAACCGAGACGCTCCTTTAATAATTTAGTAATAATTTCATAGGATAAAGAAGCTGGTATTTTTTTATTTTTCTCATAAGCAGGTACATTTAAATGGGCTACCATAATACCCTCTATATTTTTCTTAATAAGTTCTCTAAAAGGATATAACTCCAATGAATCGAATCTTGCACGTGAATGATTTAATACGGGCATTCCTAAATGACTGTCTACATCAGTATCGCCATGACCTGGGAAATGCTTGGCAGATGAAAGAATTTTTTGACTCTGTAAACCTTCTATGTAGGCATTAGCTTTTCTTACAACGTTATATTTATCAGAACCGAACGAGCGGTTTCCTATGATAGGATTGTTGGGATTGATATTGATATCTACTACAGGAGCAAAATCCCAATTTATACCTGCACGTTTACAATGCTTGGCAATCTTAGTAGCTACTTGATATACTAATGTATCATTGGTAAGAGCTCCTAATGTCATAGCCCAGGGGAATTTTATTGTTTCAGAAAAACGCTGAGCCAGCCCCCACTCTCCATCTACACCTATCAGTAAGGGTACTTTTACATTATTTTGCAATTTATTTACCCAGCGAACCTGTTTAAGAATATCATCCTGCATTAATATCAATCCTCCGATATGCTCTTTCTCAACCAAATGTGTAACTTCTTCTATATGTTTTGAATCTTTGTTTACATAGGCTGCAACTATAAATAGCTGAGCTATCTTATCATCCAAAGTAAGTGAATTATAAGTTGAGTCTACCCATGCAGAAGCTTTTTTTTGTTCATTTATAGTGATAACTTTATCTGCATGCTTTTGAGAATAAGAGCTCCCTGATAATAAAAATATGCAAAATAAACTGATTACGTTTTTCATTGATAGATATTTTAAATATAAATTATATTTCTAAATCATAGTTGGATATAGAGAGACTGGTTAATATATTCTTTGTGTTAAAATAAAACGATACATAAATATTACCATCATTCATTTTATAAGCAGCTGAATTTTTGTATTTAACAAGCTTATTGGCATATATTTTTTGAATACCGAATAATGTACTTTTATGTAAAATTATACCATTGCCTAACTCTAAAGAATTTAATCCTCCAAAATTAAAACTAACCAGAGATATTAAGTCAGAGCTACCCGGCTTCCCTCCTGTTTCAGATATTACACTAATTTGAAAGCCATTGGTAAAATCCCATGTATATATATTGCCTGCACCTTCTATAGGTTCAAAACTTGTATAACCTGCAATAGAATTTATTGAGCCTACAGTCTGCGGTAATTTAAAACCTGTTTTAGTGAAAAATAAATCTTTTACTTTGGCTGATGATTTGGGTCCATAGATTAACCATGATTTTTTATATTTTACAGATTCCGATTTAGTATTTTTTGTTTGAGAATTTAAATGAGCTCCAGACAAAATTAATCCTAATGTCGCTAGTATTAAAAAATTCTTTTTCATAATTTCCGGTTCAACTTAATTAAGTAAATATAGTGATAATTTTCAGGAGTTTTTTTATTAAACTTTTTCATGATTTTAACTAACGGCAAGCTATTAAATAAAAATACAGAATAAAACTATTATAAATAATTGTAAAGTTATCTCATAATTATTACCTTTAAGACTGAAATATTTATTTTTTATTTATAATTTGATAGTGTTAAAATGAAAACGTCCACATCGCTTGTTATTAGTACTTATAATAATTCCGATATACTGAATCTGGTTTTAAAAAGTATAAACATACAATCTTTATTGCCAGATGAAATTATAATAGCTGATTGTAGTTCAAACTACGAGTCAGAAATTTTAATCTCTGCTTTTACACAAAAAACTAAAATACCGGTAATTCATATTAAACAAAGTGGTAATAAGTTACTAAAAGCTGAAATTTTAAATAAAGCAATTGCTAAATGTAAATCTGAATACATAATACAAATCCATGATGATTGTATACTGCATAAACATTTTATTAAAGACCATATTCATAGTCGTAAATATAATACATTCCTTTTTGGAACAATCATTCCTATTAATCAAAAAAAAACAGATTATATTATTAAAAATGAAATATATACATTTAGTTTTTTTTCAGGAAAAATTAAGAAAAGGATAAAAAATATTTATTTACCTTTTTTTAATCGGTTTCATAAACCTACAGAGTATTTATCCAATGACATGACCGGGAATAACCTTTCATACTGGAAAAAAGATTTTATTGATATAAACGGTTTTAATGAACAATTTAATGGATATGCAGGTGAAGATTCAGATTTTTGCCAACGATTACTTTTTAGCAGTGTTTGGGGAAAAAAATTACAAAATTGCGGAATTATTTATCATTTTAATTCTAATACTCCTACAATTGATAAAAACAATTTTTCACTTATTAAACAAACCCGAAGAAATAAAATCATATATTGTCCACAGGGCGTTGATAAATATTTAGGAATTAAAAAAAGCAATATACATTAACGGAATATAGTGCTTACTTTATGAGAAAAATTAACTAATATTTCCATTAAATAATTAGACTTCATCATCTTATGAGCATCTTTATATTCTTGTATACGGCTGATTTCAATCTCATTTTTACCCGCTAGTATTTCTAACCTTGAAGTTATAGATAGCATATGTTCACCTGATATAAAATCACAACATTTTAATGATTCATTAATGATTTGTTTGTTTATATCTGAGTTATTTTGATTAATAAGATATAGGATATTATTATCAGAAAGTATTGTATTTAATCCTCTGAATAAAGCCGTTTCACTGATTTTATTTTTTCCTTTTTTATAAATAAATGTTCTTATAGATTCCATTTTTTCTAAAAAAAGCTGAGGAGTTACCGGTTTTAATTCTCTTGCCATCCGTACTCTGTAACTCATATCGTATCGTTTACGAGTAGTCTCGTGCGATAAAGTTTTATATGCCTGATTTATTTCTATGAATAACTGATTAAACTCCAGATTACCACCATTGCGATCCGGGTGAAATTTAAAAGCTAAACGTCTGTACGCTTTTTTTATATCTTCAAAAGTTGCTGAAGGAGTAATTTCTAATATTTTATAATAATCTTTCATATCTTAATGAGCCTATAATCTAAAAGATACAATGGTTATAGAAACTAATACAAATTTACGACATTTTTTTATTTTAATAAATAACTTCATATAAACTAAAAAAGATTGCTTTACAGCAATCTTTTCTTAGTTTATAGAAAAAATTTTATGATTCGCAACTACTGCAACTCACCAAATTCACTACCATTTCCTTAGCTACACTCTGACTGCGCTGATAATATAATGTTTTAATACCTAACTTCCAGGCTTCTATAATTAATCGGTTAACATCTTTCACAGGTAGTTCTGCCGGAATGTTCAAATTTAAAGACTGGGACTGGTCTACATATTTTTGTCTGATGGCTGCCTGTTGAATAATTTCCAGCTGACTAATCTCTTTAAACGTTTTGAATACCTGCTTTTCTTCAAAAGAAAGTTCATTAATATGCTGTACACTTCCTCCATTAAGCATGATGCTTCTCCAAGTATCCTCGTTGTTTATTTCCTTTTCAGTCAATAACTTATCCAAATACTTATTTTTACGCATAAAATTTCCTTTGGATAATCCTGCCTTATAATAATTGGAACTAAATGGCTCTATACCTGGTGATGTCTGTCCTAAAATTGCAGAAGATGAGGTTGTTGGCGCAATAGCTAACAATGTTGTATTTCTTCTTCCATATCCTTTAAGTAAATCAGGCTCACCATATATTCTGGCTAAATCTTCAGTTGCTTTGTTGGATTTATCTTGTAAATATTTAAATATTTCTACTGTTTTTTGTTTGGCTTCCATTCCTTCAAAAGGAATCATATTTTTTTGTAAATAAGAGTGCCATCCTAAAACCCCTAACCCTAAAGCTCTATGTCTTTTAGCAAATTTATTTGCCGGTTCCAGATAATAATTTCCTTCCGTTTTTACAATAAATTCCTGCAATACGGCATCTAAAAAGAATATTGCCAGTTTCACGGCTTCTGTATCTTTCCATTCATCATATAGTTCCAGATTCATGGAAGATAAACAACAAATAAAGGATTCATCGAATGATGAAGGAAGCATAATTTCTGAACATAAGTTTGATGATCTGATAATTAAGCCTTCGTCTTTATAAACCTGCGGTTTATTTTTATTTACATTGTCTGAAAAGAAAATATAAGGCAGGCCTTTTTGCTGACGACTTTCAAGTACTTTCGCCCATATTTTTCTTTTATCCATGTCTCCATCAATCATCTCCTGCATCCAGTAATCAGGAACACAAACTCCGAAAAACAGGTTTTGGATAGGATTTCCAATATCTTTGATTGTTAAAAACTCTTCTATATCCGGATGGTCAATGTCCAGATAGGAAGCAAAAGCTCCTCTCCGTACACCTCCTTGAGAAATTGTATCCATAGCGGTATCAAATAATTTCATAAAACTTACCGCACCGCTACTTTTTCCATTATCTGAAACCGCTGATCCTCTTTCTCTCAAAGCCCCGAAATAACCGGAAGTTCCGCCTCCAATTTTCGTCTGCATAATTACTTCTCCCAATTTATGGGTAATGCCCTCAATACTATCAGGTATATGAACGTTAAAACAGGAAATAGGTAAACCTCTCTGTGTTCCCATATTTGCCCAAATAGGAGAACTAAGGCTCATCCATCCTCTTTCTATCATTTCCTGAAATGCTTCTTTTAATTCAGGTTTATATAATCTCTGGGCTGCGGCGGATGTAATTCTGTCTATAGCTCCTTCAACAGTTTCACCTTTTAAGAGATATCCTCTGTTTAAAATTTGCTCACTTTCCGAGTTCCTCCACCAAAGTTTTTCATTCATATCTTTAATCTAATCTTTTAACCATTAATTCTAGTTTTCCTTTTAATCCTGACTCTTTATGAGAAGCCAGCTTTCTGATAAAATACCCGTTATCTTTTCCTTCCGTATCAAGAAATGGCATTTCGTAAAATTCACTGAATTTAAAATTCTGTAAATAAACCGATAGAATTTCTTCCAATTCACTTAAAATCTGAAGATGTCTTTCTCTGTCTTGTAATTTTACCGGAATTTCTCTTTCTATACTTGCCTGAAATTCCAGATAAATAAAACTGGCTTTTACTAAATAAAAATCACCCATTTAAAATAAATCATTCTCAGTTATACTCTTATCATGTTTGGTATACTCGGTAGGTCTTTTTGCAAAGAAATCGTCCAGACTATTAGCAAAAACCTCTTCTTCAAACCAAGCCATCGGTTTGTATTGTTCGGCTGAAATATAATAAAGCTGTTCTATTCCTATTTGTTTTAAACTCTCATCCACTCTGAACTTCATAAAGTTTAACAAATTTTCTTTTTCAATGGTAGATATATTACCACTTTCAAAAATCCAGTCAAGAATCCTTCCTTCAATATCTATGGAGTTAACAACTGTTTCTCTTACGTGGCGAATCATATCTTCATCGAAGAAATCAGGAAACTCTTCTTTAATTTTATTCACAATATAAATACCAGCATTAGCGTGAACCTGTTCATCTACAGAAGTCCAACCAATAATATTGCTTACATTTTTCATTAGCCCTCTAAAACGCGTAAAGGACAAAATAATAGCAAACTGACTGAAAAGAGATACATTTTCAATAAGGATGGTAAATAATATTAGAGAGATAATGTATTTTTTACGGTCGTCTGATTTTGCATATTTCAGGGCATTATCAAGATATTCTACTCTTTCCCTAATTACCGGGATGGTAAGTAGCTTCTCAAACTCATTATTATAACCCAATACTTCAAGCAAACGGGAATATGCTTCAGAGTGTCTGAATTCACACTCTGCAAATGTACTTCCCAATCCATTAAACTCCGGTTTGGGAAAATGTTGGTAAATATTCCCCCAAAAAGTCTTGACAGCTACCTCTATCTGGGCAATTGCCAGTAAACTGTTTTTAATAGCATTTCTTTCACTATCATCCAGATGTGAATGAAAATCCTGAATATCTGCTGTAAAATCTACTTCTGAGTGTACCCAGAAAGCACGGTTTATAGCTTCGGTAAATTGTAATACCTCCGGATACTCAAATGGTTTATAATTAATTCTTCTATCAAATATTGACATAATCAAACTATATATTATTATTTCTAAATTTTACTTCATATAAGGCGACAACACTCCTGAAGAATTATATTTTAGTTAAATTTTTCATATTCTTCTGGTTTTTTACTTTAAAAATCGTAAAGGATTTTATTTAGTGTGCTTAACCTTAAACAATTGAGCGTTATTTATAAGGCGTTATTTACAGAAATAAAATTATAGATATTTCTCTTCTGTATCGGGATAAAGCCTAAAAGATATTAAGAACTTATAAACAAAAGACGCATAACAAATTGATATACATATACATACGAATGTTAATTTCTTGAATCCGTACCCCAGTTCAATTTTGCTCTAAGATTTTCATAATAGGAGTAATTGTTGTATTTAACAATCTTTATTTTAAAGTCTGCTCTCTTAATAACTATTTCGTCTTCTTCATTCATAGTGTGATATCTGGAATCAAGAGATAAAGAATACTGATGAGAACGGCTGTGAACTTTAAGCCTGATACTTACATCATCTTTAAGTATAAAGGGTCTGACATTTAAATTATGGGGAGCTATCGGAGTAATAACAAAGATATCTGCCATCGGATAAATAATAGGTCCTCCGCAACTTAAAGAGTAACCTGTGGAGCCCGTAGGTGTAGAAATTATTAGTCCATCAGCCCAAAATGTATTCAGAAATACATCATTTACATAAGTATCTACGGTTACCATAGATGTAGTTTCCTTTCTCATTACAGCTGCTTCATTGATTGCATAAGGTGGAAAGTCCTGAAAGTTATTTCGCACTTCTAACAAAGATCTTTCACTCAGGCTGTAATTTCCTTCTAAAATATCCGGAAGTTCCCTCAAGATTTCTGTTTTTTGCAAAGTAGCCAAAAATCCTAATCTACCTGTATTAATTCCAATAATGGGTATATTGGAATCTTTTATAAATGTTATGGCCGATAAAATGGTACCATCTCCTCCAAAAGTAAACAATAGTTCTGTATCCAGTGGTAAGCCATCTTCTTTAGTAAAAGGAATAAAATTGGAATTTTTATATCCTAAAACCTGATATAGTTCTACGATATAGGTATCACAGACCAAAATTGTTATTTTCTTTTCTTCTAACTTTTGAAAAAAAGACACAAGAATTTCCTGATCTTCTTCTTTGACAACCTGCCCGTATATTCCGACTTTCATTTTTTTCGTCATTAAAACTTTACTAAACCTCCATAAATTTTTGTAACTGATCAAATCGATCTTTCAATAATTCGTTCTTTGAATCTTCAAAATATTTATTGGAAATCTGATATCCGAATCTTTCAAAGGTGTCTCCTATTGAACTTATATTTTCAGCAGCAATTTTTAACGTAATATATGTACGATCTTCTTCTGTATTGGTTACCAGCAATCCTAGTATACGTCCGTTGTTACTTTCTACGATATTAGCCACCTCACTTATTGAATATTTCTGGATAGGTGTAGCTATTGTCATAAAAACCCCAAATTCTGCAATAAAGGGATAAGATGCTAGTTCTTCAACCACATCTTCTTCGGATATTATCCCTAATAATTTATCTTTTGCATCTATTACGGGAATACTATTAGTTTCGTTATCACTGAATATTCTTAGTGAGTCGAAAATGGTTGCATATTCATATAAATAGAAATTATCCAGTTCAATCAAATGATCTTTCATAAAATCATCATCCTCCAGATTACTTACAATGTCAAAGCTAATGCTTCCCAGTAATTTACCCTGGCTAAGTACACTTAAATGCGTAAGTTTTAGATCCAGCATAATTTGTTTAGCTTTCTTAACGGTATCATTCTCACTTAAAAGAGGAATATTTTTAGATAAATAATTAGTGATAATCATAATGCTAATGTATAACAAGATTTGTAACTAACCAAAATTTTGAAGGTCACTTCTTTGTTTCTTCGTTAATTTTTTTTCAACTTCTTTGTAAGAGTGTTCTATTAAGGTTTTCAATACTTTATCTGGAATCCCTCCTGCGAAGCTAACCGTATTCCAATGTTTTTTATTCATATGATAGCCTGGCTGAATATCTGAATATAAATCTCTTAATTCTAAAGCATAAGAAGGTTCACACTTCAGATTAACCCTAAAATCTTCCGTGTTTAATTTTGTTAAAGCATAAACCTTATCCATAACTTTAAATACAAGCGTATGCTCATCAAATGGGAAACATTCACTTGTACCAGGCAATTGCAGGCAAAAATCTCTGAACTCTTCAATATTCATTCTTTTAATTTATCTTAGTCTTATAAAAATACTATTATTCATATAGGTAACAAAATTAATTTTTTTACTAAATAATAAATTTATAAATAAAAATAAGATGCATTTTAAACACATCTTATTTTTATTGGTAATCATTGAAATTGATATTGTAATATCAACACATTTATTCAATTGGAATGTATAGTTCAGTCAGCAATTCTTCTTCTTTTACTTTTTCCGGGTCGTTAAGATACTTTTCAAAACTATATGAATTTCTTAGACTCAAATGGTTATCAGGTATATATTTAAATATAGTATCATATACATTTCCTAATTTTTTATATGATCCCTGATACCGGACTTTTAAATACTTTCCGCCTTTCATTTCTTTTACTCCTATTTCACCCTTAGGCAAAACATGAGCTGAAATAGTAAGACAACAATCAGTTCGTAATTTATCGGGTTCCGTTACTTTAGGATCGTCATAGTTTATACATATGTGCTCTATATCAGAAGAAAATAAAACGTTTTCTTTTACATATTCCCAAAGTTTTTTCCATGTTCCGCAATAGTCTAAAGAGTTATAATCTCCAAACAACTGAATATAAATAATTTGCTGGGGTTTGATAGATACCACCTGTGGTTCAAGATGTAGATTTTCCATAATTCTAACGGGTTTGATAATTGTAAATTTTTTATTTTTTCGATAATCGATTGGAGAAATACCGTAATATTGTTTAAAAATTTTCGATAAAGAAGAAGGTGTATTATATCCGATTCTGTAGGCAATATCTTTAAGTGGTAAATTTGTATATCTGATTAATTGAGCTGCAGTCTCAACTCTCGTTCGGATAATAAAAGATCCCAGAGGTTCACCTAAAAAGGCCTTCATAATTCTTTGAAAATGAAAGGGTGAAAAATGGGAAATACTTGCCAGTTTTTTTAAATCAATATCTTCATCTAAATGATTATTTATATAATCGATAACTATATTAATCCGTTTTAAATATTCTTCTTTAGTAGAAAATTTAGAATGCATTTTTACGATTTATTTCTATAAACAAAATTACTATCCTGCAACTAAACGTTCTTTTCCATTGTTGCTATTTTTAACTTTACACTCATTGGTTTTATATATTCTGGTACACTTAATTTATACCTAATTTCATAAGTTTTAAAGAAGAAACCTAAATTAAATATAAAAGCAGCTTTAATCAAATTTAGATTTACATATTAGTTAAACTGAATTAAAGATTATTTTTGTATTAATTAAAATATAATAGTCAATAAAAAAATTATAACATGCTTAGGTACGTAATAATAGTAATAATAGTTTTTGTTAATTATCCGGTATTCTGCCAAACTCAGTTTCTTGATTCTCATTTTACTTCCGATTTTTATAAAAATCAATGGGTAGGTTTTAATTTATATGATCCAGTTGAAAATGAAGAACTTTATAATTATCAGGGAGATAAGTATTTTATACCTGCATCAAATACAAAAATAATGACCTTATATACCGGATTAAAAATTTTGCCGGACTCTATCCCTTCTCTAAAATACCAAATCTTACATGATACTCTATATATAGCAGGTACAGGAGATCCTACAACTCTTGAACCTTTTTTCAAACAAAGAAAAGTCATTGATTTTTTAAGCAACCAGAAGTTGCCGATTGCTGTATATCTGGATAATTTTAATGATTCCAAATGGGCTCCCGGATGGTCCTGGGAAGATTATTCAGAATATTTTTCTGCAGAACGTTCACCTTTTCCTCTCTATGGTAATATTGTGACTATTTCGTCCACTTTAAACGTTTCCCCTATTTATTTTCAATCATTAGTTAAAAAAGAAAAGCATCAATATTTCAGAGATTTTACTAATAATCTGTTTTATGTTTCTACTCCAAAAACGTATGAAATCCCTTATATTACTTCACAGGATTTAACTCTGAAACTTATTGAAAGTGAAATTAATAAAAAGGTTTATAAAACCAATACATTTCCTACAGGAAACTCTAATATTTTATATAGCATTCCTTCGGATAGTTTATACCGAAGAATGATGCTGGTAAGTGATAATTTTTTGGCCGAACAGATTTTACTTATGAGCAGTCTGTATGTAAATGAAAGAATGAATAGTGAAGTAGTCATTAATCATATTTTAAAAAAACATTTATCAAAAATCCCTCAGGAACCTAGATGGGTAGACGGTTCCGGTCTATCCAGATATAATAATTTCAGTCCTAAGGATTTTGTGTATGTGCTAAATGAAATGTATCACGATATTGCTATAGAGCGTTTATTATCATTTTTTCCGGTTGGTGGTGTAAATGGAACATTGAAAAATAGTTACAAAGCAAAATCTCCTTATATTTTTGCCAAAACCGGATCAATGGGACAAGTATTTAACTTAAGCGGATTCATCAAAACCAAAACAGGAAGAATACTTATATTCAGTTATATGAATAACAATTTCAAGCATTCTAACTCTAGTTTAAAATTACAAATGAAAAAAATATTTGAATATATAAGAGACAACTATTAAAAAATTTCAATTTAAAAATTAAAAAAACTCTTCACAAGATGTGAAGAGTTTTTTTATGACTCGCAACAAGTTATTATTAGATATTAAGTAAAAATTTTTTATTGTAAATTTATTTTATAATGGGCTTCCAGATCAATTTCTCCTCCTAATTCATCCGTTGATACTGCATCCTGTTTTTTCTCAGCTGGTTGATGCATTAAGTATAAATAAACCTGCCCGGTAGCTCCTGCTTGTATGGTCCACACAGTTTTAAATCCTAATTTTCTACCTAAAGTATCAATTCTATCATCATCGGCATAAACGATACTCACATTAGATGTGTTTAGTTTTTGATAAAATACGAAATGATCATCTGCATCCTGAATAAAGATTTCATCTGTTACATCATGAAAATGATCATCATGAGGCGAGTAAAAATGGGTTTCCACAAGGTATTCTCCAGCAGGTAAATTTACATCGGCAACAGGCAGCACAGTAGTGCCTTCCGGTACTTCATAGGTAACTTCGTATATCGTTGCCGGTGAATTTTTTTCTCTGAATTGTAATACTACTTTAGATATTTCATCATGCTCGTGTTCAGGGATACTGTCTGTAATATCATTTCTGTCACTCGAAGAACATGAAGTTATTGCTAAACTTAATAAGATTGTAAATACTGAAAATAGAGCTACTTTCAGTGAAATTGATTTTATAATATTTTTCATTTTTTGTTTATTAAAAATTATACTGTAATTTTAAGATAAAATTTCTCCCCGTTTCATCAGCGTAATACCTCAAACGGTTCATATAGTCCCTGTATGAAGTATCAAATATATTTCTAAGAGTCAAAGAAATATCTAAATTGTTATGAGAAGTTACTTCCCAAGTAAAACCTGTTGCTAAATCAAAAAGCTGATATGCAGCCGGCGGAGAACTTATATCTAATAAAGTAGGTACCAAAATTCCATTTTTAGCTATATCTATACTAAAATTATAATCCGGATAATGGGATTGTTTAAATACGGATGTAGAAGTAATTTTGGCAAAGAAATTATTCCATTTATTATTTTTATATTCTAAAGAGTTGACCCATTTAACAGGTGGCATGCTAATAAGTGCAATGTTATTTTTTTTGTCATTGCCCCGCAGATATGAAAAATTAGATCCTAAAGTGAAATTTCGGATAAAATTATAATTAGCGGTTACATCAATTCCATAAATTTCGGCATTGGTCTGCAAATACTGCCAAACGGGAAATGCTCCTCTTATTGTGTATTCAGCACCTGTTGGAACCTGATTTATAAAATCTTTAATATAATTATAATGAATTGTGAAATCAATGTTCAACCTGTAATCCAGCAAATGAGTGTTTAAAGAAGCAATAAACTTATTGGATTTTTCATTTTTTAACTCCAAATCCCCCAGTTCTATAGCTGCAGCAGAATGATGCAATCCGTCACTAAACAACTCAGAAGGATTGGGGTTTCTACTGCTTAATGAATAATTCACTGTTAAATCGCTAACGGCTCCCAGCTTGTAAACGGCTCCTAAAGTTGCTGCATATCCATTAAATTCTAGCACCGGATTGGTTAAATAATTTAATCCCGTATCTTTTATAATTAAATTAGAATATTTTTTATCATATCCCAAAGCCCTCCAACGGGTCTTTTTATAAAATTTTAAGGCATCAATTTTTTGATAATCATATCTAAAACCTCCTTCCAAAGTTAATGCCTGATTAACTTTGTAGCTTTCCATCAAGTAAATACCAAAATTATTTTTTTCGTAATATGGAATAAGTGGACTTACACCTGTTCCTGCATTAGGAAAGTTCTTTTGATAAACATACGATACTCCAATTTTCCCTTTAAATCCATTAAACTCAGCATGATCAAAATTCAAATTAAAATCATGAGTGGTTAAATCCAGATTTAACGAAGGTTTATTTTTATATTCGGTTCTACGGATATCGTACTCTTTTCTGTTATTAAACTGATACCCATAGACAAACGTAAGTTTACCAAAATCAAAATTGTAATATGTATCAAATTTGGCTAAATTATGCTGTATTTTTTGCTTAGGAGCATCTATACGCATAGTAAAATCATTGATTATAGTCGGCTGTCGGCTATTAATGGCGTTAACCAGGTTTTCAAGGTTTCCGATATGTGCCGACTTTAATATTCCTGATTCTGTACCGTAAAAGCTAAAAAAACCTTCAACTCCCCAATTATGCTTATGGTAGCCTAATTGTGCTGAAAAATCGTTTTCTTTAATCCCTGTGTTCGATAAAATATAATCGGGAGCAGATAAATCTCCCAACCTTTTATAGGTTCCCTGCAAACGTAAGGCAAAACCATTTTTCCAACCTTTCTCAATATTAGCAGAAATATTGCCTCCTCTACCATTAGAAATATATGAAGTCAAAAGGTTTCCCATAAGAGTATCTTTGGTCGTAAGTTTCTTAGGTTCAATCAAAATAACTCCTCCCGTGGCATCTCCCGCATATTGAAGAGCTCCTGCACCTTTTATTACAGATATGGAATTGGCTATATTTATATCAATATCAGGTGCATGTTCTACCCCCCATTGCTGATCTTCCTGTCTTATTCCGTTATTTAATACAGGAACTCTGCTGCTGTGTAAACCATGAATTACTGGTTTTACAATATTGTTTCCTGTACTTAATGCATTTACTCCTGCAATGGATGTTAACGCTGTACCTAAGTTAGTATCAGAATACTGATTAATTTGACTTTTAGTAAGCTTGTTTTCTATTGAAGTAGTAGTTTGCTTTTTCGCTTTTCCAACGGTTA
This sequence comes from Apibacter raozihei, assembly GCF_004014855.1. Taxonomy (NCBI): domain Bacteria; kingdom Pseudomonadati; phylum Bacteroidota; class Flavobacteriia; order Flavobacteriales; family Weeksellaceae; genus Apibacter; species Apibacter raozihei. The sequence continues at coordinate 2,951,937 of NZ_CP034930.1, forward strand.
TAATATTTTGAAGTTCTTTTTCGTGATGTTCTAATGAAAAATTACGAATCGTTGCCCGATTTATACTTACCTGAAAAACTTTGGTTTTACACTCTGAATGTTTTAGTTCTGCCTGATAAGTACCTTCGCATAAATTCTCTAGACGGTAAGTTCCCTGAGCATCTGTATAGGTGTTATACAAAGACTGGTTCTTTGTATTTTTCAAGCTTATTTCTGCATTTTCTAAACCTTCACCGGTATGTATATCGGTAACCGAACCTGATAATGATAAAGTACAGGTTGTTTGCGACTGTACTATTGTTGTAAGCAACAATAACAATGCACTGATTAATTTAGCCATAAATCTTTTTGTATAAAAATAATAACGAATAATTATATTTTTGATTTCCTGATCTTTCAGGCATCAAAAATTAATTGACACTAATAATAAAATTATATGCAAAAAGGTGGCGGACGATTGTGTAGCTTATTAAAAAGCTTTTCGTTTATAAAAATTGATTTATACTGAATCTGATAAAGCTCATTATGATTGGAGGTATGTACAAATGAGAAATGAGAAATTTCAACCGGTTCGGCATTCTGAAATTTACCAATCTGAAAAATTGTTTGACATACAGAACAGTGATCCTGATGTACTTGTTCTTGTTTATGTTGCTCAATATGAATAAATTCCTGAACTGCAATAAGCTTAAAAGCAAGCATTATTGCAAAAAAGAAATAAATAATTTTCAATTTATATAATTGAATTAACTTCATAAACAGCTAAAATTCAAGTGCAAATTTAATAAAAAAAACCTTCCGTAAAGTTCGGAAGGTTGTAAATTTTCAGTTTCTTATATTATTTACTTTCTTTTACAAGCTGTTTTTTAGATTTTTTTTCTTCAGATTTTTCAAGCTCTTTAGCTAGTTCTAGGATATAATCGTGAAGATTATCTTTGACTTCCGGATGTTTTAATCCATATTGTATACTGGTCTTTAAAAAACCGAATTTATCTCCTACATCATAGCGGGTTCCTTTGAAAACACGAGCGAATACTCTTTGTGTTTTGTTTAAAGTATCTATGGCATCAGTAAGTTGAATTTCTCCACCTGCACCGGGCTTCTGACTTTCAAGAATTTCAAATATTTGAGGAGTCAGCAGATAGCGTCCAATAATAGCCAAATTACTGGGAGCATCTTCTGGTTTAGGTTTTTCAACAAATTTTTGTACATTATACAAACCTTCTTCTACTGAATGTTCAGGAGCTATAATTCCATATTTAGATGTTTCTTCTTTAGGAACTTCCATAACCGCTATAGTTGGAGCATGAATTTTTTCATAATCATCGATCAACTGTTTCGTTAAAGGTACCTCATCCTGCATTAAATCATCTCCCAGCATTACTACAAAAGGTTCGTTACCTACAAATGCTTTAGCCATTAAAACCGCGTGTCCTAAACCTTTGGGATGAGATTGTCTAATGAAATGTAAATTTAAACCTGTAGTTTCTTCTACCAATTCTAGTAATTCGGTTTTATTTTTTTCTCTTAGGTTATTTTCTAACTCAGGGTTTGAATCAAAATGATCTTCTATAGGACGTTTGCCTTTTCCGGTAACTATTAATATATCTTCTATACCCGAATTGATAGCCTCTTCCACAATAAACTGAATGGTAGGCTTATCTACAATCGGAAGCATTTCTTTTGCTAATGCCTTTGTTGCAGGTAAAAATCTTGTACCTAAACCGGCAGCAGGTATAATTGCCTTTTTTACTTTTTTCATATATACACTAATTAAAAATACTTAATATAATTATTTTTTTATCTTAATTTTTGAATTTTATACAAATATACTAAAAAATTAGTTTTTTATCCGTAAATAAGTGTTACTTTAAATATTCTAAATAGCTGATATAATAATCTTTTATTATTTAAAAGTTAACTTCCTGGATGATAAAAATGAGACCAGTAAACCAATAAATAAAACCGTTGAAATCACAATCAAGTAATTATAAGAATCAAACTTAACGGGAAAAGGCATAAATGAATTAGCCATGACTAAAGAATAATCTGCCTGAAGCCAGGTTAGTACAGTACCTAAAATAATTCCTAAAAGAACACCAGATACAGTTATGATAATTCCTATTGTAAAGAAAAGTTTTTTCAATCCTTTTCGACTGTATCCGAGAGATATTAATGATTTTGACTGATGTTTCTTATCTAAAATAATAATAATTATAGCTCCTGCCATATTAAAGGATGCAATGATAATGACCAGTATAAAAATAAGATAAATAAATAATTGCTCAACTTTCATCATTTTCAGAAAAGAAGCATCTTGCTCCTGACGTGTTAAAACCTGATACTGATTGCCTAATTCTGATTTCAATCTTGACTGAATAGACTTAACATCTCTGGTTTTTGTTTTGATCTCAATGGAAAAAGCACTTTCAGGAGGTAAATTCAGTAATTTTTGAGATACTTGAATAGGAACAAAAATATAGTTTTCGTATTGATCATTGAGTGCGAAAATTCCGGTCATATGTACCTGTGTCTTCTCAAATGCATTATCTATAGTCAACACACCCCTACCCGGTTTGGGCATATACAATGAAGAATAAGCTTCATTATCAATCGGCATTCCCAGTCTGTATGCCAAAGCAGTTCCAAAAGCAGCCTCGTCTTCACGCAAAGGATCAGGAAATTTACCTGCCTGAAAACAGGTATCTATTTTAACAACATTTAAAAAATTAGAATCTACACCTTTTAAATAGGCTATTTCATCTTTATCGTTATATAAAACGTAAACTTTTTCTTGAATTACTTTTGTAAAAGTTTGAATGTCTTTTTCTGATTTTAAAACAGCCTCTATTTTCTGTATATTATTTAATAGCTTACCGGAAGCCGGTAGTATTTTCAAATCGGGATTAACATCACTGAATAATCTGATATTAAAGCTTTCTAAACCACTAAAAACCGACAAAATTACAAACATAGCACAGGTAGCTATAGAAATAGCTATCAACGAAGTGTACATAATTATGCTTACGGCTTGTGTACTTTTTTTAGAAATAAAGTATCGAAAAGCTATATACCATGATAAATTTTTCACAAACTATAAAATAGGGTTTTCATCTTCTCCCTTTAAAGCTCTTTCTATTTTTTCCACATCATCTAAAGTGGTATCTAAATAAAAAGACAACTCAGGAATTTGTCGCAACTGTTTAGCAAGTTTTTTGCCTAAAATTTTTCGTATTTGTGATTGCAATGCAGTAATTTCTTTCATAAGAGGATCCCTATATTTTTGAGGAAAAATACTAAGATAAACCTTAGCTGTTCCTAAATCCGGTGAAACTTTAACTCCAGTGGTCGAAATAAGAATTCCCTGACCTATATCGGCTGACTGCTTACGGAAAATTTCTGCTAATTCTTCCTGCAATAACTGATTAATTTTTTTTTGTCTATTACTTTCCATAATATTTCACAAATTTATAGAAATTAAATAACTTATAAAATTTAAATTTACTTTCAATTTTGAAATTATAAAGTCATTGCTTATAAATATTTTCGCCTAACCTAAAATGTTTAATAAATATTTTAGAATTTAATTTAGTTTTTAATAAATGTAAGGTATAAAATACTTGTTTACATACATCTAAAAACTACAAATGGCATATTAGTTGAGCTTTGTCCGTAAATACATAAATTATTTAAAATATGAATATACTTCAAGTAGCACAAGAAACTACCCCAAAAGAAATTGTAAGTTCTGCCACACTGGAAAAATTAATGGATAAATTAATCGATTTGGGTTATGAATTAGGGTTAAAAATTATTACCTGCCTAATTGTTTATTACATTGGTAAATTCATAATTAAATGGGTTGAAAAACTTGTACACAGAATTCTTGAAAGAAAAAAAATAGATCAATCCGTTAAGTCATTTTTAGGAAGTCTGGTAAACATCACATTAACAATTATGTTGATAATGTCTATTATTGGCATTCTTGGAATACAAACCACTTCATTTGCCGCTTTAATAGCATCTGCTGGCTTAGCTATAGGTATGGCTATGAAAGATAATCTGGGAAATTTTGCCGGAGGGGTGATGATATTATTTAACAAACCCATAAAAATCGGTGACTATATTTCAGCACAGGGCCAAGAAGGCACAGTTAAATCCATCGGTATATTATATACTTTGTTAACTACAGCAGACAATAAAACAGTATTTATTCCTAACGGTCCTCTTTCTACTGGTAATATTTTAAATTTTTCTACTCAGGAACAACGAAGAATTGATATTATTGTTGGTGTTGATTATGGAACTTCTCTCTCCCAGGTAAAAGAAATTTTAAACAGTATAATAAGCTCTAACCCTTCAATTTTACAATCACCAGTACCATTTGTAGGTTTACAAAAACTAAATGACAGCTCTATAGATTTTGTTATAAGAGTATGGGCTGAGTCATCTGAATACTGGAATGTTTATTACTATCTTAATGAAAATATTTATGAACGGTTCACCAAAGAAAATATTAATATTCCATTCCCTCAATTGACGGTGCATATGGCTGGCAATACAACAGAAAATAAATAAAGACTAAAACTATCAAATTTATCATTTATAATTATTGAACATAATAAATATTTACTTATTAAATTTTAAATCAAACCAATCATTAACATATCTTACTGAAAAGTAATAAAATGAATATTATACATCATTTTTTTGTTACCATAAATGTCTTTTTGGTCTGTTATTTGATATTCATATTTTTCAGTAAGTTCTTATATAATATGTATACTTATAGTTTAATTTTCAGAAAATAAAATTTTTTTTTATAAGTATACATATTATCTTTGCACTTCCAATTTTTAATTATGTGAGGTATGCAAACAGATTATAAAGAATTTTTTTCCAATATAACCGACAATGACAAAACAGGTTTTCTGCTTTGGAAAGTCAATAATTATTGGCAAAGAGCCTTTAAAAAAAATTTTCGAGAACTGGATATAACCCATAGCCAGCTTTTGCTTTTATTCGGAATTTTATGGGGAGAAACCCATCACTTGGAAGTTACCCAAAAAGATCTCTCCGATAAAGCAGGAATAGATCCAATGACTACTTCAACCGTTTTGAGAACACTTCAGAAAAAAGGGTGGATTAAAAGAAAATTTAATAAAAAGGATTCCAGAACCCGTCTGATATATATTACAGATGAGGGTAAAAAAATAGTTGACCATGCCGGAATAATAATTAAAGAATTTAATAACTCATTTTTTGAAGCATTAAAAGAACATCAAAAACAATTTCAGGAAAATTTGATAACCTTGCTTATGTCTGATGAAGACACAAAAAAAGAGTTTATTAACAATCATCCGGAAGAATTTAAAAAATATAATATTAATATCGAAAAATAATAAGTATGAAACTCAGAAGAATACAAATTATAGCCTTGCTATTTACAGCCGGTTCTGTAATTTTCACATCCTGCGGAGGAGATAAAAAGTCGGGAGCCGCTGCTGCAGGTATGGCAAACCAGGTAATGCCTTACCCGGTTAAAGTCGTAACTACTCAAACTGCCGTACTAACCAGCGATTATCCTGCTACAATAAAAGGAGAACAAGATATTGAAATTCGTCCAATGGTTGAAGGCTTTATAAAAACCATTCACGTTGACGAAGGTGCTTCAGTTAGAAAAGGACAACGTTTATTTACATTAGATGCACCTCAATATGCTCAAAATGTACTAAGCGCAGAAGCAGCTATAAAAACGGCTACAGCCGATTTAAACAATGCCCAAATGGACGTTGAAAAAATTACTCCATTGGTTGAAAAAGGAATTGTAAGTAAATACCAGCTTGAAGCTGCAAAATTTGCATTACAAGCTAAAAGAGCTGCTTTAAATCAAGCACAAACTGCTTTGGCTAATGCAAGAACTAATTTATCTTATACAAATATTACTAGTCCGGTAGATGGGATTGTAGGAGCTATTCCTTTTCGTTTAGGTAGTTTGGTTGGAAGTACAAGCACATTAACTACCGTTGCCAACACTTCTAACGTATATGTATATTTTTCATTGAACGAAAAACAATTACTTGACTTTTTAAAAGATACTCCGGGAGCTAATCAGGCTGAAAAAATACGCCGTGCAGAACCCATTCAACTTATATTGGCTGATGGTTCAGAATACAGTGAAAAAGGAAGACTTGAAACCATAAACGGTATCGTAAATACTTCTACTGGTTCTGCTAATTTCAGAGCTAACTTCCCTAATCCTCAAGGATTATTGCGAAGTGGGTCTACCGGATCAATTAGAATAAACCGCACCGTAAAAAATGCTATCGTAATTCCTCAGAAAGTTACTTTCGAATTACAAGGACAAACTTTTGTATTTGTAGTACAAAAAGACAATAAAGTTAAACAGGTAACTATTAATGTAACTCCTGCCTCTGACGGACAATCATTTATAGTTAACTCTGGACTTAATGTAAATGATAAAATTGTTGTTAACGGAATTCAAAACCTTAAAGAAGGTATGGAAATCAAACCTCAACTTTAATTTAAATTCAGTTACTTTAATTTAATAAAAAAGAATAAAAAATGCTTAAAATATTTATTGAAAGGCCCGTTCTTTCCACAGTTATATCCATTATAATTGTGATTTTGGGAATTTTGGGAATTATATCCCTACCGGTAGCTCAGTATCCGGAAATTGCCCCGCCTACTGTACAGGTAACCGCTAACTATCCAGGAGCTAATGCTGATGTAGTTATGAAAAGTGTAATTATCCCTTTGGAAGAACAAATCAATGGGGTTGAGAATATGACTTACATGACTTCCAGTGCTGGAAACGATGGGAGTGCTTCCATAACCGTTTATTTTAAACAGGATGCTAACCCTGATATTGCAGCGGTAAACGTTCAGAATCTTGCTGCCAGAGCCAATAGCTTACTTCCTGCTGAGGTTACCAGAAACGGGGTAATTGTACAAAAAACACAAAGTAGTAACATTGTGTTTATGGCATTAATCAGTAAAAGCAAAAATTACGACCAGAAGTTTCTTCAGAATTATGCCAACATCAATATACTTCCACAGATAAAACGTATTACCGGTGTAGGAGATGCTCAGGCGAGAGGTTCAAACACCTACTCAATGAGAATATGGCTAAAACCAGATGTAATGGCTACCTATGGAGTTACTCCTTCTGATATTTCCGGAATATTAGCTGAACAAAATATTGAAGCAGCTCCGGGTACCCTGGGTCAGAACAGTAACCAGACCTTTGAGTATACTTTGAAATATACCGGGCGATTGGTAAGTGCTGAGCAATTTCAGAATATGGTTCTTAAATCCCTTCCTAATGGAGATGTATTACGTTTAAAAGACGTTGCTAAAGTAGAAGTAGGATCAGAAAGTTATTTGGTAACTTCTACTGTTAACGGATATCCTTCTGTAGTAATATCTATTGCACAGACTGCAGGTTCTAACGCTCAGCAAATTATCAAAGAGGTTGAAAAAACAATGGATGAAGCGAAAAGCTCATTTCCTCCGGGTATTGAGACTGTGTTTATGATGAATGCCAATGACTTCCTGGATGCCTCTATTGACAAAGTACTACATACGTTAGTGGAAGCATTTATCTTAGTGTTTATTGTGGTGCTGGTATTCCTTCAGGATTTACGTTCTACTTTAATACCTGCGATATCAGTAATTGTTGCAATTGTAGGAACTTTCTTTTTCTTATTAATATTTGGATTTACCATAAACATCCTTACTCTTTTCGCTTTGATTCTTGCCATTGGTATTGTGGTGGATGATGCTATTGTGGTCGTCGAGGCGGTGCATGCAAAACTGGAAGGAGGAATGAAAGATGCTAAAAAAGCTTCATTGCATGCAATGGATGAAATTGCCGGGGCTATTATAGCTATAACGTTAGTAATGGCTGCCGTATTTATTCCGGTTAGTTTTATCGGAGGTACTTCAGGGGTGTTTTATAAACAATTTGGTTTAACTCTTGCCGTTTCTATCATTCTATCTGCCGTTAATGCATTAACGCTGAGTCCAGCTCTTTGTGCCATATTCCTAAAACCTCACAGCGATGAGCATAAAACAGGTTTTGTACAAAAATTGAAAGATGGATTCAATGGTGCTTTTGATAATATGACTCAAAAGTATAAAAAAGTATTGGTTTGGACATCTAAAGCCAAATGGGTAGTATTTGCTATTATACTAGGATTTTGCGGAATCTTGTATTTTCTTATGCAAACCACTCCTACCGACTTTGTGCCACAGGAAGACAGTGGATTTATATTAAGTGATATCAGCTTGCCTCCGGCATCTACGCTAGAACAATCAACAGCTATAGCCAATCAGGTAAATGAAATAGCTAAAGGTATTGACGGAGTTAATAATATTGCCCAGCTGAATGGTATCAGTTTCATCAGTGGTGTCGGTGGAAATTATGCAGTTGTATTAATAAAACTAAAACCTTGGAATGAACGTCCGAACATTAAAATTGGTGACGTTGTACAACAATTGTTTATGAAAACCGGACACATACAAGGAGGTAGAGTAATCTTCTTCGGAGCTCCTACCCTTCAGGGATTTGGTTTATCCAATGGTTTTGAATTCCAGTTACAAGATCGTACAGGTGGTAGTATTCAGAAATTTTATGAAGCTAGTGGTAAGTTCCTTGCAGCTTTAAACCAACGACCAGAAATCATGTATGCCACCACATCATTTAACCCTAACTACCCGCAATATGAAATCAATGTAAATGTTGCTAAGGTTAAACAAGCCGGCCTTGCTGTTACTGATGTTTTAGGTGCATTACAAGGATACATCGGAGGATTGTATGCATCCAATTATAATGAATTTGGAAAACAATTTAAGGTAATGATTCAGGCAGATCCTAAATATAGAAAAAATGTTGAGGATTTAAATGGAATGTATGTAAGAAACAGCTCAGGCGAAATGGCTCCTATATCCGGTTTCATTACACTAAAACGAGTTTACGGACCCCAATCTCTTCAACGTTTTAATATGTTCCAATCCATGCCTGTAAACGGACAGCCTAATCCGGGATATAGTGCCGGAGATGCTATTAAAGTGATCAATGAAGTAGCAGCTCAAACACTCCCTCAGGGATACTCTTATGAGTACTCAGGTATGTCCAGAGAACAGGTTCAAAATAGTGGGTCTCAAACTGTATATATTTTCTTATTGTGTTTGATATTTGTATATTTCTTATTATCAGCATTATACGAAAGTTACATCTTACCACTATCTATTCTTATTTCTTTACCTATCGGATTAGCGGGTGCTTTCCTTTTTGCTAAAATATTTGGTATCACCAATAATATTTATTTGCAGATTAGTTTAATCATGCTTATCGGATTATTAGCTAAAAACTCTATCTTAATTGTGGAGTATGCCGTTCAGCGAAGAGAACATGGAATGTCTATTATTGATGCAGCTATTGATGGTGCTGTAGCCCGTCTTAGACCTATTTTGATGACATCATTTGCATTTATATTTGGTCTATTACCGTTAATGATAGCCAGCGGAGCTGGTGCTGTGGGTAACCGTTCCATTGGTACTGCGGCTGTCGGAGGTATGCTTATAGGGACTCTTATCGGTTTAGTTGTAACTCCTATGCTATTTGTTGTTTTCCAAAGTTTACAGGAAAGATTTACCAGTAAACCTGCAACAGTTCAAGGAAATTCTGATGATGACGATGATGACGAAATATTATAATACTATAAAAAGACAAGGAATGAAAATCCAACCAATTCAATATATTACCGTATTAATTCTGGCAGGAGCGCTAACTTCATGCGTGACTGCCAAATACGAAAGACCAGAAATTACAGATAATAAACTGTACAGGGATATGGAGATTAAAGATAGTACCACTATTGCTGACATTCCCTGGAGAGAATACTTTAAAGATGTAGAGCTTCAAAATCTGATCAATGAAGGGTTACAGAACAGTTATGATCTACAAATAGCTGTTGCTAGGATTAAGCAGGCTGAAGCAGGTTTATATTCTGCTAAATTAGGATATCTGCCCACGTTAAGCGCTAATGGCTCTTATACAAGCAGCAAGCTTAATAACACTCAAGGTTTTGGTTTAAGAACCCATACGGAAGTATTTCAGTTAGGGGCTTCTGCCAGCTGGGAACTTGATGTTTGGGGCAAAATAACCAGTGCTAAAAAAGCTGCATTGGCAACATATTTACAAAGTGATGCATACAAACGTGTTGTTCAAACTTCTTTGGTATCTAACATAGCTAATAATTATTATTCTCTTTTAGCTTTAGATGAGCAGTTGAAAATTACCAATAATACAATTAAGCTTCTGGAAGAGAACGTTAAGACTATGGAGTACTTAAAGGAAGCAGATATTGTTACGGGAGCTGCTGTAGAACAAAGTAAAGCTTTACTTTATTCCACACAGGTGAGTGTACCTGATTTAGTGCAAAACATTAAATCTTTGGAAAATGCAATTTGTCTGCTTTTAGGACGTACACCAAGTACTATTTCCCGATCATCTATGGGTCAACAGGTAATACCTACTCAAATGGATTACGGTGTTCCCGCTCAGCTTTTATCTAAGAGACCGGATGTAATGATGTATGAATATGCCTACCGGGCTGCATTTGAAAACACCAATGTTGCTAAGGCTTCAATGTATCCTTCCTTAACTCTTACAGGAAACGCTGGGTATTCAACATTGAAAAATCTAAATAACTTTTTTGATTATTCGAATCTGTTTGCAAGTGTTGTTGGTGGGTTAACCCAGCCTATTTTTAATCAAGGGAAATTAAGAGCCCAGCTAAGAGCTAATCAGGCTGCACAAGAAGAAGCTTTATTGAATTTCAAAAATTCAGTATTGAATTCCAGCGTTGAAGTTTCTAATGCTCTTTTTGCTTATGAACAAGCAAAAAGTAAGGACACCAACAGAGGACTTCAAATTGCTTCTCTTCAAAATTCAGTTGATTATACCAAAGAGTTATTGATTTACAGCAGTGCTAATTATACTGAGGTTTTAACTGCAGAACAAAATCTGCTAAGTGCCAAACTAAGTCAGGTTAATGATAAGTTACAGCAACTTCAGGCTTCTATAAATCTATATAAAGCTTTAGGAGGAGGTGTAAACTAATTTCTCGATATTAGATATGAAAAAACCGGCAATAAAGCCGGTTTTTTTATTTTTATGAATTACTTTAAATCTTCCATTATTTTAAGATAATTCTGATATCTTTTCTTCGATATGCTCCCTTCTTCTACCGCTTTAACAACTGCACAGTGTGGTTCGTTGATGTGTAAACAATTACTGAACCTGCAATTTTCCCTTTCTTTGAATATTTCAGGAAAATAATCCTGAAGTTCTTCTCTTTTCACATCTACCAACTCAAATTCCTTCACTCCCGGTATGTCAATAATACTTCCGCCAAAACTCCAATCATACATCTGAGCAAAAGTTGTAGTATGTTTCCCTTTTTCATTATATCCGGATACCGAAGCTGTTTTCAATGATAAATCAGGCTGCAACGAGTTAATGGTTGAACTTTTTCCGCTTCCGGAATGACCAAAAAATACGGTTGTTTTATTTTTAACCCTTTCTTTCAGTTTATCTATATTTATCATTTTTTCTGCAGAAATTTCCAGGGTATCATAACCAATATTTTTATAAATACCGATAATCTCATTTTGTTCCTCCTTTTCAATTTCTGTTAATAAATCAATTTTATTAAATACCAGAAGAACTGGAATTTCGTAAGCTTCACAAGTGATTAGAAAACGATTTAAAAACCCTAAGGATGTTTGAGGATTTCGAGTGGTGAATATGATACAGGCTAAATCTATATTTGCCGCAAGTATATGGGTTTCTTTAGAAAGATTAACGGATTTTCGAATGAGGTAGTTTTTTCTTGGATAAATTTTTGTTATCCATGCCACTGAAGTTTCTTCCAGTTCATACTCAACCTTATCTCCCACTGCTAAAGGATTGGTATTCCTTATTTTTTCTTTTTTAAATTTCCCACGAATACGAGCCTCATAAACTTCATTTGTGGATATATCCTTTATAAGGTACCAACTTCCCGTTGATTTTGTGACCAGGGCCTGCTTCATCTCTCAAAAATAAAAAAAATGCATCACATAAGGATGCATTTTAACTATATCTGTATAAATATATTTTTATTTATCCATAATTTCGTTCTGTAAGTCCACCGATTCTTTATGAATGGAAACTAACAAATGTTCTAGAAATTCTTCAGATAATCCCATACGGGTACCATTACGAATTGCTAGTTTTTTAAGTACATTCCAACGATCCGGCTGATAAATGGCTACGTTATGTTCTTTTTTAAGATTACCGATTTTTTTAGCTACATCCATTCTGGAAGCTAATAATCCTAATAATTGGTTATCTAATTCGTCAATTTCGTTTCTATATCTGTTTAACTTAGTAGAAAAAACATCAGAAGAATCATTCTTTTTACGTAAAGTTATATCAACCAGGATGTCTTTTAAAGTTTCCGGAAGTATTTGCTGTTTAGCATCACTCCATGCTTCATCCGGGTTACAGTGTGTTTCTACCATTAATCCGTTATACTCAAGATTGAAAGCCTGCTGAGCAACCTCTGCAATTAAATCTCTTCTTCCTGCTATGTGAGAAGGATCTCCTATAATTGGAATATTCGGTAAACGATCTTTCAATTCAAGAGCAATCTGCCATTGCGGATTATTTCTGTATTTAGATTTATTGTGTGAAGAAAATCCACGGTGGATAACTCCTAAATTTTTAATACCCTGAGCTGCCAGTCTTTCCAGTCCTCCAATCCATAAATCTAAATCTGGATTTACCGGATTTTTAACTAAAACCACTTTATCCGTATCTCTTAATGCTTCTGCAATTTCCTGCATAGTAAAAGGATTAACCGTAGATCGTGCACCAATCCAAAGATAATCAACATCAAACTCCAATGCTAATTTAGCATGAGAAGCATTTGCTACTTCTGTAGCTGTAAGCATGTTGAACTCATCTTTAACTCTTTTTAACCAGTTAAGACCTATAGCTCCTACCCCTTCAAAACTTCCTGGTTTAGTTCTTGGCTTCCAGATACCGGCACGATACACCTGAACATAATCTTTGTCCAATCGTTCGGCAATCTCCATTACTTGTTTTTCGCTTTCTGCACTACATGGCCCAGCAATAATCAACGGTTTTTCAAATTGGTCTATCCAATCTTGTTTTATATCCTGTATATTCATATCTAAAATTACGTGAAAAATGCAAATTTATAAACTTAATTCATAAGTTGAGTAAATATTACTTATAAATTCGTTACTAATATATATATTAATATCAAACTTAAAAAATAAAAAATTATATTTTTATTTTTATAGTAAAAAGTAAACATGTTCTTATAAACTCAAATATCTTTTATACTATTTTAAATAAATTTGGCTAATGTTTTATAATTTAACAATTCTTGATTTTTATTTATTGGAAGAAAATTGTTCAAATACCCCTAATCCAAAAAGGGCAAAATCATACTTGGAAGGATCTTCCTTGTCTAAAGTTACCAGGTTTTCCTGCAATTCCAAAACAGATTTCCAATCATTCTGTGTACGGTTTAACAATTTTAGCATCCTCGCCGTGTTTCCCGAATGTACATCCAGAGGACAAACTAATTGAGACGGTTTAATACTGTTCCAAATGCCAAAATCCACTCCTTTATTATCTTTCCTAACCATCCATCTAAGAAACATACTCAGTCGCTTGGCCGAAGAATTACGTGCCGGACTGCTTATATGCTTACGTGTTCTCAATGAATGCTCTATTTCAAAAAAAACGTTCCTGAAACGTTCCAAAGCATGATACGTATTAACCTCGTTTTCTTTGACAGCAAATACTTTTTCAAGCCCTCCTTTATTTACATATATATTTTGAAGTGATTTTATAAAGAAAACCAAATCGTCGGAGTTGAATGTACGGTGTACGCTTCCCTGTATTTTTTTTAAATCTGCCGAAGTATGATTCATGATAAAATCAAACGGCTGGTTGTCCAAATACTTTATTATTTTACCTGCGCTTTTAAGTATGCTCTTACGATTTCCCCAGGCAATGGTAGCTGCTAAAAATCCTGAGATTTCAATATCTTCTTTCAAAGAAAACCCATGTGGAACACTTACCGGATCCGGCTCTATGAATTCCACATGGTTATATTGTTCTACCTTTTCATCTAAAAAATATTTTACTACTGAAAGATCCTCCATAAAAATTAATATTCCGGAGCTATTTCCACTTCCAGCCCTTCTAAATCTTCCGTTATAGCTAACTGGCAACCGAGACGGCTGTTTTCTTTGACATTGAAGGCTTCTGATAACATAGCTTCTTCTTCGTCTCCCATTTCAGGAAGCGGCTGGTTTTCGTTTAGCACATATACCTGACAGGAAGCACACATTGCCATTCCTCCACAAGTACCTATAGTACCCTCAGGAGCCAGTTCATAGGCACGTATAACTTCCATCAAATTCATAGACATATCGGTAGGTGCTTCCACTTCGTGTTTATTTCCTTCCCTGTCTATGATAGTAATCTTTACATCTGACATATAAAATTTATTCTATGGATTTTACAACCGCTTTTTCCGCTTCTTTTACAGTTCCGTCAAAACCTTGAACTCCTCCTACGGTTGTATATTTTAGTACATATTTTTTTCCCGGATTTACTCTGTTATAAATACTTTGACACATGAGTGTCGCTTCATGGAAACCACAAAGAATAAGCTTTAATTTTCCGGGATAAGTATTGATATCGCCAATGGCATATATGCCTTCTACATTAGTTTGATAATCTAATGCGTTGTTAACTTTAATGGCATTTTTTTCAATTTCCAGCCCCCAATTCGCTATAGGTCCTAGCTTAGGTGTTAGTCCGAATAAAGGAATAAAGTAATCCACCGATTTATCAAAAACAGTACCTTCCTGTTCTATTACTAAAGATTCAACTTTTCCGTCTCCTTTTATACCGGTAATTTCTGCTGGAGTAATTAAATTAATCTTGCCTTCGTTTTTTAAAGCCTGAACTTTTTCTACGGAATCCAAAGCACCTCTAAATTCATTTCGTCTATGAACAAGAGTGACCTCAGCAGCAATGTCTGCCAGAAAAATACTCCAGTCCAATGCAGAATCTCCTCCTCCAGCAATAAGCACTTTTTTACCTCTGAATTGTTCTGGATTTTTTACAAAATATTCCACTCCTTTTTCCTCATAATCAGAAATATTTTCAATCTGAGGTTTTCTAGGTTCAAAACTTCCCAGTCCGGCTGCAATAGCTACCGCTTTTGCGTGATGCCGGGTTCCTTTGTCAGTGGTAACGATAAAAGTACCGTCCTCCTGTTTATCTATAGTTTGTGCAATTTCATTTAAAGTAAATCCCGGTTCAAATTGTTTGATTTGCTCATGAAGGTTTTGCACCAGCTCACCTGCCTGAACGGTAGGATACCCAGGAATATCAAATATAGGCTTTTTTGGATATAACTCTGTTAACTGCCCTCCTATATTGGGAAGTGCATCAATAATATGGCATCTTAATTTTAATAAGCCTGCTTCAAAAACTGTAAACAGACCTGTAGGACCTGCCCCTATTATCAGTATATCGGTTTCTATCATAATTCTATCTGTTAAGTTGTTGTTGTTTAATGATATATTTTTTAATCAAGTATAATCTTTCCGCTCATTTGGTCTGCTCCTGAATTATTCAAGATAAAAAACACGGTAGTTTAGTAAGATTATTATTCAGCTGCAAAGATAATGAACCTGTTTTTATAAGCCAAACCTTGTAAATTTTTAGTTAATGTATATATATACAATTAAAGTATGTTTGATCTGACAATCAAACATACTTTTTTACTTCAAGCTCTGTATTTACAATATATATTTGAGCAATACTTTATTTACACAGAGAACCTAATTATTGTTATATCACTTTGATTTGAGGTTTGTTTTCGGTTTTTTCTTCTAAAAATAATTTTCCTCTGAGTATACTTTTTACCAGTTCTATAAACTTGTCTGCAAAGGTAGTCCTTATTTGGTTTGTTGAATATATTAGCGATACTTCCCTGAATGGAGAAGCAGTAAAATATCTTACATTTTTTTTATCTACTTCTGATAAAATTTCGGACTCCAGTAAAGGAAGTATGGTGAAACCAAAACCTTCATTTACCAGGCTCACCAAAGTTGAAAAACTACCGCCTTCGAGCTTTATATTAGAATTGATAGCTTCTTTATGCTTACAAAGATCCAGAACCACGTCTCGGAAGCAATGACCTTCTTCGAGCATTAAAAGATAATTGAAATCAAGTTTATCAGTATCTAATATTTTTTCTTTGTACAAAGCACTATTTTGAGGAGAAACATAAGCAACCAATGGTTCCCTGTACATGGGGCGCTCTATAATTTGCATTTCATCCAGTGGTGTACTTGCTATACCGAAATCTATATACCCTTCTTTTATCCCTTTCAGAATATCTTCCGTTTTAAGTTCTTTTATGACTAATTCGGATTCCGGATATTTGTTTCTGAAGGTTTTATAAAATAAAGGTACCAAGGTTGGGGTTATCGTAGGAATGATACCCATTACTACGGTACCGTTCATACTTTTTTTATCTTCTTCTACTATTTTGGATAATTTTCCTGCTTCCTGCAATATAATTTTTGCCTGGTTGACAATTTTCTTCCCTATCGGAGTAATTTTAATAGGATTGGTCGTTCTATCGAATAATTCAACTCCCAGGGTCTTTTCAAGTTTCTGAATCTGCATGCTTAGCGTAGGCTGGCTTACAAAAGCTTTTTCTGCGGCAACTGTAAAATTTTTATGTTCTGCAACAGTTAATACATATTGAAGTTGGATTAAAGTCATTCTATTTAGCTATATTTTATTTTGATTTAAAAAAAAGTTTTTCACCGCAATTTACTAAGATTATTCCAAATATTCTTAATAAAAAAAATTTTGTAACCTTTTGCGTTTTGTTTTCGTATATGGTATGTATGGGTAGAGAAAACTGGTTTATTCTTCTACTCTTTAGGGTAACATTGTGTTTAATTTTTTAGATACATTTAAAAAAAAGCATTTTAAAAAGAATGAGACAACTAAAGATTACCAAACAGGTAACAAACAGAGAAACTGCATCTCTTGACAAGTATTTACAAGAAATCGGAAAAGTAGATTTAATTACAGCGGATGAGGAGGTTGACTTAGCCCAACGCATCAAAGCTGGAGACAGAGTTGCTTTGGAAAAGCTGACCAAGGCTAATTTAAGGTTCGTAGTTTCTGTGGCAAAACAATATCAAAACCAAGGGTTGAGCTTACCGGATTTAATTAATGAAGGAAATCTGGGATTAATTAAGGCGGCCAAACGTTTTGATGAAACCCGGGGGTTCAAATTTATTTCTTATGCGGTATGGTGGATTCGTCAGTCTATCCTTCAGGCTTTAGCAGAACAGTCCAGAATTGTTAGATTACCTCTTAACAAAATCGGCTCCATTAATAAAATAAACAAGGCATTTGCTCATTTAGAGCAGGAACATGAAAGGGCTCCTTCAGCTGCTGAGCTGAGTGAAGTGCTTGATATGAGCGAAGAGGATATTAAAGAATCGATGAAAAACTCAGGACGTCATTTATCCATGGATGCTCCTTTGGTTGAAGGGGAAGACTCCAACCTGTATGATGTACTTCGCTCCGGTGAATCACCAAGTCCGGACAGAGACCTGATGCTGGAATCTTTACAAACTGAGATTGAACGTTCTCTATCTACTCTTACTCCAAGGGAAGCTGATTTAATCCGTCTATATTTCGGGCTAAGCGGCCAACACCCAATGACTCTTGAAGAGATAGGAGAAACTTTTGATTTAACCCGCGAACGTGTTCGTCAGATCAAAGAAAAAGCTATTCGTAGATTAAAACATACCAGCAGAAGTAAAATTCTGAAATCGTATTTAGGAAAATAATTTATACTATATAAGTAATTGAGCAGTGTTTTCTGGCACTGCTTTTTTATTTGCCTTTTTTTTAATTTTACTGTTATTTTATGAAAGAAGTCCTTATCAGTGTACTGTTTAATGTCGGAGTTTCCATAATCTTAAAAATTTTCAGTTCCAAATCATCTGCATCTCAGTCCTTATTTCCAGTTATTACTTATAATTACATTTTTTCTGCACTGTTTTGCTATTTTATATATCATCCTTCGTTAACTACTATTAACGATAGCCAAGCTCCCTGGCTCATTTATATTCTTATGAGTATACTTATGCCGGTGATGTTTATTCTTATTGGACTATCAATTAAACACATTGGTATTGCACGTACAGATATTGCCCAACGAATTTCCTTACTATTAACTCTCGTAGCTTCTTTTCTCTTTTTTAAAGAAGATTTTACCTGGAAAAAAATAGCTGGCCTCTCCCTAGGTTTTATATCTATCTTTTTTATTTTCCACCAAAGCCGGAAAAGCAAATCCGAGGGTATATATTCATGGTTATTGCCTGTTTTAATTTTCTTTGGTATGGGAGTCATAAGTATCTTATACAAAGTGATAGCTGCTAATCAGGAAATTTCTTTTACCACATCTACTTTTTTTATTTTCGTTGGTTCTTTTATAACCGGAGTAATTATTTTAGCATTTAGCAAACAAAAATTTAACCTTTCTTCTCTGGTTTGGGGCTTAGCGGTAGGTGTTTTTAATTTTGGAAATGTGTTGTTTTATTTGAAAGCTCATCAGACTTTAAAGCATAATCCTTCTATGGTTTTTGCTACCATGAATTTGGGCGTTATTATCTTAGGTAGTATTACCGGAATTTGCTTTTTTAAGGAAAAGATGTCTTCCCGTAATTATTTTGGATTGCTCTTAGCTCTTATATCTATTATATTAATCACTTTTTGGAAATGATAAGACAAAAAATAGTTAACTGAGCACTTATTTTTTATTACTTTTATTTTACTGATTCTTAGCAAAAAAGATAGTTATGGTTAAAAAATATCAAGTATTTTTTTAATTACGATTTGGAGAATTAAAGAAAAGGCGTATATTTGCAATCGCTAATCAGCACTGGTCCTATAGCTCAGTTGGTTAGAGCACCTGACTCATAATCAGGTGGTCCCTGGTTCGAGCCCAGGTGGGACCACTTTTTAAAATTTAAATTATTTAAAACCTGTATTTTAACATACAGGTTTTTTATTTTTAGACAATGAATTGAATTTTATTAGCTACATAACAACTTTTCATACGTACCGGGCGGATAGCTTTCTGCAATATCTACTTTTCTTCTTAAAATAATTTCTTTTTTGGTTAGCTTTCCTTTGTAATGTTTCTTTCTGTATTTTTATAATATTCATCATAAACTTTCTCAATAAAAACCCTTTAAATATATTTAATCAATCTCTGTTCTTTTGGTAAAGTGTTTGTTTTTTATAGTTAGGATTAGATAAGGCTTCTCTGTATACAAAAAATCTTTCTCCGTCATATAATTTTCTTCAAAACTTATGAGTTACCGGACATATAAAATACCAAACTTTACCTTTTCTTAAGTTGGAAGGTTTAGAGCTTACATATATTTTATATTTTACCTCTTCTATTTGTTTATAGATATAAGAAAGTTTTATATATGATTTTTCTTCATATATAAGAAACTATGGAAACAGAATCTGTATTACAGCCATTCCTGCTCCATTGTATGGTTCCGTTTAATGAAGTATGTAAAGCTAAATATCCGTTTTTCTTTAGAAAGTAATCTCTATGTTTTTACATTCATTTGATGAAATAGAAAAACCGGAAATCCTTGGCATTTTTAGTGTCTTTTGTTATGCAAACCTAAATCTTTAAGGAAGATGAGGTTTTAACCTTTATCTAAAAATACAAATAAAATATAAGACTCACAAATAACAATCTGTTAACAAGTATTTTAATTACATGTTTAGAATAAAATATTTTTACCCTTATTAACCATATATGTAAGAGGTTAATAAAGATTAATTTTTATTATTTGTTGTAAAGTATATATTAATCCAGATTATATCTATATGGTATTATAACGTTTTTATTATTTATTTGAGATGAATGAGTAGGTTCTTTAGGTAATACAAAACTAACTGGAAGTCTGAAAAAACTCCTAACAGGTTTACCATCAATAGTAGCAGGTTTCCACTTACCCTCAGTTTTTTTAACCGCTTCTATACACATTTCATCTAATCCATCTCCTAATTTTTTACCAACTACACTAATATTAGATACAGAACCATCTTTCTCGACTACAAATTTTATCAGCATTTTCCCCTGTGTCCCCTTATCTCGGGCAACTTCTGTATACTCAATATATTGCGCAATATATCGAGAAATCTCCCCTTCCGTAAATTTAGCTCGTTTGTCCACCTGGTTAAAAATATAATTTTCATCTTCAATAGGTGCTGAAGAAAATGCAGGAAGAGCCACATAACTTTCCAAGTCTTTTGACATATTTGTTTCTTCCTGTCCAAAACAAAAAATATTAATACTTACTAAAAGCCAAAGAGCAAACAACTTTTTCATTTGTAGAATTTTTTTCAAAAATAATGGTTTATTAATTAATGCTGCTAATTTAAGGCTTGCGAAAGCGAGTTATGATTACCGCTTTAGCAGCCGTACAAATTCTGTACTTGCATGAAATATAATTAGAAAATATTTTACTATTTTTTATATTGATTATTTACTCAACAACTTCTCTATCAACGCATTTTTTTCCTGAACCATGCGCTCGTAAAGGGCTTCTTTTTCTGTGTAAAGTTCTACTATTTTATCTATAGGATTGAAATTAAAAGTAAATTGATGTCCAATAGAATTATCATTCAAATCTTGACTATGAAAAGAATTTGCTACAAAATTCAAAGCTCCCTCATCATTAAAATTTTCAATAGCTTCTACCGGAATTTTCAGGATTTGAGCAATTTTTTGTAGAGTTTCTTTTTCAATTTCTTCCTTAGCTTCCAGTTTAGACATGGTGGCCTGGGTAATGTTTAACTCTACAGCCAAAGCATCTTGTTTTATACCCAGCATTTCCCTTAATCTTTTTACATTTTTTCCGTGGTGCACTTTTTTAGGTTCTATATGTGTGTTCATGGTTTATCACTTTTCATCTGTTTACAAAAATAACAAATAATACGCTAAAATAAGAGATTCTTATTTCTGGAATTTTATTTTCCGTCACAGAATGTTTTATCTTATTTTCCTTTCTTTATTTTGTTTGTATAAAGATACTAAAAATGAACGAAGAACAATATAGGGAAATACAAGGCTGGATCAAAGATTTAAAAAAAGACCGAGCCCTGCGTTTTATGAATACGGGTACTACTAATTATAAGCAATTAGGCTTTACCTTGCTTTCCTTGCTTAATACCTGCCAAACGCATGTATTTTCAATGGAAAACAAAAAACCAACACCTGAACAAGAAGAAGAAACTAGGATTGATATTTATAACCTGCTGGAAATGGCGAAACACCTTCTCCCCCACATCGAGTTTGAATTTTTGGACAGGGTGCTGAGGGAGTAAATAAGCCTGCAATATTTTCCAAATTGGCCTCAAAAAAGGTTTGTATATCTTTTTCCGGTTTAAAAGGTTTTTCCTTTAGCTCGGAAAGTTATTTTTTATCCTGGGTAAATATTTAGATGAATGGTTAGATTTCTATTTCAGAAAGGATAATTGATAAAGCCCACTTTATTCGCTATAAAGCCAGACATAGTAAGAATAAAGTTATAAATCTTACTACAAAATAATTGAAGATATTAAAAAACTATACTTTCTCACAAACCAGATTACAACAGATAGCAGATATGTTTATATTTTGTGTTTTACTGAATTAGGTATGGCATTTAATACAGTTCAAACAAAGCCTGTACATATAGCCATAACCTTTTGCTTTAACATTTTTTAGTAATTTATTTTATCTTTGAAATAAAAATGGGATTAATACTAATACCTTTACTTCTTGTTATTTTTATATTTTATATGGTTTGCTTTGTTAAATTTATTCTGTTAATTGTATCTAAACAAATTCTACTTAAACAGTGTTTATTGGGTTGTTTATTATCTATTTTAATATATACCTCCATAATATTTTATTTTATCTTAAATCAAAGTATATACGCTTTTGAACCTATTTTTTTAGTAATAACTTTTATGTTTATCATTCCGGGAGTATTTGTATGTATATTTTTTTTAGTTTCAATAAATAAAACAAATAACATTTTTAATATTTTATTAGCAAGTATTTTGTTTTCAGGGATCTTATCTGTTTCTACTTTCTCTTTAATATTTGATTATCTTGAAAAAATGAAAATAATCGATTATTATTATTAATAGTATCGATCTTTGCAATTAGCTTTAATATATATATTAAAGCTAATTGACATCGTTTTTTGTTTTTAAATAATACCCTTTTTTTATTTCCGGTTTTAATTTTTTCCTTTATTTTTGGCAGTGATATTTTTCATTCGAAAACCTTAACGTATTCCCACACCTGTAATTATGGTACAGGCCTGAGAAGTAAACAATTAAAAAAAATAATGTGTGGGCTTGGTACTTTTCTCAGATTGTCGACTTGTTATAACATGTCACGATAGATTATTAAAAAACTTTCATTTGCCTTAATATGTCATAAAGATGACGCAGATATTTCTACGCTTAAATAATTGGTTTATAATATATTTGAGAATGCAAACTTAGAAATCGTAAGATTACAGCAAGATATGTTTTAATCAGTTCAAAACCATTGCAAAATTCAGCTCCTAAATCGCAATTTAAATGTCTGGTAAATACGTGTTAGTTATGGGAGAAAATAAGCTAAGGGAAAAGAAAGAAAGTATCTTAGAACATAACAAAAGATAATATTATAGAAATGATGTAAATTATTCCATTAAATATGGATTTACTATCCTCAATAATCGCGACTTTTTTATGTATCTTTGTATAAATTTATCTATTAGCTAATCTTATATAAATGAAACAAAAACACCTCCAATTAGATTACTAAAGGATAAAATATATCATTTTGGCATATATGATTAAAGAAATAGAAATAGAAAAGAATTTAATTACGCAACTTTCTGATTTAAAGTATAATTATCGTCCGGATATAGTTGACAGAAATACACTTGAGGAAAACTTTAAAGCCAAATTTGAAGAGCTTAACCGTGTGCATCTTTCAGATAGTGAGTTTTCACGACTTCGGGAAGAAATTATCAATTCCGATGTATTTACGACATCTAAATTGTTAAGGGAAAAACAATACTTCCAGCGTGAGGACGGAACCCCTCTACACTATACTTTAGTAAACATCAAAGATTGGTGTAAAAATGATTATGAAGTTATACATCAATTACGCATTAATACAGAAAATAGTCATCAACGTTATGATGTTATTCTTTTAATCAATGGTTTGCCAGTGGTGCAGATTGAATTAAAGAAGTTAGATATTTCGCCACGAAAAGCCATGCAACAAATAGTGGATTATAAAAACGAATCGGGCAACGGTTACGGAAATTCTCTGCTTTGCTTTATGCAGTTATTTATAGTGAGTAATGGAAGCAGAACCTTATACTTTGCGAATAATAAAAATGAGCATTTTGCATTTAATGCAGATGAGCAATTTCTTCCGGTTTATGAATTAGCTGATATCAAAAATAATAAGATTAATAGTCTTTATGATTTTGCTGATAAATTCCTCAAAAAATGCACACTTGGAGAAATGATTAGTAAATATATGGTACTGGTGGAAAGCGAGCAAAAATTGCTGGTGATGCGTCCGTATCAGATTTATGCAGTAGAGGCTATTATTAACTCTATTGAACAAAACAGAGGAAACGGTTACATTTGGCATACCACAGGAAGCGGTAAAACCCTAACATCTTTCAAAGCTTCTACTTTGATGAAAGATATGCCTGATATTGAAAAATGTTTGTTTGTAGTTGACCGAAAAGACCTCGATAGACAAACCCGTGAGGAATTTAATAGATTTCAGGAAGGAAGTGTGGAAGAAAACACCAATACAGAAACATTAGTAAAGCGTTTACTTTCTACTGACTATGCTGACAAGGTAATTGTTACTACCATCCAAAAATTGGGATTGGCTTTAGATGAGGACAGCAAACGTAACAAAGCAAAAGAGAAAAACGGTAAAGAAACTTATAAGCAGAGGTTAGAACCTTTGAGGGATAAACGAATGGTTTTCATCTTTGACGAATGCCATCGTTCTCAATTTGGTGATAATCACAAAGCGATAAAAGCGTTTTTTCCCAATGCACAGCTATTTGGCTTTACGGGTACACCCATTTTTGAAAAAAATGCGACTTATGTTATAAGAGAGGGTGAAGAAGCAAAATACAAAGAGACGAAAGATATATTTGAACACGAGTTGCATAAATATACCATCACTCATGCTATTGATGACAGAAATGTATTGCGTTTTCATATAGATTTTTTTAAAGGCAAAAATTCCGCTAAATTAAATCCGGGAGATACGGTTGAACGGAAGGCAGTTGTGGAGTCCATTTTGGAAAAACATAATGGAGCGACCAATAACAGAAAATTTAATGCTATTTTGGCTACGGCTTCTATCAACAATGCTATTGAATACTATCAATTATTCAAAGAAGTTCAGAAAAAGAAGCAGCGCGAAAATCCCGATTATATGCCGTTGAATATTGCTTGTGTATTTTCACCACCCGCACAGTTAATTGCTAAAGATGGCGACCAGCAAAGCCAAAAGAATGCAGCAGATATTAAGCAGCTTCAGGAAGATTTAATTCAGGAAAGAGAAGACAATACACAAAATCCTGAAGAGAAGAAAAGAGCTTTAACGGAAATTATTACCGATTACAATAAACAATACGGTACGAATCATAACATCAATGAGTTTGATTTATACTATCAGGACGTGCAAAAACGCATTAAAGATCAAAAATACAGCAATAAAGACTACCCGCATAAAAACAAAATTGATGTTACTATAGTGGTGGATATGTTGCTCACAGGTTTTGACAGCAAATATCTAAATACTTTATATGTAGATAAAAACCTGAAATACCACGGACTGATTCAGGCATTTTCCCGAACCAATCGGGTACTCAATGATTCCAAACCTTACGGCAATATCTTAGATTTCCGCTCGCAACAGGAAGCCGTAAATCAGGCTATCGCCCTTTTTTCCGGTGGAGAAAGTGAACATTCCAGAGAAATTTGGCTGGTTGATCCTGCTCCGGTGATGATTGAGAAATATAAAGAAGCTGTAGAAAAGTTAGGAGACTTTATGCAACAACAAAACCTTGTGAATGAACCACAAGAAGTATACGGATTGAGAGGAGATGCTGCAAGGATTACCTTTGTGAAAAACTTTAAGGAGGTACAACGGCTTAAAACTCAACTTGACCAATATACGGACTTAGATGAAGAACAAAAAACTGTTATCGAAACCATTTTACCTAATGAAACTTTACAAGGATTTAGAAGTTCGTATTTAGAGACTGCAAAACAATTAAGAGAAATTCAGCAGAAAGGAGGCGATGAAGTACCACCCGAAATTCAACAGCTGGATTTTGAGTTTGTATTGTTTGCCTCTGCTGTAATAGACTATGATTATATCATGAATCTGATTGCAGACAATACGCAAAAGAAACCTTCTAAGCAGAAAATGACCAAAGAACAGGTAATTAGTTTGCTGAAATCCAATTCCAATCTAATGGAAGAAGAAGGAGACCTAACCGAATATATCAACAGTTTGGATTGGAACAGTGGACAAGATGTAAAGACACTTTACCAGGGGTACGATACATTTAAGGATGATAAATATAATAAAGAATTAGCTGCCATTGCTCAAAAGTACGGGTTACAAACCGCAGTCCTAAAAGCTTTTGTAGAAGAGATCATGAGCCGGATGATTTTTGATGGTGAAAAACTGACTGACTTATTAGAACCGTTGGAACTAAGCTGGAAAGAACGAAGGCTTAAAGAATTGGCTTTAATGGAAGACTTAGTTCCCCAATTAAATAAATTGGCTCAAGGACGTGAAATATCAGGATTAACAGCATATGAGTAAGAAAAGAAAATTAATACCTGCATTGCGTTTTCCTGAATTTGTGAATGAAGGGGAATGGAAAGAACAAACATTAGAAGATGTTTTAGACTATGAACGACCAGATAATTATATTGTTACTGATACAAATTATCAAAGTAAAGGCACACCTGTATTAACAGCCAATAAAAGTTTTATATTAGGTTATACAAATGAGAATTTTGGCATTTATAACAATTTACCTACAATTATATTTGATGACTTTACTGTTGATAGCAAATTTGTCGATTTTCCTTTTAAAGTTAAATCTTCTGCAATTAAAATATTAACTCCCAAAAAGAAAGATAATTTAAAATTTGTCTACGAACTTATTTCTCAAATTAAGTTTGATGCAAAAGAACATAAACGTTATTATATTTCTGAGTATCAAAAATTACAACTTTCATTCCCTTCAATAAAAGAACAAAAAAAAATTGCTTCCTGTCTTTCTTCCTTAGATGAGGTGATAGTAGCTGAGAATCAATATCTGGACTTGCTTAAAGACCATAAAAAAGGTTTAATGCAAAACCTTTTTCCGCAAGAAGGAAAAAAAGTACCTAAATATCGGTTTAAGGAGTTTAAGAATGATGGAAATTGGAATTTGAAAGAGTTTTCAAATTACATTAAACTATATAGAGGAAGCTCTCCAAGACCAATCCAAAATTATTTAACACAAGATAAAAGTGGTGTTAATTGGATAAAAATTGGCGATACGAAGAATGCTATTAATTCTATTATTTATAAGGTTGAGGAAAAAATAACTCTTAAAGGAGCTCAAAAATCTCGCAAAGTTAAATCTGGAGAATTGATATTAGCAAACTCAATGAGTTTTGGAAAAACCTATGAATTAGCAATTGACGGTTTTATTTATGATGGTTGGTTTGTGCTTCGTGAATATGAAAACCATTATTATAAACCTTTCTTATTACAACTGCTTAACTCAGATTATATGCAAAGGCAATATCAAAAATTATCAGCTGGGGGAATCGTCCAAAATATTAGTAGTGAGATTGTATATAAAACAATGCTTTTTCACACTTCATTAAAAGAACAGCAAAAAATCGCTTCCTGCCTTTCCTACCTAGATGCTTTAATCACAGCGCAAACAGAGAAGATAGAGCAATTAAAACTACATAAGAAAGGATTGATGCAGGGTTTGTTTCCTAAAATAAACGATTAGAATGACTATCAAAAAAAAGCTATATAAATATAAAACATTGAAAAATGTAGCAGTTCGACTAAGAGATGATTTAAATAACCATCATTTCATATTACTCTATGCATACAATGGAACTGGAAAAACTCGTCTTTCAATGCAATTTAAAGATATCAGTAAGAAACGAAAGAAAAATCCTATATCTGATACTCTTTATTATAATGCTTATACAGAAGACCTTTTCCATTGGAACAACGATCTTGAAAATGATATACAAAGGCATTTAATCATTAATAAAGAATCACGTTTTTTTAAAGGATTTAAAGAACTAGCATTGGAAGAAAAAATTTTCAGTTTTCTTGAACGATATGCAGATTTTGATTTTAGAATTGATTACGAAAATTGGACAATAACTTTCAATAAAGGAGAACAAGCTAATATAAAAGTTTCAAGAGGGGAAGAGAATATATTTATCTGGTGTATATTTTTAGCGATAACAGAACTTGTAATAGATGATGATGGAAACGGACCCTATAATTGGGTAAAATATATCTATATTGACGATCCTATTTCTTCACTTGATGATAATAATGCTATTGGCGTGGCAAGCGATTTAGCCAAACTTTTGAAAAAAGGAAAAGACAAGGTAAAAGTGGTTATTTCATCACATCATTCGCTGTTTTACAATGTGATGTATAATGAACTAAAAAAGATTAAACATAAAAGCCATTTTTTACATAAAAACGGAGTTGATGGTTATGTATTAATGTCCACAAATGAAACCCCTTTTTTTCATCATGTTGCCTTGCTAAGCGAATTAAAAAGGGCTTCAGAAAACAATATGGTAAATACATATCATTTTAATATGTTGAGAAGTATTTTAGAAAAAACATCAACTTTTTTTGGATATGATGACTTCTCAGATTGTATTAGTGGTGTTGAGGATGAAGTGCTTTTTTCTCGGGCTTTAAACCTTTTGAGTCATGGCAAATATTCCATTTATCAACCTGTGATAATGAATGAGGACAATAAAGAATTATTTGATAAAATATTAACAGCGTTCTTGGATAAATATGAATTCCAATTACCTGAGGTGTTCGCATAAAAAATATAAATTAATGACACAAAAAGAACAATATAAAAAATTAGGCGATGCCCTTTGGGATATTGCAAATGATTTAAGAGGGGCCATGAATGCAGATGATTTCCGTGATTATATGCTTTCGTTTCTCTTTCTCCGGTATCTGTCATTTAATTACGAAGAAGCAGCTAAAAAGGAACTGGGAAAAGACTACCCCAAAAGTTCTTCTATGGAAGGCCGAGCCGATTTCGTTGTGCCTCCACCTTTGGAAATTTGGTACGATGAAAACCAAGAAGATATAGAGGAGTTTGAGAAGCAGATGCGAAGGAAAGTGCATTATGTTATCAAACCGAAATACTTATGGAGTAATGTTACTGAACTCGCTCGTACCCAAAACGGTGATTTACTGGAAACACTCCAAAAGGGATTTCGCTATATAGAAAACGATTCGTTCGAAAGCTCGTTTAAAGGATTATTTTCGGAAATCAACCTGAACTCTGAAAAACTCGGCAAAACGCCCAAAGAAAGAAATGATAAGCTTTGTAAGGTAATTACAAAAATAGCCGAAGGCATTGCTGATTTTTCTACAGATACCGATACGCTTGGAGATGCGTATGAATATTTGATTGGAAAATTTGCCGCTGGTTCCGGAAAAAAAGCAGGAGAATTTTATACACCTCAACAAATTTCAACCATTCTTTCCCGAATCGTTATTTTAGACACGCAAGACCCGGTAAGAGGTCCCAAATCTAAATTAGATAAAGTATTGGATTTTGCTTGTGGTTCGGGTTCGTTACTTCTGAATGTAAAAAAACAATTAAGAGATAATAAAGGTACTATAGGGAAAATATACGGGCAGGAAAAAAACGTAACCACTTACAATCTGGCTCGGATGAATATGCTTTTACATGGCATGAAAGATACAGAGTTTGAAATTTTCCACGGAGATACCTTGCTCAACCAATGGGATATATTGAACGAAATGAATCCTTCTAAAAAGATTGAGTTTGATGCCATAGTAGCTAATCCACCTTTTAGTTTACGTTGGGAGCCTAACGATACTCTGGCAGAAGATTTTCGTTTTAAAAGTCATGGCTTAGCACCAAAATCAGCAGCCGACTTTGCTTTTTTATTACACGGATTTCACTTTTTAGCTAAAGAAGGTACCATGGCAATTATATTGCCTCACGGTGTTTTATTTCGTGGAGGGGCAGAGGAACGAATACGAACCAAGCTATTAAAAGACAATAATATTGACACGGTTATTGGTTTGCCTTCCAACTTATTCTACTCAACAGGTATTCCCGTCTGTATTTTGGTTTTGAAAAAATGTAAAAAAGAGGATGATGTTTTGTTCATTAATGCCAGTGAATATTATGAAAAAGGCAAAAGGCAAAATTCGTTGGAAGATAAACATATAAATAAAATCGTTGAAACAT
The DNA here is from genome assembly GCF_004014855.1 of Apibacter raozihei. Lineage (NCBI taxonomy): Bacteria > Pseudomonadati > Bacteroidota > Flavobacteriia > Flavobacteriales > Weeksellaceae > Apibacter > Apibacter raozihei. Next base: position 2,981,748 of record NZ_CP034930.1, read on the forward strand.
ACCAGTTCCGTAATGAAATAGAGCGATATTCTCGTAAAGTTTCCATGGAAGAAATTGAAAAAAATGGCTATAATCTAAATATTTCGAGATATGTCAGTATATCAGAAGATGAAGTGCAAATCGATTTGAAAGAGGTAAACGAAAAATTGACATCAATAAACGAAAAGATAAAAACAAATACGGATAAACATAATGAATTTCTAAAAGAGCTGGGGCTACCTCTCATTATCTAAATACATTTGTATATCTCTGAATATTTAAAAATTTATTTCCTATGGCATATTACATAAATTTATTTTCACCGGATACTCATAAAAAATTCTCAGATTCAGAGAAAACAATTTCAGGATTTAGAGAACGACAAAAAATATTGTAGCGAATATAATTTAATATTTTAGATAAATAAAATATTATTTACCCATTATCAAAAAACTCTATATTTGTATAAGTGGTTATCTTTTTCACTCATTATACTGCTATTACTATGGGATTATTAATGTTACCTCTAATTTTGGGAAGTATTGGAATTTTTATATACTGTTTCCTGCAATGGGTACGCTTAGTAAAAACCCGTAAAGCTACACTTATACCACATTTAACCGGTTCTTTTATTTCTGTTCTTTTATATACTTTTGTCTTGTATATCCTAACTTACGGAGGAGAAACTTATATTTTCAGCCCTTGTTTCTTACTAACAACCTTAATGTTTATCCTTCCGGGAATATGTATTTTGATTACTAAAAACAATAAAAACAGACTTTATCCTATTCTTATTATAAGCGTTCTTTTTTCGGCTATATTAACTGCTTTAACATTTTCAAAAATATTGGATTATTTAGAAAAATCGGGAATTATACATTTTTATCATTAATAAATTCTGTGAACGTTTTTTCACTTCACCGGTTAAAATAAAACAATTAAAATATAGTTACTGTAAAACTTCTATTAATGAGGCATATACTATGAGAAATTATTTTTCACCGGAAATATTAATTAAAATTCAATAAAAATATTTTGCTTATTCAAGATAATAATTTTATCTTGAGTGGATAAATATAAATGACATAAGAATATCTACTATATTTACGTTAAACTAAAAATATTTACTATTAGAATTATTTGTAAATAGTAATTTGATGGATAAAAAATTTATAGAAATAAAAAACCATACTCCTGAAATAGATTTCAGAAATTTTAAGCCAAGAAAATATAATGTTTCCATACAATATTTTGAAGGAGAAGAACATTTGCCTGTCAAAAGAATAGATTATGAGTCTCAGCTGGTAACTACGGATGCTAAGGATATACAGTTATTGATCTATAAAGATGCCATTTGGTATAACCAGCATGAACCCGATTTACTAAGTGAAATGATGGCTTCGGAGTTATCCAAAATTATTTATCCCGTACAGGTAAGAATAGATAAAAAAGGCCTGTTTGTAGGAGTCACCAATTGGGATTCTATCGTTCATAATCGCTGGAATAAAAGAAAACAGGATATAATACAAAAATATAATAGTGATATTGCCCGTTCGTTTTTTACCTTTTTTGAAGGAAATTTGAAGAGTAAAAGCATCTTTGAAAAAAGCATGCAGTACGACTGGTTCTGGAATTTACTGTTTCATCCCAAATATATAGACTATGGAGAAGAACTTAGTGTAGATACCTCTTTATATTTACCGATTGTTCCTTATGAGTTTCCTGTTGAATTTACTGGAAAACAAAAAATAAATCGGGAAATAACAGAATATAACTCGGTAGAAATTTATTTTAAATCGGAAGAAATGAAAGCTCATCCCTATTTTGTTCCCAAGAAACAGAAGAGCCTGATTGATAAGGAAGGTGAGTTTTACATGAAGCTGCATGTTTATTTCGATTTAGATATACATGGTCTTTGCCCTATGCATACAAGGGCTTATTTTAATGTATACTTTAGAAACTCTGAAGGAAATGAAAGAAAAATAAAAGAAATACGATTTACCCAATATCAATCAAATACTGATACTAATACAACCACTCCACCTGAAAAAAGAAGTGCTTTTTTTGCCTATGAAGAAGATGAAGAACAGGTACTAAAAAATAAAGAAGCAAAACGTAAAAGTGGATTTTGGGACTTATTTAAATAAAAAAACATACTTATTATACTTAATTTTTTGTAATTATTAAAATGTAAAACTAATGGCACTTAAAGAAATGGTAGTACAGGGAGCAACCTGTACCTGTGAATTTGGCACCGGTACGGATACGCTCAAAGTACTTACACAAGGCAAATATTATCTTAATGACCACGAAGCGAAAAATAAATTAGCAGCTACCCATAAAGATGTAGGTACTACTTTTGAAAAAAACACGTTCGGTTCATGCAAAAAAATGAATAATAATCCCTGTACCAGTACAGTCGTACAATGGAGCGGATTTTATGAAAAAGTAAAATATTCACCCCCGGAAGGTTATATCCTTCTTGAAGATAGTAAAGCAACCTGCCCAGTGGGCGGAAATAACTGTATAAGCATTATGAACAGCGGACAACAGGCAGAACCTTCTAAACAAAATTTTAAAAATGCAGACGAGGAATTATTATCTCATATTCTTCCTGTTATTGATATGAAAAATTTTGAAAAAATAGATCCGTATGATTTTTTAAAAGTTGAGTAACTATGGGGAATGATATAAGGAAGGGAATCAAGGGCTGTTATTATCAATTGCCTGAAAAACAAAGCCATGTTATTCTTTTGAGTCCCGGTGAGGTAATTTACCTTCTGGCAGGAAGAAAAAACCGTTTTTATCTTGAAGATACGGATTCCATTTTAGGGCCGGAAACTAAAAACAGAGAAGCAACCATAAAAAAAGCCAAATGGGCGTTTATGCTGGCGTATTATTGGCAAGAAGCTAAAGAAACCAAAAAAGGACAAGAACTACCTTTATGGGCAAGCCTGGAAGGAGGATCTGAGTTTGTAAATGACTTAGGTATAGGAAAACAATATAAAGAAGGATCTTATATGGAAATAACTCCTGCATTAGATGATGTCTGGATAGGATATTTTTACCGGATGGAGGTCTTTAACTATACGCCCGGTACCGGGTTAAACTTTGATTTTATGGTTCTGGATAAACCTAAAATCCGTATGGTTTATTTTGATAAGCAGATCCTAAAACCTGTACATAAAGGGTTTAGCATAGATGATGGCTATTACTGTTATGGAGAAGTTATTACCTTGTATGTAAATACCCATCTTCTCCCTATGGAGATACACCCATTTTATCATGACAAATACGGGAAAATAGAAACTGAAGAATCGTTTAAAAATTTAATTATCGAAGTATACCTAACTAACGATACTCATAAAAAATTATTAGAAGAACCCATCAAATCCGGAAGTTTACAGGATTATTTAGCTAATGAGCACAATACAACCTCAAATAAAAAAACTGCTACAGCGGCTAACTTAGACTTTAAAGTCCCCCTTTTAATAGACTTTAAATGGAAGGATACGTTACACACCCGGAGCGAACGGGTCAAACATTATTCCGTTTATGTGGTAATTAAAAATACGGAAACAGGAGCTACGTATGAGTATACTCCCAATATGACAAACATTCTTAGAATTGCAAAATCTAACCGGGATTTTGAAAATGAAGAGGTAGACAGTTTATTTTCTGTTAAATATGATTCTATGGATACCATTCTTGGACAGCTGGAGGCCAAGAAAAACAATATGATACAGTACATTGGGGATATAGAATATAACAGAAAGGAAAGTAATCCGTGTGCCTATTCTGTAATAACGGTAAACGACGGAGAGAAAGATCTTGAACTATTTAATGAATATACACTAAACGATAAGGTTGATGATAAAACCCAGGGATTTGCAGATATTGTTGCCGGAGACAAAGAAAAAAAGACGGTAAAAATAACCGCTAAGTATTTAAAGCATAAGGGAGCAACACCGGAAGCCGTCAGAACCTCAAAAAACGGACACCTGTGTGAAAAAATATTGAATGACGGAGAATTCCATAGGGGTATTCACGATGTGTTTAAAATGGAATGGATTGTCGGGCAGTGGGTTCCGTCCAGAGATCCTATACTTTACTTTCAAAATCTGTATGAAAAATTAAAAATAGGAAAATTCCTTCAATTTATTCATCCTTCCCATGCCTCTTCTGCCCCCAAATTAAAACCATACACCACCGACCAGGAAGCCAAAGGTATAGAATCTCCTTATAAAGAACATTATGAAACGGTAACCGTAGCCGGCATACAAGGACTTACCGAAAAAGATTTTTCGATTGACGAAGCCGATGATTCCATAACCCTGCAACTCAAGTACAAGTATAATAAATCTTATGATTCTCAGATAATCAACTATTTAACCGGAGAACAAAATTATTTAACCAATGGTATTTTATCAGACAATATTAAAAACCTGTGGGTGGTACGCTACCTGATTAAATGGATAAAAAATGAACCGCTGGAACAGCTGTATTTTGTTCCGGTTACCACCTGCCGCTACCCTAACCAGATAGCCAAAATCCGTGTTTTTCCGGATATGAAATGGGTAATTAACTTTAATTACAACATTAAAACGCCGCTCTATTATAAAGCCAATACAGCTTTAACAGAATATTACAGTGGGTATAATGAAGATAAGATTAATACGTCCAACAATACTAAAAGAAAAGAGATCCTAAATAAAAGTGTCACCAATGAACTACAGAGCTTTGTAGGAAGTAAAAGCAGCTTTGGCTTATATGTAAGTTGTGAAGTAAACGGTAACGACAAACCATTTGAAATTGGAAATGATTTTGCTGAAAAATATCGAAAAATGCTTCAGCCTTTATTTTGGATGGTAAGTAAATTAGACTCAGATTTAGGAGTATCAAATGCACAGGCAGAACAAGCAAGTCTCTTAGCTAACCCATCTACTTCAAAAGGGCTTTTGGCTCGATTTAATAACTCTAGTTTAGCTATGAGTTTTGAGCTAAAACCACCAAGCCTAGGCGCCGGATTGGGAATAGGTTATGCCACTTCGCAGAACGGAACAATCACCTATGAACTGGATGGAAGGATAAAGGCTAATCCTATACTAGGAGCAAATGTAACACTGGATATTCTTGCTCTAGGAAGTAAATTTAAACCCTGGGGCGCCATAATTGATGCCTTGGATATTGCATCTTTTGTAGCTAATCTGTTTTCTGGAGGAAGGATTGAACTAGAATACAAAATAGAAATAAGATTTTATGCTGAGGTAAAGTTAGTTGGTAAAGAAATAGGTGTAAATTCTGAAACAGGAGAAAAAAAATATGAATCTGAAGCTAAACTAACATATAATTTTTTGGATAAACAATTAAAATTCTATGGTGGATTACAAGGGAAAATATTAGGAGAATTAGAAATTAGTGCCTCAGTAAAGATTAAAGCTAATGTAAAAGATGCGAAAGGAAAACCTTTAGATGAAAAAAAACAGGTTGCTGAAGCAAGCGTAGGAGCAAAAGCTAGTTCGTATGTAAAATTAACTTGTCCTTTTGAACTCAATAAAGAGGGAAACTTAGATATAGATTTTTTCTTTTCAGGTATAAAACTCGAAGTTTGGTTTAAGGCAAGTTTAAATGGAGATGAAGAAAATTCTGAACCTAGTTTTACAAAAGATATACTACCTGAAATAAATATCAAAAAAGAAATAAAATTTTAACATGAAAAACTTGATTATAATAGTAATAATAATGCTATTTTCTTGTAATAATAATGACAATAAAAACACTATAAATTCTTTAAATAAATCAATTAAATACAATACAACAATGAAACGAACATATTTTGCAGATTTTAATTTTAGTGGAGATTTTGAGATTATATTCAATGGAATATCTATTAAAAGGAATAAACTTAATGGTGTTTCAAACGGATTAGAGTATTTAAACCCCTATATTTCACGATCTGGACAACAAAATATAACTCTTAGTATAAAACCATTAAATAAGGGTAATAAAATTTCTATACAAGATGCTAAAGATTATTTTATTGATATTATTTACACAAATAATGGAGAGCCCTCTCCTATTCATAATGTCATGAGATGTTCATTTCCGCCTATTAGTCAACCGGTAGATTCATTAGTGTATACATGGAATTTTGATGCAGATGTTCCTTTTGAAATAAATACCTTGTCAAATGCTAAAGATTTAACGCAAGAAAATCCAGAAAAACTTTTACAAGAAGTGATAAAGAAGTATCAAGGAGTTCATAAGTTAATAAATAGTGGTAATGTTGAAGAATATATGACAATCTATAAAAAATCAAGAGAACGAGAGATGATTTCCATGTATTATGATGATATTAAACAAAAAGAATATTTAGCAGGACTTGAAAACCGTGTATTGTTATCTAAAGGGTTTATGCAACCGTTAAATGATTTTCAATTACTAATACATCCTAACAAAAAAATTGTAAGTTTGGTTAATTCACAAGGGAAAACTCCCTTATATTCAATAGATGATAATAAAAGAATAAAAACCTATGGTTTGCAATTGTATCGTTCAATAAAAACCGGGAAATTAGAAGTTTATTAAGTTCTTAGTGTGAAAATTCTATTTCCAACTTAGTGCGAAAATAAAACTAGTAGGAACCGATTCCAAAGACGGAGAAACTAAGCCGGCGCATATTGCCTATAATTTTGAAGATAAAAAATATAAAGGGGATATTGCTTTGCAAGGAGTTTTGGAAGGAAAATATTTATGCGTACTTAGTAAATCTAAGTTCAGGCGCCGCTAGAGATAATTTATCTCAAGAAAAAATTAAAAAACTACAAATTATAAAGCCTGTAAATGATATAGTCTCTAACTTTACAATAAAATAAAAGATGTTTATTTAAGATATTATAATAATTTAAAAGAAAACCAACAACTCGCCTCTTTGTGAGATTGGTTATTACCTATGCTAATGAATGGTCAGATAGGATTTAAAGATGAAATAGAGCCTTAAACATAAGTTTTATAAACCGTATTGAAAGGTATGAAAGGTACACAGAGCATTAAGCTATCCCAGATTAGGGAAGAGATGAAACGTAGGAAAACGCCAAAACAGTAATTTCCAGATAAAGTGGCTAAATTTTAAGAACAAAGGACGAAAGTTGCTCTCAATACTATTATCAGAGCGGGCTGGCATAAGAATGTAATAAAATAATACTAAATTAAAAAAATAACAACTAAACTAGGAACCACTGTAAACAACAAGAATACAACTTTAACAATAGGACTAAAATGATACTAGGACAATATGATAGTTTAGAAAAGTCTAAAGATAAAAATTATAGAGTTTCATTCTTACTAAACTGTATGGTTGGATTTCCTGAAGTATAAATACACAAGCTTTATGAAAGATAGATACTGGCATATACAAATGTTTCTTCCGGAAGGAAAAGGAGGAACAAAAATAGACTCTTCTCTTATGCTGAAGGAAGAAAAAGCTATAATAGGAACTGGAGATTGGGATGATATTCAATGTAGACATTTTAAAGGAGAACAAGACGGCCTAAGAATCGGGGATGTTATAATGGTTCGGGAAGGAAGTCGCCCTTTAGCCCTATGTGAAATAATAAGTAATTATTTTCATTCGGATGAACTATCAAATAACTATTTGAACTCTTGGTTTCGATATGTGGAGGTTCTAGACTGGGCCGATCAAGATGAATCGAGTTCTCTATTTTCGCAAGGCACATTAAAAAAATTATATAAAACATCTGATACTCGTTCTTGGAACTATATTAATGAGTGGTATAAAAAAGTCTTATTAAGAATGAAAGAACAAAAAACACAAAAAATAGTTGAACTTTTACTGAATAAAAATCAAATCATACTTCAAGGAGCACCCGGAACAGGTAAAACATATCTTGCAAAAGATATTGCGGAAAAGATGATATTTGATAATACGATATCAGCAGATAAAAAAGTACAATCTGAAAAATTAAAGAATAACAATCAGTTTAAATTAGTACAATTCCATCCCTCTTATTCGTACGAAGATTTCGTACGTGGTATCGTAGTAAATACAGATAATGGCGTAGCTGAGTATATTAACCAAAATAAAATATTAGGTGAATTTGCTAGAGAAGCATATAATAATCTGCTTGATAGTCAAAAAACAGAAGAAGAAATTTCTAAGAAAGAATGGGTGGCAGATCAATTTGAGAAATTTGTAGATTTTATCAGTGAAAAAGTTGTTTCGAATTTGGAAGACAATTATCAGTTAACAGACCATGTTAATATCATTGCTGTGGAGAATGATGCTTTTCGTTATACTGGTAATAATTGGAAGCATGGCTCAAACAGAATGTTATTTAGAGATATAATACAGGCATTTTTAGATGGTAATAAAACTCGGCAGGATATAAAAAACAATAACAATTTGTCTGGTTTGGCAAAACAACATGCTAGTTATTATATAAGAGCTTTAGATCATTTCAGAGAATATTTGAATGACCTAAAGATCACTTATACAGATTCCTCTAAAAATAGAGTAAAACTCAATAATTATGTTCTTATCATAGATGAAATAAACAGAGCTAATCTTTCTGCTGTATTGGGAGAGTTGCTCTATGCTCTTGAATATCGTGGAGAAATAGTAGAAAGTATGTATGCTATTGATGGGGATAATGAATTGATATTGCCTTCTAACCTTTACATTATCGGAACTATGAATACTGCTGACCGAAGTGTGGGACAAATAGACTATGCTATTCGTCGTAGATTTGCTTTTGTAGATATGCTGCCCACTATATTAGAGGTAGATGGTTTTGATTCTGATTTATTCAGGGAAATATCAAAACTTTTCATCCAAAACATAGAAGAATACATAAATGACACTACTGTTATATTATTGCCTTCCGATCATTTATCAAGTGAATTTCGTCCGGAAGATGTCTGGATAGGGCATAGTTATTTTGTTATGAAAGATAACAGAGAGTTACGGTTAAAATATGAAATTATTCCTATTTTAAAAGAGTATCTTAAAGACGGGATATTGAAAGATTCTGCAAAAGAAATAATCCAAAACCTGGTATAAATGATTTTTCTGTTTGAGCAATACGGCTATAAACGCAGCGGATTTTATCTACAACATATTGAAGAGAATGAAGCGATTAAAATAATACAAAAACTTTCATCTCTTAAAGAATGTGGATTTAGAAAAACTGTAAGCCGATACAAACAAGATGCCTTATGCCTGAATATCGATTATGATGAAAAAGAACAACATTTCCATTTTGAGACTTCTTATTTTGTAGGGGTAGACTGGATCATTCCCAACCAACAAGCCGTATACGTTCAGCCCAAGATGAATAAGGAGGAAATTCAGGTTGATTATCTATCCATGTTGTTTGAAGCCATGCAGGAACCTGAAAACTTCAACCATCTTGAGGGTTTATTGGATATTGATTTTGATAAACCTTACATAGAAATAGAGCAAAAAATCGATATTCTATCACCCTTTTTATTGATTCAGTTCATTCAGGTATTGAAAAATATTGTTCGTAAAGGATTGAAGAAATCTTACTTTCAAGTCACAGAAAACTTTGAAGCGAAAGTGAAAGGTAAAATACTAGTTCATAAAACATTAAAAACAAATGTTTTAAAAAACAAACTCACAAAAACAGTATGTCAGTATGAGAAATTTGGCATAAATAATGAGGAAAACAAAATTTTGAAAAGAGCTTTTCACTTTGCAAAATATGCGATTTTATCATATAAAGGGATTAAAGAAGAAGAAATTCAACATATTATAAATTATATAAACCCTGCTTTCGAGAATATTACAGACGATGTAAATTTGAATAAACTTAAGATATTCAAACCTAATCCAATGTACAAAGAATATGAACATGGATTAAAGTTGGCTTTGTTAATCTTAAAAAGATATTCATATAATATTCAAAATACAGCATTAATAGATAAGGTAAAGACTCCTCCTTACTGGATAGATATGAGTAAATTATTTGAATTGTATGTTTTTAAGAAGTTACGAGATATTTTTCCAAAACAAGGAGAACTAACCTATCATTTAAAAACCAATCGCCAGGAATTAGATTTTCTATTGAACCATACCGATGTAGATGGAAATAAACTTCAACTGGTTATTGATGCTAAATACAAGCCCCGTTATGAGAATGAAAATATTTCTACAGATGATGCCAGGCAAATTAGTGGTTATGCGCGATTGAAAAGCATATATGAAAATCTTAAAGTGGATAAAAATAAACTGATAGATTGTTTGGTTATATATTCTGATACATCAGATATTTATGAATTAAAGAAAGAGAAACTTATATCTATAGAAGACAAGAACTATCAGAACTTTTATAAAATAGGAATTGGCTTACCAAAATAAGAAGAGCTTATCTGAATTAAACCAAATTTAATCTTAGCAATTTCATATTGTAATACCAATAGAAAAACTTTTTCATTACTTCATCTCCCCGTATTCTTTAATCTTCTTTAGACAAATCTGTTGGGTAATATCCATAAGTAACTCCACTTTGGGGATAAGTGCATCAATATCCTCTTTGGTAACTACAAAGTCCGGATTATAACGGGCTTCTACATACGCGGCTTTTACTAAATGAAACAACCTTTTTTCTTCTGCTGTGTGTAGAGGGAAAACCTTAGCCAGTTCTTCGGAATATTTTTTTACTGAGGAAGATAATTTGGCCAGATTGTGCTGTTTATTATTCCGAAGGGTAAAAACCAACCGTATCGCGTAATAACAGTTTTCGCAAGCCTGATGAAGATTAAATATTGAATCTTTATATAATTTTTCATTATAACACAAATGTGCTACCTTAAATTTATTTGCTGCATTCTCAAATTTTTCTTCAAAATACTCTTGTGCCTGTTTTTGTATTTCATCGTACCGGAGCTTTCTTCTTCGGGCCAGCTTAAAATTTCCGCTATCATACAAAACCACTCCTTCCTGTTTAATCTGGGTATAAAAATATCGTCCTTCTTCCAGATCTTTGTTCAGCTTTTTTATATCGTCGTTTATAAATTGTACGGGTGTTTGTTTTTCGGGATTTCGGTAGTATTTATCGTCTACCTGATCCAGAATGCGTCCTGCATCTTTATCGGATATATGGTGAGTAGCCACCAGGATATCATAATCGCTCATATAGGAAGTGGGTATACCAAATTCTATGCGTTCATCATAGTCTACATATTCATTTCTTGCATAACTTCCATACAGGATAATCATTTCCGCCTGCGGAAGTCTCTTACGTATTTCGGTTACCAGATTATTGATGTCTTCCTGCTTGCGTTTGGGAAGATAGGCTATGGACTTTTTCATCTGCGGGTGTCTTCGTTTCTGTTTTTTCTTACTCGTGTACAGCTTTTGATATTACAAAAATAACCTTTTTAAGATAAATTCTTATTTTTTATTATTCTAAAGCTAAAGGTAACAAAAAAGAAATTCCCAAAGTTTTATTTTATCTTATATATTTGTAAAGTAATTATAAACTATTTTATATATTGAAAAAATAACATAAATTATACGTAATACTTAAAACAGTGTTTGACACTAAAACTGATGGTTATAGTAAATTTTATGTCGGGCACAAGGGCTCTGCTTAAGGAAAAATGATTGTGTGAAAAGCATTTATCAACTACTGGCCGGCTGTTTCTTTATTTCTTTTATCTATCGTGCCCTTACCAGACGGGCATGGATAAAACCGTGCAAGAATCTGCCGTACGAATTTAGCCTTGGTGGAATTGTATTTATAGGTTGCCCTGAATATGAATGATATAGCTATAGAGGTGCAGACATAACGTCCCTTTGTTTTTATGTATTTTCTATAAACTGACTTCCTGTTCGGGGACAACAGGTAAAAAATAAAGTAACTTATCATGAGTATAAATTGTAAAGACCCAAATATAGCACAGCGTTTTGCAACTTTACTTGGCTATGCCCGAATTATACACGGACAATACCGGGAAAGCATACGCAGCACTTTTGAAGAGCAGGAATCCTGCACTTTTGAGTATTTTGATACTAAGGAAGTACATAAATTAATGGAAATTGAATTTCCGGAGGCTTCTCTGATGTGTACATTCTCGGAAAAAGGACGTTGCAATTTTTCCGGCTATATTTTTAAAAGTTTGTGTAACCTTATAGAATATATAAATTACTGCAACGAAACGTACGTATATAATGTGCATACCCAATCATGGGAGATGGATCGTTGTTCTTTACGGCTACAGCTTCGTAAAAAGAAGTTTATTTTTTCTCTGGTTCCGCTGGAAATGTTTAACTAATAGTTTTCTTAGACAGTACAGGCTCACCCAAAAGGGTGAGCCTGTTTTATTTTCTTTATTGCAGCTAAACTGTTATTTATTATTATTTATTATTTGTTTTCTACTGGCCTACAGTGGAATAATCCCAATTATAACTGTATATTATACCTCCCCAAATGACAGATCTCAAACCAATATCATAGGTTAAGACCGCACCTCCTTTTTTCGGAGTTAATTTTGCACGGATAGGAATAATAAACATTGCAGCACTGTTTTCTGAAGGATTTTCAGGAGACTTTAGCATTATAAAACGACTTTGGGTATTGTTTCTTACGTAATACAAATATTCTGCCTTATATCCGGCATAATTATATTTATAATAATCGCCCTGATGGGCTGCATAACAAAGTTTTCCATATTTACCTGCTTTATTAACAGATAACAATTTATATTCATAGTTAAAAGCGTATTTTAACCACCCCCAATCATCAACTATAAACCATTCGATGGTATAATTGGAATTTAATTGGCTGGTGTTGGAAGTTTTATGGGCCTTCACTTCCAAATCTACATAGTTACCAGCCGAATTAAGGTTTATGTAAAAATCCGTTTTTTTTAATGCGGTACTGCCCATTATTCGCTGAGCATTTGATTCACTGATTTGTTCATTTACTATATCTTCCGTACATGCTGTAAACAATAGCGAAATAAGTAAAAAATAAAGGCTAAATTTTCTCATAGTTATTTATTTTATATTGTTATTATTAGTAAACTAATATACAAAACAAATACAAATAAACCAAACATAAATAATAATAAGAGATAATAATAAAAGTTATTTATCCTATATATTTGATTATTAAAAAATTTAAGATTAAATTATCAGTTAACTTTTTTAGTTCGAAGGCTGTTGAAACTTATGTAGGGCTATACTAAAAAATTCAATAGCTTACCTTTTATAAGATAAAGGAAAGCGTAGCTTTAAAAATCTATTTTTGTGTATAACTATATATAGATACAATTTGATTAGCCGGCTTTCATATAATTTACATTGATCTCTATTTAGATACAGTATATTGCCTTTATATTGAAATAATCGTGAAAAATATGAAGTTAGAATTTAGGAATTACTATATAATAAATAATTACTTAGTTTAAAATATAACGAGATACTTTGATAAGCATCTCGTTAATTACAATTATTTATATGTATTTAATTACTTATGTTTGTAATCAATTAAAACATTTTTTTACCAGGTGTAATATAATTCAGTTAAGAGTATTTAATAAAAATAGTAATTATCTAGTTCTCTGATTTTTTTTAAAATTTAGCAGTTGATATATTTTGATCTACCCTCTTATTTATTTTCTCGGCCAAATCTGTCTAAAAATATATATTTATTTTTTTTATACGCTTTTGCCCAATTGTTTATATCATACTTACAATACTCAATTTTATCGTAGATAAACGGAACTGTTTCCTTTCCAGCTAAACTGATAGCTCCCCATTTTCCTTGTTTCGATACGGCTGCCAATCCACCATAAAAATGCAAACCGGCATCGTAGACAATGGGAATGATTATCTGCCCATATAAATCAATATAACCATATTTACCGTATTTATTCACGCGTGCAACTGCTCCGGTAAAATCTCCTATTTCATTATAAATACATGGAAGAATTTCTTTACCATCACTATCTAATAATCCATAATACATGTCTTTTTTTACCCTAATCCTGTTTTTATAAACACATTTACTTATATCATCATACTTGCAGGCTACTACTTCCTTTCCACTATTATCTAGGAATCCATACTTTTCATCTTTACAGACTATAACAATACCTTCTATTTCTGATGCATAAATTCGATCATACTGGCAAGGGGTAATTTCTTTTCCCATGTTATCTATAAATCCCCATTTATCTTGTTTTTTTACTGCTAGTAAATTGTAAGATATTTCGTATAAATCATTATAAATAAATGAAATAACTTTTTTTCCCGTGTAATCTAATACTCCCCATTTATCTTCTTTTTTTACTGCTAGTAAATTATAAGATACTTTGTTGAAATTATCATAACTCAACGGAGTAACTTCTTTTCCCGTGTTATCTAAAACCCCCCATTTATCTTCTTTTTTTACTATAATAATACCTTTTGCATATTTATGTGTTTCATTATAAATTACAGGAATTATTTCTTTCCCTAAACTATCTATATAGCCCAGTTTTTTACCTTTTTTTACGAGTGCCAGCCCATCTTGGAAAAATGAGGCATAATCATAACTCAAAGGAACAATTTCTTTACCTGATCTATCCATAAATCCATATTGATTGTCTTTTATTACGTAGGCCAGCCCTTCTTTAAAATCACTAATTTTATCATAGATTACAGGAAGTATTTCTTCACCTGATGTATCTACGATTCCCAATTTTCCGTTGATATCTACCTGTATTAGTCCTTCATCAAAATTATTGATTCCACCATATTTTACAGGAAGTATTTCTTTACCAGATCTATCTACGATTCCCCATTTTCTGTTGATTTCTACATGTATTAGTCCTTCAATAAGATTATATATATAATCATAAATTACAGGAAGTATTTCTTTACCTGCTCTATCTACGATTCCCCATTTTCCGTTGATTTCTACCTGTATGAATTCTTCATCAAAATTATTTATTCCATCATATTTTACAGGAAGTATTTCTTTACCTGTTCTATCTACGATTCCCCATTTTCCGTTGATTCCTACCTGTATGAGTCCTTTATCCAAATTATTTAATCCATCATATTTTACAGGAAGTATTTCTTTACCTGCGCTATCTACGATTCCAAATTTCCAGTTGATATATACCTGTATGAGTCCTTTATCCAAATTATTTATTCCATCATATTTTACAGGAAGTATTTCTTTACCAGATCTATCTACGATACCCCATTTTCCGTTGATACCTATCTTTATCAGACTTTTATTTAAAATTCTAATATAATCATAGATTACAGGAAGTATTTCTTCACCTGTCCTATCAAAGATTCCCCTTCTTCCGTTGATACCTACCTGTATGAGTCTTTCTTCTAAAATTTCAATTTCATCATATTTTACTGGAAATATTTCTTTGCCCAAACTATCGATAATTCCCCATTTTTTACCTTTACTTACTGGCGCTAATCCTCCAGTAAATTTAATTGTACTATTATAAACAAGTGGAACAATTAATTTATTACTGGTATTTATGTATCCGGATTTACCTTTTTTTGTTACAACTGCTAAATTTTCATTAAATTTTTCTGCTTTATCATAAATTAAAGGGATGACCTCGTTTGCTGTGGTATCTATATATCCCCACTTATTACTTTTTGATACTGCAGCCAATCCATTACTGAAATCTTGAATTTTATCATAAGTTACTGGAGATAATTCTTTACCCTGAGCATCTACAAGTTTCCATTGATTTTCTTTATTTAAAGCTATCAAATTTTTTGTTAGGAAATAAATTTTATCGTAAATGGCTGGTACTATCTCTTTTCCTGCAATGTCTTTTAATCCGTATTTTTCATCTATATTATCAGAATATTCTCTTAAAGAGCTTATATCAACGATAAAATAGTCATTTTCAACATCTGAATTTACTTTTTGATCTTCACCATATTTTCTTGTTATCAAGAGGTTATCAATCTTAATAGTATTATTTTGAGAATAAATTAGGGCAAATGTCATAAACAACAGTAAGGCGAATGTATGTTTCATTTCAACAGTTTTTTTATTTTTATTTAATTTGATTTACTACAAAACTCTATAATTATTATGGATAATACATATTACTTCTACAAATTTAATCCTTTTATGTAAGCTTCTATAATTAAAATCCTATATTAAAATAATTATTTTAGCCTTTTTTATTTATATATAAATCTAAACAAGGCTTTATTCATTTATTTTCTTCATTCATTGGTAGTTTTAATTTTAACTGGTACTTGTCACAGTTGTTTATACCATAAAGAAAAATGCAGGAAATTTGGAAATTTTTTTTATGTTAATGGGGTATGATCAAATAACTATCAGCAAGTAATAAAGATTTGAACCGAGCCTGTATTTTCTAACAAATGTTATTTTATATATGATGTAACCGCTATAATTTTACACTTGTTTTAATTAAATCAATTATGAAAATACAATTAGCATTAGATACTATTCGTTTGGATGAACTAGTTAGTAAAGTTACTCCGCTCATTGAGTATGTTGATATTTTAGAAGTTGGCACTCCTTTGATGATGCTGGAAGGAATGGAACCCGTGCGTATATTAAAAAGACATTTTCCTGATAAAGAAATACTTTGCGATACTAAAATAATGGATGCAGGAGCAATGGAAGCCCGACATGCTTTGGATGCGGGAGCAGACTATATTACCGTTATGGGGGTTACAGATAATTCTACTATACAGGCATGTGTTGATACGGCTAAGCTTTATAAAAAAAAAGTGGTGGCAGATATGCTATGTGCCGATTTAAAAAAACGTATTCCTATCATTGAAAATCTTGATGTTGATTACCTGGGTGTGCACACAGGAGTTGATCAACAGAAAAATGGAAGAACTCCTTTGGAGGATCTTGTTGAGATTAAAAATCTTACAAAAAAATCTAAAATAGCTGTGGCTGGGGGTATTAATACCGACAATTTGCAGGCTTATTTAGTCTATAGTCCAGAAATACTTATTGTAGGTGGCGGTATTATGGCATGTAAGAATCCTTTACAAGCAGCTAAAACCATTTATACTTTAATAAATAAAAACAAATATGAAAACTAAAGAAAAATTACAAAAAATCATTCAGGAACTATCATTCAACTCAAGCCTGATTAATGATGACGAAGTTGATAATTTCGTTGCCTATATTATGAAAGCCAATCGTATATATCTTGCAGGTGCAGGTCGTTCCGGATATGTTATAAGGTGCTTTGCCAACAGACTTATGCATCTCGGATTTTCCGTAAATTTTGTTGGCGATGTTACAACTCCGCACAGCAAGAAAGGCGATTTATTAATCATTGGATCCGGATCGGGTGAAACCCAGAGCTTAGTTGCTATGGCTAATAAAGCGAAAAAGAGCGGATTAGATTTAGCATTAATTACACTCAACCCTCATTCCAGTATCGGATTACTAGCTAATACCATAATACCCCTTCCCGGAGTATCCCCAAAGGCTGATCAAAAGATAACAAATAAAACTTTATCCATACAACCCATGGGATCTGCTTTTGAACAACTTAGTTTTTTACTTTATGATGCCATAGTCCTAAGCCTCATGGATCAATTGAAGGAAACCGGAGATAGTATGTTTGCCCGACACGCTGATTTGGAATAATTACTACTTTTCAATTAAAGTATGTAAACTTTCTGTTATTCTACTATTTTTGCGATGGTTTTTCTTATTCTGCTTAATGATTCCGGAGCCATGGATAAATAAGAAGCAATGTGCTTAACCGGAGCTCTTAAAAGCGCTGAAGGATATTCTTTCATAAAACGTTTGTACCTTTCGGAAGCTGTAGATAATCTCCAGGAATCTGCTTTTTTCTGAGATATTATTAATGAAGTTTCCAATATTTTTTGAAGTAACTGAATCGCTGCGGGATAATGGTGTGTAAGATCTACGATGCCCTGGTAGGGAATTGCATGTATGATACTTGTCTCAACAGCTTCAATCAATAGTTTAGTTGGTTTTTTTTCAAACAAACTTTCAATACAAAATGTAACTTGACTGTTACAGGTAAAATGTTCTGTAATCTCAAAATCATCTTTAAAATAGTATTGTCTCAATATACCTTTTTCAACGTATAGGATATCTTTGGCAGTCTGCCCTATATTTAAAATTATCTCTCCTTTGGTATATACTGTTGTATTTATCATTAATGATAAATGGTTAAGAGCTTCAATAGGTAAAGTACAGTACTTTTCAGAAAAGAGTTCAGCAACAGC